>JAIEMK010000006.1 GCA_019752295.1 Chitinophagaceae bacterium | reverse complement strand
TTTATATTCAAACCTCCAGGTATGATTCATTTTTAGATATTTATATAAAGAAAGTAGATAGTGCTGGTATCTATTACCTAAATGTAAATACTTGGCCAATGCCATATGCAACATGGCCAGATAATTATGGATACTATGCAAAATGGAATGGAAGTGCAACAATCGATTATTATACAACAGCGAAGTACACAGGAAAAGTAATATTAACAGTTGCCGATAGAACTACCAGAATTGTCGCTGGAACCTTTGAATTTACTGGTTACAATCCTGCTACAAAAGACAGCATTAGAATAACAGATGGACGATTTGATGTGAAAAACTAACTCCATTACAAATAAATTAAATGCTTTCCTAACTCTTTTCTACCAGTTTGACAGGCAAGATCAGCACTTTGTTTGAGTATTATATTTAAAAAATTAAACATAATTATTTTTGTGTAACCGTTTGTCTTTTTGGGTTACCTTTTTTATATGCAGGTATTAAGGGTTGTAAAAAACATAATAAAATGGTACAAAAAACCTATTTCAAGACAAAAGATTATTGCAAAGTAAAATTTAGCTTCAACGGCGAAAACGCTGAAACTATCGAGATCTTAGGCTTGAACAGTGATTGGGAAAATTCCATTGTAATGAGTAAAAAGAAAGACGGTACGTTTAGTGCTGAAGTTTCTTTGCCTAAAAATTCACAGCACGAATTCAAGTACCGCGTAAATGCTACTGAGTGGATAAATGAGCCCGAAGCTGATAGCCTGAGTGCCAATATCTACGGCGGCAACAATAGCGTCATCGTATTATAATATCCTATGTGTAACGCTCCGATACGGGGCGTTATTCTTTTATAGCTAGCAACAAAAGAGTCGACCAATTGGCCGACCCTGTATTGCAGTCCCTCTTATTTATTTCTGATCGATCGATCCCAATACTTTTTTCATAAAAGCATTTCCTGCATCTTTCTCCGACATTCCAGACGCTACCATTTCGTGTACTTCCAGTGCGCCGCACATATTTGAGATCAACTCTCCAATTTCATTTAGCTCTTCTTCTTTTAGCGAAAGTGCTTCAGAAGTATTCTCAAGTACTTTGATTGCTGTTTCTATTTCAGCAACTGAACAAGTACGCTGAATTTGTTTAATTACCGGTAGTTTCATTTGATTATTTCTATTGTTTTTTAATTGCCAAATGTAATTCGCCTTTAAACATTTCGGTTGGGATCAAATTTTTGTTATGCTCAGTTCATGGATCAAAGTTTTTAATTGTTCTTCTTTATTGGTCTGAACCTGATTTACCAAATTTCCTTTGTTGAAACCGGCAAATGTTGGCAGGTTATTCACTGCAGCCAATTTGCGCGAAAGTGGAAATTTTTCTGCATCCACAATTACAAAAGCAGTGCTCTCATTTTCTGTAGATAAACGCTTGAATTTTGGTTTCATCAAACGGCAATTACCACACCAACCTGCAGCATATAGAACCATTACTTTTTCGTTCGCATTCACGATCTCTTGCAAATTGTCTTCTTGTAATTCAATTAACATAGTATCAATTTTAAAACGGCTTTGCGCCTGATGAATTAATGCTTCGATAAGTATTCTGAAACACCTTCGTGAGTTGCTTTCATGGCATCTTGTCCTTCTTCCCAATTCGCCGGACAAACTTCACCATATTTTTCAACGTGCAGTTGTGCATCCAGTAAACGTAGGTATTCATCGATATTACGTCCCAAAGGAAAATCATTGATCGATTCATGGCGAACAATACCTTCTTTATCAATCAGAAAAGTACCACGAAATGCAATCGGGTCACCTTTAAACGACCATGTTTTGGTATCGCTATTATAAATGTATTCACCACCTAATACACCGTAATTCAGCGAAATGGTTTTAGAAGCATCTGCCAGAATCGGGAAAGTTACTCCCTGAATACCACCATTATCTTTTGATGTATTTAACCAGGCAAGATGTGTTTCTTCGGTATCTGTTGAACAACCTATCACTACTGTATTTCTTTTTTCGAACTCAGCTAGTTTTTCCTGAAATGCATGGATTTCGGTAGGACAAACAAATGTAAAATCCTTTGGATAGAAAAAAAGAATTACATGATTCTTGCCGATATATTGTTCTAAACTAAAATTTTCGATGATCTCTTCACCGTTGATAACCGCTCCAACTGAGAAATGGGGAGCTTTTTTTGCTACTAATGACATAAATTGATTTTGTATTTAATTTATTATTTGATATTTCAATAACCTATCTTAACTCATAAAACAACCTTTTTAGTAAATTGTTTTAGAGAGTGCAAAGTTACTGCAAGTAAAGAGCTGATTCTCTTTTTTGTGTAAATTTTCGGTTTGTCATAACATTTTTTGACTGCGTATGCAAATCACAATTAAATTGCGAACCTGCTTTATTTAATAATCTCTTTAAGAAACTAACTCATGAAGAAAATTACCCTCATCTATTTTTTTTTAGTTTTTACCGGCCTTGAATTTGTGTGTGCACAGGAAAAGCAGGAATGGAAAACGGTTTTCGGAAATATTAATAAAGAAGTATTAGATCACTCAAGGGCTTATGAAACGCTGAAAGAAGCTACCACTACCATCGGACATCGTTTAACAGGTTCGGCAAACGGGAAAAAAGCGGAAGAGTACGCCTATCAATTATTGAAAGGATATGGTTTTACCAATCTGCGTTATCAGCCTTTTGAAGTAGAAAGCTGGAGTAGGGGTAATTTAAGTGTAGCAATTGGAGCAGATACCAATCATTTGGTTGCTGTTAAATCAGTGGCTTTGGCACATTCCCCGGTAAAGAGCGACGTTTCGAATGAAATAGTAGATATGGGCAATGGTTTGGAAGAAGATTATTTAGTGGCTCCCGATAAAGCAAGAGGGAAAATAGCATTGGTTTATCTGGGCGTTTTACCCGGATCAAAACCAGGCACTAAAGGCTTGCATCGCTCTGAGAAAACGGCTATTGCAACAAAATATGGTGCGCTTGGAATTATCGTAATCAATACTGCCGATGGAGGCATTCTGTTAACGGGTACTGCTTCTGTTACGGGTAAACTCATACCGATACCTGCAGTATGCATTGGCAAAGAAGATGGGATGAAATTAAAGGAGGAATTAAAAACTGCGAAATGCTACACCCATATCAAGATGAATAATTTTTCTGGCATAATCAAAGCGAGAAATGTAATTGCAACGATCAAAGGAAAAACAATTCCGAACGAAAAAGTAGTAGTAGGCGGGCACCTTGATAGTTGGGATCTGGCAACCGGCGCCATTGATAACGGCATTGGATCATTTGCTGTTTTAGATATGGCCCGAACCTTTGCTGCACTGAAATTAAAGCCCGAGCGCACTGTTGAGTTTGTGATGTTTATGGGTGAAGAAGAAGGACTGCTGGGATCAAAAGCATATGTAAATGCTGCGATGAAAGATCAATCAATTAATCAACTGCGCTATATGCTGAATTATGATATGACCAACGATCCGAAGGGATATGCCAGTTCGGACGAAAGCAGTAAAGATCTTTTCCTATCCATTGGTGCAATTGCGCAAACCTTTGACACTAGTTACAAAAATATTTTCAGAAGCGGTGCCGGATTGCACAGCGATCACCAACCGTTTATGTTGCAAGGTGTACCAACAGCAGGCGGTGCCGGTGGCGTTTTGCCGAATAATTCAGGCCCTTGTTATCATGCAGACTGTGATAAGTTTAATTTAGTAGACCGTGCGGGAATAGTAAATACGGTTCGTTTCAGCTCCATGTTATTATACGGAATAGCCGATAGTAAGATCATTTCTGCCAAACATTTTACAGATGCTGAAACAAAAGAATTTTTGTTAAAGAATAATTTAAAAGAACCCTTACAAATTGCAGGTGAGTGGAGATGGAAGGATTAGAGGAACTGAAAATTCAGACAACTAATTTTGTTTAGATTTATTGAACCACTGATCTTTCCAGTTTTGCAGTCTTAACGAAAAATAAACACTAATCAGGCCTGCGAACATTCCTGCACCTACATCCAGAGGGAAGTGCTGTGCCAGATATATTCTGGAGTAGCCAACCAGTAAGGCATAGAGAAATCCTACTGGCACAATCCATTTCTTTGGTATTAACAAACAGAATAAAAGAAATAGGGTAAAAGCAGTGGTGGTATGACCCGAGGGAAAACTATAAACGGTATTCAGATATACACCCGGAACCGTATGTATCAGACTCATATCGCTGATCATTCTTGTTGGACGAAGCACTCCCGGAAAAAAGAAATGTTTGGTTATTTGTGAAAACAGGGTGGAGTAGATGATGGAACCTAGTAAAAGGACGGTGTATTTTTTTCTGAAAAGCAACACAAATAAAGCAACTGGAACCCAGATGCTACCATCGCCTAAGTAGGTGGCAAATACAAAAATTTGATCTGCCAGCTTTCCCAAGTCGGTATTCAGCATCAGAAAAAACTCGGCTTTGCCAAAATAAAACGAAAGACTTATCAGAGCCACCCCGGATATTGAAGAGAGTAAAGCGCCTGAAGTAAAATTTTTAATTGAGAGATCCGGCATTTGAGCTTATTGAAAAATAATACAGCAAATATAAAAATAAAAAGGCCTAGTAAAGGCCCTTTTAAGTTCAATATTATATTACTCCTGCCAACTCTAGACTTCGCTTTTTTAAATGAATGATGTCTAAATTATCAATAATTGGGTCGGCATGTAAAATAAGTGATGTTTGATTTTCCTTCCACCAACTGCTGCCGATAAGTTCTTTTACGTGTAAAACTCCTACCAGATATTTTCTTTCGGCTTCTGCATGCCATTCTTCAATCCATTCAAATTTTTCGCGGGGAATAAATTTCCAGTCATCAAAACTCAAATATACTTTCACATAATACTCAGATGTAAGCTCATGTGGTTTATGATGATATAGTTTTTTATACTCGTATTTATAATCGTAACGAAGTGCAGAAATATCACTCAATACGGCAGAAGCGGTTGGAAAACTGCCTGCACCTTTTCCATAAAAGAATTGTTTATCAGCGAAACCACTCTCAATGACTACACCGTTATATTCGTTTTTTACGAAAGAGAGCGGGTCACCCGTGTTTACGAATTGTGGTAAAACAAATGCAGCCACTTTCCCATTCTTTAATTTTTTAGCCTGTGCAATCAACTTTATATCAAGCCCTTTTTCTTTAGCAACAAGGGCATCACTTAATTGAATATTCTGTATCCCCGTAAATAAAATATTATCAGGATGTTCTACAATTCCATAAGCATGATTTAATAGGATGGTCCATTTATTTACCGCATCATAACCCTCTACGTCTAACTTGGGGTTACTTTCGGCGAAACCAAGTTGTTTGGCTAGAAGCAAGGCAGACTGGAAATCCAATTTTTCCTCAAACATTTTTGTGAGGATAAAATTGGTAGAACCATTTACAATGGCTTTGATAGAATGGAGCAGATCATTATCGTAGTATTCTTCCAAGTTTCTGATAACCGGAATAGATGCACAGGCAGCAGATTCGCACAAGAAGGGTAAGCCTGTTTCCTGTTGCAATTGCAATATTTCTGGAAGGTGTTCTGCGATCATTTTTTTACTGGCACTCACCACGGCTTTTCCATTTCTTAGTGCAATGGATACGATTTCAAATGCAGCATCGGCATCATCAATTACTTCAACAATTACGTTGATCTCTTCATCGAAAAGCAGAGCTTCTTTTTCGGTAGTAAACAAAGAATCAGGAGCATTTCTTTTTTTGCCCGGGTGTTTGATGCATACTTTCTTGATGCTTGCGTTGAGCGATTCGGTTTGCTGTAATACTTTGTACAAACCTTCTCCAACTACACCAAAACCAAATAAACCGATTGTTAATTTTTTATGCGTTTCCATACTTATTTTATGTTATAAACTTGCTTCGGCAAATGCGTTTTTCTTTTCTTTTATTTTTCCTATCTGTGCAAAAGTATTTTCTAAATCTTGAATCAGGTCTTCTGCTTCTTCTAAACCAATGGATAATCTAATTAAGCTATCTGTTACTCCAGAAGCTCTTCGAATTTCGGCCGGGATAGATTTGTGCGTCATGTTCATTGGGTGCGAAATCAGACTCTTGATACCTCCTAAACTCTCTGCCAATTTGAATAAGCTGGTATGGTTCACTATTTCTAATGCCGCAGCTTCTGTATCATCTTTTAATTTGAATGAGATAATACCTCCAAATCCTTTAGATTGTTTTTTTGCAATTCCATGGTTTGGATGGGTCTTTAAACCTGGATAGTAAACTTTCTCGATCAACGGATGTTGCTCCAACCACAAAGCCACTTCTAATGCAGTTGCACAATGTTGTTTGATGCGCAGATGTAAGGTTTCGATGCCTCGAATGGTTAACCAGCTATCAAATGGTGCCAGAATATTTCCGCAGGCATTCTGATAGAATTTAAGCTGCGCGCCGATGGCTGCATCTTTTGCTACTACTAAACCGGCAATCAAATCACTATGACCACCCAAATATTTTGTAGCACTATGCACTACAATATCTGCTCCCTGAGCCAGAGGTTGTTGCAAAACAGGAGTTGCAAAAGTATTGTCAACACATAGCAAACAATTGCTGGCTTTTGCAATTTTTGCGATGGCTTCAATGTCCGAAATTTTCAGCGTTGGGTTAGTAGGCGTTTCTAACCAAATCAACTTTGTTTTATCTGTGATGGCATCAAAAACCTTTTGTGTATCTGATGTGTCTACATAAGTTGTTTTGATTCCAAATTGTGCATATACCGATCCGAATAAACGAAATGCGCCGCCATAAATATCATCAACAGCAACAATTTCATCGCCCGATTTTAATAATTTAATCACACAATCAATTGCAGCTAACCCACTACTGAAAGCTAATCCGGTACTGCCCTTTTCTAGTTTGGCAATTAGTTGTTCCAATACGGCTCTAGTAGGATTATTGGAACGGGAATAGTCATATCCCTTGTTTACTCCCGGTGCTTCCTGCACGAAGGTAGAAGTTTGATAAATGGGAACTGAAATAGCACCTGTTAACGGATCTACTGGAATGCTGTGGATGAGTTCTGTTGCACTGCTCATTTTACTGATTTTAAAATGGATAAATGTTCGCCTTTGCAACAACTTATCAGGGCAGGATTACTAACTTACTGAATTGCTTTTAATCCTTGCGGAAAATAAAAAAGCTCATCCGGTAAGTCAGATGAGCTTGTAATTATATTTATTCCGGTTAGGGAAGAATGCACAAACTTTTACTCTGACTTATCTCTGTATCGATTTACGATACTGGAGTTGGCACCTTCATATTATTGAGTAATAATATGGGTTGCCAAGGCTTCATCGGGCCAAATCCCTCTGCCTTTCTTGATAAGTTATCTTAAAGAACTGATGCAAAGGTAATGGGGAATATTTCAATTTTCCAAATAAAAGTCTATTGAAGTTATAGAGAATTAAATGAAACCCTTTACAGGAAAGCGTTTTAGCGGGAAAAATATTTTTTAAAGGAAATTTGGTATCAATTTTTTTCCAATTTTACCTTTTTTTAAAACTTATGAGTGGTTATTTGGTTTTATTGTGTGGGCTTTATTTAATGCAGGAATCAACATTTCGGGTGCTAACAAATTTTGTTATGCTCATTTCATTGTTTGTACATTTGAATCCCTTTAAACACCATGGCAAAAAAGATATCGGCGCAAAAAAAAATCCAAACAATCGACCCTGTTTTATCTGAAGATTTAATCGAAGTCTTTGGTGCAAGAGAGCACAACCTTAAAAATATTGATATCAGCGTTCCTAAAAATAAGCTGGTAGTTTTTACCGGTGTAAGTGGAAGTGGTAAATCTTCGCTTGCTTTCGATACCATTTATAATGAAGGCCAACGCAGGTATATGGAAAGCTTTAGTGCTTATGCACGTCAGTTTATGGGCGACATGGAAAGGCCCGACGTGGATAAGATCACAGGCCTGAGTCCAGTAATTTCAATTGAGCAAAAAACAACCAATAAAAATCCACGATCCACAGTAGGCACAGTAACTGAAGTGTACGATTTTATGCGCTTGTTATTTGCCCGCGTGGGAGAAGCTTATAGTTATAACACAGGTAAGAAAATGGTAAAATTCAGCGAAGAAGAAATCGTTGAAAATATTTTTGAGAAATATGCAAATAAAAAAATATCGCTATTAGCTCCGTTGGTCAGAGGACGTAAGGGTCATTACAGAGAGTTGTTTGAAGACATTCGTAAAAAAGGGTACCTGAAAGTAAGGGTTGATGGAGAAGTGATTGATCTTAACCCAAAGTTACAGGTTGACCGATACAAGATCCACGATATTGAAGTGGTGATTGATCGGCTTGCTGTAACTGCTGATATGAAACTCAGATTGAGTCAGAGTGTTCAACAGACTTTAAAAACGGGAAAAGATTTGTTGTTTTTATTGGTCAATGACACGAATAAAATAATACAGTATTCCAAACAGTTGATGTGTGAGGACACAGGGATTAGTTATGAAGAACCTTCACCCAATGCGTTTTCTTTTAACTCTCCATATGGTGCATGCCCTACTTGCAAAGGTTTAGGTAATGTTTATACGATTAGTTTGCAAGCTGTTATACCCGACTCCTCCAAGACTGTGAGAGAAGGTGGTATTGCCCCATTAGGTGAACAACGCGATGCACATATGTTTCGCAGTGTGGAATCGTTGGCAAAGAAAAATAAAATTAATCTCGACAAACCCATAAAGGATCTTCCAGCAGCCTCTTTAAATATTCTGTTATATGGAAATGCAGAAGGAGCAAGTATTGATAATCTTGAGGTAGAGCAAGACATGATTTCCGTTAATCCATACGAGGGAGAATTTGAAGGTATTATACCCATGTTAAAAAGGTGGTTTGCAGGTAATGGAAGCAGCGAAGGGTTACGCGATTGGGTAGAACAATTTATGGAGCTTAAAAAATGCGGTGGTTGTAATGGAGCAAGGCTAAAGCAGGAAAGTTTGTGGTTTAAAATAGATGAAAAAAATATTGCCGAGCTGAGCGATTTGAATTTAAGCGAATTGGCCATTTGGTTTGAAGGAATTGAAAATAGGTTGAGTAAAAAACAGAACACTATTGCAAAAGATATTTTGAAAGAAATCCGCGAAAGGGTACAGTTTTTATTGGACGTTGGGTTAACCTATTTATCGCTTAACAGACCTTCCAGAAGCCTTAGTGGCGGCGAATCGCAGCGAATCAGACTAGCCACACAAATTGGTTCTCAATTGCAGGGAATTACGTATGTTTTAGATGAACCTTCTATTGGATTACACCAAAGAGACAATCATCGTTTAATTACCGCTTTACAAAATTTAAGAAATATTGGGAATAGTGTTTTGGTTGTTGAGCACGATAAAGATATTATGATGGCTGCTGATTATCTGGTAGACATCGGCCCTAAAGCGGGAATTCACGGAGGCGAAATAGTAGCAGCGGGCACACCGCAACAAGTGTTGCTGAGTAATTCTGATACGGCTCAGTATTTAAGTGGTGTAAAATCTATTCCCGTACCCACAGAAAGAAGAAAAGGGAATGGAAAGATTTTGGAGATCAAAGGAGCAAGCGGTAATAATTTAAAAAATGTTTCTGTACAAATACCCTTGGGAAAATTAGTAGTGGTGAGTGGTGTTAGTGGCAGTGGCAAATCAACCCTGATCAATGAAACTTTGTATCCGCTTTTATCAAAACATTGTTATAATAGCCGTGTTACGGCAATGGAGTATAAAAGTATCAAAGGGCTCGAGAATATCGATAAGGTAATCGAAATTGATCAGTCGCCTATCGGAAGAACACCAAGAAGTAATCCGGCAACCTATTGTGGCTTCTTTACAGAAATACGAACACTATTTGCAGCGGTGCCAGAAGCGAAGATCAGAGGCTATAATGCCGGGCGATTTTCGTTTAATGTAAAGGGTGGCAGGTGCGATATGTGCGAGGGGGGTGGCATGCGCACAATAGAAATGAATTTTCTTCCAGATGTATATGTACACTGCGAAAAATGCAATGGCAAAAGGTATAATCGCGAAACACTGGAGATCCGGTATAAGGGTAAATCGATTAGCGACGTATTGAATATGACGGTAGATGAAGCCTGCGATTTTTTTCAAGCGGTTCCATATATCTACCGAAAAATAAAAGTATTGCAGGATGTTGGTCTTGGATATATTACACTCGGCCAATCGGCTGTAACACTTAGTGGTGGCGAGGCACAGCGTGTTAAACTGGCAACCGAACTCGGTAAAAAAGATACCGGAAAAACTTTTTATATCTTAGATGAGCCAACAACAGGTTTGCATTTTCAGGATATTCAGCACTTGTTGGATGTATTGAATAAGTTGGTTGATCGGGGTAACTCTGTTCTTGTGATTGAGCATAATCTGGATGTGATTAAAGTTGCTGACCATATTATTGATCTCGGACCAGAAGGTGGTAACGGTGGTGGAAGAATATTGTTTGAAGGAGTTCCTGAATTGATGGTTAAGAATAAAGAAAGTCACACTGCCCGATTCTTAAAAATTGAATTGGGATTATAATAACAGCCATGGATTTAGAGCAATTAAATTTTTTGCCTGAATGGGATGAAAATCGTTTCATTAAACGAATGAATCGACATGGTGAAGCATGGAAAAATGCGCCGGGCATATTGGCTGCACGCGATGTGTATAAGCAATGGAGGGAATTGTTTGGACTGGTAATTGCTTTTGCAGAAAACCTGGAAGACGAGCGCGATGAGAACAATCAGTCTACAACTAAATCTTTGATTTATCAAAATGCAATGATCGTTGCTCCAAAAATAATTGGAGCAGTAAGCGTGGATGCTTTTAGTATAAAAATGGAAAATGCTGCATTAATCAGAAGTAATTGCCGGCAAATGATGGAGCAAATAAATTTCTCTGTACTGATGGGTTGGTCCGATGAAACTTATAAGCAGGTCATCGAAGAATCTCTTGAACAATTTAAATATCTCTTCAGAATTTGGGTAGCCACTTTCGAGCGAAATGGCGATGTTGATGAATGGGGATTATTTCTCTAAGAATAATTGCGGCGTGTGAAACAGTACAATCTCCAAAAGTTAAAAATTATAAAAATAAAAGTCTATAAATTTGGTAGACTAAATAAATTCTTTATTTTTGAGAAGCACGAATCATTTCAATATGATCAATTCCATCTTCATCATAAATATCGCTGGTTTGAACAAAGCCCAGCGACTCGTAGAAGTTTTTGAGATAAAGCTGTGCGCCAATTTTAATAGGTTCGTTTCCAAAACAAAGAATGTATTGGTCGATGCTGTATTGCATTAATGCTCTTCCTACCCCTTTACCACGATATGCGGGGCTGCTAACTACTCTGCCAATGGAATGATAATCGGGGTAGGATACTGATTTAGGAACCAGCCTGGTGCTAGCTACCAACTGATCTCCATCCCAACCCATGACATGAAAACATTTTTGGTCTTTATTATCTTGGTCCAGAAATATACAGTTTTGCTCTACAACAAACACTTCGGACCTTAGTCTCAAAATGCTGTATAACTCATTTACGGTTAGTTCTTGAAATGGTTTGCATTCCCATCGGTAGCTATTTTCGGTCATAATTGCCAGTATTCGATCTTAAATTAATGCGCAAAACTGCAAAACTAATGGTAGAACCACAATTATTTTACACCTTTGCAGCCTTGTAAAAACAAGTTTTATTATATCTGAATCAAATCTATGCAGAAAAAAGTTGCCATAATTGGTGCGGGTCCGGCTGGGTTAACTGCCGCCTATTTATTGGCTAAAGAAAATCAGCAGGTAATTGTTTTTGAGAAAGATCCAAAATATGTTGGCGGTATTTCAAGAACCGAAACCTATAAAGGGTATAGCTTTGATATCGGAGGGCATCGCTTTTTTTCCAAGTCGAAAGAAGTAGAAGATTTCTGGACAGAAATTTTAGGAGATGAAATGCTAGAGCGGCCAAGAAGCTCACGTATTTATTATAACAATAAATTTTTCTCCTATCCTTTAGTGGCTTTTGAAGCGTTAATGAAACTTGGAATTTGGGAAAGTTTCTTATGTGTGATGAGTTATGTAAGGGCCAAGCTATTTCCTGTAAAAAATCCTACCAATTTCGAAGACTGGGTTACCAATCAATTCGGTAAACGCTTGTTCAATATTTTTTTTAAAACCTATACCGAAAAAGTATGGGGTATACCTTGTAATGAAATTTCTGCAGATTGGGCTGCACAACGCATCAAAGGTTTATCGCTTAGCAGCGCTATTTGGAATGCTTTATTCAAGCCAAAAGCATCAGGCGGAAAAGATAAAGTAATTAAAACCCTGATCGATTCGTTTCGCTATCCTAAAAAAGGCCCGGGTATGATGTGGGAAGTGTGTGCCGAAAAATGCGTGAAGATGGGTGTTCAACTGGAGATGAATACAGGAGTAAAAGATATTGCACAAGCAAACGGTAAATGGACAGTGCATGTATCTGATAACAGAATATTCGATGATTTTGATTATGTGCTTTCTTCGGCACCGATGCGCGAACTGATTCCGAATGTAGCACCTAAATTTCCTGAAAAATCTTTTGCTTCCTCACAAGAACTGGGCTACCGCGATTTTGTTACGGTAGTACTGATCTGTAAAGACGAAGACGCTTTTACCGATAACTGGATTTATATTCACGACCCAAGTGTAAAAGTGGGCAGGGTACAAAATTTTAAATCATGGAGTCCTTATATGGTACCAGACCCCGAAATGGCTTGTTATGGTTTGGAATATTTTTGTTTTGAAGGCGATGGCCTTTGGACCAGCTCGGATGAAACACTAATCAACCTTGGTAAAAAAGAAATAGAACAAATTGGATTAACAAAAGCATCTGCAGTTGTTGATGGATACGTAGTTCGCCAACCAAAAGCATATCCTGTTTACGATCAGAACTATAAACAAAATGTAGATGATGTGCGTGAAGCCCTGAAAGCCTATCCAGGACTGTATTTGGTAGGTCGTAACGGAATGCACAAATACAATAATCAGGATCATAGTATGATGACTGCAATGCTTGCAGCAAAAAATATTATTGCGGGTAAGGAGTTATACGATTTGTGGGATGTAAACGAAGACGCAGAATACCACGAAGGTGGATTACGTGGAGCAGAGGATGAAAAGGTTTCAGAGCGATTAGTTCCGATGAAGAGTAAGAAAGTCAAAAATTAAAATTCAAAAATCAAAATCTGAGAAGGATAAAAAATATTTATTCTCTTTAACTTTTGAATTTTAATTTTTGACTTAATAATTGTATTTGTCTTTCCAGCGTTCTTTCAAAAATTTGCGTAATTCGTTTTCTCGCGCGTTGTTTCCGGGTTCATAGAAACGCTTCCCAACTAATGGTGCAGGCAAATATTCTTGCACAATAAAATTACCCTCACCCAAATGCGAGTATTGATAATTTTTTCCATAATCCATGTCCTTCATGAGTTTAGTTGGTGCATTGCGAATATGTAGCGGCACTGGTTGATCGCCATATTGCTGTACCGCTTTCTGTGCCTCCATGATGGCCACCACTGCAGCATTGCTTTTGGGTGAACTGGCTAAATAAGTAACACACTGAGCAAGGATGATGCGACTTTCGGGATATCCGATTTTGCTAACGGCATCAAAGCATCCATTGGCCAATAGTAAAGCATTGGGATTGGCATTGCCAATGTCTTCGCTCGCAAATATGAGCATTCTTCTGGCGATAAATTTTACATCTTCCCCGCCTTCAATCATTCTTGCCAACCAATACAAAGCTCCATTCGGATCAGAGCCACGCATACTTTTTATAAAAGCAGAAATAATATCGTAGTGCTGCTCGCCTTGTTTATCGTATAATGCAATTTTATTCTGAGCTACCTGCATTACAAAATCATCGGTAATTGTAAATTCCAAAGCGTTTTTAGGAAGCGACTGAATTACCAGCTCAAAAAGATTCAATAATTTTCTGGCATCGCCTCCCGATATCCGGATCATTGCTTCTGTTTCTTTCAACGAAATTTGCAACTGGGAAATGAGCAGGTCTTTTTTAATGGCCTGCTGCAAAAGTTTTATCAGGTCGTTATTATTTAAAGCCTTCAATACATACACTTGGCACCTGCTGAGTAAGGCGCTATTTACTTCGAAAGAAGGATTTTCTGTTGTAGCTCCAATAAGCGTGATAATGCCTTTCTCTACAGCCCCCAATAAAGCATCCTGTTGGCCCTTATTGAATCGATGTATCTCATCTATAAACAAGATAGCTCCCGAATGCTCTTTTGCGGTTTCAATGATTTCCCTGATATCTTTTACACCACTGCTGATAGCACTCAGTTGAAAATAGGGGAGTTGCATAGTATGGGCAATGATATGGGCAATGGTAGTTTTACCCACTCCTGGCGGCCCCCATAAAATCATAGAAGGTATCCTGCCATTTTCAATGGCTGTTCTAAGTATCGAACCCTTACCTGTTAAATGTTCCTGCCCAACAAGATCATCCAGTGTTACAGGTCTGATTCGCTCTGCTAAAGGAGCTGTCTGATTCACCATAGTAAAGTACAAAAAAACGGTAAGATTTTTTGAATTTGCCTGAACAACTATTTATTCTTTCGGCAACTCGGCAGAGAAAAGATGGGCAAATTGTTTTAGCAATTTTAAACTCATAAAAACCTGCACCAACGTTAAAATAGAAAAGAAAAACAAGAAAAATGAAACACCGCGCAATATTTTAATGAAGATGGCAACATTCATCTGCGACGGCAGATTGGGCACTTCATCAAGAAATTTAGAAATGGTAGTTCTTAACGTAGTATCAGGCATTAGATAAATCCCCATAGCGTTTATTAAAAACATAAAACCCAATACTAGTGTGGCATAGGCATTAACCTTGATCCAATCTTTTAAACTAGGCTTCGCGTGTAATCCGGTATCAATATGCCTTGTAAGAAAAATTAAATTCGAAAAAGTATAAATACAAAAACCGGCTATTAAAAAGGCCAAGAAAAATATAGAGGGATTTGAAAAGGCACTGGCAATAAAAAAGAAATCCATGAATCCGAAGAAGATGGCAAAGGGAAGAAGAATATAGCTGAGTATCCTGAATAAAGTAAATTGTTTCATGTATCGAGTTACATTTCATTTTTTAAATGAGAATTACTGTTGTTGTTGTCCCGCAAAGTTATCAATAATTAATTCAGCATCGTCAGCGCCAGCCTGTTTCTGTAACCTAACGTCGGTAATTTCCTCAAAAACATGACCATCCTCGTATCCCACAGAAACATAAACAGAGAGTGATTGTTTGGCTGGTCCTTTAAAAGTTCCTTTAGCCGGTGTGCAGTCTGAAAAATCTCTTCCCACCGCCAATTTTACGTGATTGTTTTTTGCCCACACATTATTGGTGGGATCGATGCCGATCCATCCATAGTGGGGAATAAAAGCCTCTACCCATGCATGGGTAGCTCCCTCGCCCCGCATGCCGTTTTTGTTTGGACAAATATATCCACTCACATATCGCGAAGGAATACCAATCATGCGGAGTAACTCAAGCATTACATGCGCAAAATCCTGGCAGACACCTGCTTTTTGAGCAACAATTTCGTCTACTGTTGTTTCTATATTGGTGATGCCCTTGATATAAGTAAAATCAGAAAAAATAAATGCACAACAGTCTTTTACGATCTCAGCAATTGGTTTGCCCGCATCGTAAAAGCTGGATACATATTCGCGCATTTTGTTGATCGATTTGGGTGCCGATGTTCTTACTAACTGCAATAAATGAAGGTCGGTTCCAATTAAACCCGGTAACTCGCTGGTATAAGATGGAATGCTAAAATCTGGCTCTAACAGACTCGCAGTTCTTACTTTTAATTTGCTCTCGATCACTAACTCTTTATGGGGGGAAAGCAGATTGAAAGACCCTGTTTTATTACCCCAATAATCATCAAATACAAAAATATCAGGCTGATCGGTTATGATCAATTCCTGCATTAGTATCTCCTGATCGGATGATGGATAGGGAAATACCTTGATTTCGTTCACGCTTTCTTTTACCGGCCTGTCGTATTCGTATTTCGTGATGTGGTGTATCGTAAAAACTGACATTCTTTTTTGTTTAAGAATAGGAGAAGTATGTTCTACCCAACTCGCGGCTAAAACCATTCAACTCTTTTCGTACATAAATCAGGTACTTTTCTAACCCCTCTTTTTCTACCATCTCCAGATCACCGAATTTTACATTACTATATAGTCTTCCAAAAGACCTGATCAATTGAATGCTGCCTTCTACAGGGTTAGAGGCTGCAATATCGGATAAATATTTGTTTGCCCTGTCCAAAGCATAATAAAGTGAGCGCGGGAAGTTTTTATCGAATAATAATTGGTTTAAAACATTATAGTTGTGATTTTGATTGCTATAATTTTTTAAATGCAATTCATAACCCGATAAAGCTAATAATAAACTTCTCCAATAAATGATATCTTCTTCTTCGTGTAACTCAAAATCTTTTTTCTTGAAAAACGAATAGGTAAACTCGGCTGTTAATAAACAACGTTCGGTATACTTTCCAAGATTCATATAATTCCATCCGCTTCCACGCGGCATGGTGCTGTCGGCTATTCCGCAAAACTGGTCACTATAATTAATGAAACTATCAATGATCTCAATGGCTTCAGGTCCTTTTAAACGTTCGTTAATTCCGGGCTTATTAATTTGATGGTAGATCTGATTTACCTGTTCCCAAACTTCTTTGGTAATCTGATCCTGCACTCCTCTTGCGTTCTCCCTTGCGCGGGTAATGATTACTTTTAGGGAGTTCTGATTTTTCGTATCTGTCAGCAAATATTTTAAAGCCGCATAATTATCTTTTTTTAAATGTTCAATTTCTTCGCTCGAAATGGATGTAAAGATTTTCAACGCAGGCTCCCAGGTCATACTGCCCGCTTGTACTTTATCAAAAGACAGAATATAACTTGTTTTCATTAAACGTAACATCCCGTCTGCGCGTTCCATATAACGGTGTAGCCAATATAGCGAGTCAGCAATTCTACTAAGCATGATATTAAATTCAGTTGTTGATCAATTTGTTTTCAATTCTCATCAGGCAGTAGGCATATCAATTACCCAAGTGTCTTTACTGCCTCCTCCCTGCGAGGAATTTACAACGAGCGATCCTTCTCTCAATGCCACTCGTGTAAGGCCTCCTGGCACAATTTGAATACCATTCGGTCCGCATAGTGCATATGGTCGCAGGTCTACATGTCTTGGTTGTAATTTCCCGTCAATCAAACATGGAACAGTAGATAATTGTATAATTGGTTGTGCAATAAAACTTCTCGGATTAGCAAGAATATTTTCTTTTGCTTTTGCTATCATTTCATCCGATGCACTATTACCCATTACCATTCCATAGCCGCCGGATTGATTGGTTTCTTTAATCACCATTTTGTGCATGTTGGCAAATACATGTTCTCTTTCTTCGTCGTTATTCATATGATAAGTAGGAATATTCGGAAGAATCACTTCTTCGTTTAAATAGTATTTGATCATTGCAGGTACATAAGCATAAACAGCTTTGTCGTCGGCCACTCCATTGCCCAGTGCGTTAATAATTGCCACATTCCCTTTTCTGTAAGCACTGATCAGTCCGGGAACACCTAGCGCACTATCGGGCCTAAACACCAGCGGATCCAGATATTCGTCATCGATTCTTCGATAAATTACATCCACCTGCCTGAGTCCGGCTGTAGTTTTCATATACACTTTATGATCATCCACCAACAGGTCTCTGCCCTCAACAAGTTGTATCCCCATCTGACGTGCAAGAAATGTATGTTCGAAATAGGCAGAGTTATAAATGCCCGGAGTAAGTAACACTACTGTGGGATTTTCAATTTGTCGTGGTGCTAATGAAGTTAGATTATCGTGCAGGATTAAGGGATAATTATTAATCATGCGCACATTACTTTCGGCCAGCAGGTTCGGGAAAATTCGTTTTGTAACTTCTCTATTCTCCATCATATACGATACGCCGGAAGGGGTTCTTAAATTATCTTCGAGAATATAAAAAGTACCATCATCACCTCTTATTAAATCGATGCCTGCTATATGTACATAGATATCGAATGGTACCTGTATGCCAAATACTTCTCTTGTAAAATGCGGACAAGATGCAATCAGATCTGCAGGAATAATTTCGTCTTTTACAATTTGCTGATCGTTATAAATATCTTTTAAAAATAAATTCAGAGCGGTTAGTCTTTGCTTGATACCTCTTTCGATATGGTCCCATTCCGATCCGGTAATGATTCTGGGAATAATGTCGAAAGGGAAAATTCTTTCGATGCCTTCGTTTTCGCTATACACCGTAAAAGTAATACCCTGACTCATGAACAATTCGCCCGCCAGTTTGTGTTTCTGTTCTAGGTCGTTTAGATTTAAAATTCTACCCGCTTCATAAATAGAATTGTACTGCTTTCTAATGCCTTCAGAGCATTTCATTTCATCCCAGATATGCGATACTGTGGGATATTGGTTAAAGAGGGTTTCGCCCTTCATAAGCATTCAGTTGTATGGTCAGTTACAAAAAAAAAGTTGCATGCCAGCCGTTTAGGGCTTGACAAGCAACTTTCCTAAATTAAGTATAAAAACGATTTAAAAGACAATAAGCTTAGAAAATGTCTAAAAATTCTGATAAAAATGTAGAAATATTTAAAAGAGATAGAAATTCTAAAGAAAATCTAGGAATTTTTATTGTATATAATTTTATTTAATGTCTAATTTAATCTGCAATTCAGTAAACTGTTTTTCATCAATACTACTTGGAGCGTCTAGCATCACATCCCTGCCGCTATTATTTTTAGGGAATGCGATGAAATCGCGAATACTTTCGCTTCCACCCAAGATGGCGCAAAGTCGGTCGAATCCGAATGCCAGCCCTCCATGTGGTGGCGCACCATATTCAAATGCTCCCAGAAGGAATCCGAATTTATGATTGGCTTCTTCTTCGCTCATACCTAAGGCAGCAAACATTTTTTCCTGTAATGCTCTTTGATAAATACGGATAGACCCGCCACCAATTTCGTTTCCGTTCAACACCATATCATATGCATTGGCTTTAATATTGGAATAAGGGTGTTCAAGATATTTATCGGCGTTTTCGATCAATGGATTATTATTAATCATGATCTCTATTTCTTCGGGCTTTGGAGAAGTAAAGGGATGGTGACGTGCAACCCATCTGTTATCTTCTTCTGCATATTCAAAAAGTGGGAAATCCATCACCCATAATAATTTAAACTCATCGTCTTTTCTAAAACCTAAACGCTTGCCCATTTCTAATCGCAATTCGCTTGTGGCTTTACGGGTTCTTTCTTCACGTCCTGCTAGTATCAAAACCAGATCGCCTGCTGCTGCGCCTGCCGAAGCTGCGATGGCTTTTAATTTATCTTCGGTATAAAATTTATCTACGCTGCTTTTATAACTGCCATCTGCATTGCATTTAATCGTTACCATTCCCTGCATGCCAATCTGCGGACGCTTTACCCATTCTGTAATTTCATCGGTTTGCTTACGCGTATATTCACTGCATCCCGGAACAGCAATGGCTAATACGGTTTCTGCATTATCAAATACACCAAACCCAGCACCATTAATTAATTCACCTGTTGCACAAATTTTTCCGCCCTTCAAAAATGCGGATTTTAAATTCGAAATCTTCATGCCAAAACGAATATCGGGCTTGTCGTTTCCAAACTGCCACATGGCATCTTCCCAACTCATCCTTTCAACAGATTCGGTATAATCAATATTTTTTACGTCTTTAAAAACACGTTTCACCAAACCCTCAAACATATTCAGAATGTCTTCCTGTTCTACAAATGCCATTTCACAGTCGATCTGTGTAAACTCAGGCTGTCGATCTGCACGCAGATCCTCATCGCGAAAACATTTTACGATCTGATAGTAACGATCGTAACCGCTCACCATCAATAATTGTTTAAATGTTTGTGGCGATTGCGGCAGTGCATAAAACTGACCCGGGTTCATTCTCGAAGGAACAACGAAGTCTCTTGCACCTTCAGGAGTTGACTTAATCAGGAATGGCGTTTCGATATCCATGAATTGATTCTCGTGCAGATAATTTCTTACAGAACGATTTACGGCATAGCGTAATTCCATATTGCGCTTTACTGCATTCCTTCTAAGATCAAGGTATCTGTATTTCATTCGAAGGTCGTCACCACCATCCGTATCATCCTGAATGGTGAATGGAGGCACGGCTGATTTATTCAAAATTTTAAATTCGCTGATTACAATCTCAATCTCCCCGGTAGCAATATGGGTATTCTTATTGCTACGTTCAGCAACTGTTCCGGTGGCTTGTAAAACATATTCTCTGCCCAAAGGATTTGCATCAAGAATGGCGTTCAATTCTTCACCCATCAACAATTGTGTAATGCCATAACGATCACGAATGTCCACAAAACTAATTGCGCCGAATTTTCTAATGGTCTGAACCCAACCGGCCAGTGTTACCTTTTTTCCAACATCAGCAATTCTTAACTCACCACAAGTATGTGAACGATACATAATATTATTATTTGAAATTTTTGAAGGAACACTTAAAAGTTCCGGGCGGCAAATATAACGAATTGGGTGACTTGCCTTCCTTGTCTTACCTTTATTTGAATGAATTCGAGTAATATTTCGCCTAAATCCTATCGGATAGCAATCGCTGTTTTCTTTTTTATTGCAGGTTTAAGTTTTGCTAGCTGGGCTAGTCGCATCCCCAATATTAAACACCATTTAACGCTTAGTGATGGACAATTAGGCCTGATCCTTTTTGCACTTCCAGTGGGTACCATGACCAGTCTGCCTTTTACAGGATGGGTTATTTCTAAATTAGGAAGCCGAACTGTTTTGATAACAGCAGCCTTTTTTTACCCTCTTACACTGGTGCTGATTGGTTTGGTGCAACAACCCTGGCAACTGGCTGTATGGCTCTTTGTATTTGGAACTTTTGGTAATTATTTTAATATATCTGTTAATACGCAAGCTATTGCTGTGGAGCAAATGTATGGACGAACTATCATGGCTTCCTTTCATGGCATCTGGAGTTTGGCGGGTTTTAGCGGCGCTGCATTTGGCACGCTTATGATTGCACTGAACCTGAATCCATTTGTGCACTTTATAATCATTTTTCTGGCAGCGATAGTAGCCTCATTTTATTTTTCTAAATACACGGTAAAAGATAATAAGGGAACTGGCAATAGTTCTTTTTTCACAAAACCCGATCGTTTTATTCTGATCTATGGTTTGATAGCTTTCGGCAGCATGGTTTGTGAAGGAACCATGTTCGATTGGAGTGGTGTGTACTTTCAGAAAATTGTAAAAGCACCTGCACAGTGGATTACACTTGGATACTTATTATTTATGAGCACCATGGCGGGCGGTAGATTTGTGAGTGATCGAATAACACAGCAATTTGGTATTAAAAATGTATTGACCGCCAGCGGAATCTGCATTGCCAGTGGCTTATTGATTTCTGTTTCTTTCCCTTATATGTTCAGTGCCGGATTGGGTTTTATGCTGGTAGGTCTGGGTGTTTCTTCTGTAGTGCCACTTGTTTATAGCGCTGCTGGAAAATCAAAAACCATGTCGCCCGGAACTGCATTGGCTGCGATTTCAACGATTGGATTTATTGGATTTTTATTAGGGCCGCCACTGATCGGTACCATCGCTGAATATTCCAGTTTAAGATGGTCGTTCAGTCTGATTGCCATATTAGGATTAAGTATTACCATACTGGCAAACAGAGTGAAGTGGTGAGGCTTCAAAACTATTGAATTAAGTGTGGAACAAACCTGCTCTGGTTATCCGTAATCAAACTATCAGCTTCCCGAATGCCTATCCCTGCTGCTTCTTGTCCGATTATCCAAGATCCAACTACAGGGTAATGATCGCTGAAGTTTGGCAGTGTAAATAGTTCCTGATAAATATAACCCTCTGCACCATATTGACCTTCTGTTTTTGCCAAAGCAATATTTTTCATTACAAGATCAATATTTGCACCCTCTCTCGATAAGATCGGTTTCTTTACATAATTACTTAATCGATCTGCTTCGAAATAAGCAGGCAATAAATACTTACAATCCGGATATAATTTCCATAAAACAGGAAGTATTGCTTTATTAGATAAGATCATTTTCCATGCGGGTTCGATCCATAAAGCGTTGTTGCTATCGTCTGGAATATTTTTACCAAACGATTCACTTAAAATCCATTCCCAAGGATAGAGTTTGAAAATATTTTTTATCGCTTCATCTTCTAAGTCCAGAAACTGTTTGTTGTCTGCATCCCATCCAATATCGTCTATAAAAACCAGTTTGGTATCAATACCCGCTTGTATGGCGCAGTCGCGCATATATTCTGTGTTGGTCAAATCTTCCAGTGTTTCTTTTAAACAACTAAAATGTAGTTTGCCTGCATTCAGATAATTTTTTAAATACTTCCAGTAGTTGATCAGTTTTTCGTGCACACTATTAAACTGGTCTTTATTTTTATCGAAATCCTGTAACCAAAACCATTGCACAATTCCTGCTTCGTATAAGCTGGTAGGCGTATCTGCATTGAATTCCAACATTTTGATCTCATTATCTTTTACACAAAGATCAAACCTTCCATAAATAGCTGGATGGTCTTCTGTCCAGCTTCTCTCAATCATTGGAATGGCCCAATCGGGAATACGAAACTGACTATATAATTTTTCATCCATCACATGCTGCACGGCACCAAGGCATAGATCCCAAAGTTCGTTTGTAGCTTTTTCGATCGCCAGAATTTCAGGCATTTCGAAACTGTAGTACACCGATTCATCCCAGTAGGGAAGGTTCGTTGTATGAAATCCGAACCCCAGTTTTTCAACTTCTTTCTGCCAATTATTTCTGGCATTTATTTGATTTCTTTTCATCACTAAAATTTTATGAAGAAACACTAAATCCACTTCTTCCAAATCCACCCCTTGTAACAGCACTCTTGAATCCATTTGTTCCGATATTGGAACTGGGATGGATGGCGCTGGAATAATATCCTGCACGCTGATAATAACCGTTGCTGTAGTTGCCATAAGGCCTAAACGCATAGTACCATAACAAGGCAGTTCCTATTCCTCCATGATGATGCACATTGGTATAGGGCGCTGTGGAATCGCTTCTAATATGCAGATTGGTATTGTCGCCCCAATCAGGTTTCTTTGCCTGATTACAACTTGCCAAAGTGGCTGTAATCAATACCAGTTGTATGTATTTCGATTTTTTCATGTGATTACTTTACAGTGATATAGATTTCATAATCTTTTTTCACGCGCACTTGCTTTGTGTCGCCATCCTGATTTTCTGCAGTGGTATAGTGTTCACCCAGACTCGGAAGCGTATCGCGGTATTCGATATTTTTAAGGATGCTGTTGTTCACCCAAACAGCGTGTGTTGTAATTAATATATCGTGCAAACTATCGAGGCGCTGCACTTTTACTGCAGATTCAATAGCTCCTGATTTATTTACGTCATTGGTAATGTCCTCATTTTTCTGAGGCTCATCGCAGGAAAATAAAAATAATAAAGCAGCGCCTGCCAAAATCGCTATAACGATTGGTTTCATGGTATACATAAGTGTAAGTTTTAAAATTGGTTGATGCTCGGGCCATGCTATGACCACCATCAAAATATAAGTTGATGCTAAAGTTAACCAGCTTCAATACTGGTTAATGGTTTCAGACACATTAATTTTTGATGGAATTTAAAGTTGATGGATTTCTGGTGGATTTTCACGCTGTCTACAACGAGCTAAGAGAAATTCTAATAAGTGGTTCATTTGGTTGGGAGACTGGCTCCGTTTGCTTTGATACAGTAAAGATATATGCAATGCGTGTGTACATCAAAGGAGATGCAGGTCAAGCGGGACTCGCATTCATACCAGTGGTAAAGTATGAATGAGGAGTGGTAAAATAGCTAAAAAAGGGTCGAAATTTGCTACATTGTTTCAAGTTCGTCTTTGTGACGGGGCTTCCAAATCAGGTAATAAAAGCCCAATATCATCAATCCAATGCTAAAAGGAATAATTGCAAGATGCTTCATGGTAAAACTACCAAATAAGGGATGGGTATCAAAACCCATGAATTCACTAATCATCCAATAGGAATTGGCCGTAATCCAAATAGTGATGGCAAGGTTATGACAGAGTTCAGAAACGTACTGGCGAGTTCTCCAGGCAATTACAATGGAAACAATTAAAGTAGGGAAGATCATTAAAATTCCCAGTGGCTTCCAAACCATACACCAAGCCACATCTTTGAAAAGCCAGAAAACAATATGAAGGTTCTCCATCTTGCGATAGCGGAGCGGAATATTATAAACGTCTTCGTTGGGATGATCTGCGGCTTCCATTTTAAAAACCTGCTGTTCTTTATGAAGCTTATTGTATGTTGTTTCGGAAGCGATCTTACCCATGCTGAATGCTTAAAATATTCGGTTGGGGTTAAAATTAATTTTTTGTTACCAATTAGCGGCTTAAAATCTTCTTGAACCGATTTACATCTACCAAAGGTTCCATGGGTGTTTGATATAATAAATAGTCAGTAAACTGTTTGGCAAAATAAGGCGAAAGGGAACATCCCTTGGTGCCCATACCATTAAATAAGCCAACTGTCTGATGAACCGGATGCAATCCTGCAAAGGGTCTTCTTTCCATATTAGCAGGGCGCTCAGATGCAATATGATCTACTATTTCAAAAGGAAGTTTTAACCAGTGGTATAATTGTGTTTGCACTTTTCTTCTGAAATCGGCAGTGGGAAGTAGATCGGTAAAATTCCAATCATAGGTTGATCCAATCCACCATAAATCATCCTGCCATGGAACAAGATTAATACCTTGTTTATAAATATTATCTCTTGGAAGTCCGGGTATGGAAGCAATGATGGCTTCTCCTTTATTTCTTGCATAAGGAAGTAAATTGAAATAACGATTGTCGATCCCTTCTGATCCCTCACAAAAAATAATCTTTGATGCGTGCTGATCCTTATAAATCACTTGCTCATTTTCGATGCTACAATCAACCCATTCAAAACGAGTTGACAACAAAGCATTTTCGAGCGCTAATTTTTTTCTCCATTCCCTTAGCAAGCTATGCAAATCCAATAGCAAACAAGGATCGATTTCTCCGATGCTGAAGGGATAATTAAAATAATATTTCCATTGATCCTGATCTGTCGGTATGCGCAAGTATTCTTTTTCTTCCACTAACCTGTCTCTGAAAGCCAGTTCCATTTGTGGTGTGGGATGAAAGTCTAAAATATTGCACTGCCTCACCAACGAAACAGATAATTCGTTTCCTAATGCTGTATAAGCTTCCTTTGCAAAGGGTAGCAGCTTATCGATCTCCCATGTGCGAACAATTCTTCTGCCCGTAACCGGATTGATTACGCCACTTGCAACTTTTGTTGAGGAGAAAGGTTGATCATCATCAATTACCAATACTTTTTTTCCTGCTTTCATCAGGTTCCAGCTAAGAAATGTGCCACAGATGCCTTGTCCTACTATAATATAATCCAGCTCCATTTTGCAAAAGTCACTTTATTTTTTATTCGGCATCCACATTTATTTTAATTCCTTCGGAATGACTGCTGAATTCGGGCGAATACAAACACTGTATGCTGGCAATGCCTGCAGAAAAACTTCCTGAATGGGTAACGAAAACAGGGTATTCAAAAACATGAACCCCTTTGTTCAAGTGGCTGATAAAAAAGTTGCTACTAATGTCGCTTGTGCTTTCGTAATAACCCATTCCATCCTGCCATTTGTATCCGCTCAAAACATTAAGCGGTTCCATGGCAGCGGCACGCATGTCCTTAAGATGTATATATTCCATTGCTCGATCCGTTTTAATTACGATGCGCACAATTAATTTATCACCTATTTTCAAAGGATTATTTCCATCAACCGCAATTAATTCTTTGCCCCGATCTGTTGTTTTCTCAATCATCATTTTTTTTTGAATCGAAAGTGGCGATACAGCTTCCGTAATTTTATCCAGATCTTCAAAGTATTGCCAGTAAACCGCACCCCATGCTTGTTGATTATTTTTTTGAGCCTCTGTATGAATTGTTTTTGTGGTTATTTTAATATTTCCCATTTCGGGTTCCACTTTGCTTCCTACAATTCTTTGTTCAAAATATCCCGTTCCTGCTTCCGTTTTTTCACTGTTACTATTGATTAACATTTTGCCCAATGCTATTTGAACAGTTTTCTGTTGATTCAACCAATCAGTTCCATTCAGGAGTAGTGCATAGCAGGCATTTGCCGTACTAATGCTGGTTTTCCAGTTATTGGTTTGTTTGTTTAAGATCAACCATGTTTTAATGGCATCCATTGTTTTTGTTCTTTCAATAGAATTGTTTTGTTGGTTAAATTCAGACGCCAATTCAATTACCATGGATGCGGTTTCAACAGGCGATTCTTGCCAATACCATTGGTTTGATTGCTTCCAATACATACCTTTCTGCTGATCGGTTACAGCATTTTCGAAAATGGATGGCAACAGTGTATTGCTTACAAATTTTTCTTCTTTATTTCTTAATTGCACTAAACCAATTAGCGATTGTAAATAAGTAGAATAACTATTCCAGTATTGTTTGCTTTGTTTTAAATAATAATTCGAAGCAGTTTCAGCATTATTGACAATATCAGCAAAGAACGAACGCATATAGAGATATTGGATTTCGATGCTGCTAATGTTTTTTTGATTCAGGTCAATTTTATTTGCAATCAACCATTTGTAATCTTCATTTATTTTACCATCAGCATATTGCAACGCTTTTAACAGCATGGGTTTGAAACGAATAGCCATGTCAGGAGTTATTGCTCCCAATCTTTTCAGACGTCCAATTCCGATTAATATATGCGTTGTCATATAATGGTCTTCATAGCCACCTTTGAACCAACTGAAAGCTCCATTTGGTAGTTGTAATTCCTGCAATTTTTCAAGTGCACTTTGATTGGATTCGGCAAGCTTCATTAAATCGAATAAGTCGGCCAAATTCTTTTTTCTTTCTGCTTCTGTATTCGCAGCTAATACCCAGGGTGTTTCTTCCAGTAACACTTGTTTTAATGGTTGGTTCTTTTGAAGATTCGATAATAGTGAAGCGCTATCTTTCACTGCTTCTGAAAACCATGTTTTAATGATTGGTTTTTTATGAATAATATATGCTGCAATTGTATTCGCATAAATTCTATTGAAGACCATTTCAGCACAATTGTCATTGCCTTGTTTTAAATAGGGCAGGGCTTGTATGGCATACCAAATAGGGTTGCTGCTAAATTCCACTGTCATAGATTCATTGGTCGCACTACTGCTATTCTGCTGCATCAATTTATTGAAATGGAATTCTTGGGTAGTATCACCTATCACCAATAGCGGAAGACTTTCTGTAACCAGTTGTCGATTGCTCAGCACTGCTAACACATTTTCTTCTCCATCGCTGTAATTGCCTGATCTTGCTACCACACGCCAGATAAGTGGTCTGTTAAAGCTAAAAGGAATTTGAATGGGAAATTTTACTGCATTGCTTTGTTTGGAAGCAACTGTAAAATATTGTGTTGGAAAAATATTCTGAAACCAACCGTCTACCGAAGTATTTGTTGTTGCATCAATTAATTCCAATGTGATCTGCCCTGTAAGTTCTTTATCACTCAAATTAACAATCCTTGTACTGAATTCCATCTTATCGCCTTCACGCATAAATCTTGGTGCATTGGATTGAACCATCAGTGTTTTCTGTGTTTGTATCTCTGCAGTTTGCATTCCTGATGCCAGATCTTTCGTATGCGCAAAACTCATCCACTTCCACTTGGTAACTGCATCTGGCATGCTGAAACTAAAACGGTACACACCACTACTATCGGCATACAATTGAGGAAAGAAGAAAGCAGTTTCATTGAAATTTTTTCGAATGATGGGTTCCGTTGGTTCTGAAGAACTTATTTCTGTTGACTTGATTTCAACTCCTGCAGCTTTTCCCTGAAGTGCCGATTGTAAAGGAGCATCTTTCCTTAAGCCCCTTATATGCATGTTAGGACTAGCGCCCACTATTACAACTTCATCCAGTAATTTATTACTGTACAATCTGGATAAGGGATCATAATTTAGAATAGCGCTATTGGAACTTTGTATAAATAACTTTTCTTCTCGCTTAATATGATTGCCGATACTGATGCGCCACAGATCTGCGAAATTAGCAGGAAGTCTATCGTAACTAATGTCTTTATCGATTTCTCCTGAACTGTTAAAAATCTGATTTGAATAATATTGTGTTGATGAATGATTACCCAGGTTATAATGGTAGTTCCACTGGTCGGATTTGTACAGTTCATTCCACCAATCAGGTTTGTTCCATTCATGTGGTTTAAACTCATCAAGCGATGCATCGTACATGGCAGTCAACAATTCGGCCGCTGTTTTCTCTCCTTTTTTTCCACTGATTTCAATGGTCCATTTTTCTTCCGATCCGGGTTCTGTTTTATTTCTGAAGCTCGAATAACTTATCTCTAACGCTTTGTTTGTAAACGGTATTCTTTTGGTAAACCGATCTGTGTACACTCTGTTTTGAAAAACAAAAAGCTCTTCAATATGAATGCCGCCCCTGTCGGAGCTGGTAGCAGAATAAACAAAAGCTGTTAGTCCCTTCTTTCTATCTATAAAATGATAGTCATCTCTGTTTTGTGGCTTTTGGATATGTTGGATCACGAACAATTCTTTAGCCATCGAACCTGCGAAAATGGTATCGGTTTCTCCCGGCTCCATTGCTTGTGGATTGGTATAAAATAAATGCATTTGTCCGCTAGCTATTGACCCTTCCATTGGATCAAATACTTGAAGATAGTTTTTGTATTCTACCAAATTACCCATACTGTCTTTTGCACTGGCAGTGATCTGATAATAACCCGACTTTAATTTTCCTTTTTCAATCGTCCATTCTTTTTTGTTTCTGGTATCAATCGTTGTTTCCAAAGCTGTTCTAATAATAGGGAATGTGCTTGCTTCGTTTTCGTTGTTGTACAAATCATAGGGAAAATCTTTTAGAAATGCTTCCTGACTTATTACAAACTGGTCGGGCCGTTTCCAAAAGCGTTCTTTGATTAGCCTGTTTGGCCCTCTTAGTTCTATGATTTTTATATTTACCTGTACTGGTTGAATTTCCTCATTTAAATTTTTTGCAAGAACGTTAACTCTTTCTTCTTTACTTGCATTCAGCAGTTCAGGATGGTTTATTTGCAACAGTAATGATTGATAGCCGCAACTAATCTGCTTTTTTGCAGTTCTGGTTTCTCCTGATGGATCGGTAACAGTGGCTTCAATAGTAAAATCAAAAATCGGATTTGAGGCAGAATCCTCCGTTGGATCAGGTAAAGCTTTGAAGGAGATTGTAAATTGTCCATTCGCATCTGTTTGCAAAATTCCATGCGCAATTTCTTGGGCTGCACTATTGCGATACGACCTATATCCTGAATAATAGTAGAAAGGCCTAGTGTTTCTGATAATGTGATAGGATACTTTAGCGCCTGTTATCAGGTTTCCTGCAAATGCTTTTGCAATGCCTGTTACCCGAATGGAATCATTGAGGCGATAAGCTTGATTAATTTTTTCGAATTGGGTTGAATAGGTTGGACGCTTATAAGCTTCTACCGAGAATTCTGCGGTACCTATTTCAATGCCCCTCAAGGAGAGTGAAAAATTTCCGGTCAATATTTTTTCCGGTAAAATAAATTTTCCATGAAAGGAACCATATTCATTGCTAACAAAACTCAGTGAATCAATAATGCTGTAATTGGCATCTCTCAAATAAACGGTAGACTTTGCTTGGGTAATCAGTTTACTCATTTTAGTTGCACGATCCAAAGTAGTTAGGATCGATTTAAAATAAACAGTTTGCCCGGTCCGATAGATTGACCTGTCTGTAAAAAAGAAAGCCCTTCTGTTTTGACGTTCAAAGGCCTGAACATTGCTTTCATCATTTGAATTTAATTCAGCTTCAATCCAAGTGGGACCGAGAATGCGGAGTTGATCTTTTTTGTTATTGATCGTAAAACGAAGTGATTTATTGTAATTGTATCCTGTGAATTTGAAATAACCATTTTCATCTGTCTGTAATTTTCCGGCATTATTCCAATCGGTATTATTTGAGTAAGAGAGTCTGCTATAAATGTTGACGATTGCTTTTGCTATGGGTTTACCGGTTTCTCTGTTCAGAACAAAAAAATCTGTTTTGTTCTGAATAAAACTAATATTCGAAACCTGGAAGGATTGATAATTTAAAATATCGGAGTCCTTATTAAAATTTTTACCCGAAGAAGTAAACAAAACATACTCGCCATGGGGTAATGCATCTAACTTTATTTCTGCACTATGTTCTTGAAAATCTTCTGTTGCAGGTAACCATTGCTGTTTTTCAAAAATGGGTTTTGTATTGCAAAGTTGATGAATGGTTGTAACATTATCACGAACATTATTATTCGTTACTTCCATCGGCAATGCAAGTATTCTAATAAATACAGTATCTACATTTCGATAATGCACCAAGGCTCTGAAAGGTTTATCGGGGATATTCACTAGCTCAGATTCGGTGCTTAAATTCTTTCTGAGAATTGTATGCCGCAAATTTTTCAATTCGGATTTTACCGGATTATTTTTCGGAAATTTTTGCTCCACTTGTTCAATCAGTTTTTTTGCATCCACATAATCCCAGCGGTTTGTTGTGTCGACATATGGTTGGTATGTTTCAGCCGACTCTACTTTATCGAGTGCTAGTTGTGCCAAGGCATGTGCTGAGGCACTGGAGCTTTCAAATTGATTTGCCAGAGTACTTAGTGCTCGAATTTTCAGTTGTTTTTTATTTTCTAATAAATAAGCGTTCTTATAAACCCAATTAATTCGATCGATATCTATATGAATCAGCGCGTCTTTAGTGGTATCTTTTTCATGAAAGCGAATCAGCTCCTGAAACAATAGAATTGCTCTGAATGCAAGTGCATTAGTATCATTACTTGTTAGCGTTACATTTAAAAACTCTACCCAAGTACCTAGCGCTTCGGGTTGTTGTATACTATAATTGTTGACAGGTCTGCTACTTCTGCCTTCTTCACTTTCAAAATATTCAAGTGCATCCTGTGCAATAATATCATATAGGGTAGGTCGCAAACTTTCTGAATTACCTTTTACAAGTATTTCTTCATAGTGGGAGATACTTATTTTTTTTAGTTGCTCTTTTTCGTTCAGTGATGCCGAATAAGTTTCCGTAATCGCATTTAAAAAATCTTCAGCCGACCAGTTGAGGATATCTTCTTTTTTGATCGAATTTGTTTTGGAGCGATTATATAATTGCCAGCGATGGAGATTGAAATATTCTTGATATTGTTTGGCAATCAGCACCTGCAGGATCGCTCTGCAGCCTGCTTCAGTTGTTTTATTTAATTCATTTTTTAAAGAAGTAATACTAGTGTTGATATCAGATTCAGAAATATTTTTTTCAAGCGCCAGCCGATATAAAAGCGCCTTAATTTGTTGTAGTTTATCCGATTTTTCTTCGGCTATTTGGTACAGTGCCTTTACCTGAATCAGGGCCGACTTAGGCAGATTGCTAATGCCAATCAAGCTATCAATTGTTAGCCATTGTTTGGAAAAAGTGCTGTCATTCTGTTGTGCCATTAAAAAATTCCCTGCCAGTATAAGAATCCATGCGAATGCCCATCTTTTAATATTCATATCAGCAATATTTATTTGTCATTAGATGCAAGTTCGGGATCAATGCATAAACGAATTTACCTGTTAACAAACTTTTCCATGTTATTCTTAAAAACAAAAATCCCGGTCAGCAGTCTGACCGGGATCGAATATTGTTATTCTTTTATTTATTTTTTCAGGGCCGCAATAGCGTTTGCCATGGTGATACCGATATCTGCAGGGCTGGCCACTACTTCAATACCGCATTCTGCCATAATCTTCATCTTAGCAGCGGCAGTATCATCTGCACCACCAATAATGGCGCCGGCATGACCCATTCTGCGACCCGGAGGAGCAGTTTGACCGGCGATAAATCCTACTACAGGTTTTGTTTTATTGTCTTTGATCCAGCGGGCAGCGTCGGCCTCCATGCTACCACCAATCTCACCAATCATAATGATACCATCGGTTTCAGGATCATTCATTAATAATTCAACCGCTTCTTTGGTAGGTGTTCCGATGATCGGATCTCCACCAATGCCAATTGCAGTACTGATTCCCAAGCCCGCTTTTACTACCTGATCGGCAGCTTCATAAGTAAGGGTTCCGCTTTTTGAAACGATACCAATTCTTCCGGCTTTGAAAATAAAGCCAGGCATGATACCCACTTTTGCTTCATCAGCAGTAATTACACCCGGACAGTTTGGTCCGATCAAGCGGGTTTTAGTGGTCTGCAAATAATTTTTTACAGCTACCATATCCTGTACAGGAATACCTTCTGTGATACAAACCACCAAAGCAATACCCGCTTCAGCGCTTTCTTTAATCGCATCGGCTGCAAATGCAGGGGGCACGAAAATGATACTCACATTAGCTCCGGTAGCTTTTACCGCATCCGCAACGGTATTGAATACGGGTTTATCTAAATGGCTGCTGCCACCTTTCCCCGGGGTTACTCCACCTACTACATTGGTACCGTATTCGATCATCTGAGTTGCATGGAATGTACCTTCTGTGCCGGTAAAACCCTGAACGATGATTTTAGACTGTTTATTTACTAAAACTGCCATGGATATCTAAAAATTTGCGGCAAAAATATGCTAAAAGCGCCTAGATTTTGGTGTTAAAATCTATTATTTTATTTTTTTCATTTAGAGCTTATAGAAAATTTTACTGTCTTTGCCGTTTTTTGATAGTACCCGAAGGAAATATGGACCATGATATAAGCTTACGGTCTCTATCTCAATAATATTATTACCCTTTGCCAGTATCTTTTTGATGCTGCTTTTAAAAATGCCGTAAATATCATAGATCGCTATCTCCGTTTCCAGATTATTGGAACTGCTATAAATGGTTGCCCTCATATGGGTTATAACCGGATTAGGATTGATGGCCATAATCTTTATAAAATCGTTCGGAATATTCGGATTGTTTAAACTATCCTGAACAATTACCTGTTTGCAGGTTTCTGCAATACAACCATACAATGTTTTTATTTGCAGACATGCTGTATAAATACCAAGGGATGGATATTCTTTTACCGGATTGATTTTATTTCCGCTGAGGAAGCTGTTGTCACCAAATTTCCAATTTCTCTGTATGATACTGTCGCCTGTTTCTATCTTACTGAATTCACTATTGAATGCTATTTTTTTCGGACTGATGCGTTCGGTAGTAAATGCTGCTGTTGCATTGCAATTCACTTTTGAAATAATGATAGTATCGGTGTACCTGCTTTCGCATCCTGATCTGGTTTTAATATAGAGTGTTGCATAATATTTTCCGGGTCTTGCATAGCCATGTGTAGGGTCAACAATATTTCCCTGCAACACGGTATTGATTGTATTACTTGTTTCACCAAATACCCAATACCTGCTAATAATACTATCGGTTGTTCCTGCAGCTTTTGCATCATTGCTATTAAACTTCACAACGCCATCCCGAACAGTAAAATTAAAAAATGCTTTGCAGGTTGTTGACGGCACAACAGTTTTGATAGTTACTGTTGCAGTGTATTTGCTTTCACAACCACTCTTTGTTTTAATGACCAATACAACATTATAAATTCCTGTTTTTTTATAAATATGAATCGGATCAATTCTGTTTCCAGTAAGTGGCGCTGAGCTGTCGCCAAAATACCAAGTGCGGCTAATAATACTATCTGTTACGGTTCCGGGGAAGTAAGTGGCATAAGATTCCTTACTATTAAATTGAACAGAAGAATCAATTATATGGAATGTAAAAACTGCTTTACAGTTTGGACGAATAACAGTATTAGGGTTCGCGCAAATTACAAAATTACTTTCCACAATACCAGTGCTAGTAACAGCAGGATCGTGTATGATTCTTTGGCCATCGCAATTTATAACAACGATCATGAGTTTTCTAATATCGCCATTACATTGTAGTGTATCTATATAGTAACCGTTTGGATTCGTATAAACGGTATGCGCAATCAGGCAACCGTTAAAACTACTATCGGTGCTATAAATCTTTACCGCAACATTTGCCAGCGAAAAATTACTGCTGTCCTTAACGGTTCCTTTTACGACAACCGTATGTGCGAATAAGCCAGTTTGAAAAGATAAAAAAATGAATAAGCATAAAATGCGTAAATGTGTTTTCATGTTTCTTTTATTGATTTTGGTTACATGTAATTCGCTAACAAACATTTCTGTTGGTGATAAACTTTTGTTATGCTCATTTCATGTTTCTTTTATTGATTTTGGTCTCGAGTGCTCGGGATTCGCTAACAACTTTTCGGGGGATAACAACTTCAGTTAAAACTTATTTTATAAAACTTGCTTCACTATTAATTCAGATACGGTGATATTATTTTATGCAGCTTCTCCCGGATTTTTTTTTAATAAGTTTAAATGAGGAAGGCTTTAAAACGGGGTTTCCTGAAAAAAAATAGAGAAAAAATCAAATTCTTCGGTCAGGCTGCCAAGAAGCATTCGACAATTTGCTTGTCAATCCCTACTTTTGCGCCTGTTTAATTAGTTTAAAAATTTATAATTATGGCAAATACAGCCGACATCAGCCGTGGAATGATCCTGAAACTGGACGGAAGTTTGTATTCAGTTGTGGAATTTGGAGAAAATAAAACAGCCCGTGCAGCAGCAAAAGTTTGGGCTAAACTAAAGGGGGTAGATAACAAAAGATCTATCGAAAAAACCTGGAATAGTGGTGAAACCGTGTATCCTGTTCGTGTAGAAAAAAAAACCTACCAGTACCTTTATAAGGATGAAAGTGGCTATAATCTGATGAATAATGAAACCTTCGAACAGATAGCCCTTGGCGAAGAAATGATTGATGCCCCCCAGTTTTTAAAGGACGGATCTGAAGTATTCGTGTTCATCAATACCGAAACAGAGCTTCCTATTGGCGCCGAGTTGCCCGAAAAAATTGTAATGAAGATTACCTATTGTGAGCCTGGATTAAGAGGCGACACTGCAACAAGGGCTTTAAAAGCAGCTACCGTTGAAGGGGGGGCTACCGTAATGGTTCCTCTATTTGTGGAAGATGGCGAATTGATCCGGGTGAATACCAAAACCGGTGAATACGTGGAGCGCGTAAAAGAATAATTAGGTTTCAAAATTTTTATTTCCAATGGCAGCTTCGGGCTGTCATTTTGGTTTAGATAAGGATTGATTTTTTTGAAAATCTAATTGTCCCCATTTGAAAGAAAATCGGCGTTTTTGTTAAAAAATGGCTATTTTGCCCCCCGATTTGACCTAAATTAACTGCTTTTTTACTAAAAACCTGCCATTTATGGACTTAAAGCAAATACACGAATTAATTAAAATCGTCAATAAAAGTAATATTGGTGAAATCAGTATAGAGGACAAAGATGGTAAGGTTACCATCAAACAAAAAGAAGAGCCTGCTATAACTGTTGCTGCCCCGCAACACCAAGTGTTTACCACGGCCCCGGCACCTGTAGCTCCTGCAACTGCCCCTGCGGCAAGCACTGCAACTCCTGCCCCTGCTGCTAAAGCTGATAACTTAGTAACTATTAAAAGCCCGATGATTGGTACATTCTACCGTCGTCCCTCTCCTGATAAACCCATTTTTGCTGAAATAGGAACGGAAGTTAGTCCGGGAAAAGTTGTTTGTATCATCGAAGCAATGAAACTTTTTAATGAAATTGAAAGTGAAATCAGTGGAACCATTGTTAAAGTGCTGGTCGACGATGCTAGTCCGGTTGAATACGATCAACCTTTATTTCTGGTTGAGCCGGCATAATTTTTTCTCATCAAATTGATTCCATGTTTAAAAAAATATTGATTGCCAATAGAGGCGAGATTGCATTGCGTGTGATACGTACTTGCAGAGAAATGGGTATTAAAACCGTTGCAGTTTATTCTACCGCTGATAAAGATAGTCTTCACGTTAAGTTTGCAGATGAAGCAGTTTGTATCGGGAAGCCACAAAGTGCCGATTCATACTTAAACATACCTCATATCATGGCTGCTGCCGAAATAACCAATGCCGATGCGGTACACCCCGGTTATGGTTTTTTAGCAGAAAATGCCAAGTTCTCTCAGATCTGTGCCGATCACGGAATTAAGTTTATTGGACCAACTCCCGAAATGATCAATAGAATGGGAGACAAGATTACGGCAAAAGAAACCATGATCAAAGCAGGTGTACCGGTGGTACCCGGTGGAGAGGGTTTGCTGGAAAGTATTGATGAGGCAAAGTCGCTTGCCAAAGTAGTTGGCTATCCAGTTATTTTAAAAGCAACTGCAGGCGGAGGTGGAAAAGGTATGCGTGTTGTTTGGAATGAATCTGAAATTGAAAAAGCATATACTACTGCAAAAATTGAAGCCGCCGCTTCATTCAAAAATGACGGCATCTACATGGAGAAATTTGTTGAAGAGCCTCGTCATATAGAGATTCAGGTTGCGGGAGATCAGTATGGAAATGTTTGCCATTTAAGCGAAAGAGATTGTTCTATTCAGCGTCGTCACCAAAAACTGGTTGAGGAATCTCCTTCTCCGTTTATGACTCCCGAATTACGCTTGAAAATGGGAGAGGCTGCAATCAAAGCTGCAGCGGCAATTAATTATGAAAGTGTTGGTACTATTGAGTTCCTGGTAGACAAGCATCGCAATTTCTATTTCATGGAAATGAATACGCGTATTCAGGTAGAGCATTGTGTAACAGAAGAGGTAGTGAGTTTCGATTTGATCAAAGAGCAGATCAAAATTGCAATGGGCGAAAAAATTTCTGGAAGAAACTATGAACCCCAAATGCATGCCATCGAGTGCAGGATCAATGCCGAAGATCCCTATAACGATTTCAGACCATCACCAGGCAAGATCACTACTTTACATACACCGGGAGGCCATGGTGTTCGTGTGGATAGCCATGTATATGCTGGTTATACAATTCCACCATATTACGATTCCATGATTGGAAAACTCATCACTGTTGCACAAACACGTGAGGAAGCTATTGATACGATGTACAGGGCTTTGAGCGAATACGTGATTGAAGGTGTAAAAACTACGATTCCTTTTCATTTGCAACTTATGAAAAACGAAGATTTCAGAGCAGGTAATTTTACTACCAAGTTTCTAGAGTCCTTTAAAATGAAATGAGCATAACAAAATTTTTATCCATATCGCATAAATAAAAACGCCCCTCTCGGGGCATTTTTGTTTTCATGGGGGAGTTACAAAAAGCCAATAACTTTTGAACAGTTATTACTAGTTATTTCCAGCTCCGCGTTGCATTTGATTCTTTCGCATTTCATCCCAAAAATCATTTACTGCTTTAATCTGATCTTCAGTTAGCGGGATGGTTTTATACTTTTCATTATTTTCTTCTCTTAGTTTCTTCATTTTTGCAGTACGCTCTTCTTCACTCAGGTCGCGCAAACCACGCATTTGTGCCATTGATGCCACCCGAATTTCTAATACTTTGTCGGCCTGCAGGTCAGTCAATTTTGTTTTTTCAATCAACTTAGGTTTCACACGCTCTTTCATCATACTAAGCATTTGAGCCGGATCCATCGCTGGTTGTCCGCCTCCCGGAGGTTGTGCCATTAAAACATTGAATGTGCAACCAAGTACCAAAACAATTAAGGCCAGTGTTTTTTGCATCTGTATTATTTTCTTCATATAAAGTTCGCTTTTCCCTGATCTCTGTATTTATTTATCGGTGAAGCCTTTTAATTTGTCGGCATGCATTTGTTAAAAAAAAGCCCCATCCCAAAAAAATGGGACGGGGCATGCTCTAAATTATTGCTCAGTCAAAAAAAATCTTATCTCAAGAATAACATTTCACGATACTTAGGTAGCGTCCAGATCTCATCGTCTACCAAAGCTTCTAACTTATCAACATGATAACGGATCAAATCGAAGTAAGCTGCTTTCACCTGACTTTCGTATGCGATTGCCTTGGTGCGGGTATCTGTGATATTGTTTGCAATTTTACGTGCTTCCACCATTGCATGAACTTTCTCATGAATTACCTGAATATGCTCACTTACTTGTTTTAAGATGCTTAATTGGCTTGCATAAGCGGCTTCAGGTAAACCTGCTTCTTTTAATCCGTTTACGTTCTTCAAGAGCGCATTCTGATATTTGATAGCAGCAGGGATGATATGGTTCAGTGCCAGATCGCCAATGATACGGCCTTCGATCTGTACCTTTTTCAGGTAGTTTTCCAGTTCAATTTCATGACGTGCTTCCAATTCGATATGGTTGTAAATACCATTTGATTCGAACAAGTGCTTGGCTTTGTCAGTTGCAATTGCATCGAATGCAAGAGGAGTTGTTTTTACATTTGGCAAACCTCTTCTCTCTGCTTCTTTAGCCCACTCTGCAGAATAGCCATCGCCTTCAAACAAAACAGATTTACTTTCAACAATGTATTTCTGAATTACGTGCATGATAGCAATTTCTTTCTTATCACCTTTTTCAATTAAAGCATCCACATCTTTTTTGAATTGCTTTAATGTAGCAGCGATGATGGTATTCAAAGCAATCATCGGGTTAGCACAGTTTGCTGTAGAACCAACTGCACGGAACTCGAATTTATTACCGGTGAATGCAAAAGGAGAAGTTCTGTTACGATCTGTATTGTCTAATAACAATTCAGGAATACTACGATGTAAATCTAATTTCAGAATCGCTTCGTCTTGTTCATCAAATTTATCACCAACTCTTGATTCGATATCTGATAATACTTTAGCCAGATACTGACCAACGAATACAGAGATGATGGCAGGAGGTGCTTCGTTTGCGCCTAAGCGGTGATCATTGCCTGCAGAAGCAATAGATGCTCTTAAGATATCTGAATAATCGTGTACCGCTTTGATCGTATTAACAAAGAATGTTAAGAACATCAAATTGGTCTTAGGAGTTTTACCAGGAGCTAACAAGTTAACACCAGTATCGGTTGCCATACTCCAGTTATTGTGTTTGCCACTACCATTGATACCTGCGAATGGTTTCTCGTGTAATAAAACACGTAGGCCATGTCGCTTAGCAACACGACTCATAATATCCATCAACAAAGTGTTGTGGTCAACTGCGATATTTACTTCTTCAAAAATTGGAGCACACTCAAATTGAGAAGGTGCTACTTCATTATGACGAGTACGTAAAGGAATACCTAATTTATATGCTTCGGTTTCATAATCGCGCATAAAAGAATAAACTCTTTCAGGGATAGAACCAAAATAATGATCTTCTAATTGCTGTCCTTTTGCAGGTGGTGCTCCAAATAAAGTACGACCGGCTTGAACTAAGTCGGGACGCGCATTTGCTAAACCTTCATCGATTACAAAGTATTCCTGCTCCCAACCCAATGTGGCAGTAATTTTGGTAACATTCTTATCGAAATAATTTGCTACTTCAACTGCTGATTTATTTAATGCTTCCAATGCTTTTAACAATGGTGCTTTATAGTCTAATGATTCACCGGTATAAGAAACAAAGATGGTAGGAATGCACAATGTTTTTCCATGACCAATCTCGATGATGAATGCTGGAGAAGAAGGATCCCATGCAGTATATCCACGAGCTTCAAAAGTTGCGCGGATACCGCCGTTTGGAAAAGAAGATGCATCAGGCTCCTGTTGAATTAATGCTGCTCCGTCGAATTCTTCAATTGCAGTACCATCACTTTTTAAAGTAAAAAAGCTATCATGTTTTTCAGCAGTTGTTCCGGTTAATGGTTGGAACCAGTGCGTAAAATGAGTAACACCTTTCGCCTCTGCCCAAGCACGCATACCCGTTGCAATACTTCCTGCAACACTGCGATCAATTTTTTTGCCGCCTTTAATACTTGTTACAAGACTCTTATAAGCTTCATCGCTTAAAAACTCTCTTGCAGTTTTAACAGTGAAAACATTTTCACCAAAAATACCGGTGATTTTACTACTACCAACGCTATTTGCTGCACCGGGCTCTGTAGTGAGACTACCAATTGCTTGAAATCTGAGGGACATAATTTTTTGATTTAGTAAGGCGAAAATACAGAAAAGCATTAAAAAAACCACTGTTCATTAAAAAAATGGCAAAAAAATGGAGAAAATGTTGAAAAAATTAAACATTATTTTTTATTGTAATAAAATTTGATGAATTCTAAAAAGCACTGTTAACAGTTATTTAGAGCAGATTTTATCTCTTTTTAAGGATTGAAATTAGGATTCGTAATTATGTTAAATGTTTTTGTAATATCTTTTTTGGAACTGTAACTTTTGCTTAATCGTATCGTTACAGTTAAAATTTATCAATTTTAAAAGATTGCCATAAAAGGAGCATAATAAAAATTGTCAGCAACTGAAATGTTTATTAGTGAATTCCATGTAATCGAAAACCATAAAAATAAAATCATGAAAAAAATCTTTTTAGCGCTAACTATTTTGATAACTATTTCCGCGCATGCACAATGGCCATGGGAAAAAATAGATGGCAATGGTCAACTAAAAAAAGAAAACAGAAACCCTGGAACCTTTACTGAAGTTGCTTCTTCGGGATCTTGGGATGTAGTAATTGCTTATGGCAGCACCTGCAGTGTACAGGTGGAAGCCGATGAAAACTTATTGCCCTATATCGAAACCTCGGTTGAGTCGAATCGTTTAAATATCAAAGCAAAAAAGAATACAAACCTGCGTTCTAAAAATAGAATCCTGATATATGTAGTATTGAATAAATTAACAGGTCTTGCCTTATCGGGTAGTGGGGATATGAAGGGCGAAGGCAGATTCGATTCGGATGCACCTCTAAGGCTTCGACTTTCCGGCTCAGGTAATATTAAACTGAGCTTCGAAAAATCGCAATCCATAGAATTAAATATTGCGGGAAGTGGTAATATACATTTATCAGGAAAGGCGGATGCAATGGAAGCTTCGATAAGTGGTAGCGGAAATGCCGACTGTGCTGCATTAACTGTGAATAGTGCGAATGCCCGTATCAGTGGAAGTGGAAATCTGAAAATTTCTGTGAATAAATCAATTAAAGCAAGTATTAGCGGAAGCGGAAATGTAATATATAAAGGCAGTGCCGATCAGGTAGAATCGCATACCGCAGGAAGTGGCAGGGTTACTAGAGGATAAATATGAATATATAGCAACACAAGATTTTAAAGGCCACTTCAAATAGTGGCTTTTTAAATCTAAAACTAAGCCTTGCCCCTTTACGCTACTTTCTTACCTTCGCGCTGTTATGGAAATTACAGCAAAAACCGCCCAGCAGCTTCGTATTACCGAAGAGGAATTCGAACTGATTAAACAAAAACTAGGTCGCACCCCCAATTTTACAGAGCTATGTGCTTTTAGTGGCATGTGGAGTGAACACTGCAGTTATAAGAATAGTATAAAATGGTTGAAGACCCTACCACGTGATGGGGGCCGTATGTTGGTAGCAGCCGGTGAAGAGAATGCCGGACTCATGGATATGGGCAACGGTTTTGGAGTAGTATTTAAAATTGAAAGTCATAACCACCCCAGCGCTATCGAACCATTTCAAGGCGCTGCTACGGGTGTAGGCGGAATTCAACGCGACATATTTACAATGGGTGCACGCCCTATTGCATCTCTGAATAGTTTGAGATTTGGAAATATACAGGATATCAAAACACAAAGATTGTTATCTGGTATCGTACATGGAATCGGTCATTACGGCAACTGTTTTGGTGTACCAACTGTAGGCGGAGAAGTATATTTCGAAGATTGTTATCATACCAACCCTTTGGTGAATGCCATGAGCGTTGGTGTTATGCAGGCAAATAAAATGATCAGTGCCACTGCAGCAGGAATTGGCAACCCCGTATTTTTTGTTGGAAGTGCTACTGGAAAAGACGGAATTGGTGGAGCTAGTTTTGCATCCGCAGAAATTACTGCTGAGAGCACAGAAGAATTACCGGCTGTTCAGGTAGGTGATCCGTTTCAAGAAAAAAAACTATTAGAAGCTTGTCTTGAAGTAATCGATACCAATGCTGTAATCGGCATGCAGGATATGGGTGCGGCCGGTATCATTTGTTCCACTGCCGAAATGAGTGCGAAGGGTGGTGTTGGTATGCGAATTGATTTGGATAAAGTGCCTACCCGCCAACAGAATATGAAAGCTTGGGAGCTGTTGTTAAGCGAGAGCCAGGAAAGAATGTTAATCGTAGTTGAAAAAGGAAAAGAAGCTGCAGTGCTTGCCGTGTTTGATAAATGGGATTTGAGCTGCTCAAAAATCGGAGAAGTAACGGGTGATGGTTTGTTGAAATTTTATATGCATGGAGAATTGGAAGCTGAGATTCCTGCATATGAATTAGTGTTGGGAGGCGGAGCGCCACAATACACAAGAGCATATACAGAACCTAAATATTTTGAGAAGATAAAAGCTTTTGATCAGAACTCGATTGAAGATGCAACCGACATCAAAGCAGTTGCAGAACAACTCATTCAAATCCCGAATATTGCTTCAAAGCGTTGGGTATATACGCAATACGATAGTATGGTTGGAGCGGGCAATGCCTCAACCAATGCGCCAAGCGATGCTTCGATTGTGCTTGCAAAAGGAACAGGGAAAGCCTTGGCAATAACTGTTGACTGTAACAGTAAATATGTATTCGCCGATCCTTATATTGGAGGAATGATTGCAGTGGCCGAAGCAGCAAGAAATATTGTTTGCAGTGGTGGTGAACCAATTGGTGTTACCAACTGCTTAAACTTTGGAAACCCTTATGATCCCGAAGTGTATTATCAGTTTGTAAAAGCAGTTACCGGCATGGGAGATGCTTGTAAAAAATTCAAAACACCAGTAACTGGCGGCAATGTAAGTTTCTATAATCAGAATCCGGATGGACCGGTTTATCCAACACCAACCATTGGTATGGTGGGAATTCTGGATGATTTTGAAAACAGAATGACATTGAATTTTAAAAAAGAAGGCGATATCATATTGCTAATTGGTCAACAACAAAATGATATTGGCTCTTCAGAATACTTGCACAAACTAAAGCGAGTAGAATATTCTACAGTTCCACATTTTGATTTGGATGAAGAATTTAAAGTGCAACAATTTATCAGCGATATTATCAAAGAACGACTGATAGAAAGTGCACATGATATCAGCGAAGGAGGGCTGGCCATTACATTACTCGAAAGCGGATTTAACAACGATCTTGGTTTTACAGTTTCTGCAAACGAACCTGCAAGAAAAGACGCATTCTGGTTTGGCGAAGCACAGAGTCGTGTTATTGTTTCTGTTTTAGCGGATAAGCTTTCTGCAATACTGGAAAAAGCAAAAACTGCAGGAATAAGTATTACACAATTGGGTGTGGTAAGTTCCGGGGCAATCAATGTAAATAATATTAATTGGGGTAGTATCATAGATTGGAAAAACCAATACGATACGGCAATAGAAAAACTGTTGAACTAAATGCAAAAAGCAGCAACCATTGTAGTTACAGGCGCAGCCGGATTTATTGGTAGCTGTGTTGTGCAATCATTAAACGAAAGAGGATTCAGAAACCTTTTGCTGGTGGATGATTTTGGTATCGAGTCTAAAAGAAAAAATTGGGAGCAGAAAGCTTTTCTGGAAAATATTGAACGCCATAATTTTTTCGACTGGCTCGAATTGCACAAACCAAAGATTGATCTCATCATTCACCTTGGCGCCAGAACCGACACTACTGAATTCGATTATGCAATTCACGAAACGCTAAACCTGCAATACTCGAAAGACATTTGGAATTATGCTGTTCAGCATACTATTCCATTGATATATGCTTCTTCTGCGGCTACCTATGGAGCGGGGGAATTTGGATATGATGATAATCACGAAGTAGTTGAAAAATTAAAACCACTGAATCCTTATGGAGTAAGTAAGAATGAATTTGATAAGTGGGCATTGAAACAGGACAATGCTCCAACATATTGGGCGGGCTTGAAATTTTTTAACGTGTATGGTCCCAATGAATTTCACAAGGGTAGAATGGCCAGCGTGATTTGGCATTCTGTAAACCAGATTAAACAAAACGGACTTGTGAAATTATTTAAAAGTCATCGCCCAGATTTTAAAGACGGACAACAGCTACGCGACTTTGTTTACGTAAAAGATGTAATCAAAGTAATTGATTGGATTGCCGAGATGATGGAATTGGGTAAATGGAAAACATCAAATAACGGTTTGTATAATTTGGGAACGGGTAAGGCAAGAAGTTTTTATGATTTGGCGGTAGCCAGTTTTAAGGGGCTCGACTTAGAACCGAATATTGAATTTATAGATATGCCAATTGATATCAGAGACAAGTATCAGTATTTTACAGAGGCAAATATGCAGAAGCTGCAGAATGCGGGCTATCCCTACCATTTCTTCACACTTGAAGAAGGGGTGGATGATTATGTGAGAAACTATTTGAGTACATTGAAATATTTTTAAAAGAGCGGACTTGCCTGAATTACACAGCAAGCCAATATATCGGAGGAAAAGCTATGAATGAAAAAATTGCTATTATCGGTGGAGGAAATTTAGGCACAGCCATTGCGGAAGGTTTAATCAATAGTGGGTTTGTATCGGCAGGCAACTTAACCATTACCAAACGCAATATCGAAACGCTCAAACCGTTTGAGGAAAAGGGTGTAAGGGTAAGCAGTAATAATTTAGAAGCGGTTAAAAACTCCAATTGGGTAATACTGGCTGTTAAACCGTTTCAGGTAAAAGAAGTACTTGCTCAGATTAAACCCGAACTAGATCCCGCGCGTCATAGCATCGTAAGTGTGGTTACAGGAATTTGGGTAAAAGATATTCAGGAAATAATTGGAACTTCTTTTCCTGTTTTCAGGGCTATGCCAAATACGGCAATTGCCATTCAGGAAAGCATGACTTGTATTTGCTCTGTGAATGCTTCTGAAGCGCAAACTGCATTTGTACACGAAGCTTTTAACCAATTGGGCAAATCGGTATTCATTGAAGAAAAACTGATGGATGCTGCTACAGTACTGGGTGCTTGTGGAACCGCGTATGCCATGCGATACATTCGCGCAAATATTCAGGGCGGAATTGAAATTGGGTTTAGTGCAAAAGTGGCTTCGTTAATTGCCGCACAAACGGTAAAAGGTGCGGCTGAATTACTCTTGCAAAAAAATACACACCCTGAGCAGGAAATTGATAAAGTTACTACACCTAAAGGATGTACTATTGCAGGGTTAAATGAAATGGAACATCAAGGCTTTAGTTCCTCGCTGATCAAGGGCATTGTTACCAGTTATAAAAAAATTCTGAGTGATATGTAGCAACAAACAGGTGGTTTGTTTCGTTTATTTTTTTTCATTAAAGCCTTATAATTTGAAGTATTTTTTATTTGCTCTATTTTATAGTTTCCTCATTTTTCCGGTTCAGGCACAAACGGATAGTTCCGGGATTTCGAAAGTAAACGCTTCAAAGGAGGTGAAAGAAAAAGATTTCGGTGACCTGTTAAGAAGCCCCGATAAAAAAGAGGGGCATAAAATTTTACGTCCAACTGATACCGCCTACAGTAAACAAAAAAAACAGTTTTCATTTGTTCCCGCAGCAGGTTATTCGCTTCAAACGGGATTGGCAGGTATATTAAGTGCGAATCTGGCTTATTATAACGATACAAAGCCGGATACAAAAATTTCGAGTATCTCTACAAGCATCACTTACTCGCAATACAACCAGATATTATTACCACTTGTAGCAAACATCTGGACAGCAGGCAATAAATACAATTTTATTTCTGATAACAGGTATATTGATTATCCATCCAATATCTATGGATTGAGAGGGAGAACTGATCCGAATAAAGGGCATCAGATCGCTTTCAAAGGAATTAAATTGCATGAAACCATTTTAAAATCCGTTTCTAAAAATTTATACATCGGTATTGGATATTATTTGGATAAATCCTGGGATATAAAAGTGCTTGACTCGGTAACAAGAAGATTAAATAATACCATTAATCGGCAATTGGGTAAGGAAGAAACTGCTTCTGGCTTTACATTGAAACTTTTGTACGATAACAGGATCAATCAAATTAATCCTAAAAACGGATGGTATATCAACACCGTGTTAAGAGATAGCAGAACTTTTTTAGGAAGTGATAATGATTGGCAATCATTGCTGATCGATGTAAGAAAATATGTGAAATTTCCCGGGCATTCAAAAAATACGCTGGCTTTTTGGAGTTACAATTGGTTAACGATTAATGGAATTGCGCCCTATTTATTGATGCCCAGTACAGGATGGGATGATCAGTACAATACAGGAAGGGGCTATATTCAAGGAAGATTTAGAGGGAATCAGATGTATTATTTCGAAACCGAATATCGATTCAATATAAGTCGCAATGGTTTTTTCGGAGCTGTCGTATTCGGAAATCTTCAATATTTTTCTCCTGATATCTCCAAACAATTTCAGGTGGTTACTCCGGGATATGGCGGGGGACTTCGATTTAAACTTAATAAACATTCCGGTGCCAATCTTTGTATCGACTACGGATTTGGGAAAGACGGCTCGCAGGGATTCTTTGTAAATCTGGGAGAAGTGTTTTAATTGCGACTGAAAGTAACGATAGCTCAGGATAGGGCTGTTGGCATGAAATGAGCATAACAAAAATTTGACACCAACTGAAATGTTTGTTAGCGAATTACATGTAGCCAAAATCAATAA
>JAIEMK010000066.1 GCA_019752295.1 Chitinophagaceae bacterium | reverse complement strand
TTTCTTTGATTTTACTTGAATAACTTGGGTTAAAATAAAATAAAAAACCCCTTAAATCATACGATTTGAGGGGTTTTACCGACTTTTAGCGGGCTAATTGTCGGGATGGTATGTGCTGAACCTGTAACCGGATCTTCGTTAACACCACTTTGAGGATAAAAACATCTCGAAACAAAATCAACATCGTTTCCAATAGCAGTTGCAATAACACCTCTTGCTTCTACGCTTGCAAGAGTATTAAAATCGGGTGTTAGTTTCTCGATTGCCGCTTGATTTTCCAAAACCACCATATAATCGAAAGAGGTTTTATAAACCGGAGCTGATTCGATACCTAAGCCTTCGAATAAACCCGATGGAATATCTGTTACAGCTTCCGGAGGATTGGACGGGAAGTTGAGTTTAATTTTACCTTCTTCCAGCCTGCTTACTTTTAGTGGTCCACTTTTTGAATGAAAAATAATTTCATCCTTTGCATATCCCAATTCAGTAAACAGAATATGTGCTGATGCAAGTGTGGCATGACCACATAATTTAACTTCTGTGCTTGGAGTAAACCAGCGGATTTGATAATCGCCATTCTCTGGAACAAAAAATACGGTTTCAGATAAATTGTTTTCTACTGCCAGCGATTGCATGGTTGCATCGGGTAACCAAGTTTCTAAAGGACACACTGCGGCTGGATTTCCGCTGAACAATTTTTCAGCAAAAGCATCTACTGTATAAATCGGGTATTGCATTTTTATATATGATTTACTATTGGCAAAGAAACTTAAATCCATTCAGAATTGTACAAATGTATTGAGCTAATCAAAATAATTTTAAACTTGTAATAATCCTAGATTGAATTTTTCGATATGAGGTTGTTGATTAGATGCATTGATTCCTTCAGAAATGAATCTTCTGGTATCGATCGGATCAATAATCGCATCAACCCATAATCGTGCTGCCGCATAAAAAGGAGAAGTTTGTTGTTCGTAGTTATTCTTTATTTTTTCGAGTGTTATTTTTTCTTCTTCAGCACTTAATTCTTTACCCTTTGATTTCATCGATGCTACCTGAATTTGTAGAATTGTTTTTGCGGCTTGCTCACCACCCATCACCGCAATTTTTGCCGAAGGCCATGCATAAATAAATCTGGGGTCATATGCTTTACCGCACATGGCATAATTTCCTGCACCGTAGCTATTACCTACAATGATTGTAATTTTTGGAACTACCGAATTAGCAACTGCGTTTACCATTTTTGCGCCATCTTTAATAATGCCGCTGTGCTCACTTCTGCTGCCAACCATAAAGCCGGTTACATCCTGTAAAAAAACAAGGGGTATTTTCTTTTGATTGCAATTCATTATAAACCTAGCGGCTTTGTCGGCGCTGTCGTTATAAATAACACCCCCAATTTGCATTTCTCCTTTTTTATTTTTGCTAATTAGGCGTTGATTAGCAACGATCCCAACCGACCATCCATCAATGCGTGCGTAGCCGCATAAAATGGTTTTTCCATAATCTTCCTTGAACTGTTCAAATGCGCTGTCATCCACAATTCTTTCAATAATCTCCAGCATATCATAGGGCTTTTGATTACCTTTTGGCAACTGGCCATAAATTTCTTTCGGATCTTTTTTGGGTAGCGTAGCAGTTGTTCTGTTAAATCCTGCTTCGGGTTGATTTCCCAATCTGCCGATCAGATTTTTGATATGATCCAAACAGGCTTGCTCAGTTTCAAATTTATAGTCTGCAATGCCGCTGATTTCGGTATGTGTTACGGCACCACCTAGGGTTTCATTGTCGATAGATTCTCCGATAGCAGCTTTAACCAAATATGATCCAGCAAGGAAGATGCTTCCGTTGCCTTCTACCATTAGTGTTTCATCGCTCATAATTGGTAAATATGCACCACCAGCTACGCAAGCACCCATCACCGCAGCAATTTGTGTAATGCCCATTGCACTCATTCTAGCGTTGTTTCTAAAGATCCTTCCAAAATGTTCTTTGTCGGGAAAAATTTCATCTTGCATCGGCAGAAACACACCAGCACTATCTACCAGATAAATAATGGGCAAATTATTTTCCATGGCAATTTCCTGCATCCTCAAATTCTTTTTACCGGTAATTGGGAACCATGCACCGGCTTTAACTGTTTGGTCGTTTGCTGCTATTACTACCTGTCGGCCACTAACATATCCAACACCAGCAACTGTTCCTCCTGCAGCACATCCTCCTTCAGCTTCATACATTTCAAATCCTGCAAATGCACCGATCTCAATAAAATTGGTATTGGGGTCGCATAAATAGGCAATCCGCTCGCGGGCAGTAAGTTTGTTTTTTTCTTTTTGTTTTTCCAGCGCTTTTTTGCCACCACCCTGATAAATTTTTTCGAGGTGTTTTTTTGTTTGACCAACCATTAATTTCATCCAATCTTCATTACTATTAAAAGCCTGATCCATAAGCGAACATTTGTTAGTTACAAATATAACCAGCTTTTATTGGAAGCAGATATAATTCAATTTGAAATTAGCATTCGTTTTTTAAACTATATTTAGCATATGTCTTACGATTATATCATTGTTGGTGCAGGTTCTGCGGGTTGCGTTTTGGCCAATCGTTTATCTGAAAATAATAAAAATTCGGTGTTACTAATCGAAGCAGGTGGCGCTGATAAAAAAAAAGAAATACAGATCCCAGGAGCATATACACAATTGAACAGAACCGAAGTGGATTGGGCATTCTGGACAGAACCTCAGGAGCATGTGGATCATCGAAAAATATTTATCCCACGTGGTAAAACTTTAGGAGGTAGCAGCAGCACCAATGCAATGGCTTATGTGAGGGGCAATAAAGCCGATTTTAACGAATGGGCGGCGTTGGGTAATCGCGGATGGGACTACGAATCGGTATTGCCCTATTTTATCAGGTCAGAAAATAATGAGCAATTTGGCAGCCCATATCATGGAAATGATGGCCTCTTGAATGTTAGTTTTTCAAAGCAACCCTCTGAACTGGGAGCTGTTTTTTTAGAAGCTTGTAATGAAGTGGGAATACCAACTAATCCGGATTATAATGGCGAAGAGCAGGAGGGTGCAGGGATGTTACAATTTACCATCAAAAAAAATCAGCGGCATAGTACGGCAAAGGCTTTTCTGAAGCCGGTTATGAAAAGACGGAATCTAACCGTGCGAACAAATACGCTTGTTAAAAGGGTGATCGTTGAAGATGGTGTAGCTGTTGGGGTAGAAGTGCTGACAGCAAATTCCAATTCAGAAAGAATCAATTGTAATAAAGAAGTAATTCTTTCTGCCGGAGCAATTCAATCACCGCAGATTTTGATGCTTTCGGGGATCGGTGATCAAGCTGAACTTCGTATGCATGGAATTGATGTAATAAAACATTTACCGGGTGTTGGTAAAAATTTGCAAGACCATGTTTGGTCGGGGGTTAGCGGCTTGTCGAGCATTCCTACTGCCAATTCTTTGTTGAAGCCATGGAAAATGTTCAAAGCGATTCTGCAATTTTTGCTATTTAAAAAAGGACCGCTGGGGAATAGTCCACTAGAGGCAAATGCTTTTATCAGTAGTAAAGAAGGCTTACTCAGACCAGATATTCAGTTGCATTTTGCGCCTATTGGAATTGCAGATGATTATAGCACCGATCTGTATAATTTAAAAACCTTTTCGAAAAAAGACGGTTTTGGTATCCTGGCAATCCTGATAAGGCCCGAAAGTAAAGGCACAATATCCCTTAATAGTGCGAATCCAAGGGAGCATCCTGTTATTCAACCCAATTTACTATCGGTTAAATCTGATAGCGAAAAACTTTTATTTGCCATGAAAAAAGCAATAGAGATTGTTTCTGCAGCGGCTTTTAAGCCCTATTCTCCGCAGGCTGTTGTTTTTCCTGCCTTTCCGGCAACAGACGATGCTTTGCAGGTTCATATCCGTAAAACGCTGGAAACCTTATATCATCCTGTTGGTACCTGTAAAATGGGAAATGATCAGATGGCGGTTGTAAATGACCAGCTTCAGGTGTATGGTGTAAAAAAATTAAGAGTGGTTGATGCGTCCATTATGCCAACCATTGTTTCAGGAAATACCAATGCTGCTGCCATCATGATTGGAGAAAAAGGTTCAGATATGATTATAAATCAATAAAACATTAAATTATTGTGTTTGAAATACACATTGTTTTATTTATTTTTACGTAATAAATACGAGGACCTTGGATACTGAAAAACAAACGATTGCATCCCAATTGCCGAAAGGGGATAAAAAAGCTGCAGAAACAAATCAGACAAAACAGGCCGCAAAAAAAATAGAATCCCCCCGGGTTCCATCTGAAACGAAACATAAAAGTTCAGGGAAAGAAAAAACTGCTACAGAAAAAAAGAAAGTTACTTCAGAAATAAAACAATCCAGCAAAGTGATCAGTCATATTCGTTTTCAGCTTAGATATCATACCGTGTATGGTCAGGAAATTTTTGTTTGCGGTGATCATCCGTTATTAGGTAATGGAGACCCATTAAAAGCGGTTTCAATGTATTATAATAATGACGATAAATGGTCGCTCGATTTGGATATTCCTGCAACTACGCCAATTACTAATCATATCAATTATCATTATATTCTACGAAATACGGATGGTAGTTTTAGCTTCGATGCAGGCAATGATAAAGTACTTGTACTTTCTGATTTTGAAGCTGAAAACATTATTACGCTTGATTCATGGAACTTTGGAGGATATTTTGAAAATGCTTTTTATACAGAGCCTTTCAAAAATGTTTTGTTGAAAGCTAACCATACCAGTGTAATTATTCCTGCGGTAAAAAATCCGACACACTTTTTTAAAGTAAAAACACCTTTGCTACCCAAGGGCCAAACAATCTGCGTTTTAGGAAGTTGTAAGGGCTTGTCGAAATGGGATAGCAGTAAGCCGATTTTAATGCATCGCGCCAAAGGAGAAAATTATTATACCGTAGGTTTAGATCTTTCTAAAGAAGTTTTTCCGGTTGCATATAAATACGGTGTATACGATACCATCAATAAAACTTTCCTGCAATTTGAACAGGGCAATAACCGAGTATTATACGAAACCAATTTACCTCAAGAACAAACTATTATTCACGATGGATTTTTGGTATTGCCAGAATTAAATTGGAAAGGTGCTGGTCTAGCAATTCCTGTTTTTAGTTTAAGGAGTGAAAACAGTTTTGGGGTAGGTGAATTTGAAGATTTGAAATTGTTGGTTGATTGGTCAAAAAAAGTAGGACTGAAACTGATTCAGATTTTACCTGTAAACGACACCACTGCAACCCATACATGGTCTGATTCGTACCCTTATGCTTCCATTTCTGCGTTTGCCCTGCATCCCATGTATTTGAATCTTGATCTGTTGGCTGATGAAAATACAAAGGATGATTTGACTGTATTAAAGGCAGAAAAATCTTCTTTGAATGAATTGGCGGAAGTTGATTACGAGGCAGTGAATCGGTACAAATTGGGTTTTGTTAAAAAAGTTTTTGAATCAAATAAGAATCAATTTTTAAAGGAGAAAGATTTTGTTGAATACTTCGAACAGAATAAGCATTGGCTGGTGCCTTATGCTGCTTTTTGTTATTTAAGAGATAAATATCATACTGCAGATTTTAATCAGTGGCCTGCAAACAATCAATATCTGGAGCCTGAGATTAATGCACTGATTCTTCCAGGAGCTGCATCTTTTAATGGCATTGCATTGCATTATTTTATCCAATACAAATTGCATTTGCAATTAAAATCTGCCACAGAATATGCTCATGAAAATGGCATCATTTTAAAAGGCGATATTCCAATTGGTATTTATCGTTTTGGTGCTGATGCATGGCAGCATCCTGAATTATATCATATGGATATGCAGGCTGGAGCGCCGCCGGATGGCTTTGCGGTGAAGGGCCAGAACTGGGGCTTTCCTACTTATAACTGGCAAAAGATGAAGGAAAACGGATTTGCTTGGTGGAAGCAAAGGTTTGAGCAGATGAGTTATTATTTCGATGCTTTCAGGATTGATCATATACTCGGGTTCTTTAGAATCTGGAGTATCCCAATGCATTCTGTTGAAGGTATTATGGGCTATTTCGTTCCATCAATTCCGATGCACATCAATGAATTTAATTCTAAAAATATCTGGTTCGATCAATATCGATATACCAGACCCTATATCACAGAAAATATTTTGTGGGAAATATTTGGATACGAAAATGAAATGGCCAAAGAGTTATTTCTGGATGCCGATACCTATGCAGGCTATCAGTTGAAACCTGCTTTTGCAAATCAACGTTTGGTTGAGCAATATTTTCAAAATCTGGAGGATGACGAGTACCATCAAAAACAAAAGCAACAATTATTTGACCTCATCAGTAACGTGATCTTGTTTGAAGTGGAAGGTTCTCAGGGACAGCAATACCATTTCAGGTTTGGAATGGAAAATACCAGTTCCTTTAAAAACCTAGATAGTCATACCCAACACCAACTGAGAGAACTCTATGTTCAATATTTTTATAAGCGGCAGGATGATTTCTGGATGAAGGAAGCCTTACAAAAACTGCCCGCTTTAAAGCGTGTAACCAATATGCTTGTTTGTGGTGAAGACCTTGGGATGGTTCCTGCATGCGTACCTGACGTAATGAAACAACTGGGTTTGTTGAGTTTGGAAATACAACGCATGCCGAAAGATCCAAAGAAAGAATTTTTTCATCCTAACGATGCTCCTTATTTGAGCGTAGTTACTCCGTCAACACACGACATGAGTACTATCAGGGGTTGGTGGGAAGAAGATCGAATAAGCATTCAGAAATTTTATAACCACGAATTGGGCCAGTGGGGTGAAGCGCCTTTTTTCTGTGAAGCTTGGATTAATAATGCAATTGTAATGCAGCATTTATATTCACCTGCCATGTGGAGTATTTTTCAACTGCAGGACATTCTTGGAATCGATCCGGCAATCCGTCGGGAAAATCCAAACGATGAAAGAATTAATGTACCTGCAAATCCTAAACATTATTGGCGCTATCGAATGCACCTTAGTTTGGAAACATTGATTGGATTAGAAGCTTTTAATCAAAATTTGAATCGTGCAATTAAAGCCAGTGGCAGATAATCTTGCCAATTACTTATTTGTGGCGAACTTGTATGCTTAATTTGAGGGATTTATGGAATTGAGTTACTGGCAAAAAGAATTGCCATTTAAATATCCTTTTACCATTTCAAATGGTAGAACCAAAACAGAACAACCATCATTAATAGTTGGACTTGCAATCGGCAATTTTATTGGTTATGGTGAAGCACCTGCCATAACTTATTACGATATTACTGTTGCGCAAATGCTAGAAGATCTTTTGAAGAAAAAGAAAATGGTGGAACAGTTTGCATTAACCGACCCCGAAAGATACTGGCATTATTTGCATCATTTGTTTCCCGAAAATCCTTTTTTGGTTTGTGCGCTGGATATGGCTGCATGGGATTTATACGGCAAAATGAAGGGCCAAAAATTATACGAACTTTGGAAAACTCCCTGGGAAAAAACACCTGTTTGCGATTATACGATTGGTATTGATAGCATCGATAAAATGCTCAAGAAAATGGATGAAAAACCATGGCCTGTATATAAAATTAAATTAGGTACCGATCAGGATATCGCAATTATAAAAGCAATAAGGAGCAATACCAATGCTTCCATCAGGGTAGATGCAAACGCAGGCTGGCAACTGGAAGAAGCATTGGAAAAAATACCTCAACTAGCTGCATTGGGCGTTGAAATGATAGAACAACCCCTCGCAAAAGACAATTGGGAAGGCATGCGCATTCTTTTTGAAAAATCAGAACTACCACTTTTCGCAGATGAGTCTTGTGTATTTGAACAAGATGTGCAACGTTGTAAAAATCATTTCCACGGTATCAATATCAAGCTAACTAAATGCAGTGGTATTACTCCCGCCAGAAGAATGATTACCGAAGCGCGCGCACTGGGTTTGCAGGTAATGATGGGTAGTATGAACGAATCGAGTATTGGTTCTGCAGCCATCGCCAATTTTCTTCCTCAGTTGGATTTAGTGGATATGGACGGTCCCTTATTGTTGTCGGAAGATTTGGCAACAGGAATTGAATACGATGAAGGAAATATAACACTCACCGGATCTGCCGGATTGGGTATCAATGCCAACTTATAATGCAACAAAAAAGGCTGAAGTACTACTTCAACCTTTCTCATTAGGGGTGCCCGTAAGAGGCATTAATTATGAAACTCTATCTAAAATTTAAAGCTGGGTTTACTGCTACCTGATTTTCTCCAAAAGCATACTGCCCCATTTCGCTATTATGCGATTTGCCAAATTTCGATCTAATCAGTTTGCCAAATCCATATATGCTATAAACGATCTGAACCAATACAAAAGTTGCAAATAACACAAGTGCAAAGTCGTTTATGAAACGCCAGCGTTCAAAATGTGGTAATAAAAGAGAAGAGTATCTCCATTCTTTGTCGATTGGCGGATTATAAGTATAAATCATTAAAATCGACAGCATCAACAATACTGAACTTAGAATATGCATCCAAGAAATTGCCAGACTTCTTGTTTTATTTTCTCTGAAATGTTTGTGTAATAAATAAGGGATTCCTGTACAAACTAGAAATATAATGGAAGTATTCAGAAAACTAAAGGTGTAATAATCACCATCCCAATAGATAGCCATCGATTGGATAGGTGCTATAATACTGGCAACCCAGATATATAGCATAGGCGCAAGCCATAATAAGTGCTCACCACGAGCATTATTGGGTGTTAACATTGGGTACGTTTGGATTAAACGTTGGGTTACGGATCATAAAAGTAGAGCATTTGTGTGAAATCTGTTAACATTATTTTCATAAAGCATTAAAAAAAGATTAAAATACTGTGTTTTTTTAAGGAATAAGAGGCCATAAGGCCAAATTTTGGGTTGGAGGGATAGTGAATTGTGGGATATTTGCCAGCCTCCTAAATATCTTATTGAGGCAGGAATTCCAAGAATTTAAACTATTATGACACCAGCGCGTTCCGGTAAATTTCAAAAAGTGCTCTCAAGCAGGCAAGCTAATCTGGCCATTGTGATGGAGAATGTGCACGACCAGCATAATATTTCTGCGGTAATGCGTACCTGCGATGCTGTAGGGATTCAAGATATCTATATTATTAGCAGTGTAATTCCAAAACACACTTACTTCGGTCCAAAAAGCAGTAGCAGCGCAGCAAAATGGCTAACAGTGCAACAGTTTAGTTCGGTTGCTGAATGTATGGAAGTATTACGCAGTCGTTTTCAAAAAGTGTATACCACTCATTTGTCGGCTGATGCTGTTGATCTTTATGAAATAGATTTTACCCAAGAGTCTGTGGCACTAGTATTCGGAAACGAACACGATGGTATTAGTGAAGAAATGCGTAGCGTTGCAGACGGAAATATATTGATACCACAGGTTGGCATGATACAGAGCCTGAATATTTCTGTTGCATGTGCAGTAAGTATTTATGAAGCATATCGTCAAAAAAAACTAGCGGGGCATTATGATCATCCCAGTTTGTCAGTAGAAAGAATCGAAGAAATCAAAGCACTGTGGTCGAAGCCAAAAGTAAAATTCAGGTTTAAAGATCTGAGAGCTCTCCGGAAGTTAAAGTAGCTACTAAAGCTTCTTCTTTTTTTCGCTCTTCCACTTTCTTTTGTAGAAAGGTAAGACTTACATTCAGTTCAAAACCGATTAATAGAATCAGTGAGTTGAAATCTATGAGCACCATAATCACCATCACCGTACCAATTGAGCCATACACTTTATTGTAGTTCCCAAAATGGTTTACCCAAAAAGAAAATCCGATAGTGGTAGCAAGTGTAAGAAATGTAGCAAGTAATGAACCTGGTGTAATCAAATTCCATCTTTTACTTACCGAAGGAGCATATTTATAAATGATGGAAATGCCCAAAAAAATAAGTACTACAATTAATAGCCAGCGTGTGCTTTCCCACCAATCAAGACGCGCACGTGTAAGATGAAAATAGTGTCTGAGAATTTTTTCCAGAGCGTCGTGCCCGATCAAAAAAAGTACTGAACTGATTACTAGTAGAATTAAAAAAATTGTCAGTTTAATTGCACGCCAGCGCTTATGGATGAAATGAATTTTAGCTTCTGAAATGGATTTGTCGAAAGTATGAATGATGCCCATCATTGCATTTGATGCATAATATAATACCATCAGGATACCGAAGGATAATAAGCCTCCTCTCGATTTTTTTAAGAAGTCGTTTAGAAATGACTCTACTAACTTATACGTATTCTGGTTGGGTGAGAGGTCTTTTGTGAGTGAAAGGATTTCTGTTTTAAAAAGATCTGAAACGGGTAAATAGGGTACTACCGAAAATAGAAAGATACAGGCCGCAGGAATTGCCATAATTGCGTTAAATGAAATAGCAGCAGCTCTTTCGTTGAGTCCGAATCTTTTTACTTGTGTAAAGAAAAATTGTAGTACATCAAATAATGGAATGCCCTGAAACCCTGGAATAATCAGCTCTTTGCTCTTTCTGATTAAAAAAGCAACCGGTCTTGATGTAACGATAATGCGTTCTAGTTTTGTCAATGCTTAGCTGCTTGTTTTTCGGCCATATAAATATCCAATGCTTTCTGATATTCTTTTGCGTATGAATTATGCTCGGCAAAATTACTACTGAAATGATGATATCCGCTAAAATCGCTTTTGGCAACAAAAAAAAGATAGTCGGTCTTTGGTGCATTCAGAACAATATCAATTGTTTTGGGCGATGGTGTGCAAATTGGTCCCGGTGGTAGCCCTTTGTGCCGATAGGTATTGTAGAGAGAAGGATTAGAAAGATATTTTTCGTAGATTCTGGTAAGCGTAAAATCCTTCATTGCATACTTGATGGTAGGGCAGGCCTGCAGCGGCATTTGTTTTTGCAGGCGATTAATATATACGCTGGCTATTTTATATTTATCAGAGTCGTAGTTAGTTTCTTCGTCCACAATTGATGCAAGTGTATAAGCATCTTCTTTACTGAAATGGATTGCTTGCAACTTTGTTGAACGATCATTTTTACTCCAGAAAAGATTGTTGGCGTCGTATAGTTTTTGAAAAATCTTATCAAGCGAAACGTTCCAGTAAAAACTATAGGTATCTGGAATGATGATTGTGAAAACGGTATTGCTGTCAACATGCCATTTGGCCAATGAATCGTTCGATTTTAGATATTGCATCACAGCGGATGAATCGGGCGAAAAATTTTTGCTGATCAGTTTCGCGAGATCTTCTTTGATGCGAATACGGTTGATCACCAATTTCATTTCGGCTACTCTGCCGTTTTTGATTTGTCGGGCAATCGACCAGATGGTTTGCCCTTTCTTGACCTCATATTTACCTGACTTTAAATGGTTCCATCCTCCACTTAAATTAATGAGCATATCTAACGCAAAAGGGTATTTAACGATATTATTTTCTGCCAGTGTTTCGAGTACTGCATTTTTATCTTTTGCATCTTCTCTAATAAGAAAATATTTACTCTTTTCTGAAAAAGCGGTACCTGTACCAAATACCAGCCAGAGGGATGCCACACCCAAAAGGATGATGATGACTATTAAAATACGGATAAATGATTTCATGTGTTTTTTATTGATTTTGGCTACATGTAATTCGCTAACAAACATTTCAGTTGCTGACAAATTTTTGTCATGCTCATTTCATTGGTTTAAATTAAATAAAAAACCCTGTCTGAAATAACAGACAGGGCCAGATTCATCATAAAATGAATTATTTTTTTGCAGGTGCTGACTGTATCGGAGCTGCATTTGTAGGCGCCGGAGCAGGTGTAGCAGGTGCTGAGCTGCTGGTATTTACTTTTTGCAACAAAGAATTATCGACAGAACTACCACCAGATTTTAAGAATAAGCTAGAGAATAAAGCCAATAAAGCAATAATGCCGGCAAATAACCAGGTGCCTTTTTCCAATACGTCGGTGGTTTGCTTAACACCCATCAACTGGTTGCTTAAACCGCCCACATTCGCAGACAGACCGCCTCCCTTGGGGTTTTGAACCAAAACAATAAAGCCAAGCGCCGCACAGGCAATCACAATCAGGATCAAAAACAGAATTATCATTGTATACCTTTTAAATGTTGAATTTTGGCAGCAAAATAAGCGGATTTTTCAGGATTTATAAAACTTAATTTGATATAGAGCTGAATTGCCTTATCAATCTGCCCCTGTTTCTGTAAAACATCGGCCATCGTTTCTGTTACAATCTCCTTTTGTTCGTTCGAAGTTCTTGCAATAATTGCTACTGCTTCTTCCAAATCCTGTCGGGTTCCGAGGTCGATAGGGTTGGGGTTGTCTTTCTTCATGTATTTTAACCAATCAGTAAATCGTCTGAGTTGTGCAGTAAGTTTATCTTGCGGAATACTGGAAAGGTCGATTTTGATACCCTGTGATGCAAAATAATCCACAGTATGCATGGGCTCTCTAGCTATTTCGAGCTTTTCTTCTTCGGCAACCGGTTTTTTGAAATCGGCTAACTGACTTGAAAGCAGGTTTGCAATTTTAGAATTACTGAGGTTAGTGGCTGCCGCTTCGTCGTAACTGGCCGCCTGAAAGGTTTCGGTTTCTTTCGGGTAAGCCGTAGGTTGAATGGGCTGACTTGGCGTGGGCAGTCTTGTTTCTTCCACGCGGTCTGTATTGGTAGTAGGCAAGTCGATATTGGTATCCTGAATTTTTTCTTTTGCAACCTGTTGATCTATTCCCCGCATCATTTCTTTTACCAGTTCGATGGTTGGAATGCTCATACCAGAAGCAAAGCTTTTTTCAATAGGAGCTTTAGTAGGAATATCCTGCTCAATATCCGGGAAAACAGGTTCTTCAGAAGATGATTTATTGAGGGTTACAGGTTGAATACCTTCGATAATGGATGGCAACACAGGGCTGGTTCCCAAAATCTCTGCAGCCGCTTCGTTTTGTTGTAATAAATAATGTAACCAATAAGGGTTAGTGAAATAGAGACTTGTTTTTTGAGCCTGATTTAAAAAATCCTGCCCATTCTCTTTTTGTTTTACTGTGAGCAAAAACTGCACAGGTGCAAAATAGGGATATTCATTAGCCAGTTTGATCAGTGTTTCTTCTCCAACCAATGAAAGGTCTTTACTACCAGTTAAATAAAACAAAGCTTTTTCCCGAATCGAATTCATATCAATAAAAGTACAACTTCATTACCAGTTCGAAAATATATGGTTAAAAATTTCGTCGGTTAGATTTCTAACCAACTCATCTAATAATTGTCCCTCGGCCTGTTGCAAAGATAAATTAGCCGAAAAATCAGCACTCCTGCTCACGTCAAATTCTTCAGTTTTGTTTTCCTGAGTCTTTTTCAAAACAACGTGGATGCTCACTGTTAATCGGTTGGTAGTGGCTTGTTGTGCACTAATACCAACTGTCTGCGATCCGTTATATCCGGTGACCGTAGCAATCACTTGATAATCGGCATCGTCTTTATTGGTTCTGGTAAGCTTGGTTGAATTGGTGAACTTCTGTAACAATTTATCATACAATTTCGGGCTCAGTTGTGGGTTTACATAACTGGCTTTGTTTTCAATTGTAAATAATTTGATCGTCTTCACTTTGGTGTAGTCGATCGATACATCGTTTAAAGTATAGATGCCACAAGATGAAATGAACATGGTTGCAAAAACTATAATTAGATTGCGGGTCATGTTTTTTCTTTGTGAAACAAAAAATTGAATTATTTGGTTTTTCATATTTTTAATTGAATTAGAAATCATTCATCAATATCGTACTCCTTAAGTTTTCGGTATAAAGTTCTTTCACTGATTCCAAGATCTAAAGAAGCGTCACGACGTTTCCCCTTATGCTTTTTTAAAGCTTTCACAATTAGTTCTTTTTCCTTGTCCATGATATTCAAAGATTCTTCGATCTCTTCGTGTTGCTGAATACTGTCTTCACTCAATATCATCGGCTGCGAATTGAGCTGGTTATTGTTTAGGTAAGCGGGTTGAATATTTGAAGCTGTATTCAGACTATTTTGCTGGTTACTGGTATTTACAATCTCACCGTTGGTATGAAAGTCGTTCATGAGAGAGTCGCGCGTGAAATTGGCTGCAGAACCTGCCAGAGAAGGGTTTTGTAGAATCTCAAGAAACATTTTCTTTAGCTCAGTAACATCCTTTTTCATATCGAAAAACAATTTGTATAAGATCTCCCTTTCGTTAGCGAAATCGTTATTCGAATGTGGCTGGTTGGCCAATACTGGTAAGCGGTTTTTATTTTTATCGGGCAGAAAGTTTTTTAATTCTATGGCACTAATCTGAGGATTGGTGCTCAATACAGAAATTTGTTCAGCAATATTTTTTAGTTCCCGCACATTACCCTGCCAACCATAATGAATCAACAGTTGTTTGGCATCTTCATCTAATTGTACCGGTATTGTTTTATATCGTTCTGAGAAATCAACTACGAATTTTCTAAAGAGCAAGAGGATATCTTCTTTTCGATCTCTTAAAGAAGGAACCCTAATTGGTACTGTACTTAAACGATAATAGAGGTCTTCCCTGAATCTTCCTTTTTGTGTAAACTCCAATAGTTCTCTGTTTGTTGCTGCAATTACGCGAACGTCTGTTTTCTGCACTTTTGACGAACCTACCCTGATGAATTCACCTGTTTCGAGTACACGCAATAAACGTGCTTGTGTTCCCAAAGGCATTTCGCCGATTTCATCCAGAAAAATAGTACCCCCACTTACGGTTTCAAAATATCCTTTTCTACTGTCTACCGCCCCGGTGAATGCTCCTTTTTCGTGACCAAATAATTCTGAATCAATCGTTCCTTCGGGAATGGCTCCACAGTTAACTGCGATAAACGGATTGTGTTTTCTGCTGGAGAGTGCGTGAATGATTTGAGAAAACACTTCTTTACCCACACCACTTTCCCCCACTATTAAAACCGTGAGGTCGGTTGCTGCAACCTGCACAGCCGTATTCAATGCGTGGTTCAAAGAAGGCGCATTACCGATAATGCCAAACCTGTTTTTTATTGATTGAAGATCCATTGCTATAATTTTAATCCCTTTAAAAGGAAGTACTATTCTGAAATGTTTACAAATTCACCTAACAAAGTGCCCTTGGTACAGGAATTGATTTTTACAAATACATAGTCGCCAATCTGAAGGTGATGTTTACCCTTTTTAAATACGGCCACTTTGTTCTGATCATTTCTTCCTTTCCAAAAATCTGCATCCTTTTTACTCTCACCATCAATCAGTATTTTAAACGTTTTTCCAACATCGTTCTGATTGCTTCGAAGCGAGAGTTGATATTGCAAATCCACGATTTCTGTCAGCCTGCGTTTTTTTACTTCTTCGGGTACATCATCTTCAAACCTTTTACTGGCTAGCGTTCCAGGGCGTTCACTATAGAAATACATATAGCCATAATCGTATTTGCTATATTGCATAATCTCTAATGTTTGCTGATGATCTTCTTCCGTTTCGGTACAAAAGCCAGCAATAATATCTGTGCTAATACCACAATCGGGAATAATTTCTCTGATGCGGTTTATTTTTGCCATATACCACTCTCTGGTATAAGTTCTGTTCATTAATTGTAATACCCGATTATTTCCACTCTGCACAGGCAAGTGAATATAGTTACAAATGTTTTTGTGTTTTGCAATCGTATAAAGCACTTCATCGGTAATATCTTTTGGATGAGAAGTACTGAAACGCACTCTCAACAAAGGACTAATCATTGCAATCTTCTCCAATAGTTCAGCAAATGTTACACAGTGCTGATTTAGCTCGTCTCTCCAGTAATAACTATCTACATTCTGACCCAGTAGTGTGATCTCTTTATAGCCCCTATTGAACAGATCCACTGATTCTGCCAAAATACTATTTGCATCTCTACTCCTTTCTCTGCCTCTTGTAAAAGGAACCACACAAAAACTACACATATTATTGCAGCCCCTCATAATTGAAACAAATGCAGAAACCCCGTTGCTGTCCAATCTAATGGGGGCGATATCTGAATAGGTTTCATCCCTACTCAACAAAACATTTACTGCCTTCTGACCGGTTTCTGCTTCTTCAATAAGAATAGGGAGGCTTCTATAAGCATCCGGACCTACCACCAGATCTACCAATTTTTCTTCTTCCAGCAATTTCGACTTCAAGCGTTCTGCCATACAACCCAGAACTCCAACCAACAATCCCGACTTCTTTTCTTTACACTTTCTGAATTCTGTTAGTCTTTTGCGAATAGTTTGTTCTGCTTTTTCTCTTATTGAGCAGGTATTTACCAGAATCAAGTCGGCTTCTTCCAGATTTTTGGTAGCTCCAAATCCGTTTTGCTGAAGTATGGAAGCAACCACTTCGCTATCGGCAAAATTCATGGCACACCCGTAGCTTTCAATATAAAAATGCTTTTTGTATTCGTTAGGGTCGTTTATAAAAGGATTGAAGGCCTCACCTTGACGGGTTTCATCCTGAACTTTGCCTTCCAGATCCATTAATTCCATGTTCGTTACTGTTTTAGTCTGCAAAAATACATAAAATCAAGAGTTTAATGTCAGATTGGCAGCATTACATTCGTGAAACTAGATATAATCTCTTTATTTTGGCGCTCAAAAAAGAAGGAATGAAGGGAATTGCACTATTTTTTTGCCTATTTATATCAGTACAGGCTTTTTCACAAGACATCACTGTAAACAAATTAAGGTCAGAAACATCCAGATCAGTAAAAAAAGAAGTGGATACAACCAATTGGACTTGGAAAAGAGGTGGGGTTTTTAGTTTTACCCTTTCACAGGGCTCTTTAAGCAACTGGGCCGCGGGTGGCGATAATTTTTCTTTAGCTGCTAATTCTTACCTATCGTATTATTTTTTTTATAAAAAAAGCCGTACGGGATGGGATAATAATCTGGATTTGAATTTGGGCTATGTAAATACAACGAGCTCGGGAGGCAGGAAAAATGATGATAGAATGGATTACCTGAGCAAATTTGGGTATAAGGTAGATACTTTAGGGAAATGGTATGTTTCTGGTTTGTTCAATTTCCGCTCACAGTTTTTTGATGGTTATAATTACGGCATTACTCCACCGGAATTATCTTCTTCTTTTTTATCGCCGGCTTACGTAATACTTTCTATTGGTTTTGATTACAAGCCAACAGATAAATTTTCTTTATTCATTTCACCATTAACATCCAGATGGACCCTATTAACCAATAAAAATTTATCTGATAAAGGTTTGTATGGGGTTCCTGCCGGCCAACATTCGTTAAACGAAATAGGTGCTTTTGTTACGGTTAACTATACTACAACAATTGCTAAAAATATAGGGTACAAAGGCAGACTTGATTTGTTCTCAAACTATAAATCCGATCCTCAAAATGTAGACGTATTTATGACCAATCAATTGGCTTTTAAAATCAATAAATATTTTTCAGCTACTTATAGTCTGGATTTGATTTATGATGATAATGTTAGACTATTCGGAAAAAATCATAGTTCTCCGGCACTACAAACAAAAAGTTTAATTGGCATCGGGTTTCTTCGTCCATTGAATGTGAAGAAGCGTATTAAATAAAATACTAGGGAATTTTATCAGGCAATCACTTTAAGCATTTGTTTTATCCGGTTGGCCTGATATAATAGTTCCTGATAATCGCTACTCAATATGGTTACATGCCCCATTTTTCTGCCTGGTTTGGTATCTGCTTTGCCATAGAGATGAACAAATACATTGTCGGCTTTAAGTACTTCGTTTAAACCTTCGTAAACCGCGTTGCCACTATATTCCGGGGCACCTAATAAGTTTACGATAGCCGAAGGTGAAATTGGTTTTGTGTTGCCTAAGGGATAGCCCAGGATGATGCGCCATAGCATATCGTATTGACTGCAATAGTTTGCTTCGATCGTATGATGCCCGCTATTATGTACTCTTGGTGCAGTTTCGTTTACCCATACATTGTCATCACGGTCGATAAATAATTCAACGGCAAATAGACCGGGACTTTTTAATGCTTTTGCCACTTTCAGCGCAATAGCTTCTGCCTTCCACAATACTTTTTCGGGGATTCTTGCGGGTGATACCTGATTGTCGAGTAAATTTAGAATTGGGTCGAAGAGCATTTCTGCAGGTGGATAAATAGCGGCTTCACCTTTTTCGTTTATGGCAATAATGATGGCGATTTCTTTTTGAAGATCAATCATTTTTTCCAAGACGGATGGTGCGTCAAATCCTTTATCAATTGCATTTAAATCTTTTAGCACCTGCACACCTTTACCGTCATATCCACCCTCAGCAATTTTGTGAACAGCCGGCAAAAAATGAATCTGTTGTTTTAATTCTTCCAGTGATTGTGTAAGTACAAAATCGGGAGAGGGGATTTCGTTTGTTTTATAAAATTCCTTTTGTGTGATTTTGTTTTTGATAATTCTGATTGAAGCTGGATTGGGGAATATGCGAACACCCTCACTTGCTAATTTTTCGAGAGCTTCGATGTTTACCGATTCTATTTCAATGGTAATGGCATCTAAATTCTTGCCAAAAGCGTACACAGTATCAAAATCGCGGATATCGCCTTTGGTAAAGTGATGGCACAAATGAGCCGCAGGACAATTTGCATCGTTCTCTAAAACAAAAGTCTCTACCGTATAATTGGCAGCGGCTTGTAATAACATTCTACCCAACTGGCCTCCTCCTAAAATTCCTACTTGCATATATAATTGATATGGCGCGAAGATAGTTATCCCCTTTAAAATTATTTATTCTTTTCTCGGGGCCGGTTTTGTACGATTACTTATTTTTGAAAAAATGAACTGCGTGTAGCAAAAATTTGTAGGTAACCGAAATGTTTGTTAGCGAATTACATGCAGCCAAAATCAATTAAGATTACATGAAATATTTACAGAGCCTGTTATTATCGTTTTTGATTGTTGTATCGTTGGCCGCTCAGGACTCTTTTATAGAAATCCAGAAAAAAGCAAATCCAAAATTTGGAAAACTGCTCATGGAAAGGAAAGAGGGACTACTCAAGCAATTCAATAAATTAAATTTGAATTGGCCGCCGAGGGAATTATATATCCGGAGCTTTAAATATGATAGTGAATTGGAAGTATGGGCAAGAAACAATCATTCAGAAGCCTTTGTATTATTCAAGACTTACAAGATTTGTGCGCTCTCTGGTACCATGGGGCCAAAGCGTATGAATGGCGATTTTCAGGTTCCTGAGGGCTTCTATTATGTAAACGAATTTAAACCTAACAGTAGCTATCATATGGCTTTGGGCATCAATTATCCAAATGAATCAGACCAGTTGTTAAGCGATTCTATTAAGCCGGGAGGGGATATTTTTATACATGGAAAATGTGTAACACAAGGTTGCATTCCGATTCAGGATTTTCAAATTGAAGAACTTTATCTGTTAGCAGCCTATGCGCATGAACAAGGGCAGGATTATATTCCTGTACATATTTTTCCAATAAGATTCAATAATGCAAAAGATATTTCCTTTCTTAAAATAAGTAGTAGAGACGACAGCGATTATCAACGGTTTACCAAAAAAATGAAGTTTGTGTTCGATTATTTTGAGCAGCATCATCAAGTTCCGGTGATTACTATTACTGCAAAAGGCGACTATCAGATCTATTGATTTCTTTATTTTAATGCCTTCAAAAATTCTTTAAAAACCTTCGAATACTATTTTGTTGTAATTTCCCTTTTCGTAACCGACCCCTGAATATAGAAAACATCAATGAAAAAATTAAAGCTTTCTATAAGTAATCTCATACTTATTATCGTTTGTATTGTTGTATTAATAACAGTTTTGATCTTAAATGCTGTTAACTCCAGAAGCCTGATTTCCCTGAGACAATCCATAGACACACTTGTAATTCAAAATCCGAGTATCGGACTGTTACAGGAAACCGATAAACAACTATCTATTGCAGAAAATAATTACCGCATTTATTTGAGTAATTACGATTCTACCTATCGGGAGGCTTTTTTAACTAGACTAAGTCAAATTCAGTTTAACCTACAACAAATCAAATCAAGTGAAGACAGTGCTGATGTAAACCAGATACTTTCGGGGCTTGACAAGAAAATGCAACTAGCAGATATGGTTGCAGAGTTGAAGATGATTGCAGATTCGGTAACAATTCATTCCAGAATATCCGAAAAAAAGGGACTTGCTCAATTGAATGGCCCTTTAAAAGTGAAGAAAATTGACAAATCAATTATTGAGTCATTTGTAATAAATAGGGTTGATACTTTAAAAGCTGTTCCAAAAAAGAAAAGAGGTTTTTTTAAGAAACTTGGCGAACTATTCACATCTAAAACTGAAGAAGTGCCTTTGCAATATGCGAAAGGAGGTACAACAAAAGAAGGTCAGGCTATCGACTCAACAAGCAAAGAGTCTGTTACTGATTCTTCTGTTACTAAACTATCTGAAGCTATTCAGAAGTTTTATCAGGGTAGTGTAAATAAAGAAATGAATCTGCGTAAGCGTTTGAATGAAGGCGAAAAAACACTGGCTGAAACCAATTTGAAAATCATTGCAGAAATAGATGCCGCATTGGAGATTTTATTACAAAAAGAAATGGCTGCAAGGAAACAACATTTGGTAAACGCCATGATTACCGCATCTCAGGCAAGAGAATCCATTTCAAGGTTTTCTTGGGGATCGTTTGTAATTATTTTATTGATCATTGTGCTTTTATCCTTCAATATATATCGACTGATTAAGTATGAATCGAAACTGATTATTGCAAGAGAAGATGCAGAAAAGATGACGCAGGTGAAGAGTCGATTCCTTAGTAATATGAGTCATGAAATTCGTTCGCCCCTTACTTCAATTATGGGCTTTACGGATATCATTGACCGCCTTGAAACTGATCCTGAAAAGAAAAAATACCTACAAGCCATTAGAACTTCTTCGGATCATTTGTTGCATACTGTTAATGATGTATTGGATTTTTCCAAACTCGATGCAGGTAAATTAAAATTGGAACTCCGGGCTTTTAATATTGCGGAAGCCATTCATGAAGTAGCATTCGCATTTACTGCAGCAGCAGCAGAAAAAGGAATTGAGATTAGAGAGGAATTGGCTGTTTCGAAAGATTTAATTGTGATCGGCGACAAATTTAGATTAAAGCAAATCCTTTTTAACTTAACAAGCAATGCTATTAAGTTTACTGAAAAAGGCGCAGTTGTAATTACAGCAGAGTTGTCGTCCAGATCAGATCAGGAAGCATATATCCGAATCAGAGTGGCGGATTCCGGAATTGGAATACCTCAAAACCAGTTGGGCTCTATATTTGAAGAGTTTACACAAGTTACTTCGCAGGACAAATCAAACGAATCCAGACGTGCTATCAGAGGAACTGGTTTGGGATTGCCAATTTGTAAAATGCTCGCAGAGTTACAAGGGGGAAATATAGAAGTGCAGAGTAAAATAAATGAAGGGTCAGTATTTACTGTTTCACTTTTGTATCAGGTTGATAAAAAGACAAAGGCCGATGAAGTTGTACTAGCAGCAGTGCAGAAAACTAATTCTGAGCAATTGTTTGTTGATAAAAAAGCGCTGGTAATAGAGGATAATGAAATGAATGCAATGTTGCTCGGATTATTACTCAAAAAGCAGCAGCTTCCATTTGATCTGGCCAAAGACGGTCAGGCAGGTTGGGATCTTTTCAATAAAAACCAATACGATATTGTGCTTACCGATATTAATGTTCCCAAAATGACAGGAGATCAACTCGCAACTGCTATACGGAATCATCCCAATGGTAAATCTGCTATGCCAGTAATTGCCTTAACTGCAACAATTGTACAAGACGATTTGGATGCTTATCGAAAGGCTGGCATTTCGGATATTCTTGTAAAACCGTTTAAGGAGTCGGAATTGAAAGCAATGCTTCTGAAACATTTATATCCCGAATCTTAAATCGAAATTATTTGAATAGTACTTGTACCGTTTCTTCGGACTGTTGTTTTAAAACTTTGCTTTTCCCTTCGCTTAATTCATTTAGTATTGTATCGTTGTAGTGCCTGATGGTAAGTAGTGAAAGACCTTTTTCTACTTGCACATCAAACAACTCGCCCGCGGTTAATGCAAGCTGCTCAATTTTATCGGGCCTGTTATCCAAACAAACAAATACGCTAATTGCAGCGGTTTGTATCAGATTGGGCTTGATATGCAAGTGCTTGAATAAACTATAGAGTTTGATAATGGGTTCATCGCCAATAAAAGAAAAGTCCTGTGTTTTAAGCTCTATCAATACCTGATCCGATTTCATCACGATAATTGGGGGTAATCCTTTTGTTTTTTTCTCATGTATAATCGTACCGGGAAGGCTACTATTCAAAAAACATTTAACAAATAAAGGGATACTTTTATTCTGAAGCGGTTTGATGGTTTTTGGGTGGATTACCTGCGCTCCATAATAAGCCATTTCAATTACTTCGGTATAATTCAATTCATCAATTAAAACGGCATTGGGATAGGATTTTGGATCTGCATTCATCACGCCTTCCACGTCTTTCCAAATGGTTAGACTTTCTGCATTCAGGATATTGGCAAATATAGCTGCAGAATAATCGCTTCCCTCTCTGCCAAGTGTTGTGCTTTCATTGTCTTCAGTTGCTCCAATATATCCCTGCGTAATAATAATCTTAAAATTTGCACTAAATATATCCGAAACCTGACGGGTTATTTTTTCGCTAGTGCTAGTCCAGTCAACAGTTGCATCTCTGAAATTATTGTCGGTTCTTATTGAGTCGCGAACATCGAGCCACACATTTGAAATACCAGATTCATTCAGGTAATGACTAATTATGCAAGTGCTCAACAATTCACCGAGGCAAACGATTTGGTCGTAATAATAATCAAAATCCCTAACAGGCTTATCGTGTAAAAGCCATTCAACTTCGGTAAAGAAATCTGCCATTTGTGCAACACAGGCATTGAATTTTGTAACGAGTAAATATTTGCAATTATTCAGGTGCTGTTGTTTTATGGCATGAAAAAGTTGAAGTGCTTCCTCTTTTTTTCCTGCATAAAATGCTTCAGCAACTTTTTCTAATGCATTGGTAGTTTTTCCCATCGCAGAAATAATAATTACTAAGTTGCTATCGCTGTTTTCATCCACAATGGATGCCAGATTTTTTACCCGATCAATACTATTTACGCTGGCACCCCCGAATTTAAATACTTTCATTATGTATGATTTAGAAAATGGTATGCAAAGATAGGAGAGAACAAACCCCGGTTCATCCAAAAATTACTATCTAATTAAAACACCATCGTTATCTTTATAAAATAGAATCTAATTTATGATTATCCGGCGGAATTGCTTTTGGCTGGATGCGAATTACCATTAAAAATTCATTTAATAAAATAGCATGCGATACTTTGGTTTACTGATTATCCTTATTTGCTCTTTTTGTAATACTAAAGCACAACCCCATACACCCGAAACAGACCAGTTTTATTACAGCGCAAAAGGGGTTAGTTTTGTGCCTGCAATAAAAAAGCCAGGTTTGATTTATGAAGGGCAGTTATTTAATGATAAGCGAGGGTTGGATTATTTAATGGCCAAATTGAATAAACCGGAATGCTATTTGCAATATTTTGAATATCGTTCAAACAAAACCTGGGCAACTGTCTTGAATATTTTGGGCACGGCAACTTCGGTAGTGGGTTTGATCGGAACAAACGATAACAGAAATGTAAATTGGTTTCTTCTGGGAGGCGGTATATTGCTAAATGGTTCTGCTGTAGTGCTAAATTCGGTTGCGGCCCAACATTTAAAAGCGATTGCTTTATTAATGGATCAACAATATAAACATACTGGAATGATTAGTTCTCCACAGAATTTAAGCATCAACATTCCTATAAAATAAAATTATGAGTGATATCATTATTTCGGTTAAAAACCTGCAAAAGAACTATGGCGATTTTGCAGCAGTAAAAGGCATTAGCTTTGAAGTTAAAAGAGGCGAGATATTTGGGTTACTTGGCCCGAACGGTGCAGGCAAATCAACCACTCTTGAAATAATTGAAACTTTGCGCGAGAAAACGGGTGGAGAAGTGATTGTTGATGGCTTGAATTTGGATGAATCACCAAATGAAATTAAAAAAATCATCGGGGTACAATTACAAACTTCGGGATATTATCCAGGTTTAACTTTAACAGAACTGATACACCTGTTTGCCGGTTTATATAACGAGGTTATAGATCCACTAACACTGCTTGATAGTGTAAATCTGAGGGATAAAGCAAAAGCAAAATTCAAAGAATTAAGCGGCGGGCAAAAGCAAAGATTCTCGATTGCTACCACTCTGATCAATAAACCCAGAATTATTTTTTTGGATGAACCAACCACAGGACTAGATCCTCAGGCAAGAAGAAATTTATGGGAACTCATTAAAAATATACGTGACAGGGGCACTACAGTAATTATTACTACGCATTATATGGATGAAGCAGAAGTGCTTTGCGACAGGGTTGCGATTATTGATAGCGGAAAAATTATTGCTCTAAACTCTCCCGATAAACTAATTGATGAATTAGTTGATACGGGATTTGAAAGACCCAAAGAAGTGAAACAGGCTAATTTGGAAGATGTATTTATACACTTAACAGGGCATGTTTTGAGAGAAGAGTAGAAAGTGAAGAATGAAAGATAATTAAATATCAAAGTTTAAAATCAATTTTATATGACTACCGACCCACGTTATCCGATTGGTAAATTTGAACCACAACCATTTTCGGAAGAATTAAAAAACAAATTATTACTGGATTTGCAGTTTTTACCGGAAGCACTGGAAAGAGCAATCAGCAATTTAGACGCGGCACAACTAGATACCCCTTATCGCGAGGGAGGATGGTCTGTTAAACAATTGGTACACCATGTGGCTGATAGTCATATGAATGCCTATATCCGTTTTAAATTAGGGTTGACAGAAGTAAATCCAGCCATCAAACCCTACGAAGAAAAAGAGTGGGCATTGCTGGCCGATAATAATTTGGTTCCAATCAATGTTTCAATCACTTTATTACATGCATTGCATTTGCGTTGGGTGGCGGCGATTAAAGACTTGACAGAGGAACAATGGAATAGAACGGTGTTTCATCCTGAAAGTAAAAGGCAAATGACTCTCTGGTTCCTTTTAGGTTTATATGCTTGGCATAGTAAGCACCATACTGCACATATTACTGAACTTAGAGAAAAGAAAAATTGGTAATGGAGAAAAAATTAGAATGGAAAATACGGTCTTCAGTACAGTTGCTGAAAGATAAATGGGTGGATGTAAAATCAGAGAGTTGCGAAAAACCAGATGGAACGATCGTTGAGCCTTTTTATAAATATGGGTTTCCTGACTATGCTACTGCCGTTGCCTTAACCAAAGACGGTAATGTGATCTTGGAAAAGATATATCGTCATGGCTTGGGGAAAACGATTATTGAATTACCCGGAGGATGTATTGATGCTTCAGATGCCTCCAAAACTGATGCTATTGCGAGAGAGCTGTTGGAGGAGACGGGCTATCGGTTCAACAAAATAGAATATCTTGGAAATATCTCACCCAATCCAACTACCAATACCAATCTGATGCATATGTTTTTGGCTACCGGAGGGGAGTTTGATCCAAATCAACAACTCGATGTGGAAGAAGATGTAGAAGTATTTCAGGTTAGTGTGGATGAATTGGTTGAGTTAGTGCAATCGCAAAAATTTGTTCAGTCGATGCAATTAGGTACTTTGTTTTTTGCTTTACAAAAGTTGGGAAGAATTATCGTAAAATAATATTGTTTTCGAAATATTGAAATTGAAAAAGATGAAATGGAATGTTTTGGAATCGAAAGATATTTTTAGTGAAAACTGGTTAAAACTCAGAAAAGACAAATGCATGTTGCCCGATGGACGAATAATGGATCCATATTATGTTATTGAAGTGCCTAGCTGGACAAATATGGTGATTATTACAAAGGATGAAAAAATAGTGCTGGTAAAACAATATCGTCATGCCAGTGGCGAAATTACTTTAGAATTACCCGGCGGACTTTTAGAAAAAGGAGAAACACCAAAAATTTCGGCAATTAGAGAAATGCAGGAAGAAACAGGTTATGTTTCAAACGAAATTGAGTTTCTCTCTCAGGTCTTGTCTAATCCGGCGCTACACAACAATACCGCCTATTTCTTTCTGGCAAGAAATGCCGAAAAAATGGTGGCTACGCATTTCGATCCATTTGAAGACCTTCAACTCGAAACTTACACAAAAGAAGAGTTGAAACAATTATTGAATGAAGGCAAGATACAACACGGTGTTCAGGTTGGAGCCATCTATCAGGCGATGCTGCGTTTAAATTGGATGAGCTGGTAAAATTGCAATTAAAATTTTACTTCACCTACAACAAATACACTTCCACATACCAGTACCAAATCATCTTCTTTAGCGCGTTGCATTGCGTGATGTAAAGCCATATTTATCTCTGGAAAAGCCTGTCCATGCAACCCCTTCTTTAGTGCCTGCTCCATTAATAATGTTTCGTTCAATGCACGTGGAATAGTAGCTTTTGTAAAATAATAGTGCGCTTTTTTTGGTAAAAGATCTAATACTTTCTCGATCTCTTTATCTTTTACCATTCCAATTACAATATGTATTTCTGAAGGGCTTACTAATTCTATCTGCTCAGTGATTTGTTTAATACCATCTTCGTTATGCCCCACGTCCAGTACCAGCATGGGGTGCTCCTGCAATACTTCCCATCTTCCATGCAATCCGTTTATTTTTTTTACGTGTAATAAAGCTTTTTGCACAATTGCCGTGTTGATTTTCCATTGCTGCTGCTTCAATAAATCTACCGCAGTTAAAACAGAAAGCAGGTTTTTAGTTTGATAAAAGCCTGGAAGGTCTAACTGATATGGTATTCTTTCGTCGGTTTTATGATTGGCTACAGTAACTGCAATTTGATGGGCAGTAATATGAAAATCGCTCACCCAATAGTTTTCTGATGCCCAATGAATAGGCGCTGATAATTGTTTAGATCTGTTTTCAAAAACAGATTTTGTAATGGCAGTATATTCGCCAATCACTACCGGTGTGTTTTCTTTGATAATTCCAGCTTTCTCAATTGCGATGGCTTCGATGGTATTGCCCAACAAATTCATATGGTCGAAACCGATATTGGTTATAATGCTTATTTCGGGATGAATAATATTGGTACTGTCGAGCCTTCCTCCTAAACCGGTTTCAATAATTGCAATATCTACTTTCTGTAAAGCAAAATATTCAAAAGCCATCGCCACAGTAATCTCAAAAAAAGAAGGTTCTATTTCTTTGATCATCGGGTGAATGCGTTCTGTAAAATCAATTACAAAAGCTTCATCACAAACTGTTCCATTTACTTTAATTCTTTCTCTGAAATCTTTTAAGTGAGGCGAAGTATATAAACCTGTTTTGTATCCCGCCGTTTGAAGAATTGCGGCCAGCATATGACTGGTAGATCCCTTTCCGTTTGTTCCGGCAATATGTATTGTTTTAAAATGCTGTTGAGGGTTACCAATAGATTCACAAAGACGAATGGTATTGGTTAGGTCTTTTTTATAAGCCGATTCACCAACTCTGCTAAACATTGGCAGCGCGCGAAAAAGAAAATCGAGGGTTTCTTTATAGTCCATATCGGCTGCAAATTAGAGAAGAATTTTTAACCGCGTAATTTGAAACTAAAAACCAGTGTGCCTACCTGCTCGGAATCGTTACCGGCATTTAATTTTAGTCCCTTGGCTTTTCTCAGGGCAATATTGCGGATGTTCTGATTGGTAGTAGTGGTTCCCTTCGGATTAACAGTTGCAGATATAACATTACCAGCCTGATCAACTGTGATATCAACAGCAACTTTGGCATTCTCATTAAACTCGTCTTCGAAGCTTGGTAATTTAGTGATTCTTCTGCCATCCAGTCCACTTCGGATGCTGACACCGCTTCCTGAGTTTCCGGAAGCCGCATTGCCCTTATAACTGTCGGAATTGGGATTGCCATTAATATTGCCCTGATCGCCTTTACCACCTGCTATCCCCTGATTGTGAATACCATTATAACTATCACCTCCATTTCCGCTACTGGTGGTGCTTGTGCCTCCTTTAAAAACTGCTTTTGGTTTAGGAGGAGTGGGTGTAACAGCAATCGGATTCAAAACTGGTTTTGTAGTGGGCTTTACAGGCATGCTGGGTTTATCAACAGGCTTGTTGCTCATTTTAGTTACATTATTAACAGGCTCATCTCCGTTCTCATCTGCATTGATTTTATTAATAGATTCAACTGGTTTACTTGTTGGCGGGCTGGCTTTTCTTTCATCTTCTGCGGCAGAAGGATTTCCTGGACTGGTGGGAGCAATATCACCTAATCCTGTTTCGCTATTTCCGAGATTAACTTCAATTCCTTCGCCCAATATGGGGGCGGGAATTTGCGGTAAGGTCCACTGCAAATAAAAAAACAATAGAAATAAGAGCACACAAATAAAGGCAGTAATGGCTACTGCTTTCATGTTCTTTTCTTTTTCAAAGCCAATTTGCATAGAAACGGTATGATTCATATCAAATGTATCATTATTCGAAAACAATCAATTCAATGTTGAAAATTACATGCCAGAAGGCAGTGTAATCCACTAAAGGGGTATAAAGAAAGGTTAATTAATGTTGAAAAGCTGTTGAACGATTAGTGTTTCCAGAAAACATCGTACGAAAACCTTATAAGAGTAGCCGCTACCACCAATAAGAAGAAGAGACGAATAAATCGATTTCCTTTTGCGATGGCCATTCTGGCTCCAAACACTGCTCCCAATGCATTGCAGATAGCCATGGGGATTGCAATCTGCCAGAGGATATTCCCTTTTAAAAGAAATAGTGAGATGGATCCAAGATTGGTTGCCAGGTTGATTAGTTTGGCGTGTGCCGATGCCTGAAGAAAATCGAAGCCCAACAAACTAATAAAAGCCAACACCAAAAAACTGCCTGCGCCGGGGCCTATAAACCCATCATAAAAACCAATGATCAAACTAATCAAAATGGCATATAAGATTTGTTTCTTTTCTGAAAGTATTTGCTTTTTTTGCAGACCGAAATTCTTATTGGCGAAAGAATAGATAGCAACAAAAACCAACACAAAAAGAATAATGGGTTTCATGAAACGATTACTAACCTGAGTAAGTAAAAAGGAGCCTGCAAATGCTGCCATAAAAGCAATGCAGAGCATTAAGGCAAGTCGCTTCCAGTTAATGCTTACCAGTTTGACATATTGTTTTGCAGCAAAAAAAGTTCCGCTGAAGGAAGGAATTTTTAAGGACCCGATTACAGTAGCAACCGGTAATTGTGGTAACAGTATTAAAGATGCTGGTGTTTGAATTAGTCCGCCGCCACCAACAATGGCATCAACAAATCCTGCCAATGTAGCAAAAGCGCACAAGATCATCAACGTGGTATTATCCATGTTGATCGGGCATTTGAGTTGGTAAGTTGAATCTTTTTTTCTTAAGAATATCTGATCGCAGATTGGCAATAACTAAGCCTGCAATTACTAATATGCCACTGCTGATATGCAACCAAGAAATTTTTTCACCCAAAATAAGAACTGCTTCGATGGTACTAAAAATGGGTATCAGATTACCAAATAATACTGTTCTACCTGTACCCAGTTTATGCAAAGCAATATTCCAACATAAGAATGATATTACGGAAGTTCCCAATCCCAGATAAATGATTGAACCAATCAATGGAAGACTAAATTGTGGTTTTGGCCAATAAATATTTTCGATCAGATAAAAGGGGAATAACATGAATGTGCCCAATGCAAAAATGACCATTAAAAAATTTAGGCTTGATATGCTGGCCGGCTTTTTACGAACCAGCACACTGTATATCGCGAAAGCCATTCCTGCAGTGAGTATCCAAAGATCGCCTTTGCCAAAATGAAACGACATTAACTTTTGCCAACTGCCCTGCGACAGCAATAATAATATTCCAATGATGCAGGTGATCATTCCTATTAAACGGAATGCACTTACTTTTTCTTTCAAAAAAATTAATGCCAGCAGCGTCGCAAATATGGGAGACGATGTGGTGCCGATCAATGCCATATTGATGGCTGTTGTAAAATGACCGGATACATAAACAAAAGTATTGAAGAGTGCGATGCCCGTGAGCGACACCCACAGCAAGTATTTAAAATTTTGACGAATTGCTTGCTGTTCTTTCTTAAAGGTTGACCAGGCAATTGGGGTGATGATAATAGTTGCAAGCGACCATCTGTAAAAAGCAAGACTTACCGGCCCGATTAGTTGATTTACTCCCCTCGAAATAATAAAATTTCCGGCCCATACAATCACAGCTATCAATGCCAAACCTGTGCCAATAAAAATGTCTTTTTTATGCTGCGATGAATTCATTGAAATGCTTTACTAGTAGTGTGCAAAATCAGATTGGTAGTCGCCTTTAATTCGTTCCATTGGTGGATTAAAATATCCGAATTGCAATTTTGGAAATTCTTCTTTCAGCAATTCCATCATTTGCTTCACACCAAGGATGTCGCCTGTTTCATAAACGCCGATTTTTCCCAAGTACCAATCGGGATCGATATTGAAATTACGCCATTGAATCATGCTGATATCAGTGTACTGAATCAGTTTTCGCAGAGCTTCGTATTCATCAACACTATCAGTCATTCCGGGAAATACAAAATAGTTGATGCTGGCCCACCCACCATAGCTTCTTACTATTTTCAGGCTTTCAATAATATCTTCAAACTGATAATTATTCGGGCGGTAGTAGGGGTCGTAAATAACTTTCCTAGCCGAGTTAGTACTTACCCTGATACTGTTCAAACCCGCTTCACACAAAGCTTTTACGGCATCCGGCTTGGATCCGTTGGTATTGATATTGATGCTTCCTCGCTGAGTATGTTTTCTAATTTCAATAATGGCATCTCTGATGGTTTCCCACATTAATAAGGGCTCGCCTTCGCAGCCTTGTCCGAAACTGATTAAAGGAAATGGAGCGTTCATCAAATGTGGAACTGTAAATTCAACAATCTCTTCCGAACTGGGCTTAAATGTTAAACGATCTTGTGTACTCACAATGCTTTCGCCTTCTGGTTGAAACGAAATACAACCCAAACAATTTGCATTGCAGGCAGGAGAGGTTGGTACAGGACATTCCCATCGGCCTAAAGAAAAGTTTTTTGCTGCCGGACAATCGTATGTCATACAGCAGTTTTCCATCAGATGTTTTACCAATCTGTTATTTGGATAGTTTTTTAAAAGTGTTTCTGCACCGGATGCAATTTTATCTTCATTATAACCGATGGCTTCCTGACGGATATCGCCCTCAATACGCATTGCAGTTACATAAAACTTCTGATCGAGCCATCCTGCTGCAGTGTAACAAAACAAAGGTAGTGTAGGGGCTTCGGGAGTTGATTCAAATGCAGCAATGTATAAGCCGGTATGTGCGGGAGGAATAAATGCTGCTACCGCCCAGCCCTTGTCGCACAGGCGCATATCACCCGTTATTACATCAATGCCAATGCCGCGTCTGCCCGGTAACTCATAAAGGTTTCCGCCACTTGGAAGTTCAATCCAATCTTCTGTTGGAACAGGTAGTGCATCCCAGCCGGCGCGACCTGTGGCGTATAAACTGATGTCTTCAAAAATATTGCCTTCTCCGTCGGAGTATAATAAATAAGGTGATTGATCAATAGTCATGCGCAAAATATAAATGATATAAGAACGGTGCTTTTTAAAGGCCAATGCCGATAAGTCGATTTCTGCAAAACTCGTTAAATTCTCGTTCATCCCGCTCAGTTGCGCCAGATTGTATTTCTTTTTGTATTAGTTTGTCGTTTTTGAAATCAATAGTAATGATACCGTCTTTGATGATTACGTTATTCATTTCCTCCCAGCTATACCTTTTTTTAGGGAAGCTGTTAAATACTATTTCTTCTTTATCAAATGCAATTTCTTGTGGAAATTTTGCCTGTTTTTCGAGCAAGGCTGCAACTAAATAAATGAGGGTGATCCAACCGCCATTAGGTACAAAATACCAGCCTGTAGCGGCAATCAATAAGCCCATTCTGTAAAATGGTAAGTGTCCCTTAGTTTCCGCAACAATGCAATAAATCCACCACGCGATCACTCCCCCAAGTGAAATATAAATTGCAGCAGGGCGAAAAGACAAACGCTGAAATAAAACAAAACAAAATGATACGATGCTCAATAATAACATCAATTGACTAGTCCAGTTAATAAAACGGTAACTGGGTCTTTTCAGCTCAATAACAAAATCATATATCTTCATGGAATCTAAACTTAAACGGTATGGTTTTTTACAATCAGATTACACAAGCGCCATAATAAATGGGCACCCACATTGCTATCCCAGTCGCTAGGCCCCACACCAATTTCAACCAAATCAAATCCAATTAATTTACGGCCCGAATCAACCAGTTTTTTAATAATATAAAGTACTTCTTCTGTTTCCAAACCGCCTTGCACAGGGGTGCCTGTATTGGGGCAGTATTTGCGATCCAAGCCATCCACATCAAAGCTGAGATATACTTTTTGAGGAAGCTGATTAATGATTTCATCTGTAATCTGGCGCCAAGTTTCGCCTTCAAATCTTCGTTCCTTGATCGACTGGTCGAGATAGGTAACAACACGATAATTGCTTTTGCAAATATAATCCCACTCCTCATCGCAATAATCCCGAACACCAATCTGTACCAGCTTCGTAATGGATGGAACTTCTTCCAATGCATTATACATCACAGATGCATGTGAATGTTTAAAGTGTTCATAGCTGTTGCGTAAATCGCAGTGGGCATCAATCTGAATAATACCAAACTCGCCATGCTGTATTGCCAATGCTTTCAGATACCCTAAAGAAATACTATGGTCTCCACCTAACAATGCAACTAGTTTGTTTTTTTGCAATAAATCCAGACTATTATCATAAACCCATTTATTCATAAAGGCATTGCCTTCGTTGATCTCTTTCAGGCTTTTGGTCATAAACTTATTGTCTTCGACCTTCTCGCCCTTTGAAATATAATCGATATAGAGTTCAGCCTCTTTTCTTAAATAATCGCTTTTAAGTAACAGCTTTTTGTCCACATCCCGCATATGGAAGCCCTTTTTCCATCCCTCATGTACATTACAGTCAAGAAGGTCTACCTGAGTACTGGCTTTAAAAACATGGTCTGCCGCCCTTGAAGTTCCGGCACCATAACTAACCGTAACCTCCCAGGGTACGGGCAGTATTACTAAAAGCGCCTCTTCTTCAGTGAAAGGAAGACCGAAAATATTGTTGTTGGGGTTTCCTACCGCATTGGTATTGAATTGGGATAAGTCGGACATGTTGGTATAATTGCAAACGGCCTGCAAAATACCCTCAAATTTTGATTTATTATCGAAATATCTTTTATCGTTTGAATATGTTTGCATATTCAGCTTGTTTAAGGAATTCACAAATTGCGTGCTGCCTGATAAACATCAGTTGTTGCTCCGGTATTTTGGGTTATTTTTGGTTTTTAAAATCACAAAATGAATGAGCTTAACCAATAAAAAATAATAAATGAAAAAGACCCATATCATTCTTTTAGTCCTGATTGCGATAAGCATTGTGGTGTTGATTAGCTATACCGGCGACCTGACCACTTATGAAACCATTGCTTCTGCCCGCCAGAAAGAGGGAAAATTTGTAAACCTGATTGCAAAAGTTGATAAACAACAACCTTTGGAGTACGATGCTATTAAAAATCCGAACTATCTTAGTTTTACGGCTGTTGATACATTGGGTAATACTATTAAAGTGGTGTATCGCAATAATAAACCCACCGATATGGAAAAAAGCGAAAGGATTGTACTGAAGGGTAGGGTGCAGGGCGACCATTTTGAGTGCAAAGACATTTTATTGAAATGCCCTTCAAAATATAAGGACGCTCCTAATGCCACTCAAAAAGCGGTGCAGGGTGCCGGCAAATAATAAAATCAACATACTTCGTTTCTTATACTAATCCGATTACATGAATTATACAGGCGAACATTTACTGCCGGGGCAGATTGGGCAGTTCCTTACGGTTTTAAGTTTGATCAGTTCTGTGATCGCAACGATTGCTTATTTTAAGGCCGATAAAATTATCGACCTTGTTGATCGTGCAAGTTGGATCAGATTTGCTAGGGCTGTTTTTGCGGTTGAAACCTTTTCGATATTCAGCATTTTTGGTTTAATCGTGTACATTGTTTCTAATCATTACCACGAGTATTTTTTTGCATGGAACCATTCCTCCAGATCATTACCTCCTAAGTATTTACTGAGTTGTATTTGGGAAGATCAGTCGGGTAGTTTTTTGCTATGGGGAATTTGGCATTGCGTTTTGGGATGGGTGTTGATATGGAAAAATAAAGAATGGGAAGCGGGCACACTTTTCGTAATCAATGCGGCTCAGTTTTGCATTAGTACGATGCTGCTGGGCATCTATGTTTTTGGAAATAAAATAGGCAATAACCCTTTTATACTTTGGCGCGATCATATGCCTGATCTACCCATTTTCTCGAACCCCGATTATTTGCAAATGCCAAGGGTATTTGAAGGAAATGACCTGACTACTTTATTACAGAATTACTGGATGGTAATACATCCTCCGATTTTATTTTTGGGTTTTGCATCTACCATTGTGCCTTTTGCTTTTGCTTTTGCAGGGTTGATGCACAAACGACACGACTGGATAAAACCCGTAATTCCTTGGGCAGGCTTTTCTGCAGCAGTGCTAGGTACCGGAATTATGATGGGTGCGGCATGGGCTTATGAAAGCTTATCATTTGGTGGTTACTGGGCCTGGGATCCTGTAGAAAATGCTTCTCTTGTTCCATGGTTAACACTTGTGGCCGGCCTGCATGTAAACATGGTATATAAGAGTACCGGATTTTCTTTACGTACCACTTACTTCTTTTATTTTATCACTTTCACACTGATTTTATATTCTACATTTTTAACAAGAAGTGGTATTCTTGCCGATACCTCTGTGCATGCTTTTACTGTGGATGATAAAAATCTGCAAGCGATTTATACACAGTTGATTGGCTTTGTGCTGGTATTTTTTATACCCGCAATGTATCTGTATGCCAAAAATTACAAATCAATTCCTTCTATAAAAAAAGAAGAACAGAGTTATAGCAGAGAGTTCTGGATGTTTATTGGATCGCTTGTTTTGTTTTTAGCAGGTATCGTAATCATCGCCAAAACTTCTACACCTGTATTTAATAAAATATTCGGTACTAAGATTGCACCACCTGAAGATCCGGAGTTTGCTCATAATCAGATTCAGGTATTTGTGGCAATGGTGTTGGGGCTTTTAACAGCGCTTACGCAGTATCTGAAATATAAAGACACTCCAAGAGATCAGTTTGGAAAGAAGATTTTCTTGCCAACAATCATAGCTGTTGTAATCAGTTTATGTATCAGTATTTTCGGAGACGTACATTTCGATAAAAAGGGCCCCGTATTTTTATTCGCAATTCATATTGCCATCTTCACTGCAGTTTATGCGATTGTTGGAAATATTGGTTATATATGGACTGTTTTAAAAGGTAAATTCAAAGTTGCTGGTGCTAGTGTTGCACATATTGGCTTCGGAATGATTTTATTGGGTATCCTTATTTCATCTGCCAAAAAAACCGTGTTGAGTTGGAATACAACTGGGATTACTCCTTTGCAGAAAAGCGAAAAGGGCTCACAGGGCGATCCTGCCGAGAACCTTACTTTGTTTAAGACCGTATCAACTGATATGGGTAAATATATGGTGACCTATGTTCGCGATACGGTTGATGCAATTGATCATAAGCGTTATTTTGAAATCGATTTTAAAGCAAAGGATAAGTCCGACAGTTTTAAATTATATCCCGATGTGATGAAGCAAAACAAGGGCATGGAAGGCTTCTCTGCAAACCCCGCTTCAAAGCATTATTTCTTTAAAGACATATTTGCTTATATCACTTCTTTTCAGGAAAACAATGCCGCCGATACCACCACATTCAGAAATAAAGAGATCAAAACGGGGGACACCCTGTTTTACAGCAATGGCTTAATGATTCTGAATAAGGTTTCGGTAAATCCGGTTGAACAAAAATCAAAATTATTGGAGGGAGAAGTTTCCTTGTTTCTGGATATGACGGTGATTGCAAAAGATGGAAGAAAATATCCTGTTACTCCGGGCATCGCCATTAAGGGACAAACCATGCGGAATATTAATGATACCGTGCGCGCTCAGAGTCTGGTATTGCAATTTAACAAGGTGGTTGATCAGGCCAAGGGCAAGTTGGAGATAGGCGTTAAAGAGAGCGGAGCAATTACCGACCTGCTCACTTTAAAAGTGTATGAGTTTCCGCTGATCAACATGCTGTGGTTGGGGATTGTAGTGATGGTGGTGGGATTTGGAATGGCTATTCGTCAACGATTGTTAATAAAATCAAATTTAAAGTCTGTCTAAAATTTTTTGGGTTACTTTTTTTCGATGGGCAGCATTAATGAGTTATAGTATGTCTTTTAAAAATAGTGAAAAGATTATTCCCACATATCGTCTCTTTATTATTCCTGTTTGTGTTTTCGGGAAGCCGCAATCCGTTGCGGGCGCAAACACATGGGGCATACGATACCGTTAGGGTGTATGCTTATGTAACGCCTGAGGGCGATACCATTCCAATGAGCTACCTGCCCAATGTAGAAGTATTAGGACGCTTAACAGGTAAGTGGAAAAATTACTGGGCCGACTGGACTCGACTGCGTAATGCGGTATATGTTACATATCCATATGCTAAAGCGGCTAGCAGGATCATGAACGAGATCAATGCTCAATTGGTGCATGTAAGCGACAAAAAGCAGCGTAGGATGATTATTCATACACGTGAAAAAGAATTAAAACTGCAATTCAGCGACAAGCTCACTCAGCTTTCGATTTATCAGGGTAAAATACTGATGAAGCTGATTTACCGCGAAACTGGTAATAATTGTTACGATATCATTGAAGATTATAAAGGGTTTTTTAATGCCGCTTTCTGGCAAACACTAGCAGTTTTATTCGGAAGTAATTTGAAGCAGAAATACGATGCTACAGGTAAAGATGCCGATATGGAAAAAATTGTTCAGGATGTAGAAAGAATGTACGGGTATCGAAGCTAAATGTGTTGATTGAGTAAGTTGATAAAAGATTCTCTGGCTATCATTTTAGCCCCCAAACTTTCGAGATGAGCAGTGTACACCTGACAATCTATAATTTGAATTCCTTCTTTTTTTAGTTCTTCTACAAACGATATAAAAGCAAATTTGCTGGCATTGCTCACCGTGCTGAACATGCTTTCGCCGAAAAAAACTTTGCCCATTTTTACACCATATAAACCGCCCACTAGTTTATTATCCTGCCATGCTTCTGCACTATGCACAAAACCAAGTTCGTGTAATTGAACAAAGGATTCTTCCAATGCATTTGTAATCCAAGTACCCTCCTGATCTTTTCTTTTTAAATCTTTGCAAGCCCTGATTACTTCCGGGAAAGCTTTGTTGACAGTAAACCGAAAATTTCTTTTTTTGATGATTGAACGCATGCTGGTGCTGATCACAATTTCATTTGGAAACAATACAAATCTGGGATTGGGGCACCACCAAAGAGGGGTATCGCCTTCAAACCAAGGGAATATTCCTCTTTTATAAGCCAACAATAAGCGGTCAACACTTAAATCGCCACCCATGGCCAATAAGCCTTCGCTATCGGCTTCCTGAACAGGAGGAAACCATAAATTATTGTCAAGAGCATAAATCGGCATAATTCGCTTGAATGTGGGTTTGTTCATGCAAAATGCACGATCAAAAATAGGGGGAAATAAAGACTCTGTAAAAATTAGACGAACACTTCAATGGTAGCCCCGATTCCACGATCGGTAATAGCGTCGCACATTGGTTTTAGGGTATCATAGTCGCCTTTTTTAACTGCGTATTTGCCTTTGTGATGTATAAACAGGGCGCACTGTTCGGCTTGTTCCTCATTGTGTCCGCAGATTTCAATCAGTGTTTCGATCACCCATTCAAATGTGTTTACTTCGTCGTTCCAAACAACCAGACTAAAGTTTGGAACAGCTTCTGTTAATACATCTACAGACGACTTCTCCCAGGGTTGGGCTGCTTCTTTATGGATGAACTGAGGCATAAATCAAAGATAATTGATGAAGACCTAATAAAAACGCAAAAAAAGGAAAATCATTTTGTTAGGGCTATTATTTTACTGGCCCGATGGCTTATTTAAAATAAGTTTTGATTTAATTTAAAAAATCAAGGACTGGCAGGATGCTTATTGCTATTGTATTTCAGCCGATTAGGAGGGTTGGAAGGGGGGAGTGTATATTAATTAATTGAAAAAAAAATTTGGCAATAATCATTCAAAACCTATTTTTGCACTCCCAAACTAACAAGGGAGCATAGCTCAGCTGGTTTAGAGCATCTGCCTTACAAGCAGAGGGTCCGCGGTTCGAACCCGTGTGCTCCCACAAAATAACCCCAAGATTTTTTCTTGGGGTTATTTTTTTTCAACCCTGTACACTTCAAGTACTTCTTTATTTAAATGAACCATAAACAAGATAATTTGTTATATTTTTTAACGAATTATGTTGAATTCTACCCTTATTTTTAAGGATTGAAATATACATTTACCATATTACTATTCATTGTAACCTGTCTAAGCCATTTAGATATTGTTGAATGCTACAATTATTATGGGCATGCGCAAAAGGGGGATTTTAGTAGGCTCACAAATGGTGGTCCTCAAGAAGATGATTCTTTTCAAAAAGAAATCAAAGAAAAAGCCGAGGATCAGTTTTGTTCTAGGAATAGTTTTTTAAATCACTCTGTATTTATTCTTTTAAATAACAACCAATTTATTATCACCGACACAGAATTGAATATTCATTCATTTACGGATGATATTCTGCAGCCTCCCGAATTAGTTGGATAGCATTACAATTTATTGACAGCAATCCGTCAAATCTCAATTAGTAAACCTTTTTCGAATTAACTGGTAATACTATTGGCTATTTATTATCGCCAATAGTATCATCTTATTAAATGTGTATATTATGAATCAAAAGAATTTATTCTTGAATATAAAGTATGATTTACCTGCAAGTGTGGTGGTTTTTTTAGTGGCATTGCCATTGTGCTTGGGTGTTGCATTGGCAAGTGGTGCCCCTTTATTAGCAGGCGTTATTTCTGGAATTATAGGAGGGGTGGTTGTTGGTATTTTAAGTCAGTCACACACAAGTGTAAGTGGACCAGCCGCGGGATTGGCTGCTGTTGTGTTATCATCTATCACCCTATTGGGGAGTTTTGAAATATTTTTACTGGCAGTAGTAATTGCAGGTTTAATGCAAGTTGCTTTGGGAATTTCAAAAGCAGGGTTCATTGCTAATTATATCCCCTCTAATGTGATTAAAGGATTATTAGCTGCAATTGGACTTATTCTAATACTAAAGCAAATTCCACATGCTTTTGGAATTGATAAAAACGTTGAAAACGATTTCAAATTCTTTCAAAATGATGGAGAGAATACATTGTCGGAATTATTAACTATTGTAAATTATTTTTCATGGGGATCAGTGATTATTACAATACTGTCTTTGCTCATTTTAATTTATTGGGAAAAAATTCCAATAAAAGCGATTAAAATTATTCCTGTATCCTTATTCGTTGTAGTGATGGGTGTTGTATGTAATGCTTTCTTTAAAAGCTATTTCCCTGCTTATACAATTGAATCAACTCATTTGGTGAATATTCCAAAATTTGAAGGTATTAATTCGATCATCACTTTTCCGAATTTTGCGGGTTTGGGTAATATTCAGGTTTGGATTGTAGCATTTACGATTGCTATTGTAGCTTCTCTGGAAACATTGCTTAATCTAGAGGCTGTTGAAAATATTGATCCTCATAAGAGACAGGCATCGCCCAATAGGGAGTTACTTGCGCAGGGTATTGGTAATATCATCTCAGGTTTGATTGGAGGTATTCCAATAACTTCTGTTATTGTTAGAAGCTCTGTAAATATTAATGCAGGAGCGGTTTCCAAGGCCTCTGCTATTTTACATGGCGTATTTTTGTTGGTTAGTTTAATATTATTAAGTTCCATTCTTAATTTAATACCACTTGCATCTTTGGCCTCCATTTTAATATTGACGGGCTATAAATTGACAAAAATTTCCTTGTTTAGGGATATTTATAAAAAAGGATTGAATCAATTTATTCCTTTCGTTGTTACCATTGTTGCAATTGTATTCACAGATTTATTAATTGGAGTATTAATTGGTTTAGCAGTCAGCATATTTTATTTGCTAAAAAGCAATTTTAAAAACCCATTTGTTTTACAAAAAGAAACATTACACATTGATGAGATCGTACGAATGGAATTGCCCAACCAGGTTTCATTTTTAAACAAGGCTTCCATTAAAGACACTTTATGGAGTATTCCCAATAACACTAAAATGATTATTGATGCAACCAATGCCGACTTTATTGATAATGATATTCTAGAAATCATTAATGATTTTAAACAAACAATTTCTGTTGAAAAAGAAATAAAATTGAATATTCTTGGCTTAAAAGAACAGTACCAGTTAGACGATCATATACAGTTTGTAAATGTATTAGACAAAGAAACACAACAAAAAATGCAGCCTGATGAGATTGTTGAAATTTTGAAAAAAGGGAACAGTCGATTTGTTGCAGGAAGTAGTAACGAGAAGTATTTAAAACACCAAGTTAATGCTACTTCATTTGGCCAAAATCCATTGGCAATCATATTAAGTTGCATAGACAGTAGAACAACCACTGAACATATATTTGATTTGGGATTAGGAGATATTTTCAGTGTGCGTATTGCAGGGAATATTTTAAATGAAGATATATTGGGCAGTATGGAATTTGCTACAAAAATTGTTGACGTAAAACTAGTTGTTGTTTTAGGACATACAAAATGTGGTGCAATTATTGGGGCTTGTAATGATGTGAAATTAAATCACCTGACAACACTTCTAAATAAAGTGAAGCCTGCAATTGATTCTGAAAATGTTACATTTGAAAATAGAAATGGATCAAATGAACATTTTGTAAATAATGTAACCTTATTAAATGTTCATTTAACAATGGCGAGGATTCGGGAAGAGAGCAGCATTATTGCAGAATTAGAAAGGAAGGGGGTAATTAAAATTGTTGGTGGATTGTACCATGTTGAAACAGGGGAGGTGAATTTCTTTGAGTAAAATGATAGACAGTTAATATTTAATAAAAAACCGTCTCAATATGGTTTTAATATTGATAGATTTTTTGCATCGGCAGATGAAGGCTTTTTCGAACTCAGCCCCGGACTAAGTTATGGTCCATTCAAAGGAAAGACCAGCAGGGGCGAACTTAATTTTCCGATTATTAATCAGCAGGCTAAACAATTAGATGAAATCGGTAAATTAATTTTAGAAAATAAACAATTGCCTGAACATATTACTGGCGAGGAAGGATTGAAAGACATTAGAATAATATCTGCCATTTATGAAGCGGCAAAGTTGGGAAAGAAAGTTATACTAAATAAAGTTTGATGAGCAGCGATAGCACAAAAAATATATTGGTACTAACACCTATTATTGGAGTGATTGTTTTTGTGTTCCTTTATATTAGCGCGACAATTTTGTATCCCGGCGGTTCACAGATTGATAAAAATGCTATTGGCTTTAGTTGGACAAATAATTACTGGTGCAACCTATTAAATGAAAGCGCAATAAATGGTCAGCCTAACCCTGCAAAACCTGTTGCTATTACAGGAATGCTTGTGCTTTGCCTGACACTTTCTTTATTTTGGTATCTGTTTGCAAGACATATTGTTTTCGACAAAAAACTCAAACTTACAATTCAATTTTCTGGAATTCTTGCTATGGTAATTGCTTTCTTTTTGTATTCCAATATTAATCACGATTTAATTACAAATCTTGCATCAATATTTGGAATTGTTGCAACGGTTGGAACTTTCGTAGGCCTATATAAAGCAAAATGGTTTTGGCTTTTATGGCTTGGGCTTTTTAATATTTTACTGGTAGGTCTGAATAATTATGTTTACTACACAAAAGAACTGATTGTTTTTTTACCAGTAATTCAGAAAATAAGTTTTGCAACTTTTTTAGTTTGGATATGTTGCATAAACATAAACCTCTATTTTAGACTGTCAAACCAGTATAATTAATTCAATTGCAATGCCGGTAAACGGTAGTGCTGACTATCGTACACAAAGAGCTCTTCAATTTCGTAAGTCCAGTATTTATAGAGTGGTGACTTAGCTAAGTATTGGTCGGCTTCGGCTTTTGTATCGGCATTGATGGTGATCCAGCTTGTTTGTGATTCCATTCCTACTGCATAGCTGTCAATAATGCCTTTATTCATCAGGTAATTGATATAAGTACGGTGGGGAGGAACAAACGACATAAACTGTTCGTCCATTGTGAATTTGATGATCGCCTGAAATTTTTTCATAAACTTCTTTTTACTGTTTTAAGGTATACAAGTTTCGTGCAGGGTTTTCTCGAATGGCAATCTGGCAATCTTGGCGTTAAATTACAGAACTGATTGAGTAATTCAACTCCGCTAATTAAATATATGATTATAAGCCGAAAACAATTGGTTTACTGTTAGTTTCTAACAATTCTATAAGATTCGCTCTAAAACATAAGTTTGGCAATCCTGCCATTTGAGCCTGCCAAAAAAACAGCACTGCTTTTTGGGGCTTTCTGAACCACATGAAAACTTTCTTTTGAAACAAGTTCCCAATTTTTTCCGCCATCCTTCGAAATGTCAATACCAGATGTTCCACAGGCAATGAGCTCATTTTTGTTGATATAAATTACGCAGGAACGATAGCCATGCGGATTAGTAATTGGCTTACTAAATTTAATGTTCTGATGCTGTATTTCGAACAATACACAATTGTTGAAACTAACTGTATCTTTCGTAAAATCACCACCAACAATCACTCCGTATTTATTTTTGTGAATGGCTATTGAATTTGCACCGGTAGATTGCATGCCTTGTTGCAGTGATAAATTGTTCCAACTTTTTGCATAAAATAATCTCGAACTTTTTCCTCCGGTTACAAATGCAAGGCTACCATTGAGCATTTTAATATTGGTGCCGCTGGACGCAAAAAAAGCTTCTCCTTCTTTTGCAATCAAATCTTCAGGTACGGCAATTGCATTCAATTTTGTCCAGTTGTTGCCCAGATCTTTTGTAGTGGCCAGATAAATTTTCTGATCAATCGGGTCGCCGATGACCACAGCATTTTTTGCATCAGAAAAATCCATCGCGTCCAAAAACATTCCCTTTGTGCTATCTTCCAAAACTTTTTTCCATGTCTTTCCTCCATCTCTGGTTTTTAAAATAATCGCCGGAGCATCTACCCCCATAATGATGGCCGTTAACGGATCGAATGCTTCGATATCTCTGAAGTCTCTGGTTTCATAGCCGGCAACTTTTATCCATTCGAAATTTTTGCCTCCATCAATCGATCTGGCAACCGTTCCTTTATTGCCACTTGCCCAAATAGTTTGATCGTTTACTACCGAAAGACCACGGAGGCTGATCTTATTTCCCGACTGTAGTATTTCGATTTTCGGGTACTGGCATTTTGCAAAGAGTACTGTTAATGTGCAGATGCTTAAAGAAAAAATTTTTATTAGTCGCATAAAGCAGGAGTTTTGCCAACTAAAAATAACTTTCTTCCCCGTAGTTAAACCGATAAATTTTTTTGCATGATCCCTTATTGGATGAGTAGAACCCAATTGATGTTAGGTGATGAGCCGATTGAACTGCTCATGAATAAAAACGTGTTGATAGTAGGCTTGGGTGGAGTAGGTGGTATCTGCGCAGAAATGATTGCCAGAGCAGGAATAGGTAAAATGACGATTGTGGATGCTGATACCGTTGACCTAAGCAATACCAATCGCCAGATTCCCGCACTGCATTCTACAGCCGGAAAGTTAAAGACCGAAGTGATGGCAGAAAGGATTAAAGACATCAATCCCCTGATCGATCTAACGGTATTGCCTATCTATATCAAAGAAACAGAAACCATTCAAATACTTGAATCTGGTAATTTCGATTATGCTGTAGATTGTATTGACACTTTATCGCCAAAAGTATTTTTTATAAAAGCTTGTATCGACCGCCAATTGCCAATTGTAAGCGCTTTAGGTGCAGGTGGTAAAATAGATCCTTCGAAAGTGATGATTACTGATATTTCCAAAACTTATGAATGTAATCTGGCCCGTTATGTGCGCAAGAAATTGCATTCAATGGGAATTCAAAAAGGATTAACCGTTGTTTTTAGTCCAGAGAAAGTGGATCAATCGAGAGTGATTGAAACCGAAAAAGCATTCCCTAAAAAATCAATTATTGGAACCATTAGTTATATGCCCGCTATTTTTGGGTGCATGGTAGCTAGTGTTGTGATTAGGGGATTGATGCAAAACAAACTAGATTAGTACAAGAGATAAGGCAAGATTTCCTGCTTCCAATCATTTGCCGCAGTAATCCTCGTGATGGTTGCAATGAATTGTTGCATGGGTAGATCGAATAAAGATTCACTGTTTATAACGCCAAGCAATTTGTCGAGATGATTATTCCCCAAAGGATTTACTTCGGTAGGGTAAGCAGACCAAGAGAATTGCGTGGGATATAGTCGGTGTATCAGATTAATAAACAACAAACCATTCGTAACCGATTGAAAATAATTGGGTTGGGTAACATGAAATTCTACGCCATTGCATGAATTTCCTGCATGTTTGCTGAAGGCCGGGTAGAAGGTAATTGGGGTTACTTCCACTTCATCAATGGCTAACCGGTTGAACGCATTTGCCACCATAGTTCCATTTATCCACGGAGCTCCGGCTACCCTGAACGACTTGGATGTGCCCCTTCCTATGCTGATATTGGTAGCTTCCAACAAGCAAAGGCCAGAATATAACAGCATGCTTTCAAAGCTTCTGATAGCAGGTGAAGTAGGCACAAAAGGAATTCCCCAGGCGGGTTGATATTGTGTTCTATCCCAGTTAAGGCATTTGATTACCTCCAGATTACATCCGATACCTCTGGTAATATTAAAATAGTTTGCCAACTCGCCGAGGGTGCAACTATGCCTTATCGGAATGGGCCATCTGCCTACAAAGGAAGATACTGCATCGTCCATAATCGGGCCTTCCGCTACATTCAAATCTCCCGAAACAGGGTTGGGGCGGTCAAGTACAATCAAGGGCTTATGATATTTAGCAGCGGTTTCCAATAGGAGTGAGAGAGTCCATAAATAAGTATAAAACCTGCATCCAACATCCGGAATATCAAAGACCAATACATCAATCGACGCCATATCATCTTCGTCGGGTGTAAGCTTTTTACCGTATAAACTAATAATCGGAAGCTTGGTTAAACTGTCAATTCCGTCAGCCATTGCAATCCCGTCTTCTCCTTTTACTTCTAAGCCGTGTTCTGGCGAAAAAAGCTTAACGATATTAAAATGATGATGGATCAATGCCTGCCTAGAGGATTTCCCGGCCATTGTTTTGGCAGCATGGTTTGTAACCAGACCGATTTTTTGGTCCTTCCATGCGGGTTGTAACTGAATAATTTGGTCAACACCAAAGGCTAACATGGTTGTGAGGATTCTATCTCAAAATATAATATATTTTTCAAATATTCTATGGTATTATAAATAATCATACATCGGTCGTAATGCATAAAATGGGTAAATAATCTTTTTTTGAAACCGGGTAAATGTAATGCCGGGAACTCCCTGCAACCTTCAAAGCGATTTTCGTAGACGGTGCATTTTGTTTCTTTCAAAAAACAGCAAGGCATTTTATTTATCAACATCATTTCGTTGAGGCCTTTCTCAATATATTGCTCGTCAAAGGATGTTCTGCTAATTTGGAGCGCCCCCGACAATTGGTCGGCCTCGGGATTGGTAACCACAATCATTAAGGTTTTACAACAGTTACCACAAAGGGTACAATCTACTTTTGCACTAATTTTTGTGTTGAGTTGCTGAACTATAGCGTCCAAGTCGGAATCCGGCTGATGATTTAAAAAAGTTCTAAAACGCTCATTCTCTGCCGACTTTTTTATGGCATTGGCCTGAATAACAGAAAGATTGGCTTCTATATAGTTATTTACTGTTTTGATGGAGTAAAAGTAGGGCCATTTGGGCAGATTGGGGGCAAAAACAGAGGCATTTAAAAGTTTATCCACAATGTGTATCAATTTGTAGAAAAGTAAACTTGTACCGCGGCCTGAGGTGATTAGATTTGCGGGTTGTAGCGATGCAGTGCAGGCTAAAAATCAGGAAGGAACATATGGCAGTAGAAAAGAATTTATCGGAATATAATGAAGCGTCGATACGCTCGTTGGATTGGAAAGAGCATATCAGGCTACGTCCTGGTATGTATATCGGCAAACTGGGCGATGGTTCTGCTCCCGATGACGGCATCTATGTTTTGATCAAGGAAGTGATCGACAATAGTATTGATGAGCATACTATGGGTTATGGTAAGCAGGTAGAGCTTACGATCGAAAATAAATTAGTGACTATTCGTGATTATGGAAGGGGAATTCCTTTGGGTAAACTGGTTGATGTAGTGAGTAAAATTAATACCGGCGCTAAATACGACAGTAAAGCTTTTCAGAAATCTGTTGGTTTGAATGGGGTAGGTACTAAGGCCGTGAATGCGCTGAGTCAGTATTTTAAAGTAACCGCTTTTCGTGATGGAAAAGAAAGAACTGCCGAGTTCGAAAAAGGAGAATTGATTAAGGAGCACAAAGAGGTAAAGACCACTGAGCCCAATGGTACATTGGTAAGCTTTACTCCTGATGAATCTGTGTTCCGAAATTTTCATTTTATACACGAATACCTCGATAATCAGTTGTGGAATTACTGTTATCTGAATGCCGGCTTGGCCATGCATTTTAATGGTAAAAAATATGTGAGCAAAAATGGCTTGCTGGATCTTTTATTACGCAAGACCAATCCCGATGAACTGCGTTATCCCATCATTCACTTAAAAGGAGAAGATATAGAAGTTGCTTTATCGCATAACAATGATTATGGAGAAGACATATTCTCGTTTGTAAACGGACAATTTACGACTCAGGGTGGAACGCATCAGCAGGCATTCAGAGAGGCTTATGTAAAAGTGATCAGAGAGTTTTATAAAAAAGATTATGAAGCTTCCGATATTCGTACCAGTATTGTTGCTGCAGTATCTGTGCGTGTGCAGGAACCCGTTTTTGAAAGTCAAACTAAAACCAAACTCGGTTCGCAGAATGTATATGAGGGTGGACCTTCGATGAAAAAATTTGTGGAAGAATTTTTATCGAAAGAGTTAAATAATTTCCTGCACCGAAATCCCACTACTGCCGAAAGCCTGCGTAAAAGAATTGAACAGAACGAAAGAGAAAGAAAGGAATTGGCAGGAATTAAGAAGCTTGCAAACGACAGAGCTAAGAAAGCAAATCTGCACAATAAAAAATTACGCGATTGCCGTGTGCATTTAAGCGATGATACACCCCCAAAAAACAGAGAAGAATTTGTAGCGCAACAAAATAATACAACCATTTTTATTACCGAGGGCGACAGTGCTAGTGGAAGTATTACCAAATCCAGAAATGTGGATACTCAGGCTGTATTTAGTTTGCGTGGTAAACCTTTAAACTCCTATGGACTTTCTAAAAAAGTAGTGTACGAGAATGAAGAGTTTAACTTGCTGCAACACGCTTTGAATATTGAAGACGGCTTAGT
>JAIEMK010000056.1 GCA_019752295.1 Chitinophagaceae bacterium | reverse complement strand
TATAGGTGACAGGTATTTAATGATGGGTAATCTGAAAAATAATTCCGTGTATTTCAACTATTTCCCCAATACGAAACAGTTACTGCTGGATGATAAAGAAAAGAATTACCCATTACTTAATGAACTGTTGGGCTTGTTGAAGAAACGAAAGCAAATGGCTACGAACACCGAAATATCTTCTCTGATCAAAGGAGTGGATGTTATTATAAAGGCCATGGGTGAAGAAAAGGGACGGCGGCCGTTGGAACGACTAAAAAGAGAGTTGGAAAATGTCATATCTGAGAATACGCCTGGTTTATTTGACGAATACAAAGTTGACGTTGTTTTTTATCCTTTTTTGTCAAATATAAGCGTGATAGAAGATGATACCAGTCCTTTTGTTGAAGCAGAGCTGAACGATGTTTCCCCACAGATATTTCCGATACCAAGGATCATGACATCAAAAGGGTGGAGGTTTTCTTTTCCCCCGAAATTCCTTAACCATATTTTTGATTCTAACAGGTTGTCAGTGCTTATTCTGGATGATGGATCGCTCAGTGGAGATACCATTATTCAAATGATAGATTCCATTAGTTTTTTATCTGTTAAATCTATTGATGTTCTGTCAATATTCGGAAGAGTTGAAGATTTTCAAAAGGAACTTTTTTCAAGAATAAAAAGCGTGCAGGTCAAAAATGCAGTAGTTCCGATAGCGGTTCATTTTGGTGTACATGTTAATATCCCCGTTCACAACCAGTTCGATAGTCCGTTCCAGACAGAATATAGGGAGATTATCGCTTTGGAAGACAAATTGCTTATACATCATAAGATTGATTTCTCAGATCAATTCGAAGATTACCTGACCAACAGAAAAAAGCAACTACTGGATTCACGTTCTCCATCAAGAGGTGATGACAATTTCAAGTTATTTCATTGTGTTTCACGGGTCAGGCTTTTTGAAATGCGCGATTTTATCGGAAGATTCGGAAGTTATCGTCTCTATATCGATGATCTTTCTATCAAGGACATACACCAGATCATAGCCAAACGTGAAGATCTATTGACCATGCTAACGGTACTTAATCTAGAGCCGCAACTTTATCAAACATTTAAAAGAATGTTTGGTGAGGAAAAAATCAGAGAAAAAATAAATACTATAGTTGATGATTTCATGTCAGATGAAACATTAATGTCAGAAGAATGGATGAAGGAATTTTTTATTAAAGCATTATTTTATTTGAGCCCGAAATGGCTTTTTACTAGCCAGAATCTTCTCATCATTGTCCCTAAATTATATCAGCCAGGAAACTCAGGGAAAGGTGAAGCTTTCAGATACATTGAGTATTTGATTCTTCTATTAAGGCTTGGTATAAAGAATACAGACAACGCATTTGACACAAAATCTTTTGAGGTTAATATAGAGGAATTTGTTTCCAGCCTGCGCATACAAGCCCCCAACATATTTCCTGAATTCAGATTTGCATTTGATATCTATCATCGATTGCAAGAAAGAAGAAAGTTGGATGTTACGTTTTACATTAACAAGTATCATGTTTTGCGAACGTATTTTGTGCAGGCGAAGGTTCATGAAGATAAGCACGACGAAGTTTTGCTGCCCAACTATTTTGGCCCGTTACTTCGCTCATTGTCGGAATTGAAATTCTCACTTGAAAACCGTCAGGAACATATTGCTGAAAATACCGAAAAACTGTATCTCGCATTAAATCGTGTAAGAGAGGGTTATGCTAGTGAAATGAAATTTCGGTTTTTAAGTGAAATTGTAAACAATTTAAAATATTTTTCCCCTACTTCACTTCCTTTTAATGTTGACCTGTCTCTTTCTGTTATTAAGGATCTGGAGACATTCATAGCCTTGACAAGGCCGGAAATCTCTATTGATTTTTTGCAGGCTGGCATCCACACGATTACATTATACAACAATCTTTTGCTCAAGGCTAATTGCGATTTTGCCAATTATGTCCTAAATGCTCGCGGTGGGCTTTTGGAAGAATGGGGGCGGACTGAAGAAGCGTTTATGAGCCTGAAAGAAAATGAGGGTACTACACTCATTGATCGAAAAGGTTGCGAAAACATTTCTGTAAATGTGCATCCTTATGCACTGAACCTGGCATTCGAAAATATTTTAAAAAATAAAAAACGTTATGCGAAAGAGATTTATTGGAAAATGATGATTAATGTAACGCCTGACTTCAGCGAATTGGTTATTGAACAGGGATCGGCATTTGATCGCAGTGGTGATGGAACTGGTCAATCACAGATAAAATCAATTTTAAAATTGTATGGTGTCAAGTACCGCCGGATATCAGACAATCCCTATACACTTAAAATCATTTTTTCAAATAAAAACGATGAAAATGAAAGAACTTGATATAGTCTTTAATATTGACTACTATGCGAAGATCGGTTCGAGCGCCCTGCATGATTCAATGCCCCGATATATCGAATATATTAGCGTTAACGATATGGAACAGTTTAGAAGATTGATAGGAAGTTTAAAAGAGAATATCCGATGCTATATATGGGTCCACCCATCACTCAATTCAGAACTTGTTCAATCCGGCATGAAAAGTTCTGTTGAAATAGAATCGGTGCCTGATTTAGTTAGACTTCAGATTGAATTTAAAAGAATGACGCGCTCTTCACAAAAATCAGATAATATTGAAATTATCGATGCCAATCTGCTTTTAGAGTATCGTAAAGCTATGCGATCATATACTGTGAGGGAACTGAATAAGATACTTAACCCTCCGGTCGCCGAGTCCCGTGAATCTGTAATTCGTGATAGGGTAAAACAATCGTTGATGGAAGATGTATCGAATACGAACGCAGAACTGGCTGCTATAAGGCGATTTCTTTATCAATCGTGGCAGGGTGAAACAGGGATGTTGTGGTACGGTGGAATTTTCAACGGAATGGAAGAATGCTTTCTGAAAAATTATTCATCACGTTATTGGAAATTCCCCTCGATTACTGTCGGAAAATATCTAAATACTGAAAACCCAGAAAAAGATCTTATAATATCGGATGGGACCAAAATTAGAGACACTATTGTGTTTGACGAGCCACAAAGCCAGTGGCACATCGATCTGAGTTTTTTTAATGAAGTATCAAGCCGGTTTGAAAAAAAAGATCAAAAGGACTATAGAGCAATGTTGGTCGTAGCCGCATGTCTCTACGTTATTCATGAAGCTATTCATAAAGTTCATAACCTTGACAGTGATACTGTGCTCGGTATCGGCAATTTCCCTCGTATTATTGAGGAAGCAGATTATCAGGCGGACGCAATGGCCGTGTTGATACAATTGGCTTATTTTATTTCTAACTCTGGCGGTATTAAAAAAGTAAGTGCAGCAGAAATAGGTAAGAAGGTTTGTGATACCATACAAATTGCTATAGAAACAACATTTTCATTTAACCCGGTTGCCGATTCAACCAAACGGATACAGGTACGTAGAGTTAACCGATATCTAATTTGGTTCTGGCAGTACTTTAGAATAAAATCTTTATTAACAGAAAGTTTAACTAGTAGTGAATTTTTGGAAAAGCTATTGTTTCTTTTTAGCGTAAAGCCCAATATTGAGATAACAGGTCCTGCTATTATATCCAGCGAAAATCTTGACAGAACTTTTTACGACCTGGAGGATATTAAACACCGGGAGCTTATTGGAATAATGCTGGACAATAATCAGATTATTCGGTTAGCACCAATCAATAACGTCGCTTTCGCGAATTTCTACAAAGGAATGCAGCAATCAGATTTTGAGGCGATGCTAAAATTTCTGACAAGTATGTTGTCAAATTATAAAAGCATGCTTGGTTTTCAAATTTCGTTTTGAAGTCTATCGAGGTATACCCATCTACACAAGGGTGCGACTTAGTGGTACAATTACTACTGAGTATTTTCCGATCAATGGATTATTCCGGTGTATGCCAGTAATATTCAGGTACACTTCTTGAAAATTGATAAATATTTGATATTGGGCATCAAAATCTGTAGGAAACAGTTTTGGATCCAGCTCGTTTTCTATCAGCACAAGCCTACCCATACTATTATGATCTGTCAGGCTTACCATTACTTCCATTCCAGAAGATTCAAATCGTTTGTGAGCTGTTTCAATAGTAATTTTCGCCGTAAAACGGACACCACCATATTTACCAACCAATTATTTATGGTGATGCACAAAATCGTATAACGCCTGGCTGCTCTGTTCCTCGTTCATATTTATTTATTGACTCGCTGTTATTCAAAGGGTTTTAGGCCCAATATGAGCCATAAAAAAATTAAATCTTTTCGAAATTTTCGGGCCTTAAATTGAATATTTTGTACCCCATTGCGTACCCAAATAAAAAAAATGCATTGTAAATTATTGATTTACAATGCATTATACATTAAAAAAGCTGTAGGGGGAGGGATCGAACCTCCACGAAGTAGTTAGCCATAGTACAAAGTTCAGTGGTCGACCCTGGTCGCCCCTTGCGGGACGGCTCTATGCTACGTTTATCCTATTATCTTCACCCCCGAGACAAGAGGGCATGTCTGCCAAAAATTTCATCACCCCACAGTATAAAGAACTATTTCTTTGTTTGGAAGACAAATATATAACCATTCATCCAATTATTACAAATATTTCAATAAATATTTGTAAATTATAGATAATATTCAATATATTGCTCAAAATATTAGATAATATTCAAAACAGCACATAAATATGACACCCAAATTGAATTTAGACAAATTGGACCTGCAAATAATTCAGGAAATGATGGAAGATGCTGAGATTTCTTACGCCGATCTGGGTAAGAAGCTTTTCGTATCTGGCGGTACAATACACGTTCGTATAAAGAAGCTCGAAGAGTCTGGTATAGTTAAAGGTAAAAAATTATCTATTGATCTCAAAATTTTAGGATACGATGTAATTGCTTTTATTGGAATTTATTTAGAAAAAAGCTCTTTATACGATAGCGTAGCCAAAGAATTGAAGAAAATACCACAGATTGTGCGCTTGAACTATACTACCGGTAACTATAGTATGTTTGCTGAAATAGTTTGTAGGGACATTCAGCAACTCCGCTTTGTGTTGCACGATGAACTGCAAAAGATAAAAGGTATTGAGCGCACCGAAACATTTATTTCGCTGGATGAAAGCCTTATTCGAAATGTGGTGGTAGCGCCTTAACACCCCATTTTTAAACTGTATTTAAAAACTATGCAAGCCAATTCTTTTAATCTTATCAATACCGTTAGGGTGCTGAAAAATAAATGGAAACAATTATTGCTGTTTGTTTTTATTGCAATGACACTAGCTTCTATTACTTTATTGCTGGTTCCCAAATATTATCGTTCATCAGCAATTTTGCTTCCGGCAAATCCGGCACTGGCCGACAAAGCACACTTGTTTAATAACAATATTAAAGAACTCTACTCCAATTTTGGTTCGGGCGATGACCTTGAACGCTTACTGGGAATTGCGGCAATGGATACCGTGAATAAACAACTGGTAGATGAATTTAACCTGGTTGATTATTATCAACTCAAAAATGATGCGCCCTCAGTTCTTCGTAGAAAAGCTTTGATAGCATTAAAAGAGAACCTGAACTTGCAAAGAACTGAACTGGATCAGATAAAGATTAGTATTTGGACAAAAGACAAAACGCTTTCTGCTAAAATTGTAAACAGATTAGTAGAAATAATCAAAACAAAAGAAGAAGCCATTTGGAAGTCGGGTTATGAAAATGAATTGCAAAAAATAAATGCATCGATAGCAAGATTTGAAAGAGAATATGGCTCAATAAATGAAAACGGTTTGAATATTTTGGCTTTGTCAAAAAAACAAAACCTTCTGGAGCAAATGAATCTGTATCAAAAAACGGCTAACGATCTAAAACTCGCCATCGAAAATAATCAGCCGGCATTATATGTATTAGAAACTGCTGTGCCTGCGGCTAAATCCGAAAGACCAAATGTGCCTGATACCCTGATCGCTACTTTTTTAATCAGCCTTGTTTTCGGGTCGATTGTATTATTGGTTTACAATCGCGAACCAACGCTTTAAAATGCTTTTATCGAAAGCGCCATATCAATTATTGATTGCCATTACCCTGTTTTTTGTATCCGGTGTTCTGGCAATTGTTTTACAAGAACCCTTATTGTTGTTAATGCCATTTGCATGGGTACTATTTCCCTTTGTTTTTAATTACACGATCTATAAAACCGAGAACATTTTTTGGTTGCTGATATTGACAATCCCGCTTTCTACCGAATTAAATATCACCCCATCATTGGGAATTGATTTTCCTGATGAATTATTGTTGATGTTGCTTACAGCGATTGCCATTTTTAAATTTCTTCACGAGCCGAAATGGTTTCCGGCCACACTAAAAAAACAACCCTTGTTTTTGGTATTGTTGTTGATGATGGTCTGGACGCTGATCTCTGCATGCTATGCAGAAAATACCCTTGTATCCTTTAAGTTTTTTCTTGCACGTGTATGGTATATAATACCCTTTGTGATACTTCCTCAGATCTTGTTAAACTCGCAAACAAGAATTACCAAAATGGCCATGCTTCTATTAATACCCATGTTGCTGGTGGTATTACAAACATTGGTAAGGCATGCAACTTTTGATTTTAGTTTTGTGGATATCAAAAAAACAATGCACCCCTTTTTTCGGAATCACGTGAATTATTCTTCCATGCTGGTTTGTTTATTGGGGGTAGGCGCTGCAGTTTATTTTTTAACTCCTTCAGAAAATAAAAATAAAAAGTGGATCCTGTTGGCGATTGTAATAGGAATAATCGGCTTACTGCTTTCGTATTCGAGAGGGGCATGGCTTGCTTTACTGGTAGGGGTATTATTTGCATGGGTAATTATTAAGAGGCAATTGAAAATAGTGTTCTTGTTGCTGATGCTGATTGTGTTTTCCGGAACCATCTGGTTGGTTACCGATAAACACTATATCCGGTTTGCGCCCGATCACGACCATACCGTTTTTCATACCAATTTTTCGCAGCATATGGCCGCTACCGTAGCTTTGAAAGATGTTTCGAATGCCGAAAGATTTTATAGGTGGGTGGCGGGTTTTAGAATGGTTGCTGACCGGCCAATTACCGGATTTGGACCAAACAATTTTTATGGCTCCTATCAGCACTATACCATCAACCTGTTTAAAACCTGGGTAAGTAATAACCCGGAACATTCTACGGTTCACAACTATTTTCTTTTAACTTTAATAGAACAGGGCATACCCGGATTACTATTATTTTGTGTATTGTATTTCGGTATGCTTTTTAAAGTACAATACTTATATATCCGCCTGCAGCATCGTTTTTACCGAGTAGTTGTTCTTACAGTTGGTATTGTTTTAGCAATGATGGGTATTGTAAATTTTATGAGCGATATGGTTGAAACAGATAAGATCGGTAGTCTGTTCTGGCTCTGTTTAGGCTTAGTTTTTGTTTTAGATGAGAAGCTTCAGGAAGAGCGAAACAGCATTGCATAGGCCCCCAATTTTTTTGTTAAATCTGGTTTTCGAAGCAACTCAAACAACTCGAAAACGTATTATTCATATGTTAATGAATTTGTAAAAACTTAGATAATACTTAAAATAGCCAGATTGATTAAACCAGTAAAGTCTTTAATAGTCATACCATCAACAATTTTTGATTATGAAAAGTATTTTCCTTTTTCCAATCGCTTTAATCGCCATGATTGGTTTGATGGTGTATGCATGGTTTCCTGAATCAAAAAAAGCATAGTCTTCCCCCCCGAATGAAACTATTGCAATTTTCTCCCCTTCCATTGGTATGAGCCAAATTTGCCCAGCCAACCCGCTAGTACTGTGTATAGTATATGAAAGGGTTGCATGATGGGGAACCAGCCTATTGCCCAAACATGCCCAAAGAATTTACTTACCGGGTACATAAAACTAATTTCAACAATGGTTTTTAGTAATAGGAGTATTAGCAAATGATACCATCCCTCTTCCACAAAAAAGCCGGTAATACCCATTACTAATAAAAAAAAGTTGAGTAGGTATACCAATAGTAAAACCCAAAAAATAGTTCTGTCTTTATATCCCGAAGCCTTGCTGGCCCAACGGATCCGTTGATTCAAAAAACTCTTCCAATCGGGCATGACTGCAGTTTCAATAATCGCTTTTTGATTAAAGAGGTATCCTAGTTTGCCCGGGTACCTTACTTTAATTTTTTGCATCAGCAACATGTCGTCCCCACTTGCAATATTGTCGATTCCCCGAAACTGTCCAACTTCATAAAATGCGGCTTTCTGATAAGCCAAATTGGCTCCATTACACATGGCATGTGTACCTGCATTAACAGATGCTGCAGTAATACCCTGCAGACTAATAAAGTCCAACAATTGAAAGATGGCTAAAAAGTTGTTGCCCCTAAAAAACATAACAGGCGCGGCTACGAAAACAGGCTTCTGATGTTGAATAAAAGCATCATATTGTACAAGCCATTCTCTTTTAGCAATACAATCAGCATCAGTAGTAATAATCCAGTCCCCCATTGATTGAGCAATGGCAATTTCGATGGCTTTTTTCTTATACGCATTTAGTGGAGCATCTTTTAAATGTGCTTCTAAGCTAATCAAATGCAGATTGCTATTTGTGGATTGTAACGATTTTATGATTGCAGCAGTTTCGTCGGTACTGTGATCGTCGATCACAATTATTTCAAATAATTCTTTCGGGTAATTTTGATTGAGTATTGATAAAACACAATCGCTAATATTATTTGCTTCGTTTCTTGCAGGGATGATGATCGAAAAACTGGTTATAGGATCTTGCTCCTCTGGGGCTACGAAGGGAATAATTTCGAGAAACCATCTTCTGTAAAGCAGAATCAGTAAACAATATAGCATAGTAAGTGCTACGGTGATGATGAGTAGTGCATGAAACATGGTACAAAGAAAACCATTATTGTTTAAGAATCATCTCTGCGATGAGTGTAGCATATTTTTGTTTGAGTAATTGATGACCGGCTTCAATAGTTTGAAGGCTGATTAGAGCAGGCGCCATTGCTGCAAACTTTTTTCCATGTCGGTCTGTGATTACTTTATCGTATTTCCCAAATAACATGCTAACCGGAATCTTTTTTTCAAGACTAATTGCCGCCAACTCTTTTTTTCGTGGCTTAAATCTGCGCATAGTGGTCCATCGTTTAAACAAAATATCTCTGGCAGCGGCTTCATCTAAATAGTAGTGTACAAATTTTCTGATGCTGGGGTTGAATAATTTTGCTTTTCCAAGTAAATCCATCATTGCAATCATCCAGCCGGGGTTGCGCATGGTAAAGTGGAAGAGTTTATTTCCCGCTAGGGTTTGAGTAGAAATTTTTTGCCAGATATTTTTATGCAACCCATCGGGGGCTATCAAAATAACCTGCTCTATTTCGGAAGGGATCAGGTGCATCAGTTGCAAACAAATCCTACCACCCATACTATACCCCAAAAGCTGCATGGGTATTTGTGGTGCTTTGATACGGTGGATTAGTTCAACCAATAATTCCGGTTCCAATAATAGCGATTCGTTCCATTCTGTTTTTCCGTGAAAAGGCATTTCCAGAGCGATGATTGTAAATTGCTTACCTAATTGTTTTTCCAGAAAGCCAAAAGAGCGCCCATCCTCACCATAACCATGAAAGCAGAAAAGCCACTTTGCACCCACACCAAAACGGTAGTAGTGAAAAGTTGATTTTCCGACAGATAGATAGGCTGATTGCATTGTTCGTAAAAATTAACGATAAAATACTTGGTGGTATCAAAGAAACGAATTTACTTTGAAATTAGTTGCATAACTAACTATATGCCAAACAACCATTTCAAAAGAGGAGAATTATATAGCGTCATTAATGGGATGGCATCTACGGCTGTTGCGCGCAGGTTGCAAAAGAATTTCAGGGCAGCCGGATTGGAAATTACGATTGAGCAATGGAGCATTTTATATCACTTGTGGAAGGAAGATTGTTTGAGTCAGCAGGAGTTGTGTAACAGAACTTTTCGAGATAAACCCAGTATTACGCGTTTGATCGATAACCTTGAGAAGCAGCAGTTGGTGAAGCGGATGCCTTCAAAAACAGATCGCAGGATCAATTTGGTTTGTTTAACTGAAGCCGCCAAAAATCTGCAGAATCTTACCATCGACCTGGCTAATCAAACGATGAGTGAAGCTTTGACGGGAGTAAAAAAAGAAGACATCGAAATTGTAAAGATCGTTTTTCAGAAAGTGTACGACAATCTAACGAATTGATTAAAATACGAAACAAATAAATTTTCTTCCATGGAAACTACAAAACAAACAACGGCTTTAAAAGGCGGTGAATGGATTATCAAAGAAAGTAATCCTTTCGAAACTTTTATTCCGGAAGATTTTGATGAAGAGCAGCGCATGGTGATGGAAATGTGCGACCAGTTTGTAAACACCGAAATCCTGCCGGTAATTGATCGTATCGAAAAAATGGAAACAGGCCTGATGCCTTCGCTCGTTCAGAAGGCAGGCGAACAGGGCTTATTGTCAACTTCTTTCCCCGAAAAATACGGCGGATTGGGTAAAGACTTTATTACATCAACCATTGTAAATGAAGGACTGGGAGGTGGCTATTCTTTTTCTGTTGCGATTGCCGCGCATACCGGAATAGGATCTTTACCGATTTTATATTTTGGTACCGAGGCACAGAAAGACAAATACATTCCCAAACTGGCGAGTGGTGAGTGGAAGGGCGCTTATGGATTAACAGAACCCAATAGCGGAAGTGATGCACTGGGTGCAAAAAGTACGGCTAAGCTGAGTGAAGATGGTAAATATTATATACTTAACGGACAAAAATGCTGGATCACCAATGGCGGTTTTGCAGATGTGTACACCGTATTTGCGAAAATAGACGGAGATAAGTTTACCGGCTTTATTTTGGAGCGTGGCATGGAAGGTTTTACTCAAGGCCCGGAAGAACATAAAATGGGTATCAAGGGTTCTTCTACCGTGCAGTTGTATTTTCAAGATTGCAAAGTGCCAGTAGAAAATGTATTGGGCGAAATTGGCAAAGGACATATTATTGCCTTTAATATTCTGAATATTGGACGCTTAAAATTGTGTGCAGCTACTTTGGGCGGCGCTAAAAAAGCAGCAGATATCTCCACCAAATATGCTATCGAAAGAGAGCAGTTTAAGATTTCAATTTCAAGATTCGGAGCCATCAAACACAAACTGGCCGAGATGGCCATCAGGATGTGGGTATGCGAATCGGCTTTATATCGAACAGCAAAATGGATCGACGATGCGGAACATGCGTTTGAGGCAAGTGGTAAATCGTTCGCAGAATCTTTGCTGGGTGCAGCAGAAGAATTTGCTATTGAGTGTGCCATGTTAAAAGTGTATGGTAGCGAAACGCTGGATTTTGTAGTAGACGAAGGTTTACAGATTCATGGTGGTAATGGCTTTAGTGATGAGTATCAGATTTCGCGTGCTTACCGCGATAGCCGCATCAACCGGATTTATGAAGGCACCATCGAAATCAACAGGTTACTGACTGTTGATATGGTTTTAAAACGTGCAATGAAGGGTAAGTTAGACCTGATGGGACCTGCTATGTCGGTTCAAAAAGAGCTGATGAGTATTCCTGATTTTAATAGTGATGAAGACGCTCCTTTTGCAAAAGAGCGGAAGTATGTTGCCAATTTCAAAAAAGCCATCCTGATGGTTGCGGGCGCTGCAGTTCAGAAACTGATGATGCAATTAGACAAGGAACAGGAAATTCTGATGAATATCGCCGATATGAGTATCGAAGTATTTAATGCGGAAAGCGCTTTATTGCGGTTGATTAAATTAACCGAAACAAAGGGCGAAAACGAGGTAGCCATACAGTCAGATATCGTTTATGCCTATTTATACGACGCTGCCGACAGAATTAATAAGGCGGGGAAAGACGCTTTAAACAGCTTTGCAGACGGAGATGAGCTTCGTATGATGCATATTGGCCTGAAAAGGTTTACCAAAGTGGAGCCTTTTAATGTAAAAGACGCTCGAAGAAGGATTGCCGATAAAATGATTGCAAACAACGGATATCGGTTCTAAAAACTTTTTTTGGTGGGAATTAAAATTTTTGTCTAAATTTAACAAATCGATAATCTTACGATTGCTTGCTCGGAGAGGACCTTAGTATTCCAAATACTAAGGTCTTTTCATTTTTAGAACTATCAGCCGCACCTAATTTTCATCCATTTGATTCCTTTATTAACCGTAGATTTTTTACCTTCAAGAGATGAGATGCTTAATGATGCTTTGCTTTTTTCTGACTGCATTAAATCTATATGCTCAGAAAAATAATAACAACAATTTTTGGATTGGTAAATCGGCCGGTAAATTACCTGCATTGCTGTATGGATTGGGAGAAGACCGATTGGGAGGAACAAAGCTTGGTTATATTGATACTAATATTTTTCTGAAAGTAATCGACAGTACAAAAGATTTATATCAAGTACAACTTTCAAAATATCATAGCGCATATATCGAAAAGGGTTACGTGAAACACGATTCTATGTATGCCATTAAACCCAATCATCTAACAAGCTCTTTTTTGATAAAAGGCGATTCTTTATTTGATTATGTAAACATTCATTTAGACGAGCACCTGCCCTATAAAAGCTGGATGGAAATAGAGCCATCGAAGATCATGATTGATTTATACGGGTTTCAGGCGAACAGCAACTGGATAACCCAACTACAAACTGCGAAGGAAATTAAAAATGTGTACTACAATCAGGTAGAAGACGATGTAGTGCGTGTGAGTATTGAGCTGAAACACGCGCAGCACTGGGGTTACAGCATTGCTTACAAAGGAAATAATTTGGTTGTTCGAATAAAACGCCAACCGGCTTTATTGGATCTGAAAAAGATGGTAATAGCAATTGATGCCGGACATGGAGGCAGTAATTCCGGTGCCACTGGTGTGAAACGTATGGCCAGCGAAAAAGATTTGACGCTTTTGTATGCAAAGGCGCTTGAGAAAAATCTCAGAAAAATGGGTGTGAAAAAAATTATCATGACAAGGAGCACCGATACCAGTTTTGATATGAAAGATCGCATACTATTTCTTCAGGAAAAGAATCCTGATTTCCTGATCAGTTTACATTTTAATTCTTCGGCAAACGAAACTGTTAGAGGTGTTAGTACTTTTTACAGGTATATTGGTTATCGACCTTTAACACAATCGTTGTTAAAACGGATGTTGGAACTTAAGCTGGAGGAGTTTGGTAATGTTGGTAATTTTAATTTCGCTTTAAATGCTCCAACAGATTTTCCGAATGCACTTCTTGAGATTGCATTTTTAAGTAATCCAGATGACGAAAAAAAAATTATGGATACTAAATTCAGGCAGGATGTTTCACGTAAAATAATTCTTGCCTTTCAGGATTGGTTAAAGCAATTACACAACTAGTATGTAATATTTTTTTAGCAAATCAGTTGTTTACGTTTTTTAAAAAAAGGGCAGAAAAGGCCTCTTTGTATTTTCATACTCAAAATTGATACTATGAGCAACTTAGTGAATGATTTTAATGAATACCGGGGCCGGATGAACGAAGTAATTCTGGAAAAAAATAATCTGGTGATGAAAAGGCTTTGGAATCTGGATACCAATACCTATGAAGCGGGCGCGTTGGATAAAAAAACCAAAGAAATGCTGGGTTTGGTTTCCAGCATGGTATTGCGCTGTGATGATTGTATTAAATATCATCTGGGAAAAAGCCATGAATTGGGTGTAACTACAGAGGAATTATATGAAATTTTTGCGGTGGCCAACATTGTAGGCGGCACAATCGTAATACCGCATACCCGTAGGGCTGCTGAATATTGGGAGGAATTGTTGAAAGAGCAGTAACAATTAAACTTCAGATTTTTAGCTTTTTACTACCCTAGAATATCGTAACTTTAGCGCCAATATTTTTTTAAGAGTTTTGTTGTATATAAATTTTTACAAATGAGTGAAACTGCAGTAGCGGCGCCTGTTTTATCCGCCAAAGATTTTGCAACCGATCAGGAAGTGCGCTGGTGCCCTGGATGTGGCGATTATTCTATTTTGGCTCAGGTACAAAAAGTAATGCCAACAATTGGTGTTCCCAAAGAAAATATCGTAATTATTAGTGGGATTGGATGTAGCAGTCGTTTCCCATATTATATGAACACTTTTGGTATGCATAGCATTCACGGCCGTGCAACAGCTATCGCGAGTGGACTAAAAGCTAGTCGTCCCGAATTAAGTGTATGGATTGTATCGGGAGATGGAGATAGTTTAAGTATCGGTGGTAATCATACCATTCATTTACTTAGAAGAAATTTTGATGTGAATATGCTGGTTTTCAATAATCAGATCTATGGTTTAACTAAGGGCCAGTATTCTCCCACATCAGAGCAACATAAGGTAACAAAATCAAGTCCTTTTGGTAGTATCGATCACCCTTTTAATCCTTTGGCTTTGGCTTTGGGAGCCGATGCAAGTTTTATTGGAAGAAGTATGGATCGAGATCCAAAGCACTTGCAATATATGTTAACCCGCGCCAATCAGCACAGAGGTGCATCTTTCCTAGAGATTTATCAGAACTGCAATATTTTTAATGATGGTGCGTATGAGATCTTCACTGAGAAAGCCACCAAAGCGGAGCAGGGTCTGTATCTGGAGCATGGCAAGCCTTTAGTGTATGGAGCCAATCAGCAATATGGTATCAAGATTGATGGAATGAGGCCTGTTATGGTGGAGTTGAACGACTCGGTTACAAAAGATGATCTTTGGATTCATGATGAAAAAGATTTTTACAAAGCACAGGCTTTGGTAAGAATGTTTGATGATCCAAATAAAAGCGGTGGACATTTTCCCCGACCCTTCGGTGTATTCTTTCAATCAGAGAGAGCTTGTTATGAAGATGATATGGCGATGCAGATCGAAGAAACGATTGCTTCAAAAGGCAAGGGAAATCTGGACAAATTATTACGCGGCAAAGAAGTTTGGGAGATTGTTTAACTAGGATATTTTTTTTATAAAAAATGCTTCTGAAATTAAATTCAGGAGCATTTTATTTTATAATCAATATTGTGTTAGATACTCACAATGTCATTTCGAATAGCATATAATACCAATCCAATTCTGGTAGAGACATTTAGTTTCTGAAATAGTGCATCTCTGTAACCATCGATGGTTCTGGGGCTAAGAAACATATTATCAGCAATCTGCTTGTACGACATATCGCTGCAAATTCTTTTTAGAAATTCGGTTTCTCTTTCTGTTAATTCAGCTTTTCTTTTAAAGAGCTCCTGATCTTCATCAAACTGATTATTCATACAGTGTATGATATTCGAACACATCAATTCGTTGAGGTAAATACCTTTTTCAACCAAACTGTCCAATGCATTTTTTAACTCCTGCGGCTCGCTGTCTTTTAAGATATATCCTTTGGCACCGTTTTTAAGCATCTTGATAATTGCCCTTTCATCATTTAGCATACTCAATGCAAGTACTTTAACGTTGGGATAATGCGTGTAAAGCCAGCGTGCTGTTTCATATCCATTCATTTCGGGCATAGTAATGTCGAGCAACACAATGGAAGGTAAATTTTGCGGATTTAAATTTTGAATAAATTCTTTTCCGTTGGATGCTTCAGAAATGATTTTGTAATCACTAAATGAATTTATAATAATTGCTACTCCCCTTCTGAATAAGATATGATCATCAACGATCGTAATCTTTATCATACTTTATGTTTTCAAATTAAAAAGCAACACAAAATCCATTTGTGGGGATCGGATAGATGATATGTTGTATTCGCATTACAAATTTCTCTAAACTAAATCTATTTGTCAACGTTCTTTTAACCGAATTATTGGGGTGAAAACACCGTAAAAATTCAGTGTTTTCTACTTTGTTTAATATCAGGGAGGCTCTTACTTTTGAATCGGATAAACTGCAGTTGGCTATTACCAATACACCTTTCTAGGTAAACAGTTTCATTGGGGGTTACAAACCAAAAAGAGGTGGCAATTTGCTACCTCTTTTTATTGTAAGCCTTGTAGAACGGCCCTTTACCCTCTTTTTGTTTGATCCGAGTTTAAACATGATATATATTAACTTTGTATCAGATCGATTCCCTTCATTATGTTTTTGCAAGTTCATCCCGACAACCCCAATCCCAGATATCTGAAAATGATAGTTGACTGTTTGCTTTCGGGAGGTGTTATTATATACCCTACTGATACCATTTATGGTTTGGGTTGCGATATTTTTCAGCACAAGGCAATTGAACGTATTGCGCGGATTAAACAAATTGATCCTGCAAAGGCGCAATTGAGTTTTATCTGTAACGACCTGAGCGACCTGAGTAAATACACAAAAAGCATTGGCACACCACTATATCGTTTATTGAAAAATTATTTACCGGGTCCATACACTTTTATTTTACCCGCCAGCAAAGAAGTGCCAAAACTTCTGCAGAGTAAAAAAAGTACTATCGGATTAAGAATTCCTGATAATAAAATTGCCAGAACCATTGTAGAAGAACTAGGACATCCTATTTTATCTGCATCGCTGCCGGGAGAAATGGTGGAAGAGTATACCGATCCGGAATTGATTTATGAAAATTTTCGAAATCTGGTAGATATTGTTATTGATGGGGGTATTGGTGGTATGGTTCCTTCTACCATTATCGATTGCACTAAAGAAACTTATGAACTTATTCGAGAAGGAGCTGGTGTTTGGGAAGAATAATTAGTTGATTTTTTTCTCAAAAAATATAATTTAACGCGCCTATTCATTAGATTTAAAGATGCATCTGAGCAAGCTTATTTTCTTTTATTTAGTATTCTTTTTTCTTTCTGCAGGGGAACTGGTTGCTCAGTCGCCTTCGTATATACATTACGACATTACAAGCGGACTGCCCACAAATGAAATATACAGTTTAAAGCAGGATAGGAAAGGCTTTCTGTGGATTGGCACAGATGCCGGGTTGGTTAGATACGATGGCAACAGTTTTTTCCTGCTCAATAATCCCAAGTCGAGAGGTGCTTCGGCGAGCGGATTGATGGAAGACGCTGAAGGCAAAATTTGGTTTAATAATTTTAATGGGCAGTTGTTTTATGCAAATAGCGATTCAGTAACTCTTTTCAAACCTTGGGAACAATATTATAAAAGGCAGTTGATAGAATTTACAATTGATAATCATAATAATATTCTTGTTAGCAATAATCAGAATTTTATTTATCGATTCCAAAATCAAACATCCAGAGCCAATGCTTTTGCAGACTCGGTGTACACAAAACAAACGATATCTAAAATGTATGATGGCTCAATACTATTTACTTTTTCAGATAGTGCTTTGCCTTTTTGTCTCAACGATGATGGATCGGTACGTGCAATTCCTATTTATGATTTAAATGGAAATAAGTCATTCAAATCTCCCCATACCAATAAATTTCAATTTTATAATTCTTATCTGAATAAGCGAACACTGGCTTTACAAAGAAGAAAACCGGATGAGAATATACCCATATTGTATTACTATGAAAATGCTGCACTACACGTTCATCCAATAACAACCTTATTGCAACAGATGAAATTATTTCCCTTGTCGGCCTACGATGATGATGCCGGCAATATATTCGTAGGAACCGAAACAGGGCTTTTATGGATAAAAAAAAATGGACAAAATTATTATATTCAAAAGCATCTCTTAAAGAGCGAGGCCATTTCAAGTATACTTAAAGGAAGTGAAGGTGGAATTTGGTTTAGTACCTTAAAAAATGGAATATTTCAAATACCTGATCTCAATATCTGGTTTTCGGGAGGTTTTGAAATGGGACTAAAAACAGAAGGGGTTAGCCACTTAACAATTGGGAAGGGAGGGAATATTTTTGCCGCCTCGATAGTTGGAGAGCTATTCAGGTACCAGAAATTTTCTAATACGGTAGCCTATAAATATCCCATCTCGCTCGAAAAAGAGGTACAGGCAATGGAATATGATTCTGTAGGCGATAATCTTTTTATCTCTAAACTTAAAACAGAAGTATTTCATCTGCCCACTAAAACTTATACCGATATATATTATGCTGCTTCTGCTAAAGACTTCTTCTTTAGAAAAGACGGATTTGTTTTTAGTTCGGGGGATGCCATTGTAGGTTCTGTGCGGAACAATAAAAAATTATTTGAGCAGACAATTAGTAAAGAGTTTAATGTAGAGCAAGATTCGACGCTAAAAGCAAATGCGCGGAGTTTTCAGAGCGCGTTCCTTGTAAAGCAACGCAATAAAGGAATCTGGTACCAGGAAAAAGAAAAATTATTATGGGTTGGGTTTGTTGATGGGTTACAATATCACGAAAATAATCGATGGATAAAATATACAGATCCGGAAACCAAGTATCCGATTATTGCAGTTCATTTTTCGGAATTAAAAAACGGAACCCTTTGTGTTGCTACTACCAGTCAGGGGCTTTATCTCATAAAGAATAAAAAAATAATCAAGCACTTGACTACGGCAAATGGATTATTGAATAATAGAATAAAAAGAGTAGCAACGGAAGATAATTTTATTTGGATGGTTTTGCCCGGTGCGGTTCAGGGATACAATATAAAAGATAGCACTTTTAAACAACTAACTTACTCGAATGATGCAGACAAACAGGAAATCTATGATGTAGCAGTCTTGCACGATACGGTTTACTTGGCAACATCAAAAGGCATTCTTTTTTTTCCTGAAACGATCAATACATTTAATAAAGAAGCTCCCTATTCTTCTATCAGTTATTTTAATGCCGATAATAAAAATTATCCTCTCAAAAATAAACTCCTATTGCCTTATTCGGTGAGCAATATTTCTATTGAATTACAGGGAGTAGCACTAAAGAGTGCGGGCAATTTTGTTTATCAGTATCGCCTTCTGGGAACCGATACAAACTGGGTGAGTGTAAGCGCGTCGCAAAATATTGTTAGGTATGCCTCTTTGCCTCCCGGCAATTATATTTTTGAATCAAGGGTTGTAAACGAAGATGGTGTGAAGAGTAAAAGCGTGTCGAAAGTGGCTTTTAAAATTGATCAACAGTGGTGGAAGCGATGGTGGTTCATGTCTTTTATTGCTTTTCTGTTATTATGTGCTGCCTATTTATCTTTCACAATAAGAATAAAAGCGCTAGAGAAAAAAAATGTGGAAGAGATCGAAAAAGTAAGGGTGTTGGAAGATATGCGCAATTCTCAATTGAGTGCCTTAAAGGCGCAGATGAATCCGCACTTCATGTTTAATGCTTTGAATTCTATTCAGGAGATCATTTTAATGAACGATAAGAAACAGGCGAATATGTATTTGGGAAAATTTGCTGACCTGATGCGTATTACTTTGGATCAAAGCAACAAAAATGCTATTTCGCTTGAGGATGAAATCAAATCCCTTAAATTATATTTAGAATTGGAAGCACTAAGATTTGAAGAATATTTTCAGTATGAATTGCATGTAGCGGATTTGCTCTATACTTATAATGTACATATTCCTGCTATGTTAATTCAACCCTATGTTGAGAATGCAATTAAACACGGATTAATGCATAAACAGGGTGACAAAAAACTGGAATTGTTTTTTTCGCTCTATAATGATAAAACTTTGTTATGTGTTATAACGGATAACGGTATCGGTAGAAAAAGATCTTCCGAAATCAATCAGATGAGAGAAAAAAAACATACAAGCTTCGCTACAGGCGCAACTCAAAGAAGATTAGAGCTTCTTAATCAGGGTAGAGAGCAAAATATTACTGTTAGCTATGTTGATTTAAAGGACGAAAATGGAAATTGCACGGGTACAAAAGTGCTTTTATACATCCCATTATCGGCCTAAAATTACGGTTCACAAACTCAAACCTACCATTCACAAACTTTTGACCCTGATTTCTGAGATTTCGCTATACTTTTATTTCAGTTTCAATAACCGGGGGGGAATTGAAATAATAAAGCCTTGCGAAAGCAAGGCTTTAATTTTACAAAAGAAAGAAAATCGTTATTATTTCAGGATTTGCCCCAAACATTTGTTTGTTTTTGAATTTGATTCAACTTTGAACAAATTTTGAGTCATGAATTTAATTTATCATGTTAAGTGCAATCATTGTTGATGATGAAGGGAAAGCAAGAAGGATTCTTGAAAGCTTTTTAATTGAGTATTGCCCCCAGATACAAATTATGGCCATTGTAGAAGACGTGCCCCGGGCGGTAAAAGCCATACAAAAATTTAAGCCTGATGTAGTTTTTCTTGATATAGAAATGCCGGGATACAACGGGTTTCAGTTATTGGACTTTTTTGATGAAATAGATTTTGAAATCATTTTTGCAACAGCTTATAGCGAGTTTGCATTAAAAGCTTTTCAGGTTAGCGCAATCGATTATCTGCTAAAACCCATTCAGATTGATCAACTGGTAGCCGCTGTTCAAAAGCTGGAGAAGATTCATGGAAATTCACTGATACGTCAGCGTTTGCAAACCCTGCAACAAAATCTGGAAGAATACAAGATCAAGAAAATTGTTTTACCGTTAAGCGAAGGAAGCTTATTTGTAGAACTGAAAGACATATTGTATTTGAAAGCGGAAGGTAGTTATGCAAGTATTTATTTGAAGGATGGAAGTAAATTGATGGTGAGTAAGAACCTTCGGGAATGTGAGGATCAATTAACACCCGAAGAAGGCTTTTTTAGAACGCATCGAAGCTTTTTGGTGAATACTGCACATATCAAAAATATCAGTAACGATACCACAGAAGCAATCATGACCAATCAGGCGAATATTATTATTACAAGAGAAAGAAAAATAGATTTTCTAAATTATATGAAACATAAACAATTAGCGTAGATCGTCATTCGGGAAAAGGCTTTCCTGTTTGGGTAAGATATCAAAGCTCTTGCGATGGTATTTGCACAAACCAATTTCGGCAATTGCCTTTCGATGATCTAGTGTACCGTACCCTTTGTTCGTACCCCAATGATAAGCTGGATAAATTTTGTCCAGCTTTTTCATGTAAGCGTCACGGTGTGTTTTTGCCAGAATACTTGCTGCGGCGATGCTTGCATATTTCCCATCGCCTTTAACGATAGTGATGTGAGGGATATTTGGGTAGGCCATAAAACGATTGCCATCAATCAATAAAAACTCGGGCTCCTGTTTGAGCGCTTTGATGGCAAAGTGCATTGCTTTAAAAGAAGCTTTTAGAATATTGATCTTATCAATTTCTGTATGATCTATTTTTGCAACAGCCCAACTGATTGCAGCATTTTCGATATACTCTTTTAAGAGCAGCCTGTTTTTTTCAGTAACTTTTTTACTGTCGTTTAGAAGGGGATGATAAAAGTCTTTTGGTAAAATAACTGCCGCCGCAAATACGGGTCCGGCATAACATCCCCTGCCGGCTTCGTCGCAACCAGCTTCAATTAATTTGTTGTGATAATAGGGCGCCAACATCTGAATAAAATTCCAGAATCTTCTTTATACCATCAAATTCATTTTACAAAATCGTTGCTCAACTTAATATACCAGTAACTTTGCGGCTGTTTGTTAAAAGCTTTCATATGCAACGCATCGACAGATCTTCAAAATTAGTAGCTACCTGGCTTTTGATTGGAGTGGGTATGACTATTATACAAATTGCACTGGGTGGCATTACCCGTTTAACAGGAAGTGGATTATCCATTACCGAATGGGATGTGGTAACGGGCTCTTTGCCACCGCTGAACCAAGAACAATGGATGGTTGAATTTAATAAATACCGGCAAACGCCGCAATTTCAATACCTGAATTTTGAATTCACGCTACCCGATTTTAAGTTTATATTTTTTTGGGAATGGTTTCATCGTTTATGGGCAAGAACTATTGGGTTGGTATTTGTAGGAGGGTTTATTTATTTTCTCCTAAAAAAACATTTCAAACCAGAAATGATAAAACCCCTGATTTTATTATTTGTACTCGGAGCATTGCAGGGAGCAATTGGCTGGATTATGGTTGCGAGTGGGCTAACCGGAGATGCCGTTTACGTTAAACCAACCAAATTGGCATTGCATTTTATTTTTGCACTCGGGCTTTTGTGTTATACTTATTGGTTTGCCTTAAGTTTATTAGTGAGGCCCGAACAAAAGATACAGCACAATGGAATCAGAAAATGGAATATTGTATTGATGATAATCCTCGTATTTCAATTGTTATATGGAGCACTGATGGCAGGACACAAAGCTGCTAATATTGCATCCACATGGCCAACGATTAACGGTGAATGGATACCAGATCATTTGTTTAAGACAGAAGGATTTTTTCTGAATGCGGTTGATAATAAAATATGGATTCATTTTATTCATCGCGGACTTGCATACCTTCTCGTAATCATGATCATTGGGTGGTCGTTTCAATTATACAGAACTAAGGGAAATTTATTGTTCAACTATCTTAGAACAATGCCAATTGCAATTATTCTGATGCAATTATTATTAGGTATTTTAACCGTGCTTACGAGTTCTACAATTATCGCTGGTAACTGGGGTATGTTTGAGTGGATGGCAGAAATTCATCAGTTAATGGGTATGATTTTGTTGTTGGTGCTGGTTTCACTGATACATGTGGTTAGGCCGAAAATTAAATAAACAGCTAAGGCTGGATAAGTTGAAAGCAATTCGGAATGATATTGATTTTGAATTCTGCTGCAGTTTCGTGCGGCTCACCGTCGATATGAAATGGTGCCAGCTTATTATTCCGGATTGTTAAGGAATCTGTTTGAAAGTACAGGATATTATTCTTGCTTAAATTTTCTACAAGTTCTGTAAGTTTATTATTACCCCTAATTTGTTTTAGAACAGCAAATGGCATTTTTGCTTTATTCATTTTCTGAACTACTACAATATCAAGCAGCCCGTCATTCAAACTCGCTTTCGGTGCAATGGTTACGTTGTTTCCAAACTGATTACTGTTGGCAACACTGATAAAATATGCGTCGGTAAAAAAAGAAAAATTTTCGAGCACTATTTCAAATTGATAAGGACTTGCTTTAAAATAGTTGATAAGACTTTGTTGTGTATAAGTCATTAGCCCGCGCGAAGCCTTGCTTGCAAAATCGTGCGCAACCTGAGCATCGAAACCTACACCGCTTAACATGCAGGAAAATTGCTGGTTGATCAGAAACGCATCTACCGGTTTGCTTTCGCCTGCAATAATCAGTTGAATGGCATCCTGCGGTTTTCTTGGAATACCTGCTGCCAGTGCAAGTCCATTTCCAGAACCCACCGGAATAATTCCGAAGCGTATGGGCATATTGCGCAATGCGTTTACTACCTGATTAACGGTTCCATCGCCACCAATCATTACGATATCAGTAATGCCCTCCTTTTCAATATTTTCTTTGATGTAATCGTAATCGCCAGAAGCATTTGTAAAAATGAATTCAAAAGGAATATCCTTCCCCTGCATTTCGAGATGCACCATTCTTAGTATCTCATCTTTTTTAGTATTGCCCGAAACGGGGTTAACTAAAAAGTTGATCTTTCTATTCATAAGAATCTATAAAGTAAAATGGTTAATCAGGTATTACTACCATTTCAATAAAGCAGAAGCCCAGGTAAACCCGCTACCGAAAGCAGCTAAACAAACAAGATCGCCTTCTTTAATTTTTCCATTTTGCCAGGCTTCGCACAAAGCAATTGGAACCGACGCGGCAGTAGTATTGCCGTACATCATGATATTGTTATGAACCTGATCGTCGCGCAAGCCTAATTTTTGTTGAACGAACTGACTAATTCTCAGATTAGCTTGGTGCGGTATCAGCATATTGAGATCTGCGGGGGAGTAACCATTTTTAGCCAAGGCCTCCATAATCACTTCCGGGAATTTCACAATCGCTTTTTTAAATACCGAAGGCCCGTCCATGAAAGGGAAAATTTGTCTTTTATCAATCATGCTATGACTGATAAACATTTTTCCAACTTCGGCTTCGTCAAAATCTGCTACAGGCGTTTCTGCCCAATGATTGGCATGTGATCCGGGGTTATACTGTGCTAAGATTTCGGCACTTGCACCATCGCTGTGTAAGTGAGTACTCAATATACCTTGATTTTCTTTTTCGGTAGGTTGTAATAATACAGCACCTGCACCATCACCGAATATTACGGAAACATTTCTACCCTCAGTGCTATAATCCATTCCAAAACTGTGCTTTTCTGCACCAATCACCAGAATATTTTTATACATACCCGTTTTAATAAACTGGTCTGCAACACTTATTGCATATAAAAATCCACTGCACTGATTACGCACATCCAAGGCGCCAATTTCTTTCATCTTTAAAGCGCGTTGAACCAATACTCCGCAGCCCGGAAAAAAATAATCGGGCGATAAAGTTGCGAACACAATAAAGTCTACATCCTGTGCTGTAATACCAGCTCTTTCTATTGCGATCTTTGCAGCTTCAACAGCCATTGTTGTGGTTGTTTCTTCCGTTCGATGAGCAAACCTTCTTTGCTTAATCCCGGTTCTTTCCTGAATCCAGGCGTCATCGGTTTCCATGTATTGTTTCAGATCATTATTGGTAACAACTCTTTCTGGCAAATACATTCCAATACCGGCAATTTTACTAAGGGGCATGACAATCGGGTTTGATTAGTAAGTGACGAAGATAAGAGAATTTGAAATCTTGTATATCCCTTTATTTTAGCGGATTGATATGCATAATTTCTTGCATAAAACGCACTGTTTCTTTTTCTACTCCCTCAATATCTTTAGATACAATTGAAGAGGCAAGCACATGATTACTTGCATTCGGCATTGCAATGGCTCGCTTTAATGAAGCATCTGTGCCAAGTTGTTCAAACATTTTTTTTGTTGCTTCTACTTTCACAACATGATCCTGATTCAATGCATCTTTATAATAATACAGGGTTAATACCGGTTGATGAATGGATTTAAAAGTTGCTTCGATCATTTTGGTTTCTACTAATTCCTCCAGCGATACCACTGCTTCGAGTCGATATTTGGTGTTCCAATACTTTGCATATATGCTATCGCCTTGAACAAGATTATAATTTGAGCCCTTTACCAATCGCGCTATCTGTAATCCCCATGGGTTATTTAAAAGCCATGCATTTGGATCATAAACAGCTATATTGGGAGAATACAAAATCAATGCTGATACTTCAGGATAAGTAGCGGCTAATTGTAATGCCAAACTGCCGCCGGTAGAAGTGCCCATGAGTATTACTTTTTCGCCAAGCTGTTTCCCAATTGCATAAGCTTCTTTTGCCGACTCCCATAAATTATCGGCAGTCAAATTCATCAAAGCTTCTGTTGTATCAATTCCGTGCTGCGACAGCCTCGACAGGTATAAGTTGCAACCAAATTGTCGGGCAATATTTTCATGCACAGGATATCCTTCCTGTTTACTTGCACTAAAGCCATGCAAGTAAACAATTGCATAAGCCGTTTTCTGTTTTTTGCTGCTGTCGGCCCAAATAATTTCTGCTTCATTATTTTTTTTAATCAGGTGCTTCATCTCATGCTGCGAAACAAATTGTTGTAGTGCAATTGCATCGGCAGGAACCTGAGGTAACGCCGAAGAATAAAGGGGTTCAGAAGGATGAGGTCCGAACCAATAAACAATTCCAAGAATAAATAGGATGACTACTGAAACCTTTAGCAGACGCATGACAGTGATTTTTGGTTGGTTTAAATTAGCTGAAATAATTGAAAAGGCTTCTGGTGGATTATTTTTTCAGGTTAATAAATGATGTATATTGGAAAACCAAAATTGCTGTATGACTTCACCTCAACGATTTCTTGCCCTTGATGTATTCAGGGGAATGACCATTTGCTTAATGATCATCGTAAATACTCCGGGTAACGATATCACATTTGCCCCTTTATTACATGCCAAGTGGCATGGCTTTACACCTACCGATCTGGTGTTCCCATCCTTCTTATTTGCAGTAGGGAATGCCATGAGTTTTGTAATGCCAAAATGGGAAGGCAAAAGCCAATCGGCCATCTTAACCAAAATATTCAAACGTACCGCCCTGATATTTCTTCTGGGATACCTGATGTATTGGTTTCCTTTTTTCCGGCTTGATGAAAATCATCATATCATTTCTGCGCCGATCAGTAATACCCGGATTTTAGGAGTACTACAAAGGATTGCACTATGTTACGGAATTGGATCTCTGATGATTTATTTCCTAAAACCTAAAAAGGCTTTATACTTGAGCATAGTTTTTTTGTTTTTGTATTGGGGACTTTGTATCTGGTTTGGCGATCCTTTTGATCCTTTGAGTATTACCGGAAATGCCGGACTGAGACTGGATCTCTGGCTTTTTGGGGAATCGCATTTATACCATGGCGAAGGCATGGCTTTTGATCCCGAAGGATTGTTAAGCACCCTGCCGGCTATTGCTAACGTAATCGCAGGATTTACGGTTGGGCAATTTGTTCAGCAAAAAGGAAAGCAGTATGAAGGTCTTGCGAAACTTTTACTAACAGGAGCCGGGTTACTATTTTTGGCTTACTGCTGGAATATGGTGTTTCCTGTGAATAAGAAACTATGGACTTCCTCCTTTGTTTTGACTACTGTTGGACTCGATTGTATCATCCTATCAGCCATTATTTACCTGATCGACTTTAAAAAGAAAACAGGCTTTACTTATTTCTTCGAGGTAATGGGAAAGAACCCATTATTCATTTACCTGCTTTCAGAAATTTTGGTAATATGCTTCTATATTACCCCAATAGGAGGTAACATGAATTTATACAGTTGGTTATATATAACTATATTTAGTCATGCAGGAGATTACTTCGGCTCTTTGCTGTTTGCAGTAAGTTATATGCTCTTGTGTTGGTCGGTTGGATACATACTGGATAAGCGTAAAATTTATGTTCGGGTATAGCATTCCTGTTAACTTTTGAGCTGCCCATTGCCCTCCGGCCTTAAAACCGTACCTTTGCAGCCTTAAAATTTTACATGGAAATAAGAAATATTGCTATTATCGCCCACGTAGACCATGGCAAGACCACATTGGTAGACCGTATTCTGCAGACTACCAAAGTATTTAGAGATAACCAGGACACTGGTGAGCTGATCATGGATAGCAACGACCTTGAAAGAGAAAGAGGTATTACCATCTTCAGTAAAAATGCTGCGGTAATCTATAATGGGGTTAAAATTAATGTAATCGATACTCCGGGTCACAGCGACTTTGGTGGTGAGGTTGAGCGTGTATTGAAAATGGCTGATGGAGTAATTCTTTTAGTAGATGCTTTTGAAGGGCCAATGCCTCAAACCCGTTTCGTTTTACAAAAAGCGCTGCACCTGAATCTGCATCCGATTGTAGTAATCAATAAAGTAGATAAAGCAAATTGTCGCCCCGACGAAGTGCATGATGCGGTATTTGAATTATTCTTTAATCTGGATGCTACTGAAGAGCAATTAAATTTCCCTACATATTATGGAAGTGGTAAGAACGGATGGTTCAACGATAGTTTAACTCAGACCGAAGATATTCTTCCATTAATGGATGGCATTATTAAACACGTGCCTGCTCCGAAAGTTAATGAAGGCACTCTTCAAATGCAGATTACATCATTGGATTATTCTTCATTTCTGGGAAGGATTGCGATTGGGAAAATAACTCGCGGTAAGATCAAAGAGGGTCAAACAATTGCACTTGTACAGGCAGATGCCAGTTTTAAAAGAAGCAAGGTTAAAGAACTATACGTATTTGAAGGAATGGGTAAACGCAAGGTAACAGAAGTGTTATCGGGCGATTTATGTGCGGTGGTTGGATTAGATGATTTTACGATTGGAGATACCATTGCGGATATCGATAACCCTGAAGGGTTACCAATTATTAGTGTGGATGAACCTACCATGAGCATGACTTTCAGTATCAATAACTCTCCTTTCTTTGGAAAGGATGGAAAGTTTGTTACATCTCGTCACTTACGTGATCGTTTGATGAAAGAAACTGAAAAAAATCTTGCGTTACGCGTAGAGGATACTGACAGTGCTGATAGCTTCCTCGTATTTGGTCGCGGTATCTTGCACCTGGGTATCTTGGTAGAAACCATGCGTCGCGAAGGTTACGAATTAACAGTTGGTAATCCGCAGGTATTGGTGAAAACCATTGATGGCAAAAAACATGAGCCTTATGAGAACCTGGTGGTAGATGTTCCTGCTGAATTCAGCGGAAAAGTAATCGATCTGGTTACTCAACGCAAGGGCGAAATGCAAATAATGGAAAGCAAGGGCGAAATGCAACACCTGGAATTTGAAATTCCTTCGAGAGGCTTGATTGGACTGCGTTCTCAAATGCTAACCAACACTGCCGGTGAAGCTGTTATGGCGCATCGTTTTATTGAATACAAACCATGGAAAGGACCCATCCCGGGAAGAAATAACGGGGTACTGATATCTAAATTTCAGGGTACAACAACTGCATATTCTATTGATAAATTACAAGATCGTGGAGCATTCTTTATCGAACCGGGTGAAGAGGTATATGTTGGACAGGTTATTGCAGAACATATTAAACCGGGAGATCTGAATGTAAACGCAGTGGAGATGAAAAAACTTACGAATCACCGCGCCAGTGGTAGTGATGATAGCGTTCGTATCGTGCCGAAATTGCAATTTACTCTGGAAGAATGTATGGAGTATATTCAACAAGATGAGTGTATTGAAGTAACGCCAAAAATTATTCGGATGCGTAAAGTAGTATTGAACGAAGAAGACAGAAAGAAGAGTTCAAGAAGTATGCAAAGCGAAGCGATAGGATAATTTTCTGATTAAGAATAATATATAATCCCCGGCAAAAAATGTCGGGGATTTTTTTGTTGATACTGTTTGCATTAAACAAAAGAAGTAACACTGCGAATGAGCGCTCATTCAACAGTATTACTTCCAGTTTTTTTAATTATTTCTTTGTAACGCTTACGTCAGCAACGGTATGTGTATCAACCATTACATCAAAGATTTCTTTGTAAGAACCTTCTTCTGCCTGAATCAGGAAAGTGAGTTTGTTGATATCCTGTGTTTCAGGGAAAAGGAATTTTTTGTCAAATAATTTGTCAGAATATTTATTCCGGAAAATCGCTTCACCGTATTCATCCAAAATAAATAACTTAAAAGACTTGCCACTTTCGTTTTTGAATTTTACATCGAATGACAGGTTGTTTTTTACGGTTCCCATATATTTCACTTCTATTTTCTTAGAAGGATCAACTGCTGGAACCTTTGTGTTTACAGTGTTTGCGCCTGCAGAAAGAAAGAACATTGCGGCAAGAATATTGCCTAAGAAAAATCTTTTTGCGATGGTGTTTAATGATTGCTTTTTCATAATTTTTAGTTTAATTTTTGAGATTAAATAAATTTGATAATAAAATTCTTGATGGCACAAGCAATCGTAATTCGAAAATAAATTCTTAGATGGTGTAGCGGCTTCGAAGAGAAGAGTTTGATCAGTAATCATCCAGATTTAGATATAAATCGTGGACAACTGATACAAGGATTAATACTGACAATCAAAAAAGGTAACCTCTATTCAGTAAAATTTTGGTGTTATGTAAAAGTTAAGACCAAGTAACAATTTGATCTTCAATAATTTAACTGGTATTATACAGTTGGTTTATTCAGAGCGTTCCAAAGTGTATCTTTTAGCTCTGTTAAACCTTTGTTAGTAATTGAGGATATAAATACCAAAGGAATATTTGATGGCAATTCTTTTTCGATAGCTGTTTTTAATTCATCATCTAGCATATCTGATTTACTAACCGCGATTATAAAATCTTTTTGTAACATTTCGGGGTTGTATTTCTCTAACTCTGTGCGTAAGATTTCAAATTCTTTCCCATGGTCGTTACTATCTGCAGGAATCAAAAACAGTAATACAGAATTTCTTTCAATATGCCGTAAGAACCGATGTCCCAAGCCCTTTCCTTCAGCAGCTCCCTCTATAATACCGGGTAGATCGGCAATGCAAAACGATTTATTATCGCGATAGGATACCATTCCTAATTGAGGAGCGAGCGTAGTAAACGCATAGTTTGCAATTTTGGGTTTTGCTGCTGTAATCACCGATAATAAAGTTGATTTCCCGGCATTCGGAAATCCCACCAAACCTACGTCGGCCAACACTTTCAACTCAAGATTCTTCCAACCTTCCACCCCGGGTTCTCCGGGTTGGGCGTGCTCCGGTGCCTGATTGGTTGGTGTAGCAAAATTGCTATTACCCAATCCACCTCTGCCACCTTTCATAAGAATAAACTCCTGACCGTCTTCTAATATTTCTGCATCAATTTTTCCGGTCTCTTCATCTCTGGCGATGGTTCCCAATGGCACTTCAATAATGATATCAGCACCATCTTTTCCGGTACAATTATTCTTACTCCCATTCTCCCCATCTTCAGCTAAAACGTTTTTAAAATATCGCAAGTGTAAGAGCGTCCATAAATTACTATTCCCTTTAAGAATAATATGTGCACCTCTTCCGCCATCTCCACCATCGGGTCCGCCCATCGCTGTTAATTTATTGCGCATGAAATGACGAGAACCCGCACCCCCATGACCCGACTTGCAAAAGATTCTGATATAATCTATAAAGTTATTTTTTTCTGACACGCTATAAGATCATTAATTGAATAAATGCAGTTTGTAACGGGCAAAGCTACGTTAAATAATTTTCTTGCCTGTCCTGAAGCAGGTACCCTTGAATAAGGCCACGGTTTCTTTTTGTTGATTTGTAATGCTGATTTGATATAAGCCTGTGGATCTGCCATTATGAATCTCTCTAACTTCGGCAGTAAGTGTATCAGCTACATGAACGGCTTTCAAAAAATTAATGGAAGTGTCTAGTGCAACAGACAAATTGTTACGATTATTGCAAGCAAATGCGAATGCCGAATCCGCCAGCGAAAAACAAATGCCACCATGTACTATTCCTAATCCGTTAATCATTTCACTGCGAACAGTCATTTCAATGCGACAGTAACCTTCCCGGATTTCAAGTATTTTAATGCCAAGCCACTGGCTGAACAAATCGTTCTTCAGCACTTCGTTTACGACACTTTTTGCAAGCTCATTGTTTTCTGTATTCATTATTCGCCTTTAAAAATGGGTACTCTTTTTTCCAGAAAGGCCCGAACGCCTTCTTTGAAATCATTGGTGTCTGCAGCTTTTTGCTGAAAATCATCTTCAAGAGCCAACTGATCTTCCAGCGAATTGGAGTAGCTATGATTTAACGCATGCTTGATATATGCTAGTGCTTTTGTTGGCATTGAAGCCAAAGTATTTGCGATACCAATAGATTCTCCTTCAAAGTTTTCATTGTCAAAAACTTTATACAACATTCCCATCTGATAGGCTTCATGTGCAGAGATTTTATCACCCAACATCATTAGAGCTGAAGCGCGTTGTAAGCCTACTAATCTGGGAAGTGTATAGGTACCTCCACTGTCGGGTATCAACCCAATTTTTGAAAAAGCCTGAATAAAACTTGCAGAACTGTTGGCTATAACAATATCGCAAGCTAATGCAATATTTGCCCCTGCCCCTGCAGCTACACCATTTACTGCTGCAATTACTGGCTTTGGAATGTTTCTGATTTTCTTGATGATTGGATTATACTGTTCGCTCAATATTTCAGCCATGCCTGATCCGTTTGGATCTGCTACTTCGGCAAGATCCTGCCCCGCAGAAAATCCTTTTCCTTTTCCGGTAATATAAAGGCATCTAACTTCTTTTAGAGAACTGGCTTCGTCTAAATAATGCTGAAACAATAAGGCCATTTCTTTATTAAATGCATTTAATTTATCGGGCCTGTTAAAACTTATAAATGCGATATGATCTTCTATATGAAAAATGATGGAGGACATAAGAAGCAATTAAGATGAAAAAATGAGGAAAATGGATGAAGGGGTCTTTTTCATTTTCGTTACTGTAAAGTTAGTGACATTTAAAATAATCGAAGGGTTCTTTGCAATTCAAACACTTAAATAAAGCTTTGCAGGAAGTACTTCCAAATTCAGAAATCATACTTGTATTTTCGGACCCACATTGGGGACAAGGAATTTTTAGTTTTGATAGATCGTAGTTGTTGAAACTTTTACCAACGGGCGCAGCTATTCCATAGGATCTTAATTTCTCTTTTCCGGTTTCGGTCATCCAATCGGTAGTCCATGCTGGTTTGAGTGTTTGTTTGATCTCGAAATTCTGATATCCCGCTTCCTCTAACTTGCTGCTGATTTGTTTGCTGATCATATCCATTGCCGGACAACCTGTGTATGTGGGGGTAATAGTTATGACCAACTGATGATCAGATGAATCATGATTATTTTCCCTAACAAATAGTACTGATCTGATAATGCCTAAATCAATTACAGAAAGCACAGGAATCTCCGGATCGGAAACGGATTCCAATAAATGCCATATCGCTTTTTCGCTGCTTACTGTTTTCATCTGCTGAAGATCATTTTATCAAATTTATTACCATTCCGACCCGGGATAAGCCCTTTGCAAAAATTGCATTTCGGCAAGAATATATCCGAGGTGTTCGGTGTGCACTCCAAGTTTTCCGCCCCTTTGCTTCCATTGGCTATTGGGAATTGCAAGTGTAGCTTTGCCGAATACCGTTTTGATTTTTTCGATCCACGCTTCTCTGATTTTACACTGCATTTCTACTGACAATATATTCTCGTATTCGGCAACCTCAAACAGTTCATATGTATAACTCCAAACTGCATCAATTGCATCAGTCATTCTTTTTTTACTTTCTGATGTGCCATCACCTAAGCGCATTACCCAGTCGGCACTCCAACGTAAATGATAATTTAATTCTTTCACAGATTTTGCTGCAATGGCAGCAAGTTGCTCGTCTTGAATATTTTGTAATTCCAGATACAAATAATACTGATAAGCGCTTATCAGAAACTGTTTCAAAATGGTTTGTCCCCAATCTCCGTTGGGTAATTCTACCAACAAACAATTTTTAAAATCCCATGCATCTCTCAGATAGGCCAAACTGTCTTCCGTTTGTTTTTCGTTTGATGATTCATTGATTAAAACTGCAGCATACTGATAAAAATTTCTTGCCTGCCCAATCTGATCCAACGCAATATTTGTTAATGCAATATCTTGTTCTAGTGCCGGCCCGTGTCCGCACCACTCACTGTTTCTATGCGACATGATCAATGCATTATCACCTAAGTGTAATAAATATTGAATAAATGCTGAATCGTTTTTTGCTTTTATTTTCATTATTATTTGTTGCGCTGATTTGCCTGAACTTTTGTTACATATGTTTTAATTCATCAGGCAGTTCGTAAAAACTTGGATGCCTGTAGATCTTGTCATTTGCCGGTTCAAATAATGCAGCAGCATCGTCGGGATTACTTGCATGAATATTTTTACTTTCAACCACCCAGATACTTACCCCCTCGTTTCTTCTTGTATACACGTCTCTTGCATTTTCCATAGCCATTGCTGCATCGGCAGCATGTAAACTGCCAACATGCTTGTGATCAAGTCCCTGCTTGCTTCTTATAAAGACTTCCCAAAGAGGCCACTGGTTTTCTGGGCTCTCTTCTTGCGGAAGATTGGTGGTGTTATTTTTTTCTTCACCGTAATCGCCGTAAAAAAATCTGCAAATTAAATTTTTCATGAGCCTAAATTGATATCGTTTGGATGCAGCATGCTGCTTATTTTTATTTGGTTCTTTTCTGCATGTGCGGTGGCCGCTTCTCTCACCCATGCGCCTTCATCCCATGCGTTTTTTCTTGCTGCGAGTCTTTCTTTATTGCATGGGCCATTACCCTGAACTACTTGCCAAAATTCATCCCAGTTTATTTTGCCGTAATCGTAATGCGCTGTTGCTTCATTCCACTTTAAATCCGGATCCGGTAATTTCATCCCAAGCAATTTTATTTGTTCTGCAATCATGTCTACAAATTTCTGCCTCAATGCATCATTTGTAAATCGTTTGATTTTCCATTGCATGTTCTGCATGGTATTCGGGCTTTCATCGTCTTTAGGTCCGAACATCATCAGGCATGGCCACCACCATCTGTTGATTGCATCCTGACACATTTTTTTTTGTTCCTCTGTTCCCTTGCTCAAAACCCATAAGCATTCAAAACCCTGGCGTTGATGAAAACTTTCTTCTTTACATACCCGAACCATTGCTCTTGCATAGGGCCCAAAACTAGTTCTGCATAGCGGCACCTGATTCATAATTGCAGCACCATCTACCAACCAACCTATTGCTCCTATATCTGCCCAGTTGAGTGTTGGATAATTAAAAATGGAAGAATACTTGGCCCTGCCACTATGCAATTGCTCATACATTTCATCTCTCGAAATGCCAAGTGTTTCTGCAGCAGAGTACAGGTATAGTCCATGTCCGGCTTCATCCTGAACTTTTGCAAGTAAGATGGCTTTTCGTTTTAAACTGGGGGCACGGGTAATCCAATTTCCTTCAGGCAACATACCAACTACTTCGCTATGAGCATGCTGGCTAATTTGGCGAATTAATGTATGACGATATTTTTCAGGCATCCAATCTTTCGGCTCAATTTTGATTTCCTGATCAATTTTTTGTTGAAACTGTTCTTCAAGGCTTATTTGCATCGGAAAAGATTGTGTTCAAAAATAAAGAAAGAAAACGATTTGCTAACATTTGTTAGTTGCGATGAAAAATTGTATTTAAAATGCAATTCTGCACTTATTGACTCTGCTTTCCTTAACTTAGGGATATGAGGAGGAAGTTTTCGCAATACAGTTTGTACCTGTTTTTTTTCCTGATTTTTGGCAATACAGTAAATGCACAGGAAGGCTTGCCCTTTGGAAATGAAATTGCTGCATTCCTCAAAAAAGATACAAGCAACCCGGCTCCAAAGAATGCAATTCTGTTTGTTGGGAGTTCTTCATTTACAAAATGGACAGATGTACAATCCTATTTTCCCGGGTATCCAATTATCAATAGGGGATTTGGAGGATCTTCTCTGCCCGATGTAATTCGGTATGCCAATCAAATCATCATTCCCTATCATCCTAAACAGATTTTTATTTATTGTGGTGAAAATGACCTTGCCGCTTCGGATACAGTTAGTGCTGATCTGGTATTGAAGCGCTATAAAACTTTGCATAAAATAATACGTAAAGCCCTGCCCGATGTACAGATTGATTATGTTTCAATTAAACCCAGCCCCAGTCGCTGGAGACTAGAACCGCTGATTGTTGCGGCTAACAAAAAAATTAAACGATTTATTAAGAGCGATCGAAAAGCAACTTATTTGAATGTACACGATGATATGTTAGGGATAGATGGAAAAGTAAAAGCAGATATTTTTATCAGTGATCAGTTGCATATGAATGCGAAGGGTTATGCCATCTGGCAGAAAATTATTTTACCTTATCTGATGCAATAATTTTTATCAGGAATCAAAATCAACGACAATTTTTTTTGTAAGTGGATGCGACTGGCAGGTTAAAATATATCCCTGATCAATTTCCTCAGGTTCCAATCCATATACGGCATCCATCGAAACCTCGCCTTCCAAAAGCTTTGCTTTACAAGTACAACATACACCTGCTTTGCAAGCAAAGGGTAGTTCTATTCCAAGCAACAAAGCTTTATTCAAAATGCTGGGCCCATCAAAATGCAAATCAAATTCTGAAGAAATTCCATCCAACTTTACAGATACTTTGCTGGTATTGGAAGGGTTTCCGACCGAAGATGTAGCGCTGACTGTAGTTTTTGAATTAGCTTTTGCACTAGTAAACAATTCGAATAGGATCTTCTTTTTTTCAACCCCCAGTTGTTCGAGATAATTTTTTATCTCAAAGATCATTGCTTCGGGTCCACACAAAAAGTATTTGCTAATTTTTGTAGGTGCAAGGGTACTGCCGAAAATTATTCTACACTTATTCGCATCAATTCTACCCGAATTTATTTCGGTATCAGTTTTTTCTCTTGATAGAATATACACAATACGAAACCTGTGGAGATACTTATTTTTCAATGCTTCCAAAGCATCTTTAAAAATGATGCTGTATCTGTTGCGGTTGCCGAAGATTAAAGTAAAACTGCTTTTCTTTTCTGTGGCAAGAGTAGTTTTAATGATGGAGATAATGGGCGTAATGCCGCTCCCTGCCGCAAATGCCATATAATTATTTTCGTTTGCAGCATCCAGTTGCGAATAAAATTTTCCGGATGGAGCTGCCATCTCTACCGTATCTCCTTTTTTGAATACTTCGTTGGCATAAGTTGAGAAAACTCCATTCGTCACTTTCTTGATGGCAATGCGTAATTCATTTTCGAGAGGACTACTGCAGATCGAATAGCAACGGCGAACCGATTGGCCTGCAATTAATAATTTAATGGTAATGTATTGCCCTTGCCGGTAGGTAAAAAAATCTTTTAAATCTGAGGGAATATCAAATGCTACCGAAACGCAATCAGCAGTTTCTTTACGGACATCTTTTATAGATACTGTTTTAAAGTGCATTGGCAGGTTTAAGTATTTCTACATGAAGTGCTGAAGAAATTGTGTTATCGATGAATTAAACCACCTACCAGAATGCTGATCATATTTTCTTCCAATTCTTCAGCACTGATTTTCTGTGTAGAACGATGCCAACTTTCGATACCACTAATAGCATGTAGCATAATGAGTACTGCAGTTGGGGCATCTATTTTTTTGATTTCTGAATTTCTCATCCCGGTTTCAATAATGGCGGCAAAGCGTTTGCGATAGATTCTGCGTTGATTTTGAAAGTTCGACAAATAAGGATCAGATAAATGTTTCCACTCTCTATCGCTTACATACACTTCCTCATAATGATGAATCATTTCGCTGATATGGAAGCGCAATAATTTTTCTATTTTTTCAATAGCAGTAGCGTGCTCGGCTTCCACTTCATCCATTTTGTGCAAAAAACGATTGGCCACACTAAAGCAAAGTTCATGTAGCAATTCGGTTTTTGATTTGATATGGTTATATAAACTTGCGGCCTCTACTCCCACAGATTCGGCTAAGTCGCGCATGCTGGCTGCTTTAAATCCCTTCTCTCTGAAAAGAGCTGCGGCCTTACTCACTATCACATCTTTGCGTGACAGGTTGTTTTCTGTTTTAATTCTTGCCATAACGCAAAGATAATATACTAACGGATGTTAGGGGCAAGCTCTTCGAAAAAAACTTCTTCTGTTAGTTTTGCTGCTGACCAAAAGCCAGAAAAACGACTGATAACTTGCCAGGTTTTAGAGCTTTATCAAATAATAGTACCGTAAATAAAGGGTTTTAGAGCTAAATCACCTAGTTTCGCAACCCAATAACAAACCTTAAAATATGTCTTTAGTAGTAGTTGGTTCAATGGCTTTTGATGCTATTGAAACTCCCTTTGGGAAAAGCGATAAAATTATAGGTGGTGCAGGTACTTATATTGCCTGGTGTGCTACGAATTTTACGCCGGTTAAGCAAATTTCAGTAGTTGGTGGCGATTTTCCGGAATCAGAACTCACCGCATTAACCAATAGGAAAGTGGATTTGGAAGGGGTGCAGATCAAAAAAGATGAGAAGACATTTTTTTGGAGCGGACGTTATCATATGGACATGAACACGCGCGATACGCTTGATACGCAATTAAATGTATTGGAGAACTTTCAGCCAATTGTTCCAGACAGTTATCAGGATTGCGAATTTTTGATGTTGGGTAATTTGGTGCCTGCGGTACAGCGTTCTGTGATTGAACAATTGACTAACAGACCAAAGCTGATTATCATGGATACCATGAATTTCTGGATGGAAGTAGCAATGGACGACCTGTTAAAAACCATCGCCCTCGTTGATGTTTTGATGGTGAACGATAGCGAAGCGCGTCAGCTTAGCGGAGACTACTCGTTGGTAAAAGCGGCTAAAACCATTCTGAAAATGGGGCCTAAATACCTGATCATTAAAAAGGGTGAGCACGGTGCGTTGTTGTTTCATGAAGATAAAGTTTTCTTTGCCCCGGCACTGCCTTTAGAAGAAGTATTTGATCCAACAGGAGCAGGAGATACTTTTGCAGGCGGCTTTATAGGTCATATTGCCAAAACAAAAGACATTTCTTTTGAGAGCATGAAAACTGCAATTATTGTTGGGTCTGCTATGGCTTCGTTCTGTGTTGAAAAATTTGGAACCGAAAGACTGAGAGAAATCAATAAGTCTGATATCGATGCAAGAATTGCTGAATTTGTACAATTGGTAAACTTCGATATCGAATTGGTTTAATTTTAATGTGAAAATATTTTTGGCATATTTACACATTCACAATATTTTCGCGTCGCAATGATGATAATGAAACATACAAAACGCATTAAGAAACCTCTCTAAAGGGAAGGTGTCTCAACGTTGTGTATGATCAAATATACTTAGAGGCCTTCCCAAACCGGGGAGGCCTTTTAATTTTTAATCAATAAACAAAAACAAATGAAAGTAGCCGTAGTAGGAGCCACCGGCTTAGTTGGCACTAAAATGTTGCAAGTATTAGCTGAACGTAATTTTCCCGTAACTGAAATAGTTCCTGTAGCTTCTGAAAGATCAGTAGGTAAGGAAGTAAGCTTTAAGGGCAAAACTTACAAGGTAGTGAGTATGGATGATGGCATTGCGGCAAAACCTGCTGTGGCTATATTTTCGGCCGGTGGAGGAACTTCACTGGAGTGGGCGCCAAAGTTTGCGGCTGCCGGTATCAAGGTAATTGATAACTCTTCGGCATGGAGAATGGATCCCACAAAAAAACTGATTGTACCTGAAGTAAATGCAGCGGCATTAACTCCCGAAGATTTTATTATCGCTAACCCAAATTGTTCTACCATTCAAATGGTGGTTGCTTTGCAGCCTCTGCACCAGCGTTATAAAATAAAGCGTGTTGTTGTAAGCACTTACCAAAGTGTAACCGGCACCGGAAAAAAAGCGGTTGATCAGTTATTTAATGAGCGTAGAGGAGTAGAAACTGAAATGGCTTATAAATATCCGATCGACTTGAACGCAATTCCTCAAATCGATTCATTTTTGGAGAATGGATATACCAAGGAAGAAATGAAAATGGTAAATGAAACCAATAAGATTATGCAAGACGATTCTATCCGTGTTACTGCAACAACTGTGCGTATTCCGGTAGTGGGTGGGCATAGCGAAAGTGTAAACGTAGAATTTGAAAACGAATTCGATCTGGCTGAAGTAAAAGATATTCTTTCAAAAGCGCCGGGTATTATTGTTCAGAACGACGATGCTAATCAAATCTATCCGATGCCTTTATGGGCTCACGAAAAGGATGAGGTTTTTGTAGGCAGATTGCGCAGGGATGAAACACAGGACAAAACTCTGAACATGTGGATTGTTAGCGATAACCTAAGGAAGGGTGCAGCTACCAATGCCATTCAGATTGCAGAATATATGATTAGTAAAGGGCTCTTATAATTTTGTGTTTTTTTTTGCAAAGGCCTCCGACTTTCGGGGGCTTTTGTTTTGGGAAAATCAGAAAATGGTTCAGTAACTTTATAACTGAATCTAAAACATGAAATGAGCATAACAAAAATTTGTCACCAACTGAAATGTTCGTTAGCGAATTACATGTAGCCAAAATCAATAAAAAACACATGAAACGAGCATAACAAAAATTTGACACCAACTGAAATGTTCGTTAGCGAATCCATGTAGCCAAAATCAATTAATAAACACATGAAACTTCTTTCTGCAAAACAGTTTCAACAATGGGATGCATACACAATTAGTCATGAGCCCATCAGTTCTATTGAATTGATGGAACGAGCTTCCATGATTTGTGTTGAATTCATTATGAAGCATTTATCCCAGGAAAAAAATATCAAAATTTTTTGCGGCAAGGGAAATAATGGAGGAGATGGTCTGGCCATTGCGAGATTATTGGTGGGAAGGGGACTAAAGCCATCTGTTTATATCCTTGAGACGGGAAAAATAGGATCAAACGATTTTCAAACAAACCTGCATCGCTTACATGCTTTTACCAAAGAGATTCATTTTATACAGTCGGAAGAAGCATTTCCTTTATTGCATCAAAATGATATTTTGATCGACGCAATTTTTGGGACCGGCTTAAATGCAGCTTTAAAAAATTTACCCGAATTATTGGTGAAGCATATGAATTTGTCGGGTGCTGAAATAATTTCGATCGACATTCCTTCAGGATTATTTTTAGATCAGTCTTCGAAAGCCAATACGGTTATTAAAGCAAAAACTACACTTACATTTCAATCATTAAAGCTGTGTTTTCTGGCTGCCGAAAACGAAGCATATTTTGGGAAAGTGCATGTGCTGAACATACAGTTGGAAAAAGAGTTTTTGAACGAAGTGAAGGCCGATTATACTTTAACGGCAAAAGAAAAAATTGCAACACTACTCAAATCGAGATCAGCTTTTTCTCATAAAGGCAAATTCGGACATGCAGTTTTAATAGCAGGAAGTTCCGGAAAAATGGGGGCGGCAATTATTAGTGCAAAGGCCTGCATGCGTTCGGGTGTGGGTATGCTTACAGTAGCCATACCGGAAAATACTGAACAGTGCGTGCATTGTGCGATACCCGAGGCAATGATTATTCATAGAAATGAAAATGGAATTGACTGGACAAAATATACTGCTATTGGAATTGGCCCCGGACTTGGTGTTGACGCTTCCGCAAAAGAAACGATCCTTATGGTATTGCAGACTTTTAAAAAGCCGATGATATTGGATGCAGATGCTTTGAACTTAATTTCGGCAAATGAGGATTTCTTAAATTATTTACAACCCGGCTCCATACTCACTCCACATCCAAAAGAATTTGACCGCTTATTCGGAGCTTCAGAAAACGAATTTGAAAGATGGCATAAAGCTGTTGAAGCATCTAAAAAATATAAGCTTGTTATTTTGGTAAAAGGCCACTATACATTGATCGCTGATAATGGAACTGCAAGTTTTAACCCTTCAGGAAATTCGGGATTAGCAAAAGCAGGTTCAGGCGATACATTAACAGGTATTATTACAGCTTTACTCTCACAAGGCTATGTCCCTGCTGTTGCTGCAATACTTGGGGCTTATTTGCACGGACTGGCAGCAGATCTGGCCATGGAGCATCAATCAGTAGAATCATTATTAGCTTCAGATGTAATTGAGCATATCGGCAAAGCTTTCAAAAAACTGCATAAATAATATTAGTCTGTCAACGCCTTGTTGAGAAAAATAATCAGCGGCTGAAGTGTTTCGAAGGCAGTACAGATAGTTTTGGTCAAATCTTTTTCGGTTAATGATTTATCGGCAATTGGCGTGAGCGCAACCCAGCTTTTTAATTTAATATAATCGATAGCTGGATTCTCTTTTTCATATCCTTTTGGTTCCCTCACAAGAGTCATTCCTTCCGATTTATCCAGATCTCCATATTGCTCTTTGAATTTTTTATTCAACAGAATTTTATGAAACTCAGCCCAGTTATAATCTATTTCCTGTCTTACTTTTTTAAGCTTATCCGGTTCAGCCATATACAGCCCCCCTCCGGCAAAACTTTTACCACCCGGTTCCAGATGAAAATAATATCCTGCGAGCGGCGACTTCTTTCCACCTGCGCTAATGCTTGCTCCCATATTTATTTTGTAAGGAGCTTTATCCTTGCTGAAACGCACATCTCTGTTGATTCTAAAAACACATTCTTTTGCAGAAAGATTTGCAATGCCTGCATCTTTTTTCCCAAAGCTTTTGATAACATCATTCACCAAATCGGCAAAATCAGTTTTAGCTGATTCATAAATTTTTCTATTCAGATCGAACCATTCTTTGCTATTATTTTTCTTAAGATTTTGTAAGAATTTTAAGGTGCTTGCTTGTAACATCTTATGATTGATTTTGATGAATTAAAGTTAAAAAAGCTTCTTCCGTAAGAATCCGAATGCTATTTATTTTTTTTGCTTTTTCCAATTTGCTGCCAGCGTCTTCGCCCACTATCAGGTAATTTAATTTGCTGCTTACGCCACTAACAATTTTACCGCCGTTTTGTTCTACTAATTCTTCGGCTTCAGATCTTTTTAGTTTGTTGAGGCTTCCTGTAAATAAAAAGGTTTGCCCTCCCAGACTATTCGTGGTTGCGGCTTCCTTTTTTGAATTATTCATTTGTAATCCCAAGGCTTCAAGCTGACGTAGTATTTCAATATTTTGTTCGTTCTGAAAAAAACCGTGAATGCTTTTGGCAACTTTCACTCCAACATCTTCTAATAATAATAAGGAAGCTTCATCCTTTGAAATAAAATCGTAGATATTTTCAACAGCATTTGCCAAGGTTTTTGCGGTAGTTTCTCCTACAAAACGAATGCCCAGTGCATAGATCAATCGATGCAATGGTTGTTGTTTGGATGCTTCAATTGCCTGCAGAAGGTTTTCGATACTTTTTTTTCCAAAGCCCTCCAGCGAAGCTATTTTATCGAAGGGCAATTGATATATGCCTGGTATATCTTTCAAATATCCCAATTCATAAAACTTGCGCACATTGGCTTCACCAAAACTTTTGATATCCATGGCGTCCTTACTTACAAAATGAATCATCTTTTCAACCACCTGCGCTTCGCATTCAATATTAATGCAGCGCCAAACTGCTTCGGTTTCTTCTTTAAATAATTCGCTGTTACAAACAGGACAATTTTTGGGAAATTCGATTGATGTTTCCTTTCCGCTTCTGAGCTCAGCTAGAGATTTTACAATTTGGGGAATTACATCACCTGCCCTTTCTATCAGTACATGGTCTCCAATTTTCAAATCCTTTTCTCTGATATATTCTTCGTTGTGTACCGATATACTGGATACGGTTACTCCCGCTAAATACACAGGATCTAGTTTAGCAACAGGAGTAACGGCCCCCGTTCTGCCAACCTGAAATTCAATTGACCTCAAGATGGTAGTTGCCTGGCGGGCTTTGAATTTAAATGCAATTGCCCAGCGCGGATGATGCGAAGTCATGCCGAGTTGATCCTGCATCGACAATTCATTTACTTTCACCACCATCCCGTCAATTTCATAAGGCAGTTCATCTCTTTTGCTCTCAAATTCCAAACAATAATCAATAACAGGCTGTATACCTTGTACAACACGCTTTTCTTTTTGAGGACTCCTGAAACCCAGTTCCCACAATACTTGTAGCGACCCAGCGTGAGTTGATAATGCTTCCACCGGCTTGCCATCTATGCTGGAGTAATAACTAATATGGTACAGAAAAGCATTTAAATTTCTTTGCGCCACTTCTTTGGGATCTTTCATCCTTAAACTTCCGCTTGCTGCATTTCGTGGATTGGCAAGAGGGCTGAATCCCTGTGCTATCAGGTAATTATTGTAATTAGCGAAAGCATCTTTATTCATAATGATCTCGCCCCTGATTTCAATTTGCTGTATTCCATATTCAGAAAATTTTGCAGTAAGCGGAATAGAGCGAATCTGTTTGATATTGGTGGTTATTTCTTCACCCTCCACTCCATCACCCCGGGTAACACCTCTTAGTAGTTGATCGTTTTCATAAATCAGCGAAATACTTGCCCCGTCAAATTTTGGTTCTATGCAATAAGTTATTTCATTTACAGCACTTAACTCGCGGGCTTTCCTGTCGAAATCCCGAAGGTCTTCTGCGTTATAACTGTTATCGAGGCTAAGCATTGGCACCAGATGAGGAACCGTTTGAAAACTTTGATTCAAACTATTGCCAACCCTTTGTGTGGGTGAATCTGCTGAGATTAGAAGGGGGTGATGTTTCTCAAAATTTTCTAATTGCTTATAGAGTTGGTCATATTCTGTATCGGCCAATAAGGGTTCGTTTAATATATAATAGCGGTATTCGTGAAAACGAATTACGTCTTTCAGATTTTGTAATTGTTCGGTAAGCGCATTCTCATGCAAGGGCTCATTTAAAAACTGCTTACTGATGGCTTGTAGGAACTGAGTTTGAGCGGCTGTATACATTAAAAAAGATTGGGCGATAAAGTTAGGGACTGGAAGTTATTTATTGAATCCTACTATGTAAAAGGTACACATTATTATAAAATTTAGTACCTTACCATTTCGATTATAAAGGGTGCTTGCCCAAGGCTCTAACTTATTGCTACTATGAAAAGAAAAACTGCTGCAGAAAAACCACATGAGCATTTAATAAAAGATGCCAAAAAATTAGTTCTCGAATATCCCAAAGTCCCTCTCACCGTAGACTGCGCCATCTTTGGATTTGAAGAAAATAAACTAAAGGTACTAGTTATTAAAAGTGATCTGGAATATTATAAGGGTCATTATTCGTTATTAGGCGATATCGTAAAAGACAATGAAGAGTTGGATGATGCCGCTTACCGGGTTTTAAAAGAGCGTACCGGGATGAATGATGTATTTCTGGATCAGGTTCGTGCTTTTAGCCATCCTGACCGTCACCCCGGGGGACGTGTAATTACCGTTGCTTACTGTTCTTTATTGAATATAAACCACCATCAGCTAAAAATTCATGACAATGATCTGAATTGGCATAGCGTATCAACCCTTAAGGATATGGCCTTCGACCACAAGGAAATTGTAGACGAATGTTATAGCTGGTTGCAGAAAAGAATTCAAGAACATCCATTGGGTTTCAATCTGTTACCAGAAAAATTCTCTTTAAGGGAACTTCAGAATCTCTATGAGGCCATACTAGCTGTAAGCCTTGACAGGAGGAATTTCCGCAAAAAATTTGCTTCAATGGACCTGCTTATCGACATCAACGAAATGGAGCAGGATGTGCCTCACCGCCCGGGCAAGTTGTACAAATTCAATTTTGAAAAGTATGAGAAAAGCAAGCGGAAATGGATTGGGATAGACTTTTAGTTTAAAAGCACTTTTTAAGACTATTTCTTTTTAAAAACGCTGCATTTGAAGGGGATAAAAAAAATTATTTTTTTGTGTAAAAAATACACAACTTTGTTAGTAATGTGTTAATTTCACACATTAGTATCGCAAACGATTGCATACAAGATAGCCAATATGAAAAAAACATGCCTGCTGATAGTTTTATTCTGCACTGCAATTTTTGGGCATGCACAGTTGTTATCGACCACCCCAGACTTTATTCAAGACAATACCGGCAACATTGATATTGTGTGTGATGCCAATTATGGTAACAAAGGCATTCTAAATTATACACCTACTTCTGATATATATGTGCATATTGGTTTGATTACTTCATTGAGTACCGGACCTACTAATTGGCAGTATGTAAAATACGCATGGGCTACACCGGGTACAGACAGACTCTGTACTTATCTCGGAAGCAATAAATGGAAGTTTACTATTACAGGGGGACTCAGAACATTTTTTGGAGTTACTAATGCATCGGAAAAAATTTTAAAAATTGCTGTTCTTTTCAGAAATGGAAATGGCAATTCTAAATTAGCCAATACTGATGGAAGTGATATGTACATTCCGGTTTATGATAACGCCAATTATGTTCGTATAACAGATCCATTCCGTCAACCTAATTATACACTTACTCCCGATATCATCACCAAAGCAGTAGGTGATGCAATTGCGGTTACTGCAAAAAGTAGTTTGTCGTCGGACCTGAAATTGTATTTCAATGGAACACAGATTGCAACTCAGGCAGCATCAACAACTATTACAGGCAGCAGTACTATTGCAGCAAGCGGTACGCAAACTATTATTGCCGAAGCAACTAATGCAGGAATTACAACAAGAGATACACTCAACTTTTTTGTTGCAGGAGGAACTAATATAGCGGCATTACCTGCCGGTGTAAAACAGGGAATCAACTATGAACCCGGAGATACATCTGCTACGCTCGTGCTCTACGCGCCTTTAAAGACAAGGGTTTCGGTGGCTGGTGATTTTAATAACTGGACAGAAGCAAGTAAATATCAAATGAACCAAACGCCAGATGGAACTACTTACTGGCTTCGTATTACAGGACTTACTGCAGGAGCGGAATATGCATATCAATATATTGTTGACGGCACTTTAAAAGTAGCTGATTATAATACCGAAAAAATTCTAGATCCTTCAAACGATCAATATATTTCAGCAACAACATATCCGAATTTAAAAGCGTATCCAACCGGAAAAACAACTGGCATTGTTAGTGTATTACAAACAGCAAAGCCTGCTTTTAATTGGCAGGTTACCAACTTTGCAAGACCCGATAAAAGAAACCTTGTTATTTATGAATTACTGATCAGAGATTTTGTGGCAACACAAAATTTTCAAACAGTAAAAGATACACTTACTTATTTAAAAAGACTTGGTGTAAACGCAATCGAAGTGATGCCTTTTAACGAGTTTGAAGGCAATAATAGTTGGGGATATAATCCAAGTTTTTATTTTGCTCCTGATAAAGCATATGGAACCGAAACTGCTGTGCGGCAGTTCATTGATGAATGTCATCGTCAGGGTATTGCTGTGATCATGGATATGGTAATGAACCATTCATTCGGACAATCACCCATGGTGCAACTATACTGGGATGGGGCAAATAATAGGCCCGCTGCAAACAGTCCTTGGTTTAATCCTGTTGCAAAACATCCATACAATGTTGGCTACGATTTTAATCATGAATCACAGGCTACAAAAGATTTTGTGGACAGAGTAATGGATCATTGGCTTACCAATTATAAAGTAGATGGTTTTAGATGGGATCTTTCAAAAGGATTTACGCAAACCAATAATCCTTCCGATGTAGGTGCTTGGGGTAATTATGATGCAAGCAGGGTAGCTATTTGGAAGAGAATCTATGATAAAATGCAAACGCAATCTGCAAATGCATATTGTATTCTGGAGCATTTTGCAGCAAATCAGGAAGAAATTGAATTATCCAATTACGGCATGTTGCTCTGGGGTAATGCTAACTATAGTTTCAACCAATCTACAATGGGATACGCTACAGGATCGGATTTTCAAAGCGTTGTATTTAATAGCCCTACAAGAGGTTGGTCTAAGCCGCATTTGGTGGGCTACATGGAAAGCCATGATGAAGAAAGATTGAATTATAAAAATATCAATTACGGAAGCTCTGCAGGCTCTTACAATGTAAAAGATCCGGCAACTGCACTCAAGCGTAACGAAATGGCAACTGCATTCTGGGCAATGATTCCGGGCCCAAAATTGTTATGGCAGTTTGGTGAGTTAGGATATGATTATTCTATCAATACTTGCAGCGATGGCGTAACTGTTGATCCCAACAATTGCAGATTAAGCACCAAGCCGATTAAATGGGACTATTATAATAATGTAAACCGCAAGTCGCTCTACAATGTATATGCACAATTGATTGCATTAAAACTAAAATCAAATTATCTAACCACATTTACTACCAGCAATTCAAGTTATGATCTGGCGAGTACAGCAAAATGGCTGAAACTCATTTCAGACTCTTTGAATGTTGTAGTGATTGGAAATTTTGATGTAGCGGCTTCTACTGTTTCAGTTACATTTCCAAGTACAGGAACTTGGTATAGTTATTTAACAGGAACCACCCGGGCTGCTACCGGCGCTTTGGAAACCATTAATCTGCAGCCGGGCGAGTATTATGTGTACACTAGCAAAGATGTAAAGAATTCTGTGGCAACTGCTATCATTCCTTCAGGCCCCATCAGTTTGAATATGCAGATGACAATTGCCCCCAATCCTGCACGTCAGAATGCAACCATCAGATACGACTTGCCTGAGAGCGGACAGGTTTCGATTAATGTTTTATCCGTATCGGGAAATCGCATTAGCTCTGTTTATAAAGGATATCAGTCGAAAGGAATTCATACAGTGAGTTTGAATAGTTCTGTTAATTCAATTGCAGGGGTATCAAACGGATTGTACTTGCTACAGTTATTGGTGAACGGAAAACAAAAAATAGAGAAGTTAGTCATCCAAAAATAAAATACATGCCATCATTAAAATTCAATACTATGACTTTAATTCCTGCTCCTGGTTAATGCATTTTATAAAGGCAAATCCAAACATTTTTCAGATAAATATTTATATACAAAAACCACTATTTATGAACATCAAACGATTGCTATTAGTCTTGGTTACGGCAATGCTTGCATTTGCGATGCCGGCTATAGCTCAAGACAAAGTGGTTACCGGAAAGGTAACAGATTCAAAAGACGGAAGCGCGCTTGCAGGGGCTTCTGTGTTGGTTAAAGGAACAAAAATTGGAGTATCAACTGATGCTTCTGGTTCTTTTAGCCTAAAAGTTCCAGCTTCAGCAACTACACTGGTGATTACTTCGGTAAGCCATGTAACAAAAGAAGTAGGTATCGTTAGCGGAACAATTTTAATTCAACTGGAACAAGCCAACACTGCTTTAAGTGAAGTAGTAGTTATTGGTTATGGTTCTGCACGTAAAAAAGATTTAACGGGTTCGGTTTCTACCGTAAGCTCAAAAGATTTTGTGAAAGGTGCAATTACAACACCTGAACAATTAATCAGCGGTAAAATTGCCGGTGTGGCAATTACTTCAAACGGTGGTGCTCCGGGAGCCGGAAGTACTATTCGTATTCGTGGAGGCGCATCTTTGAGTGCAAGTAACGATCCTTTGATTGTAATAGATGGACTGCCACTGAGCAATGCTGGAATTTCCGGCGTTGCTAACCCATTGAGCATGATCAACCCTAACGACATCGAAACTTTTACAGTTTTAAAAGATGCATCTGCGGCAGCTATCTATGGTTCAAGAGCGTCAAACGGTGTTATCCTGATTACCACTAAAAAAGGTAAACAAGGAAAACCTAAATTTAATTTTAGTTCTCAATTATCTTCTGCAACAATTTCTAAAAAAGCAGATATCCTTTCTGCAAGTGATGTTACTGCAATCGTAAAAGCAAATGCAAATGCGAGTATCATTTCTAAGTTGGGTACATCAGGTACAGACTGGCAGAATCAAATTTATCAAACAGCTATTGGAACAGATAATAACCTGAGCATTTCGGGAGGTACAAAAAATTTACCTTACCGCGCTTCTATTGGTTATCTGAATCAGAATGGTATTTTGAAAACCGGAAATTTAGAACGTACTTCTTTTGGTCTTACTTTAAATCCAACTTTATTGGATAACCATTTAAAGATCGATATCAACTTAAAAGGAGCTTTTAGTAAGAGTCGCTTTGCGAATGAAGGTGCTATTGGCGCTGCTGCTTCTTTCGATCCTACACAACCCGTTTACTCTGGTAGTGCAAGATATGGTGGATACTGGGAGTGGTTGAATGCTAATAATATAGGAACTACAGGATTGGAAGCACTTGCTCCAAGAAATCCATTGGGTCAGTTAATGCAGAGAGACGACAGAAGTAATGTTCAGAGAAGTATTGGAAATATTGTGGTTGATTATAAATTGCATTTCTTACCTGATTTACACACCGTCCTCAATGTGGGTTATGACGTATCAGACGGTACCGGTAC
>JAIEMK010000035.1 GCA_019752295.1 Chitinophagaceae bacterium | reverse complement strand
ATTAAGAGTTAAAAATTGAAGCTGGTTTAATATATAAATAACCGCATAAAAAAAGCCTCAGTATAAATAAGAATTAAGAATTATTTAAGTTTGCCTTTTATTGTTTTCATAGAAAACTCCTTAATTCTTAATTTTTAACTAAAAAAAAGCACTTTTGGACATTTTTTCATTTCTAGTTAACAGCTAAAAATTTCGAATTTAACCATTAAGCTTTTTGAACAGGTGTATAGTTTTCGATTTTTTCTTTAGTTAAGATCAAATCTTCTTTTGATGCTACGCATTGTTTTGAAACTTTTTCCCTAAAAAGTGCCAGAATGGTTTGTTTAATTTCTTTTAACTCTTTATCAGATAAAATCTCTACCCATGAAAAAACTTCAACGGGAGCATTAAGATGATGATCAGGGATATCAGTGATTGAAAAATCTTCATTTAATACTACTAACTTTTCATATGTACTTTTCATAAGGTGTACATTTCCTTCATATTGCGGAAGTTTTTCCTTCATCGTGTTACACTTGAGCATCTACAAATGATTTATTGAATGTTTTATTTTTTTTGAATTTACAGAAATTGACTCACTTGCTCTCTGTTGAAATCAACTCAGGATTCTATCTTTTCCTTTTAGTGCTATAAGTCTCTTTAGCTCCTTTTCAATTAGTGAATGAACATCATATTGATCTGAAAGAACTTATCTATCACTTGATATTGATTGACCGTTTCAACTGTGGGAATTGGCTTAAATGATTCCATTCCCTTGTTTGCCGATTCTAAATCATGGATAATCTGTGAGTGAAACATTTTAAGTTTAATTTTTTCTTGTGGATCATCTGCCACCATATCTACAAATTCACCAGAAGACAACGCAGAAATTTTACTTGATGGGATTTCCAAATATGCGTAAGCAAAGGGATAGCGATTTTTAAAATCGATCTCAGAGATTGCTTCATATTTTTTTGTTTTATAATTGTAATCATATGGGAAGTTGATTTTTTGTTTTAATCTATTGATCTCATCTTCAGTTGTGTCCTTGTTTGAATTTATAATCTCTCTGCAAGCACTTTTTTCTATATTACACTCCAGACATTTGCATAATTATTAATTTTATTTTTATCGAAACACTGAGACTTCCAAAGCTTATTTAATTTTTACCTGTCCATTCATTAGCATTGGTAATAGTCAATCCCTGAGTTCAGGTTTTTAGAATTTCTGATAACAAGTATTGTAATAAATTCTTTTTTATTTAACATGGGATACTCCTGTAATATACTATTTTTAGGGTTGTTGAACTGGTTTGGATATTGCGGAGGCTGTTTGCGCCCGAAAAAAAATATTTTGTAATTTATTAATAAATAATATATTTACTCCGGTTTCTTAATTTGAAAAAATTTATGTAACCAGATTTTTTTTACTCCCCCAACAATTATTTTTTACTCCCCCAACAATTATTATTTATCTCATGGCTGTTGAAAAATAGTCGTGCTTATTTATCATTAGCTAAGACTTTTCGCTATTTGATAGAATCTTGAGTGTGCAGATACCTATGTGGGATTGATTCCTAAAGTATTTATTTATTGTAGACTTTCTCTTTAGAAAACTCAAAATGTGAGTTACATAGCCGAAGGCATGCTTAGTGATTAATTTCTACTTTGGATTAACAGAATCTTGATAGGTCCGCTAAAAATATAAGAGTCGTTTACATATTATCATATTTTTTTTCAATCAATCAGGGAAAATATAAAATAGATAGAGTGATAATGTATTGATAAGATGGGAAAGCCACAATTGTTTTTATTGCATTTTGCCGGAGGGAACTATTATTCATTTCGATTTATGACACCACTTCTAAAAAAGCTCGAAGTCGTTCCCTTAGAGCTCCCAGGAAGAGGTAAAAGATCAAATGAACTTTTATTAAAAGATTTTGATTCAGCAGTATCTGATTTAGTTCAACAGATTACTAAGTTACGTAATGGCTCTCCATGTATGTTATTCGGACACAGCATGGGGGCATACCTCGCTCTGGGTATAGTTATTAGAATGGAAATAATGCATCAATCGCCAGCATTTCTTTTTGTAAGCGGGAGCGCTGGCCCTGGGGTTAATATGGGCAGGAGTTGGCATTCGTTAGAGGACAGACATTTAATACAAGAGTTGACTGATCTTGGGGGAATGCCACCGGGTTTTTGTGAAGACCCCGAGTTAATGAATTATTATCTTCCAATTTTACGTGCTGATTTTGAAGTGGTAGAGAAAAATGCACTTGACGACTGTATTGTGAACGTCCCAATATATGCCATGATGGGTGATAAAGAAGAAAATGTAGATAGCATCACTAACTGGGAAAAATTTACTAAGTCTTCGTTCAGCTTTAAAATATTTAACGGGGATCACTTTTTTATTCATTCTTATCCACAGAGTATCGTTGACATAATAGAAAAATGCTATGACAGCCTTCAATAGTAATGCTGGCTTTTATCAGGGTTTAATTATTCAAATTTAATGTTGTAATTGCTGTAATAGTTTGTAAAAAAGAATATCAGTTTTAATATGATGTGGCAGGGTTCTGTGTGATTGTTTTTGGCAAAAGTAATTTTTAGTCAACTGAATATGTTCTAACGTGAATTTTCATTTTTAAAATCGTACACTATGAACTGTAAAAAAGAGGAATTCTTCAAAAATGGATTCCTGATTTTAGATTCATTTAACACGCCTGAAGAATGCGACAAATTAATAGAAAGGGCAAGGCTACTTTCTGAGTCACTCAAAGGGCAAGACCAGGTTTCCCTTTTTCAGACATCGAATCAGTCCAAGGCGAGTAATGATTATTTTCTTGCCTCAGGGGATAACATTTCTTATTTTTTTGAAAACGATGCCTTTGACGAGAATGATACATTGCGCCAGCCGGCAGGAAATTACCTGAGCCGAATTGGATACGCCCTGCACGATCTTGATCCAGTATTTGATAATTTTTCTCACTCTGAAAAACTCAGACAACTTGCTACCATTGATCTTGAATTGAAAGATTATATTATCATCCAGAGTGTATACATCTTTAAACATGCCCGGATAGGCGGAGGGTTATCCTTACATCAGGATTCAACTTTTACATATACTGAGCCTGATTCGTGTATTGGCTTCTGGTTTGCCCTTGAAGATGCAACTATCGAAAATGGCTGCTTGTGGGCAAAGCCAGGCGGGCATCATACATCGTTGAGGCAACGTTTTTACCGAAAAGACGATGGTACTACAGGTATAGAAAAATTAGACACTAGCCCGATCCCTGATAATGACTTAATCCCATTGGAGGTGAAAAAGGGAGCCTGTATCGTACTGCATGGTTTATTACCGCATTTAAGTTTGCACAATACCAGTAAACATTCCCGCCAGGCATATGCTATTCATACTATCAACAGTAAAGCAGTATACCCGGAAAATAACTGGTTACAGAGAAAAAAGGTACCATTACGCGGGTTCTAGGTTTTGCTGAAAACCACAGGATAGTCTGCGATCTTATATATAAAAGCATTATACATGCATCTTCCGGCCGAAATAATAGAAAATTACAAGAAATATTCTACTGACAAATTAAATAAAATAATATTTCAAATCAGCAAGATTAATGAATTAAAAAAGTATACAGGTTTGTGCATTTATGTTGGTGGGGCACTTGGACGACATGAAGGGAATCCTTTTTCAGGTATTGATTTGTTCTTAATAAAATCAGGTAAACAAGAAACACAAAAGGTTTCAAAATTATCAAAAACGATCATTGATGCAGAACTGATAAGGATAATCGCTGAATTGGGATTTCCTTCTTTTAGCAATGACGGTGAATTTTTGAATATACATTACCTTGAAAATATAATTGAGGAGTTAGGAATTCCTGATGATGACGGCAATGGATCGCTTACTGCAAGAATGTCTCTTCTGTTGGAAGGGTGCCCTGTGTATAACGAGGATTTTTATTATGAGGCCGGGAAAACGATTGTATCGGCATATTGTAACAACGATTTGTATATAAGCCCCTTGGGATTTACACCCGTTTTCCTGGTAAATGATATTATTCGCTACTGGAAAACGCTTCATTTATATGGTTTGTATCAAAAGAATGATGATGAGAAAAATGAATGGGGTCATGTCTATAATTTTAAAGTGATCTTCAGTAAAAAAATTGCCTGCTATTCTTTTATTATGCTGGTAATGTCAAGGCATAAAACGTTGACCGAAGATTTTATATTTGAAATTATAAAAATGAAACCCATACAAAGATTGGTTGAATTAAAACGTTATACCATTGAACTGGAACCTTTGGTGGATGAGATTATTAAGATATATACATCGTTTATTTCATTAAATGACCAGCCTCAGAATTCTTTAATAAAATATATTGATAATAAGGAAAAACAAAAAGAAATTTTCCATACAGGGTCAGTCAATCTCAGTCAAAAAATCCTGGAGGTAATTCTGATTTTAGGAAAAGATTCTCCAGAGATATTTCAGCATATAATTATATAAATACTATGGGGACTGTTACACTTAGGACATTGCATTGCGGCATCCATTTTCATTCATTATTGGTTAAATGACAATAACAATCATCGGAACTGGCCTGATAGGTGGTTCTATGGCTTTAGCCCTAAAAGAAAAAGGATTTGCAGATAAAATCATTGGTGTTGATGATAATATAATGCACCAAAGGAAAGCTTTAGAGCTATACTTAGTGGATGAAGTATTGTCGTGGGAAGATGCCCTTCCACTATCTGATCTTGTTATCCTTGCTGTACCGGTGAACATCGCTGTAAAGCTTCTGCCACTTATTTTAGATTTAACTGATAAGCAGGTTCTGATGGATGTTGGTTCCACCAAAGAAGAGTTGCTCAACGTTATTGCATACCATACCAACCGTAGAAGATTTGTTGGCACTCACCCGATGTGGGGAACTGAAAACAGCGGACCCGCTTCAGTTGTTAGGGGAGCTTTTGTGAACAGGGCTACTGTAATATGTAACAAGGAAAAAAGTGATATAGATGCAATAAATATGGTAGAGAAAGTTTACCGCGCGTTAGGCATGCGTATCGTTTATATGGATGCAAAAGATCATGATGTACACGTAGCTTATGTTAGTCATATTTCACACATCATTTCTTTTGCGCTGGCAAATACAGTACTTGAAAAGGAACGTGAAGAGGATACTATTTTTGAACTGGCCAGCGGAGGTTTTGAAAGTACTGTACGACTGGCAAAAAGTGATCCGCTTATGTGGCTGCACATATTTATACAAAATAGAGAAAATATCCTCGATGTACTTAATGAGCATATTAGCCAACTGCGTAAGTTTAAAGTAAGTCTTGAAAAAGGCAACTATGTATATCTTCAGGAACTAATCGAAAATGCAAATGGGATTAGGCGGATATTGAAATAACGGTGCAAAAGGAAAATATTTTTCCATTGAAAAGCTATCACATGTGTACGGTTAACGTATTACTGAAAAACATTTAGTTGAATATCGACCCAATTAAACAATTACAGGAAATGAATGTAGGGAAATGGGTATATCCAAAAGCAAAAAAATCAGGCATAACCCATTCTTACTTTAATAGAATAATAAGCGACCCTTATAGTTGGCTAGAAGACGACAGTACCTCTGATACCAAGGAATGGATCGAGCAGGAAAATAGTATCACGCAGGATTATTTTTCACGAATACCCTTTCGGGAAAGCATAAGACAAAGGCTTAACAAAATATGGGATTACGAAAAATACAGTGTTCCTTTTAGGTTGGCCCCATATACTTATTATTATAAAAATAATGGTCTACAGAATCATTCAGTGCTATACAGACAGGACGATAATGGAGAAACCGAAGTTTTCATTGACCCAAATATGTTTTCAATAGACGGTTCCATTTCCCTGTCGGGGATTGATTTCAGCAAAGACGTTAGTCTGGCTGCATTTCAAATATCAGAATCTGGCTCAGATTGGCGGAAGGTTATGGTAATGAATACCCATGATAAAAGCATGATTGGCGACATTCTGATCAACATTAAATTTTCTTTCGTTGCATGGAAAGGAAACGATGGTTTTTTTTATAGCCGTTACCCAGCAGCTAATGATCTATCCGCAAAAAAGGAATTTGCTACCCTTTATTATCATAAGATCGGGACACCACAGAGTGATGATGAGATGATATTCGGTAATGCTGAAGATCCCAGGCGCTTTGTACTAGCTTATCTTACCGAAGATGAGCGTTTTTTAGTGATTGGAACAGCAATGGCAGCCACCGACAATGAATTATACATAAAAGACCTATCCGAAAAAGATGGAGAAATAAAATGTATTGTAAACAATTTTGATAGCCAGACAAGTGTCTTGACTAATGTTGGAAGCCGGTTATACATTTATACAAATTTACACGCACCAAATTTTAAAGTAGTAACTGTAGATTTTAATAATCCCACGCCCAACTACTGGGAGGACTTTTTGCCCGAAACAGAAAATGTGTTTACTGCTTCAACCGGTGGAGGTGTTCTATTTTGCAATTATGCCAAAAACGCCATATCATTTGTCTGTCAATACAATATGGATGGAGAATTATTGCATACGCTGAATTTTCCTTCAGCGGGAACTGCATCAGGGTTTGGAACCCGCATAGGGGAGAAGGAAACATATTATGTATTCACATCGTATATCTGTCCGCCAACAATATATAAATATGATATCTCATCAGGGATCTCAGAAGTTTATAAAAGCTCAGACGTTTGCTTTGATCAGGAAAAATATGAATCCAAGCAGGTTTTTTATACATCGGGAGACGGAACACAGATTCCAATGATTATCACACACAAAAAGGGGATTGTTCTGAATGGGAAAAACCCTGCACTTTTGCATGCTTATGGAGGGTTTGGTTTCAGCCTGACACCAAACTTCAGCACATCAAACATAATATTTTTGGAGCAGGGCGGTGTTTATGCGGTGCCTAACGTTCGCGGCGGCGGAGAATATGGTAAGAACTGGCACGATGCAGGAACCAAGTTTAATAAGCACAATGTGTTTGATGATTTTGCCGCTGCAGCAGAATACCTTTTTTTACATAGGTATACTTCGAAAGAATATCTGGCCATTTCCGGTGCCTCCAATGGTGGTTTATTAGTAGGTGCTACTATAACAAAACAGCCTGATTTCTGCAAAGTCGCGTTGCTTGATGTGGCTGTACTGGATATGTTACGGTATAATAAATTTACGCTTGGCGAAGCATGGGCACATGAGTATGGACAACCAGAAGACTCCCCTGAAATGTTTGAATACCTTCTGGGATATTCACCGTATCATAATTTGAAACCTGGAAAATACCCGGCAACCCTGATTACTACAGCAGATCATGATGACAGAGTTGTTGCCTCCCACTCGTTTAAATTTACAGCTGGCTTGCAGGAATCCCAGCAAGGTACTGCGCCTGTGCTAATCAGTGTTGAGATAAACTCGGGTCACGGTGCCGGAAAATCAACCGAACAAATAATAAACAGTCAAACCGATAAATGGGCATTTCTCTTTGCAAATATGGAAGTGGATTTTAATGATGTGCTGAATGATTAAATGCGTAGCAAAATATTCATATACAAATCCGTCTGAAGCCTGCTTTTTTTTAAAATACCAATATTATATTCATCCTTTAAATACTAATAATGAATAACAACTATAAATTTGTATACAAAGGCGGGATCTATTTCTCATTGATTTTACTCTTTTTTGTATTTGTGGGTTTTTTTAAAACATATTTTGGACTGATTCCTCATTTTGAAAAAACCCCGGTTTTATTACATTGGCATTTTACTTTTTTAATGTCCTGGGTACTCTTGCTTTTTGTGCAGCCTATTCTGGTACATTATAAAAAGTACAAATGGCATAAATGTTTGGGTAAAATAACTTATGTACTTGCGCCGCTTATTTTAGCATCACTGATTTTCCTGATGATAAGATACTACAATAAGTATCACCTTGAGGAATACTCGCTGCTAGATGTAATCATCATAATGCATTCACAGGAAGTGCATGCCTTTCAATTCCTTCTTTTTTACGTGCTTGCATTAGTCTATAGGCGCAATCCTTTTTTGCATGGAATATATATGGTTGCTACAGGTTTTATATTTATTAATCCGAGTCTGACAAGAGCATTAGGGGTATTCAATCCAACTTATCCAGTAGCCGAAGCCATTGTAATGTGTTTTACTGACCTGGTTATTTTAACAATGCTATTTCTGGCTGTTAAAAAAGGCATTAATTATAAGCCTTATATTTTTATTTTCCTGGTATTTCAACTGCATGACATACCTATGTTTATTAAATTATGGGGCGATCTATTCTAACATTCAACCCTCAGAATGAAACATAAAAACTGAAAATTGAATCATTTTACTTTATATGATAAGTAATACCTATTCTCCTATAATGACAGCCAGCCTGAAGTTTTTCTTAAGAAATAGGCGCTGTTGATAATGTTTGCGCATACTATTCCATCCAATGGATAAGTGTCGAAATATGACTATCATTCAATTAATGAAACCAATACTTAGTAGACGCTAATGGCAGAGCTCAGCTTTCGTGAAAACGATATTGAAATGGTTATTACAGAGTTACGGAGATCCGGTATCCGCCTGGATTTGATCGATGACAACCTGAAAGTTACCTCTTCAAAACCTGTTTTAGAGGAGTCTTTATTGGCGAAGATTCGTTCGAATAAAAATTCGATCGTTTCATACCTGAAAAGAAACCAAATTAATCATTTGCTTGATCCTATACCATTGGCTGAGCCCGGCACTTCCTATGTGTTGTCATCTTCCCAACAAAGGTTATGGATATTAAGTCAATTTGAAAAAGGTGATATCGCATATAATATGCCGGCTTGTTATCTTTTAGAAGGAAATCTTGATATAAACGCATTGTCTTATTCTTTTCTGGCCGTTATAGAGCGCCATGAAAGTTTGCGCACGGTTTTTCATGAGGATCAGGACGGCCAGGTGTATCAAATAATTCATGAAGTAGATGCTTCCCGTTTTCAGTTAGTGTACAACGATCTGCGTGGTAAGAAGGATGTTGCGTCGCTTGTTAAATCAGAAGCGGCAAAAGATGCGGGATTATCTTTCGATCTGGCCAACGGCCCGCTTATTCGGGCTAAATTATATCAATCAGGCGACCAACAATGGGTATTCAGCTATGTAATGCATCATATAATTAGTGATGGTTGGTCGATGGGAGTTTTGATTAAAGAGCTTTTATTTTTCTACAACTCTTATAACAAAGGGGGCGTTTTGAACTCCTTGGAACCTTTAAAAATTCAATATAAGGACTATGCACAATGGCAACAGAAACAGTTGAAACAAAACTCAATGCTTGAGCATAAGTCCTATTGGTTAAATCAGTTTTCCGGAGAGCTTCCTGTTCTGAATATCCCAGGTGATCAACTACGGCCTTCCGTTAAAACCTACAGAGGTGGTGTTGTTCAAAGGATGCTTTCGGCTTCAGAAAGTCAAAAGTTACAAATGCTTTGCCGGGAGAACAACACGACTCTTTTTATAGGCCTTTTGGCAGCCGTTAATATATTGTTGCATAAATATTCAGCACAGGAGGACATTATTGTAGGAACGCCGATAGCAGGAAGGGATCACTCGGATCTAAAAAATCAGATTGGTTTTTATGTTAACACGCTACCTATTCGCAGTCGATTTAAGGACTCACAAAATTATAAACAAATACTGGCTTATACACGGCAAATAGCAATAGATGCTTATAAGCACCAGTTGTATCCATTTGATGAATTGCTGGAGGGGCTTCCCGGGCGACGGGATATTAGCCGGAATCCGTTGTTTGATATTATGGTAACCCTCCAGGATGATACATCCAAACTTTTTGAAGAAGCGGAACAGGCTGATGGTTTAACAGTAAGAAGTTGCCTTGAGGATAGTACAATTTGTAAGTTTGATTTGACATTTACTTTTTCCGAAAACACATCGGGCTTGCATTTCAGTCTCGGGTATAACAGTGATATTTATTCTGCAAATTTTATTGATCAAATGGCCAGGCATTTTGAACAGCTTTTAGTCGCCATCTTAAAAAATCCTTCAAAAGAAATCCGGGACCTTGATTATTTGAGTGATGCGGAAAAATCCGAAATCCTAGTCAAGTTTAATACACCTGTAATACATCATAGTGAAAAAAACGACAGCATCATCGATAAATTTGAAGCTCAGGTAGCTAACACGCCAGATGATCTGGCGATAGTGTTCGAAGGGGTGTCCTTGACTTACCACGAACTAAATCAAAGATCTAACCAGTTGAGCAGTTATTTAAAAGAATGCTATAGTATCGGTTTAAATGATATAGTTGGTATGCAACTGGATCGGAGTGAATGGATAATCATTTCAATTCTGGCGATATTGAAAAGCGGCGGAGTATATGTTCCAATTGATTCTGACTATCCACAGGAAAGGATAGATTATATTCTTGAAGACAGTAAGTGCAGGATCGTGATAAATGAAACGGAATTGAACGCTTTTCAACTTCAGGCACATCAGTATAGCATTGAAAACAATGAAGTGCACATTGGGCCGCAACAAGCAGCATACATAATTTATACATCCGGGTCAACTGGAAGACCGAAAGGTGTTGTGATTGAACACAAAAGCATTTCATTCTTTGCAGCAAACTGCAAAGAAAAATATGATACAGGCTACAAAATTGTAATGCCGCATTTAGCATCGCCTTCTTTTGATATTTCTTTGTTCGAACTACTGCTTCCGCTTCTTTCAGGTGGAACAGCAATAATCCTCAGCAAAGATAATATCCGGGATATTGCAAACCTCTGCCAAAGATTACAGGGTATGACTGCTATCCATGCAGTGCCAACATTAATGACCCAGATTCTTCTCCAGATCAGCAGTACTCATACTGAAAATGCATTTGCCGGTGTGAAAGATCTTTTTATAGGAGGAGATGCAGTACCAACCGCAGTATTAAATCAAATGCGGACCGTATTTCCAGGGGCTTGTATCAATGTATTGTATGGGCCGACAGAGAGTACCATTTTTGTAACTAGTGCACAATATCAAGCTAAAGATACCAAACCTTTTAAGGGATCAATAATCGGTGCGCCGAATAAATATACCACCGTGTATGTGCTTGATTCCCAGCAGCAGCTTTTGCCGGCAGGTGTTGTAGGTGAAATTTATATTGCGGGAAATACCGTTGCAAGAGGATACCTTAATCAACCTGGTTTAACGGCTGAAAAATTTATTCCAGATATGCTTCAAAAGGAAGGCAATATTTATCGAACAGGTGATACAGGAAAATGGTTACCCAACGGTACAATAGAATATTACGGGCGCTTGGATAACCAGGTAAAAATCCGCGGATACCGGATCGAGTTGGGCGAAATTGAAGTTGTTATGCAGCACTATCCCGGAATAGACATAGCTGTTGTAATAGACGTTATTAACGATCACGGCGAAAACGAACTGGTTATGTATGTGGTCAGCCGGAATATTATTAATTGTTCTGAGATCCGGGATCACCTGACCAAAGTTTTACCAGCTTATATGATACCTGGTCACATTATACGGGTGGATCATTTACCAACTACACCAAATGGTAAGCTGGACAAAAAAGCTTTGAAGGAAATGCAAGGACTCGAAGTGCAATCTTCAACTGATTATGTAGCCCCGAATAGTGAAATTGAAACCAAACTGGTTAAAATTTGGAAGGAGATATTAGGAAATGAAAAAATCGGGGTGACTAATAATTTTTTCGAAGCAGGTGGCAATTCGATAAAAATTATCCGTTTAGCAAAGCAGGTAAGCCATGCGTTAAATCAGGAGATTCACGTTACACTTCTATTTCAATACCCCACTATACGCAGCTTAGTTGATCATCTCACTTGTATTGTTGTTGTTCCCAATTCTATCGAAACTGAAGACTTTGATAGAGCTGGACTTTTATCAGACTTGAATAAATTTTGATTCAAAATGGCTATGGACGAAAAGAAATATGATGGCTTGGAAATAGCAATAATTGGTATATCCGGTCATTTTCCGAAAAGTGAGAATTACAGGAAATTCTGGCAAAACCTGGTAGCAGGTGAAGAAATGCTCAAAACATTTACCGATGAGGAATTAAGGAATTCTGGTGTTTCTGAAAATATGATACAAGATAAACTGTATGTTAAAACAATGGGTGTACTGGATAATAAAGATCAGTTTGATCGGGGATTTTTTGGATACAGTGCGGAAGAAGCTTCCTTTATGGATCCGCAGATCAGGCTATTTCATGAACACTGCTGGAAAGCTTTGGAAGATGCGGGGTATGCCTCATTAATTGAAAAAAGGAAAATCGGACTTTTTGGTGCGTCTTCATCTAATGATACCTGGAAAATTCACACCTATAAAAAAGCAGATAGTGCAGCGATAGATCCATTTTATTTAAACATGTTGGCCTCACAAAATTTTATAAGCTCTCTGACATCTTATAAATTAAACCTCACAGGCCCCGCTTATTATATTGATACAGCCTGCTCTTCTTCGTTGATAGCTGTGCATATGGCATGCCGAAGTTTATTAACGAAAGAGTGCGATATCGCTTTGGCAGGTGGAGTCTCTATTAAAACACAAAGGCAGAAAGGGTATTCATATAAAGAAGGAATGGTGCGTTCGGTTGATGGTCATTGCCGGGCATTTGATTATGAGTCAAGTGGTACGGCTTCAGGTGAAGGAATAGGAATCGTCGTTTTAAAGAAATTGAATGAAGCAATAGCCGAAAGGGATAATATATATGCAATCATTAAGGGGAGTGCAACTAACAATGATGGCAACAGAAAAGTCGGTTTTACGGCACCCAGTATACAGGGGCAGGCCGAATGTATAAAAAAGGCTCACAAATTTGCCGGGGTAGAGCCAGACAGCATCGGATATGTTGAAGCTCATGGAACTGCAACAAAACTGGGAGACCCTATAGAAATAAGCGCATTGAATGAAGCGTTTGCATCCGGAAGAAAAGAAAAATATTGTGCAATCGGGTCTGTTAAAACAAATATTGGACATTTAGATGCGGCTGCGGGTGTTACTGGCCTGATCAAAACGGCTTTATGTTTACATTATCAGAAAATACCAGCGAGCCTTAACTATAAAAAGCCTAACCCTGAAATCGATTTTGATAGTGGGCCTTTTTATGTAAACACGTCTTTACTGGAATGGCAAAGAAAAAATCACCAGCCTTTACGTGCGGGTATTAGTTCTTTCGGTATGGGAGGAACAAATGCACATGTTGTAATGGAGGAATGGACCAGACGGCTAGCAGCGGATGCATCTAATAATTTTAAATTATTGACATTATCAGCAAAAACAGAAAGTTCTCTCAACAGGTATTTCACACAATTGTATAAATTTTTATTTGATGAACCAGGTGTTGATCTGGAAGACATGGCATACTCCTTTAATATAGGGCGCAGACCTTTCATTTACCGAAAATCAATTGTATACCGCACTGGGCAAGAATTGTCCAGCTTGCTGGCAAAAGCGATTACCGCAAAAGAATATCAAAAAAGCCAGGCATATTCATCCGTTGTGTTCATGTTTCCGGGCCAGGGTTCTCAATATGTAAATATGACGCATGGTCTTTACATGGGTATACCGGTTTTTCGGAAGCAAATGGATCTGGGTTTTGCTATCCTTGAAAAATTAACCGGAATACGGTTTCAGGACATTCTGTATGCGCAAAATGACATATCACCTCAGGTAGATCAGACGAGGTATACGCAGCCTTTAATATTCCTGACGCAATATTCCCTGGCTCAAACATTGCTTTCCATGGGAATTAACTGCACGTCTATGATTGGTCACAGCATAGGTGAATATGTATGTGCATGTATCAGCGGTGTATTCAGTTTTGAAGATTCGTTGCGCCTCGTAGTTAAACGGGCTGAACTTATGAGTAACCTTCCAGGAGGTGTCATGTTAAGCGCAGCAATCAATTTGCTACAGGCAAAAGACTTTATATGCGAAGGCATTTCTCTGGCCGCTGTAAACAGCCACAAGCAGGTTGTGTTTTCAGGCGACAGTCAATCCGTGTCGATGTTGATGAATAAACTGCAAGCTGCAGGTATTCCTCATATTGAACTTCATACTTCGCATGCCTTTCACTCAGCTATGATGGAACCCATTTTGGAGGATTTCAGGAGGGCATTTGAAGATGTAACAGTTAACCATGATGTACAGCCCGCTTTTATTTCCAACCTTACGGGGCAATTTATAAAAAAAGAAGAAGCGTGTTCTCCTGAGTACTGGGTAGAACATTTAAGAAATACCGTGCTTTTTGCAGACGGGATTGAAACTCTGTTATCCACGCACCCGAATGCTGCATTCATAGAAGTTGGTAGTGGAAGCACTTTAACGAATCTCCTGAAACAGGCAACCCCTGATGGTAACGAGAAACTTTTTGCGATAAATATTATAAGATCATTTAAGGACGATAAGGACGATATGAAACACTTCATTTCACGCATAGGTAAGCTATGGGAGGCAGGTGTTTATATTAACTGGGAGCTATACCATCAGCATGACAAGTTGTATAGGGTATCGCTGCCTACCTATTCGTTTGAACCGGAAAGATATATTAGTGAAGCGGATCCTTTTGAGGGCACATCTGTTTTCAATAACCCCCAAAAACAAATATCGGGTGATATTGAAACAGACTCCTGGGAGGCCCCAATACCGTTGCCGGATAAAAAACTGGAGCGACCCGCATTGAGTAATCCATATTGCGGTCCTGTAACTGAAACGGAAAAAATATTAGTTGATATCATGGAAAATTTCTTCGGCATCAGGCAAATAGGAACCGAAGATAATTTCTTTGAATTGGGCGGCGATTCTCTAAAGGCAATGGCGCTGTTGCAGCAGATAAAGAATCGATTTGCCCTGACATTTACTTTGAAAGAAATGTTCGAATATAAAGACATAAAACAGATCGCTACAGGGATTGATGAAAGAATATGGCTCAATAAGCAAAGCGAAAAGCAGTTCACCACCATTATATAACAGGTATATGGATACAAGGGAAATTTTAAAAAGGCTGAAAGAAAATGATATTGATGTTTCTTTAAAAGGAGATGATATAAAGATTACCAGCGACAGTAGAGAATTGCCATCAGATTTACTTCAAGAAGTTAGGAAAAATAAGGAATCTATCATCGCCTATTTAAAAAATATTGTATTACAGAGCCTCGAAAATACAGAGATTCCAAAAGCTGAACCATCTCTTCCTTTTTATCCTTGTACTTCAGCACAAAAACGTCTCTATTTCTTACAGCAGTTTTCGAAAGAAAGTACGGCCTATAATATTCCGGTAATACATTACCTCGGGAGATCGGTGAACAGGCAAATGCTGGAAACTGCATTGAAACAACTCATTTCCCGGCATGAAAGTTTAAGGACTTATTTTTTTCAGGCAGATGGTGTCATTTTTCAGAAGATCTGTGAAAATATGGATTTCAAACTGGATGAATATACATGTAAGTTCGATAAATTCGAATCGTATGTAAACGCTTATATCCGGCCATTTGATTTATCACAAAGTCCGCTGGTCAGGGCCTCGGTTGTAGAAATTAAAGAGGCGGGATATGTTTTGGTGATCGATATTCATCACATTCTTTCGGATGGCATATCTCACCAAGTATTGATCGATGACTTTTTTCATTTATATAATAATCATAAACTCCCGGCGCTAAGGATACAGTATAAAGACTTTTCAGTTTGGCAGGAACGTATTGCCAAAAGCGAAATGTTCGAAAAGCAGAAAGCCTATTGGTTATCGGTCTTATCCGGACCATTGCCAAGATTAAATTTCCCCATAGACAAGCCGAGACCTCCTTTTTTCACTTTCAAAGGAGAGCATATAAAGCTTGTTTTCGATGAAGCGCTAACTACGCAGATCAATAGTTTCAACAGACAGTATAAGTGCACCCTCCAGATGACCTTTCTGGCGGTACTGAATGTTTTATTCTACAGGTATCTTGGACAAAAGGACTTTATTATTAATTGTGGTATTTCAGGCCGGAAGTATAAAGACCTGGAAAGGATAGTTGGGGTGTTTGTAAATTCTCTCCCCATACGAAATACACTTCAGGGGGATCAAACTTTTTTGTCATTCCATAACCAGGTTGCTCAAAACTGTATAGCGGCATATGAGAACCAGGATGTTCAGTTTGAAGAATTGGTTGAGTTACTTAAATTAGAACGAGATCCTTCGAGAAACCCTGTATTTGATGTATCGTTGATAGTCCAAAACTTTGAACATTCGACCGCATATAAAAAAATCGATTCTGAAGAGAATTTAGCCGCAAAAAAACTATATCAGAGTATCATATCGTATACACCTAAGGCTGCTAAGATGGATATGGCCTTGTTTGTTACACCGCGCGAAAAGGAAATAGAGGTTAACCTTGAGTATTATTCAGCGATTTATGATCGGCAGACGATGGAAAAATTCGCGGAACATCTTACTCATATTTTTGGGATCCTTATGGCCGATCCGTCTGTTTTGTTATCTGGTATCGATCTTTTAACCCCGGGAGAGCGTGTGTTGATATTGTCGGAATTTATATCAGGCCGTCAGAAAAGTTACTCAGACAATACGACAGTACATTCACTTTTTGAAGAACAATGTATTTTGACTCCGGAGAAGATCGCAGTAATTGATGAAACCGGATCTTATACATACCGGGAAGTAAAGGAAAAATCTGATATCCTTGCTAATTTCCTACTGTATAATTGTGTGAAAACGGAAAGCAGGGTAGGTGTTTTGCAAAGACGCAGTAAAGATCTTATTGTTTCTATCCTTGCGATTTTTAAAGCAGGGGCCGCGTATGTTCCTCTTGATAGCGATCATCCACCAATACGTATGCAGTATATCCTTGAGGATACGGAAACGGAAGTATTGGTGACTGACAAAGCACATTTAACGACAGGCGCCCTATTGCAAGAAAAAGTTTCAAGTATACAACACCTGGTCTGTATAGATGAATCCGACACAAATACTATGTACTCGTATGCGCAGGACCAGATCAACAAAAAATACAGGTATGGTATGGAACATATCCTGTCGGCCCAAACTGAGGTTTTTAAAAAACCAAAAGTAAAGATCAATAACCTGGCATATATCATGTACACCTCAGGTTCAACAGGCAAACCAAAAGGGGTTATGGTTGAACATAAGGGGATTGTAAGATTGGTGAAACCGGCAGACTATCTCAGGCTTACCGGCGAAGAAATACTTTTATCTACTATGGCAGTGTCGTTCGACTTTTCGACTTTCGAATATTGGAGCATGTTGTTGAATGGCGGGCAATTGATCATGTGTTCAAAAGATGTTCTGCTCGATACCAAACTGCTAAGCCGGGTTATTGAAACGAATAAAGTAAATATAATGATGTTTAGTACCGGGTTGCTAAATCAACTTGTTGATAGTGATGTTGATCTTTTTAAAAGATTAAAAACATTATTGGTTGGGGGAGAAAAATTATCAGTTCGGCATATTCAGATTTTAGCTGCGCAATATCCAGAGATGGAAATACTTAATGCATATGGGCCTACCGAGGATACATCTATTGCCTTGACATATAAAATGAACGGCATACCAGAAAAAATTCCTATCGGGAAACCGATTCTTAATACAAGCGCTTATATACTTGATGTGGACCTGAAATTATGTCCGGTAGGTATTGCGGGTGAAATATACCTGGGTGGAAGTGCCTTGGCCAGGGGGTATTTGAACCTTCCGGAACTAACAGCAGAAAAATTCATTCGCAATCCTTTTTGCAATGAAGAAATAATATATAAAACAGGAGATATCGGAAGATGGTTGACTGACGGCAATATTGAATTTTTCGGCAGACTCGATGACCAAATAAAAGTGCGTGGTTTTCGTGTGGAACTTGGAGAGATTGAAGCCTGTATTGAAAAGTACGGGAAAGTGGATTCCGCTGTTGTAGTTGCCGACAACACGGGCGGAGAGTACGAATTGAAAGCATATTTCGTTGCTCAGGAAATGGTATCTGTTGGAGATCTGAAAAATTACTTAAAAAAAATCCTTCCTTTTTATATGGTTCCTGCTTACCTGGTGCAGATACCGCAAATGCCGTTGACAATGAGTGGGAAAGTAGATCGCAAAGATTTGCTGAGACTTGTTAACAATGTACCTCCGGCTATAGAAGATAAAGTGTTTCCCACAACTGAAACACAGAAAAAACTTGCTGCAATATGGGAACAACTGCTTATGCAAAATCGAATCGGCATCCAGGATAATTTTTTTGATATCGGTGGACATAGTCTCAAGGCAATGAAACTAATCAGTGAGATTAACAAAAAATTTGAAGTGGATATAAGTCTTGAATGCCTGTTTGGTAACCCGACTATAGAGTATATCGCTGACGAGATCGATAAGATCAAATGGACAACAGGGAGTGTTGCATTCAATGTCGATTCAGATCATTTTGTAATCTGATAAGGATTCACAGCAACGTTTTTAAAATATCTTTTAAATAACAAAAAATGCTTAACCCGCTACTAAGAGAGATCCAGGAAGATGTGATGGGTTTTTTGAACGAGATCCAATTAAAATATCCTGAAGCTATAACGTTTGCATCGGGGAGGCCTTCAGAATTATTTTTTGATGTTCAAGACTTTCCTGAATATTTTAACTTATTTATTGACTATTTGTGTGATAAAGAAAAGAAGGATAAACAAGCGGTGTTAAATAGCCTTGGACAGTATAACCGTGCAAAAGGAATTATTAATGATCTTGTTGTGGACTATTTTAAAAAAGACGAGGACATATCTGCAGACCCCGAGTCGGTAATAATGACCGTTGGAACGCAGGAGGCGATGGTGATATCTGTAATGACCTTGTGTGATAAAGCGAATGATGTGGTGATTGTTGAGGATCCTTCTTATATAGGGATAACTCATTTTTCAATATTGGCAGGGTATCAAGTGGAAGCTGTACCAGTCGATGAATTCGGGATTTCGCCAGATATCCTTGAACAAAAGATCCTTTACTTTCAAAAGCTGGAGAAGAGTGTAAAAATTGTATACATTATTCCGGACTTTCAAAACCCAAGTGGCATAACCATGCCTGTAGAGAGAAGGGAGGCGTTGCTGGCACTAGCGGATAAATATGGTTTCTTTATACTGGAAGACAATGCGTATGGGGAGTTTAGTTATCAGGGGAACAAACCAGCTACGCTCAAAGCAATGGATACAAATAAGCGGGTGATATACCTCCGTTCATTTTCCAAAACAATATACCCCTCTTTACGATTAGGCGCTATAGTTGCAGATCAATTGATTAATGATCGCGGATCAGTGGTCCGCTTAAGTGATCTGATGGCAAAAGTAAAAGGATATATTACTGTAAATACATCTTCAATTAGCCAAGCCGTTTTCGGTGGGATACTGATAAAAAATAATTTTTCTTTAAAGAATCTCAATCAGTCTAAAATAGATGACCTCAAAGAAAAGAGGAATCAACTTTTGGCCTCTTTAAATGAATATATACAACAATCCGAAAACAAATGGGCGAAATCGATTTCATGGAATATCCCGGAAGGTGGGTTTTTCTTAAAGATCAATGTTCCTTTTAAAGTTGACAAGGATGAAATAATCAGGTGTGTAGAAAAATATAAAGTGATTATTACACCCATGTCTTTTTTCTATTTGGGAAAAGGAGGTGAAAATGAGATCAGACTTGCATTTAGCAATGTTTCAAAAGAAGAAATCATCACTGGCGTGAAAAGATTGTCACTTTATTTTCAAAGTAAATTCGACCAATAAATAAATTATCATATGGAAGACAAAAACAGAATGATTGAAGTAGATATTTTGAATATCGAGTACGACTTCATAGAGTATTATGTAGGAATGGCCAAAATGGTGGTATACTTTCATGTAAGGGCCCTGGGGTTCAAAGTGATCGCTTACGCAGGCCCGGAAACCGGCATTGACGATAAATGTTCCTACCTAATCCAGAAGAACAATATTAGGTTGGTAATTACATCCGCATCACAACCGAGCTCTTATAAGATTGTCTCCTTTGTAGATCTGCATGGAAATGCCATCAAGCGAATGGCTATAAAAGTAACAAACGTTAAAAACTTTTTTGACCAAGCCTTGGAGAATGGCGCAATTCCCATAGAGGCCCCATTAGTACTTTCAGACAAAAACGGCTTTGTTGAATATGCTTCTCTGAAGTTATTTGATGATAACGAAATTGTAATTATCAACTATGATAATTACACGGGAACATTTATTCCAGGCTATAAAAATGTGGAGGATGAATCAGTAATTTCAATAGAGGATTCGGCGCTGCATGGAATTGATCACGTTGCAAGTGCCTTACGCCTGAATGAAAGTTGTTTATGGGAGACCTACTTTAATAATATATTTAAGTCGAACACAGTTAAACTGTTTGACGAGCGGCAGAAGAACGGTGAAAAAAAGATTGGGATGCTTTTAAAAGTATTACAGTCAGAAAATAAAAAAATGAATAACGTACTTGTAGAACCTGATCGGCACATAAAGTCGCAAGTTCAGTTATTTATCGACGAGAACTATGGAACGGGAATACAACATATCGCATTCAGTTCAACCAACATTGTTAAATCGGTAGAAGTACTTAGGGCCAATGGAGTAAAGTTTACTAAGTATCCGGATTCTTACTATGAAAAATTAGCTGCTAAATATCCCGATTTAAATATTAGCACTTTTAAGAAACATGGAATTCTGTGCGATGTAATGGATGACGCCCTGCTCCTGCAAATATTTACAACACCAATTGGTGACCGGATGACTTTCTTTTATGAAATCGTGCAAAGGGTCAATAATTATGAGGGATTTGGCCTCGATAATATTCATGCATTGTTTGAAGCAATGGAGTTGGAATTGTTAGCTAAAGAGAGTTTGTGATATGCAACCGAGTTTGTTACCTGTCTTAGAAAATATCAGGCTAATTGTAGGTGATTCATATTTACTGACAAAGCCGGAAGATAAATTGAGGTTTTCCAAAGACTACACCTGTTCTGAAATAGTAGTCCCTCTTGCTGTTGTTATTCCAAATGATGTTGAGCAAATTTCAAAAATTGTAAAAATATGCAACGACTCTGAAGTAAGTATAACGGTTAGGGGTGGGGGTACTGGTGTAAGTGGGGGGGCACTGGCCTTTAATAACAGGTTGATTATTTCTTTAGAGAGGTTAAACAAAATAATTGAAATTAATACAATCGAAAGGTTCGTTACAGCAGAAGCTGGCGTTATTACGCAGGATCTGCGAGATGAGGTTTTAAAATGTGGGTTGTCTTTTCCGCAAAATATCAGCAGTTCTGAATCCTCTTTTATTGGAGGTAATGTTGCAGTATCAAGCGGCAGCCCTAAGTCATTGAAATATGGGCCTACAAAGAATTATCTTTTGAATATGGAAGTGGTCTTAGCCGACGGGCATGTAATGTGGACAGGTAAGCATGTTACTAAAAATGCAACCGGTTATAACCTAACGCAATTGTTTGCCGGCAGTGAGGGCTCACTTGGAATTATAACTAAAATTGTTCTGCAATTAGTTGTGCCGCAACAGGAAATATTAATGATGGTTTCATTCTTGAAGATTGAGCAACTGTTTAATTGTGTCTATCAGTTATTTGCAGATGGTTATTCGCCTTCAAGTCTTGAGTTTATAGACAAGACGGGTTATGAAATAGCAGCAGCATACCTCGATAAAAAATTTCAACTAAATATAAATACAGAAGGGATATTATGGATCGAATTAGAAGGATCCAATAATGACGTGTTACTTGAAGAAGCAGGTCGAATAAGTAGTCTTGTCAATAAGTTTACAGAGGAAGAAGTGTATGTAACTCAGTCACTAGGTGAAATAAGAAACCTCTGGAGCCTGCGCTCGAGACTGGGAGAGGCGGTGATTCAGTATACCAGCTTCCAGGATATCGATCTTATTGTTCCCAGATCAGCCATATGGTCTATGTATACGGCAGTAAAGGATATAGCGGAGGATTGCGGTTTGAACTTCACTATTTTTGGACATATTGGTAACGGCAATTTTCATATAAATCTATTTCGGGAAAATCTTGAACAGGATAAATGGGACGAAAGAAAAACCGCCGCTGTTAAACAGATATTTTCCATTGCCGTTAGCCTCGGTGGCACCATATCGGGCGAACATGGTATTGGTACCGTTCAATTACCATATCTGTATTTAGCCATCCCGACATACCAGCTAAATTTAATGAAAGAAATCAAGCAGGTTTTTGATCCCAAAAACACATTTGGGTATTCATTGAATATGTAGTGGGCTTTATACTACTCCATAGCTCAGTTTTGTATCTATCCAACTAATATTTTGCATGTATGAGTAATTTTGTTGATCATATTATTTTTAAATTAAAAAAGGCAGATGCTCAAATATCTGTTGACGGAGTTAGTCTGAAAATTGATGCTGAAAAAGGGGCTATCGATGATGAGTTAAAATCACTTATAGTAAAACATAAGGCTGAATTAATAGACTATATCAACAAGGCCAGAAAAAAAATATCTGTTCAAATTCCCCAGGTAAAGCGGAATAGCCAGTCTTATGTACTTTCTTCCTCTCAGAAACGTATCTGGTTATTGAGCCAGTTTCAGGATGCGAACATGGCATACAATATAACCGGCGTATATATTTTTAAAGGGAATGTTGACCTAACAGCGTTACAATATGCGTTCGAATCTGTAATCAGCAGGCATGAAGCTTTACGAACATTTTTTAAAGAAGATGAAAACGGCGACATTAAGCAATTTATTATACCAGATCATTTAGTCAAAAATAAGATATACGAAGAGGATTGTCGTGGAAGAAAAGACAGTTGGAAATATATTAGTAATATGATTGATGCTGAGTCACTTTATTCATTTAATTTAACTAGCGGGCCGCTGTTAAAAGCATCCTTATATCAAGTAGAGGATCATCAATGGGTTTTTGGTTATAATATCCATCATATTGTGAGCGATGGGTGGTCAATGGATATTTTGATTAAGGAACTGTTGCTTTTTTATAATGCTCATTTGCGAGATGAAAAAAATACAATAGGCCCGCTAAATATCCATTATATTGATTATGCGACCTGGCAGCAGGAACAGTTAAAAGGAGATGCCGTAAAGAGAGCGCGGGAATATTGGCTGTCACAGTTCCAAGGAGATATACCTGTATTACAATTCCCCGAGGATAAGGAAAGACCCTTGCTAAAAACATTTAACGGTGCTTCTGTAAACTGGATGATTGACCCTGAAATAAGTAGTGCTATAAAACAGTTTAGCCAGGAGCTGGGTGCTACCTTGTTCATGTACTTCCTTGCGGTTGTTTACGGTTTATTGAACAGGTATACCAATCAACAGGATATTATCATTGGGACACCAATTGCCGGAAGAGAGCATGCAGACCTGGATATGCAGATAGGTTGTTACATTAATACATTAGCCCTGCGATGCCGCTTTGAAGAAACGGATAGTTTCCTGCAACTGATGCTAGCAACCAAAAAAATAACACTTGAAGCATATGAAAATCAAATATTCCCGTTTGATGAGTTGGTAGATGCACTGTCTGTAAAAAGGGATATAGCACGAAGCCCGCTTTTTGATGTGATGGTCAGCTTTGACAATGAAAGCAAAGAAAATATTGATCAGCAGTTCACACCAGATACTTTTGAAGTATCCCGATATCCTGGTACAGTAAATGTAATAAGTAAATTTGATCTTAGCTTTTCCTTTACTGAACTGGATGAAGGTATTGATGTTGGTATAGAATACAATACTGACATTTATTTGCCTAGTACAATTACCAGGATGGCGGATAATTTTAATCAGTTGCTGACATCAATTATTGCCAATCCGGAAAAAAGTATCTGTTCGCTTGATTTAGTAAGTCCGGGCGAAAAAGAAACTTTACTGGTCAAATACAACAATACGGCAACCAATTACCCGTATGATAAAACAATAATTGCCTTATTTGAAGAGCAGGTCGCAAAAACACCGGATGAAATAGCAGTTGCGTATGGACAAAACAGCATAATTTATCGTGACCTTAATGCTCGTGTGAACCGGTTGGCAGGTTTTCTTCGGGAGAAATATCAACTGGGATGCAATGACTTAGTCAGCATATTACTTAAGCCGGGAGAGCTGATGATCGTTGCCATTTTAGGCGTACTTAAATCAGGCGCAGCCTATGTGCCAATATCTCCCGATTACCCGAAAGAGCGTGTAGATTATATACATAACTTCAGTCAATGTAAAATATTGCTCGATGAACAAGAGCTGATGCAGGCAGAGCGTGAAAATGAACTTTTCAGCCAGGAAAACCCGGTTCAGGTAAATCAGGCAGGTGACATAGCATATGTAATATATACATCAGGATCTACTGGAAAGCCTAAAGGCGTTATGATAACGCATCGGTCACTAGTTGCAAGAATTACAGCGGAGACGGCACTTATATCTCATGCCTCATTAATCCGAACCTGTTTGTGTACAAGTTTTGTATTTGATGTTTCGCTGCTCGAAATATTTATTCCGCTTATTAATGGCGGATGCGTGTTAATCCCAACACCGGCAGTTGAGCTTACAACAGCTGATTTTTTTATTTTTCTGAAAGAAAATAAAATTACTATTCTCCAAGGTACTCCTGGATTTATCCAGCAATTTCTTTCAACGGTGGAAAATAATGATGAAAGCCTCGACGATCTGCAGGATATATGTATCGGCGGAGAAAGCTTGCCAAACACTTTGTTCAACAACCTGAAAAAAAGATTCCCAAAAGTTAGAGTCAATAATCATTATGGCCCAACTGAGGCAACGATAGATTCGGTAATTTATTCCAATATTCAGAAATTCCAGAGTAATCTGATCGGGTCGCCATTGGCAAATACAACGATCGATATAATAAACAGCCATAACAATATACAGCCTATTGGTATTGCAGGTGAGATATGTATTGGTGGTGTGGGGCTTGCTCTCGGTTATCTGAACGAGCCAGAACTTACGACTTCAAAATTCACATCCAATCCTTACCGGCACGGTACATTGTTTTATCGTACCGGGGATATAGGCAGATGGCTTGACGATGGGAAAATAGAGTTTTTGGGACGGATGGATGACCAGGTAAAAGTTAGGGGTTATCGAATAGATTTGGGCGAAATTGAAAGTGTACTTACCCATTACCCGAAAGTCGCAACAGCTGTAGTGCTTACAACCGGAAGTACTCCAATCGAAAGAGAATTAGTCGCTTATATCATCTGCAACGAAGAAATTAATGCGAAAGAGTTGATGGATAACCTGGGCAGAACATTGCCTACATACATGATCCCGTCAAAATATATACAGTTGCAAGAGTTCCCCTTAACAAACAATGGAAAAATTGATCGCAAAAAAATACCTTCACTGGAAGGTAAAGCACTGGAGATTGTCACCTATTTTGAACTGCCACAGAATAAAACAGAAGAGGCTCTTGTTAGAATCTGGAGTAATATATTAGGTAGGGAAAGCAATAAGATAGGTACCAATAACAGTTTTTTTGAGTTGGGAGGACATTCTTTATTGGCGGCACGTATCGTTTCTGCCATTTGTGCAGAAATGAATATAGCGTTTACGATTAAGGACCTTTTTGTTAATCTAACTATCAGGAAAATAAGTTTGATTATCAACGAAAGGATAAACGATAAGAGTATTGCAAATAGTGAAGAGAATTCATGGTTTAATTTTAAGGAGTTCTCAGGTGCAATCCGTGTTAATAATGATAACCTATATGACCTCGTTCATCAGCAGAAAAAAGAATTTGTGCGCTACCTGATTGTTGGAAAGTTTGCGTATAATCTCTTTTTTTCTTTAAAATTCAATAAATGTAACACGCTGTTTTTAGAAAAAGCAATTTACCTTTTAATTGAACGCCATGAAAGCCTTCGTACTACATACATATTGAGCAACAATGAATTTAAGCAACGGGTGCATCCGGAAATATCCCCGGAATTTGTAATTGAATATATAGATTTAAGTAACATAAAGGAAAAGGATGCGAAGATTGAAGACATTCGCCAACGCGTAGCCGATAAAAAATTTGATATGGAAACCGGCCCGCTGATTGATGTAAAAATAATAGCCTATTCACAGGAACTAACCGGCCTATTATTTGCGATGCCACATGTAAACTCCGATGCGATTTCAGTAGGGATATTAAAAAAAGAAATTGAAGCCTTATACTTTTCATTAGTAAAAGAGGAGGAATATCCACTATCGAAAATATCGCTACAGTATAAAGACTATGGTCAGTGGGTAAACGAGTATCTGACTAGTGCAAAAGGAAAGGAGGCGAAAGACTTTTATCAAAGAACCATTCTGGAAAATATTTCAAAGGAAAATGGAGGACCATTGCAACAACAGGATATTTACTCTTACCGGAACACGTTAAAGAATGAATTGGTGAAATTTCTACCGCCATATATGCCTGAGTATTATGATAAGATCTATGGAACATTGGTAAACATAAAAAGTCAACCTGGCGCATCCTACACAATATTTATAAAAGAAGGGGTATGGAACAGGATAAAGAAAATATCGGTCGATTCTGATGTAAGCCTATTCACAACATTGATCTCGCTTTTGTCAATCATACATATGAAGACACACAACACCCAATATCTCCGTATTTTTATTCCTTTTACAACAAGGATTTTTAAAGAGTTTGAAAATATAGTTGGCTGGTTAACTTCTGAAATTATCCTGTGTATTGAAATAGATGATACATTACCATTACGCGAGCTGATAAAGATGATTTCAAAAAAACTCATTGAAGTGTCTCAATATCGTTTTTATCCGTATGAAAAAATCTTAAATGACCTTGATCTTACCCTCAATATAGTATCACCCGTTTTTATGAATTACATGAATATGTCTGAGGAAAATATAGAAGACTATACACCTTTTAAAAGTGCGGACGGTGATTTTATTGCGTTTCATAAACCGAAAGGAAATGGACATTTCAACTTCAAGTATACAATAGAAGAATATAAAAATGGTACGTTGATTGGAATGGAATACAATTTAAATACTTACTCACCCGTGCAGGTGGAAGCAATGGCAAACGATTTGCTCAGTCTCTTAGAAAAAAAGAATTTTAGTGCAAATACAATTTTAAGTCAACTTTTATAAGTATTTGTACCTATCAGATGAACGATACACGCTTTGTTTGGGATCAAAAAAAAGGCACAAATGAACGTATTTTCTGATCTTTTATGTCAATGTGCAAATATTCTTTGAATATATGGAAGCAGGGCAATAAACCATGAAAAAAAGAAAAAATACTATCATTGCCCTGGTAAGACCTTACCGCGGCCTGATACTGCTTCTGCTGATATTTACATTGTTGAGCAATTTTGCAGAGTTGTTAATTATAAAAAGTATTTCCGGCAGTATTGACGATTATATAAACAATGTGTTTAATCTTAAAGCGGTTGTTATAAAATGTACAGTAGTCATCTTAGCAATATTTCTTTTTATTTACCTAAGGGGATTGATACAAACATACTTATCAGAACTTGCTGCAAGGGATATACGAAGTATGTTAATGAATAAAATATCGGAACAAACCAGTGGTTTTGTTGAAACCATAACTCCAATAAAATTGTTATCCAATATTATGTCAGATGTAGGGTCTATTAAATATTTTATTTCTCAGACAATTGTTACTATTGCATCCTCTCTTTTTATCATTTTTGGCGCATCGGGTTTGATGTTCGGAATTAATTGGAAACTCACATTGTTTGTACTGGCAGTTATTCCTATAATAGGAACCGTGTATATAATAGTACTGGGTAAAGTAAAAATTCTGTTTAAAAAAAGTAAAACCGCATTTGACGTATTAAATCAGATTGTCAACGAAAGTGTTTTAGGTGCTGCTTTGATCAGGGTTGTGAATTCTCAGCAACTGGAATCCAGAAAGGTTTTTAAAGCCAGCACTAATATAAAAAATATTGAATCCTCTATTCTGAACCTCTTTTCACTACTTATTCCAATGATTCGTTTTACCGGCAATGTTGCGGGATTATCAATTTTAATTATCGGTGGTCGAATGGTTATTATTGGTGAGCTAAGTTTAGGTGATTTTGCAGCGTTCAACAGTTATCTTGGTATGATAATACTACCCATATTTACTTTAGGTAATATGGGCAACGTAACGGCCCAGGCAATCACCTGCTATGAGCGAATTGAAGATATCATGAAAGCCTCGGTACCAGCAACAGAAGTATCGGTGCCTAAGAAAATATTTGAAGAAATTGAGTTGGAAGGAGTTACAGTTGAGTACAATCGGAAAGCGGTATTAAAAGATGTTTCGTTAAATATAAAAGCTAATTCTAAGGTTGCGATAATTGGACCTACAACAGCAGGTAAAACACAGTTACTATATTTAATTGCAGGATTTATCAGACCAACTGTTGGCAAAATAAAATTTAATCGACAGACTGTCAACAGCCATGAATTGGGTTTCTTTAATGATCAGATAGGTTTTGTGTTTCAGGACAGTTTTATTTTCAATTGCAGCATTCGTGAAAATATCGCATTTCATGAAAAAATAACTGACGACGAGTTTATGAAAGCGATTGACACAGCTGAGCTTAAAACATTTATAGAGTCGTTGCCCAATACATCTGAGACCATCATTTCGGAACGTGGATCAAGTCTTTCCGGCGGCCAAAAGCAACGAATAATGCTGGCAAGAGCACTCGCAAGTAACCCTAACCTGTTATTGTTAGATGATTTTATCTCTCGGGTGGATATCAATACATCGAAAAAGATTTTGAATAACATACAGCAGAATTATCCTGGATTGACAATAGTGTCGGTTGCGCAGAAAATAGATGCAGTTGAAGAATATGACCAGATAATTTTACTGATGCAAGGCGAATTAATTGTTGCCGGGAGGCATGAAGAGTTGATGCGTACAAACGCTGAATATGAGAAGTTGCACAATTTACAACGAAGCACCCAAAGCTATGAAGTATAATCTTGCCCGGCTTTCAGAAACAGGCGAAAATACTTCGATGTTTTCTACATTCAAGGCCCTGTTTGAGTTAATCTCGGATGAAAAAAAGAAACTGTCATTAGCGGTATTCGCAACACTTACTAATTCCTTTATCAACCTTGGTAGTCCTTTTTTAATTGGATATGTGATTGACCAATATATTACTAATAAACAGTTCAATAGCATACTTTTCTTCGCTGGGCTACTAATGACTCTATACCTTATCGCACTGCGTGCCAGTTATTTTCAAACAAAACTTACAGGTCAGATCGGCCAAAATTTATTGTTCGCATTGCGGAATAAAATATTTAATAAAATGCAGGAACTGCCTATAGCCTTTTTTAATGCTAACAAAGCAGGAAATTTAATTTACAGGATCAATAGTGATACGGAGAAACTAAATATTTTTTTTTCCGATTCTCTGACACAGTTTGTTGGTTGCATTGCAACTATCATTGGCGCTGCTTTCTTTTTATTGATCATTAATTTCAAAATGGGACTGGCTGCGCTTCTTCCTTCAATAATTATTTTAATTTTTTCCCGGTCTATATCATCATTTGTTAATAAAAGAAATGCCATCAGTCTGGAAAGCGAAGCAGATATGAGTGCCGAAATTCATGAAATGCTTAACAACTTTAAAGTAATCGTTGCGTTTAATAAACGTGATTATTTGAAGAAGCGTTTTTCGGAAGTAAATAAAAAAAATTATAAAAACGCACTTGTGACAGGGGTGGTTACCAATGCTGTATTTCCTGTATATAACTTAAACGCAAATATTGCGCAGGTGATTCTTTTGATAGTTGGAATTTTTCTGATGAAACTTAATGAATTGAGCATTGGTTTTTTAATTAGTTACCTGTTAAATGTTACCAATTTTTATAACCCACTCAAAATGCTGGCGCAGGTATGGACCCAGGTAAAAGGATCCACTGCGGCCCTCGACAGGATCAACCAGATTTTATCACTTAACACTGACATGACTCATCTTGAGAATAGTGCGGTAAACCCCATTTCATCGGTTGTCGAACTTAAGAATGTCTGCTTTGACTATGGCAATGGAAAAGAGGTATTGCATAATGTTTCCCTGAAGTTAGAAAAAGGTAAAAAATATGCATTTGTGGGGCCTACCGGCGGTGGTAAGACAACAATGGCTTTGTTACTTGCCAGGTTATACGATCCAACCAGAGGAAATATATGGATCGATTCAAAGGATATAAGGGCATATACACCTGAGGAGCGAACCCAGAAAATCGGATTTATATTGCAGGATCCATTCATATTTACCGGAACGGTAAGAGAAAATATTATTTATGGAAATACTAGATATGACGATTGCACGGATATAAAATTGCTGCAGGTTATTAGTGATGCGAATCTTCAGGACCTACTACTTTTTTTCGATAACGGCCTGGAGACAGAAATCTCCGGAGATAATATAAGCATAGGCCAAAAGCAACTGATTTCTTTTATCAGAACATTCCTTCGAAACCCCGATATATTAATATTAGATGAAGCTTCCGCAAATATTGATACAGTTACTGAACAATTACTTGAACAGGTACTGCGTAATCTACCCGAAATAACTACATGTATAATTATAGCTCACCGGTTAAATACCATAGAGAATGCAGACGAGATATTTTTTGTCAATGCAGGAGAAGTATCACATTCCGTTTCTATGGAATACGCTATTAATAGGCTCTTAAATGAGAAGAGGGTGAGCTGAAAAATGCGTAAAAGTAGTTAACTCACATTAGCACAAATAGGGACAGCTCGTCTGGCTTATATATGCAAATAGCGTATACGAATAATTGACATCTGACAAAAAAATCTATCCTTGAAAAACATTATTTATTATTTAACTGAAAATGCTGCAAGGTTCCCTGATAAAGCCGCGTATCATTTTTTGTCTGACGACATTGATATTGAAAACACAATCTACTACAAGGATCTTCTTGAAACGTGTAAAAATTTAGCTGCGATTTTTTATTCAAAAGATTTTGTTGGGAAACGGGTACTTTTAATTTATAAAGATACCCTTCAGTTTATAGAGGCATTCCTGGCCTGTCAATATGCAGGAGTCATTCCGGTTCCTGTTTATTTCCCATCTAATAAACGTCAGTTTGCAAAAGTAGCAGAGATTATTCGTGATGCAGACATAAATACCATCCTCTCATCTTCCGATATGGATACGTCGTTTATGAAATCTATGTTTGAAAATTACGATCTGAACCAAGCTAGTTGGCTGCTTACAGATATAAATATTTCAGGGGCTAGCAATAGTTTAATAGAACCAACACAGAATTCAACTGCGTTTATACAATACACGTCTGGGACTACCGGCAACGCAAAAGGGGTAGTGGTTTCTGCCGAAAGTTTAATACATAACCAGGGCCTGATTAAAAGCTGCTTCAAATGCACTGACCAGTCAAAAATTTTATCGTGGCTTCCTTTTCAGCATGATATGGGACTGATTGGAAATATTTTGCATACTGTGTATGTCGGATGTACATGTTATATAATGACGCCGTCTCAATTTATTCAGAAACCACTTAGATGGCTGACAGCTATATCAAAATATAAGATATCACATAGCGGCGGACCAAATTTTGCTTATGATTTATGTGTTGAAAAAATTGACTCCGGCGAGATTAAACATCTTGACTTTTCTTTCTGGCTGGTGGCATATAACGGTGCTGAACCGGTTCGGGCCAATACAATTAATCGGTTTGCCGAAAAATTCAACAGCGCTGGATTTAGGCAGGGTACTTTCTATCCTTGTTATGGGCTAGCCGAAGCCACTTTATTAGTATCAGGGAAAAGAGATCATGAATTTCCTCGTTGTATTTCAATAAACATGGATTTCACAAGCGAAGGAAAGCTGTTAATTAGGCCGGAGAACTCTGATGGAAAGCTGGCGATTAGTTCAGGAAAAGTTTTAGAAGGAATGAATGTTAAGATCATCGTACCCGAAACTCGTAAAGAAGCAGGTGAAAATGAATTGGGTGAGATTTGTATAAATGGTGAAAGCGTTACAAAGGGATATTGGAATAAAAAGGGAAACGAAATCTTCTATGAGATTGATAACAAATTGTTCCTCCGCACAGGTGATATGGGTTATCTACACAACGATGAGCTGTTTGTTCATTCCCGTTTAAAGGAAATGGTAATCATCCGCGGTAGGAATTATTACCTAAATGATATAGAAGAGACTTTACATTCGCTTGATATTGCAGATGAGTTCCATTCTATGGTCGCCTTTGGCTACCTTCTTGAAAAAGAAGAAGGTTTAGTGATTGCTGTTGAGATGAAAAGAAAGATAAATGCTGATGAAACTTATACGGCCACGGTAATAGATATTGACAACGCTATAACTTCTGCATTTGGCATTACACCGTTTGACATTATAATAACCTATCCTTTCAGCATACCTAGAACTACAAGCGGTAAAATCCGGCGTAGTAAATGCTTTGATCACTACAATAACAATGCCTTTGAGATACTTAAATCGAAACGAAGCTTGGTAAACAGTTCACCGGTTATAGATAGAAAAAAAGACATCATGGATGAATTGGCCGGCAATAGTAACTATCAGTCAGTAAGGTCTTACCTGCTCTGTATTATAGATTCAACTACCGCTATTATCCACCAACCGTCGTTTTCTGACAGTGTTAAACTTACAGAGATAGGCATCGATTCTTTGAAAAGTATGGAATTGGTTAATACTATAAACAAAGACCTGAAAATAAATATAAGTGTATCCAGCCTTCTGCAGCAAAATACGTTTTGTGAACTTATTGAAACCATCGAAAATATGCTTTGGCTTAAACACGGACAGAAAATAGAAAAAGGTATTACGATATGACTGTTCCTGAAATACTTTCTGAATTAAGAATCAATAATGTTATTCCGAAATTAACCGGAAACCAGATTGTGCTTGTAGGAAAAACCGAAGAGTTACCTGAAGAGATTATCGCTATTGTAAAGGAAGAGAAAGAGGCGCTGATAGAATATCTAAAGGAAACATATAAGCAATTAGATTTTGAATCTATAGCGCAAGTTGAAAAACAAAAATATTATCCCTGCTCAAATGCCCAAAGACGAATGGGGATATTATACCATTTTGATGGGGCCGAATATGTTTATAATATTACTGCCAACTTTTATTTGAAAGGCATAGTCAAACATACGGAACTGGAAGAGGCTTTCCGGTTATCTGTAATAAGACACGAAAGTCTCCGTACAGTATTTAAAGAAATTGATGGGATCCTTAACCAGGAGATTCTTGAAAATATTTCACTAAACGTATCTTTTTGCGATGTCTCCGGATCACCAGGCAAAGAAGAATTCCTGTTGTCTGAAATAGACAAGTCGTACCGTTTCAGATTTGACATGGCAAAAGGGCCGCTTTTTATTGTAAAGCTTATCCAACTGTCGCATAATGAATATGCCATGCTTCTTACTATGCACCATATAATAAGCGATGGATGGTCAGTGGAAGTCTTGCTAAAAGAAGTACTGGTTAACTACAAAAAACTATGCAATCGGGATGCAGGTAGTACAAGTCCATTAACGGTACAATATAAAGATTATGCAGCATGGCTCGAATACCGGTTGAATACGGAAAGAAGTAATGATGCAATGGATTTCTGGAAGAGCCAGTTCCCATCAACTATCCCGGTGTTAACCCTTCCTTACGATTTTAAGCGACCCTCAGTTGTTTCATTTGAAGGAGCTGTTTTGAAAAATAATATTGATCCGGATATTCTCATACAGATTCATTCGTTTTGTAAAGAAAACCATTTGACTGTCTTTAATTTTTTACGAGCTGTCATAACTACATTGTTAGCTAAATTCTCCAGGCAGGATTATTTTGTAATAGGGATCCCTGTTTCAGGAAGGATTCTCCAGGAACTGGAGGGCCAGATAGGTCTGTATACAAATACTTTACCACTGGGAATCAAAATAGACCAGGATTACAATTTCCTCGATTTTCTTTACAAAGTTTCGGAATCAACTTCCAATGCTTTTGAGTTCCAGGAATATCCGTTAGATCGAATTATAGATAAACTTGCAGTTAAGAGACAGCCCGGAAGGAGCCCAATGTTTGATGTTATGCTGGTACTTCAAAATACCAATAGGTATCCGCACGTTACAGATTTGCGTAAACAGCATGGATTTGAAATGGATCTGCTTGATACCTATCTGAATATCGGGAAGATACCAGGCAGGGAAGCAAGGGCGTCTAAATTGGATTTGACATTTAATTTCGATTTTGATCTGACTGGTAACTTTTATATTGAAATAGAATATGCTACAACATTATTTACTGAGAAAACTATTCAAAAATTTCATACAGCGTTTAACGGAATTATCACCCAGGTATTGAATGATCCCGGAATAAGGTTAGCAAAGATAAATTTAGTAAGCGAAAACGAAAAGAAAATACTGCTGCACAGTTTCAATTCACCTATTGGTGATATTGAAGAATTTAATATTCTGCAGCTTTTAATATCATCCTTTGTAAAATTTCCAGGTAAAACAGCAATAAAGTATGAAGACAAAACCCTTACTTATTCAGAATTACTCGATTCTCTAACTGGTGTTGCTGAATGCCTGACAAAACAGGTTCCGGAAAAACATGCACTTGTCGGTCTCCTTACAGAAAGGTCTGAACGAACGATAAGTACTATACTTGGCATATTGCATAGCGGTGCTGCTTATGTTCCGATCGATATTAATTACCCGTTAGAAAGGATTATGTATATAGTAGCCGATGCCGGTTTGAAATACCTGATAGTTGACAGGGATCGTGAAAAAGCGGTTCCCAAGGGATTCAGTGGTAAAATTATATACACAGAGGATTTGTATCAGACAGGAGCCAAGCGTGCCTTTATACCGAGCAATGACGATTTAAGAGAATATGTTGCCTATATAATATACACCTCGGGATCAACAGGTCAACCCAAAGGGGTTGAAATCTGTCACCGGAATACTATTGCTTTTCTCAATTGGGCAGCAAAGGAATTTATCGAAACTCCTTTTGAAATTTTATATGCAGGCAGCTCATATAGTTTTGATTTATCAATATTTGAGTTTTTTGTTCCACTTATTCTAGGCAAAGCGATCCGCATTGTTAATTCCGCTGTTAATCTGCCTGACTATGTTCAGGAGGATAAAAATATATTTATCAATACTGTGCCTTCTGTAGTCAGAAACCTGCTTTTCAATAAAATGAATTGGTCAAATGTTGTTGCGTTGAATATAGCAGGAGAGGTATTAACAAAAAATATTGTTCTGGAATTAGACTTTAATAAAATTGAGATAAGAAATCTATACGGACCAACTGAGGATACCACATACAGTACAGTCTACCGTATTACAACCACAGACCTGGAAACCGTTCCCATTGGCAAGCCCATTGAAAATACACACCTGTATATCCTGGATGATAATCTAAATTTTGTACCTGAAAGCGTTGAAGGAGAAATATATTTAGCGGGTCAGTCTACTGCAAAAGGGTATATTAATAAACCAAATCTTACCTCTGAGAAGTTTCTTCAAAACCCTTTCGTCAAAGGGTGTATTATGTATAAAACCGGAGATACAGGAAAATGGCGGCCAGACGGCAACATAGAATTCATAGGCCGAACAGATGACCAGGTAAAAATACGCGGACACCGGATAGAGCCAGGGGAGATCAAAAATAAGCTCGAGTCACACCCGCTGGTTAAACAGTCAGTAGTGAGGGCGATTTACATTGACAATGAAATTGAATTGGTTGCTTACTGGACAGGTGACGATGAATTGTCAAGAAGTATGTTGAAGGAATATATCCTGTTGCATCTGCCGGCTTATATGTTGCCCGTCTATTGGGTTAAACTGCTCAGTATCCCTTTAACTGCCAATGGAAAAGTTGATTTTAAAAACTTGCCGCATCCCGTTTTAGATCTTACTGAAAGAGCTGTTGCTGCCAAGCCGATGGGCGCAATGCAGCATAAGTTATATGCCTTATGGCGTGAACTTTTACCTAAGACAGAATTTGGAGTCAACGATAATTTTTTTGATATAGGTGGTAATAGTCTATCCGCTACAAGGCTTAGATTTCTTATTGAATCACAGTTGGGCATTCCTGTTTCGCTGAATGATTTATTTCGATATACTACAATTGTTGAACAATGTGCTTTTATTGAACAAAATCCTGCCGGTACGATCGAAGAAATAAAGACCGGCATTAAGTGTACAAATTATCCCATTTCATTTGCTCAGCAGAGACTTTGGGTATTGACCGGTTTTGAAGAGGCTTCTATAGCTTATCATATGCCGGTGGCTTTTAAAATCACTGGTGATTTAGACGTCAATATTCTTTCACAGGCCTTTACATTAGTTTTTGAAAAACATGAAATATTAAGAACTGTATTTGCTAATATAAACGATGAACCTTATCAACGAATTCTGCCGATTGAAGAATTGCATTTTTCAATCGAACAGATACGGACAGAAAAAGAACTGAGCCCGTCTCAGTTGACTGCATTCCTGAACGAAAAATGGAAAATTGCATTCGATTTCAAGAAATGTCCAATACTTACCTGTTTTATTCTTCACCATGGAACAGAAAATATTCTTGCTTTTAATATGCATCATATGATCAGCGATGGTTGGTCTATTGATGTGTTAACAAAAGATATTATTGATTTTTACCGGGCACTCGTTGATAGAACCCCAGTAAACCTGGCCGCGCTTAAAATACAGTATAAGGATTTTGTAGTATGGCAAAGGGATAAATTATCGGCAGCGGCAATAAAGGATAACTTAGAATTCTGGATGTCCGAATTCAGCGACACAATACCTGTTTTGAATTTACCAACTGATTTTAACAGGCCCGAAGTGAAAACTTATACTGGCTCAGTTAATGTATGCAGAATAGAAGATGTACAATTCAGTGGAATAAAGAAATTAACTGCGACAGCAAAAGCCAGCCTGTTTATGACTGTATTGGCTCTTGTTAACATCTTACTGAAGAAATATTCTGATCAGAATGATATTGTTTTGGGGATTCCAGTTTCCGGTAGAAGTCATCACCAATTAGAGGATCAGATTGGCTTGTATGCAAACACACTTCCAATCAGAACGAGAATTGACCCGGATATGTCTTTCATTTCCTTCCTGACAGAACAGAAAGACATTCTTTTGAAAGTCCTGGAACACCAGGACCTGCCATTTGAAATCCTGTTGAATAATTTGGCTATTCCCAGGGATATCTCACGTTCACCTCTTTTTGATGTGATGCTGGTACTTGAAAATTCCCAAAACTTAAATAGTGCTGCAACAATTCCTGTTACCCCAAACTTACTGTTCGATCGATTATGGATTAAAAGAGAACAGGCTAAATATGATTTTACCTTTTATTTTGTTGAGACTGAGAAAAGCCTGTTGCTGGAGATCGAATACAATACAGCTTTATTTAGTCAGGACACGATATCACGTATGGCAGATCACCTGTCTTGTATCATAGATCAGGTTGTGCTTGATCCCGTAATGAAAATAAAAGACATTTCGTTGCTGAAGGAGGAAGAACGGAATAGTATAAATGCAAATGCGGATCAAAATGCAATGTGTTATGATACATCTGCAACCATAATAAGTTTATTTCAGGCGGCGGTTAAAAAATTTGGTAATAAAACAGCCATTTATGCGGGGTCACATAAGCTCTCTTATGATGAACTTGACAAACGTAGCAGTCAGCTTTCATCAGTTTTAATTGATAAATACGATGTAAAACCTGAGAACCTCGTATTACTTTTTTTTGAGCGTACGGAATGGATGTTGATAGCGATTTTCGCAGTGCTTAAAGCTGGGGCCGCATATGTCCCGATTGATCCATCTTACCCCGAAAGCCGGGTGAACTATATTATAGATGATACGGAAAGCGGGTTGATTTTGTACGAAACAGAGCCGGGTGATCAGCTTAGAGCGGGATGGCCAAATTTGAATTTTGTAAATGTAGTCGGGGAGAAGTGCATTAATACAATTGATTCGTTTCATGTTAACCCTCATAATCTTGCATATGTTATTTATACATCTGGTACAACAGGGAACCCCAAAGGTGTTATGATTGAACATCGCAATGTTGTCAGACTTCTTTTTAATGATCATATGCCTTATGATTTCAATTCATCAGACAAATGGGTGTTATTTCACTCTTATAGCTTTGATGTTTCTGTATGGGAAATATTTGGGTCACTTTTATATGGTGGAGCATTATATGTTATTCCGAAAAACACTATTCAGGACAGCATTGTATTTTATGATTTTCTTTTAAGAGAGAAAATTACTGTTTTGAATCAAACACCCACCGCATTTCGGAGCCTGACCCAGAATAACCAACACCGATTCCTGACAAATCCTGCTGATAGTGTCAGATTCCTGATTTTCGCTGGCGAGCCTTTAATGCCGGAAATAATTAGAGAATGGAAACGGCATATTTCCGCCTGCCGAAATATAAATATGTACGGCATTACGGAAACAACGGTGCATGTAACATTTAAAGAAATTGGCAACGAAGAAATTTCAAAAAACATAAGCAATATCGGACTGCCATTACCCACTTTAAGCTGCTATGTACTTGATAAAGATCTTCAAATGGTTCCGGCCGGAATTATTGGAGAGCTTTGTGTAGGAGGTGAGGGATTAGCCCGCGGCTACTTGAAAAACCCTGAGCTTACAAGAGAAAAATTTATTGATAGCCCTTTGTGTTCAGGCAGGCGGTTATATCGTTCCGGTGATTATGCACGCATGTTACCTTCTGGTGAAATTGAATACATCGGTCGCAGAGATCATCAGGTAAAAATTCGTGGACACCGGATCGAACTTAATGAAATAAACATTGCTTTAAGTAAAATCGATTTGGTAAAAGATGCTATTGTGTTGTCAAGAACAGGTTCCTCCGGTGAAAATGAATTAATAGCCTATTATATCTCTGACTCGGATCTTCATCAAGATGACCTCCGTGAAGAATTGGGCAAGAAGGTTCCCTCTTATATGATACCTTCTTATTTTATGCAAGTTGCTTTTTTCCCAACTAATAGTAATGGTAAACTTGATCGTGTTTTTTTGCCTGATCCAAAAGAGGTGATTGAAAGAACTGAGACTATCATCCCGGCTCGAAATAGTACAGATGCAAATATTATTGCAATTTGGGAGGACATCCTTGAAAAAAAGAATATCGGTATAAAAGATAATTTTTTTAATATGGGAGGACATAGCCTGAAAGCAATAAGAGTGATTTCGAAGATTTTAGAAATCTATGAAATTAAACTTGATCTTAAAATCATTTTCCAGAATCCAACAATAGAACATTTGTCAAATTGCATTACCCTGATACAGCAAAGGGAAAATCAAATGCTATTGACCGGGGAGGATGAAGAAGAGATAACAATCTAATGTTATCGAGCCTGCCATGAAAGCTATTCAAACTTTACGGTAAGATATATCGTTTACTTAACTCCAGTTGCCAAGCTAATAATGATCACGAGTATGGAAAATATTTTATATATCATCTCTAATTGCCAAAAAAAAGGAATAACATTCGTCGTTGATGATGCTAACAGCACTTTGAAAATAAAAGGGAATTTGAAAGAATTGTCTGATAAAGATATGGAAGAAATCAAATTGGCTAAAAATGCTATCATTGATTTCCTGAAGTCTATGCGCAGGTCGGACCGATCTATAGAAGTATTGGACAAGCAAACGGATTATGCCCTGTCATTGGCTCAACGCCGATTATGGATATTGAGTCAGTTTATGAACAGCAATATTGCATATAACATGACAGGGATATATATATTCACTGGCGATGTTAATATTAAAGCAATGGAAATGGCTTTCAGATCATTGATTGAACGTCATGAGATATTGCGAACCATTTTTCGTGAAAACGAGATTGGAGAGGTGCGCCAATGGATACGCCCGGCATCCGATTTGGAATTTGTAATTAACAGAACAGATCTACGAAGTAGGGAGGATAGAGAAAACCATGTAAAGGAATGGGTACAGGCAGATGGCTTACAACCCTTTGATCTGTCTGCGGATATTTTACTGCGTGCCAATATTTACCAATTGGAAGATGATAAATGGATCTTCTCTTTCACAATGCATCATATTATCAGTGATGGCTGGTCAATGGGGATACTGATCAGGGAAGTGATGTTCTATTATAATGCAATCATTAGCGATAGTTCTGATTCGTTGTTACCACCACTTCGTATTCAGTATAAAGATTATGCTGTATGGCAGGAGCGGGAAACCAAAAACTCACTGAAAGAGCATCAGGAGTATTGGCTCCAACAATTTGCGGGCGAACTGCCCATATTGGAACTTCCATCAGATTTTGTACGCCCATTGGTAAAAACATACAAGGGAAAATCTTTTAAAAAAATGTTAGACGTGCAACACAGTGCAGCGATTAAAAATATCGCTCAGTCTGAAGGTGCCACTTTATTTATGGGACTAATTGCATTGGTAAATGTATTGTTATACCGGTATACCGGGCAGGAAGATATTATAATTGGAAGCCCGATTGCAGGGCGGGAACATTTTGAACTGGAGGACCAGATAGGCTTTTATGTAAACACATTGGCACTTAGAACCAAGTTCAAAGGTTCCGATAGTTTTCAAGAATTGATCACAGCAATTAAAGACGCCACGCTGAGTGCATATAAATACCAGAATTATCCTTTTGAAAAACTGGTTGACGCCCTTGATATGAAAAGGGATATGAGCCATAATCCGCTATTTGATGTATGGGTGGTTTTACATAATACACATGTCAACATCGGTAAGGAACAATATCACCATAATAAATTTAAGGTAAGTGAATATGATGGCGAACTGGATGGAATCTGTAGATATGATTTGTCATTTAGTTTTCTCGAAACCGATGAGGGCATTTTGGCTGAAGTAGCATACAACACTGATATTTTTACAGCAGAGCGTATCACCAGGCTTATGACCCATCTCGAACAACTGCTTTGCGCAATAGTGGAAGTTCCAGGAAAAAGCATCGGGCTGCTGCATATACTTAGTAAACAGGAACGCCATGAATTGCTGAATACATTTAACCCGGAGCCAGTTTGCATAAGTTCCGGAAAAACGATTGTTCAGCTATTTGAAGAACAGGTTTTAAAAACACCATTTGAACCGGCAGTAATATTTGAAGATATTGAACTTACCTATGAGGAGGTAAATGCAAAAGCGAATCAGCTTGCTCGATACCTGTTCGATAAATTCCAGATCAAACCTGACGACCTAGTTGGTATTAAATTGGAAAGAAGCGAAAAAATGATTGTAGCAATACTAGGCGTACTAAAATCAGGTGGAGCTTATGTGCCCATTGATTCGGAATACCCGCAGGAACGCGTAGAATATTTACTCACAGATAGTAATTGCAAGGTATTGGTGGATGAAAACTTCCTGGCAGAGATCTTCCACGAGCTAAGCAGCAGGAGCAAAGAAAACATTGATATAACAATCCGAGATTCCGATCTGGCTTATGTTATCTACACATCCGGTTCAACAGGCCAGCCCAAAGGTGTTATGATCGAACATCAGGCGTTGGTTGATTATCATTATGGCATTTTAGCGGCAACGAATATTAAGGAATGTAAAAGATTCGGACATTTTTCAACAATTGCAGCAGATTTAGGGAATACGATTATTTATACCTCTTTATTGATAGGTGGGATGATCATTATATTTCCGATGACTGGTATAACAAGTGTAGGAAAAAATACAATACATAATCTTGACTGTATTAAAATTGTTCCATCACACTGGAAAGCTTTGCAGACACAGTTATTAAAAGCAGTACCCGCCAAAGCATTGATATTTGGTGGCGAAAGATTGACTGCTGAAGTACTTAAATTGCTGGAACCTTATCAGGATAGTGTAAGAATATATAATCATTATGGACCGACAGAAACGACTATCGGAAAACTTATTGATTCTGTGAATCTTCCGCCGGTCGAAAGGACCATCGCACTGGGAAGACCATTTGGCGAGAACTATGTTTATATATTAAACGGCTACCAACAGCTCGTACCAAAAGGACTGGTTGGAGAAATATGCATCAGCGGTAAAGGTATTGCACGGGGATACCTGAACCGCCCCGGATTAACTGCGGGAAAATTTATAGAAGATCCGTTTCACATGGGAAAACGAATGTACAGAACCGGAGATCTGGGTAGATGGCTATCCGACGGCCGAATTGAATTTGTAGGGCGACGTGATATGCAGGTTAAAATACGAGGTTACCGCATTGAACTGGGAGAAATAGAAAGTGCGTTAAGAAAGCAGCCTGGTATAGATGCAGCAGTAGTTGTGGCAAAACAAAGTAAAGAAAATGAAACACAACTGATTGCTTACATAACCGGAACCGGAGTCATTGATATTGCTGATGTCCGGCTAGAGCTTAGTAAATTATTGCCTTCATATATGCTCCCGGGTGATTTTATCCAGATGGAAGATTTTCCACTTACTAAAAATGGCAAGCTGGATATAAAATCATTGCCTGTTCCTGTTGAAAAAACGGAACCGCAACCTATTAAGGCGATCAGTGATATTGAGAAAATATTAGTCAAAATATGGAGTGAATGCCTTGAGATGGCGCCTGAAAAAATTGGGATAACTGATAATTTTTTCAACCTTGGAGGACACAGTCTGAAAGCAATTAAGGTAACGCTTAGGGTACATGAACAATTCAATGTAAAACTTGATCTAGCTATTTTCTTTGACGAAATAACTATTGAATCATTGGCTGCTACAATAGAAAATGTTTTATGGTCAAGAGGTGAGTTTACAGCTGATCAAACCCAATCCAGTAATTCAATCATAATATAACCAATCAATATGCAAAACAAAATCAGCATAGAGCAGTTGATTCAAAACGATCAGGAACTAAGCATTATATCTTCAAATGACCAATCTCACAATACTTTGAATGTATTGGTGGCTTATCTGCAGGAAAACAATGCCTTGCTAAAGGAGCTGCTCCTGAAAAACGGAGCTATTCTTTTTCGGGGATTCGAAGTCAACGATAATGACGATTTCCGGAGAGTAAAGGAAGTTTTTTTTGGAACATCCGATTTTACATATATGGATGGGAATTCACCAAGAACAAAATTATCCTCGAATATATATACGTCAACCGAGTATCCGCAGGAACTGGCAATCACCCTGCATAACGAATTATCTTACTCAAGCAACTGGCCAAAACATCTATTATTTTACTGCCATATCGCGGCTGAAGAAGGTGGTGAAACACCTTTATGCAATTCCCGGCAAATATTGAAAAAACTCGATGTGAAAATTGTTGATGCCTTTGCTCAATATGGCGTTAAGTATACAAGATTTTTAAGTGGTTCCCAGGGAATGGGCAAAACCTGGGCAAACACTTTTGAAACGTCAGACCAAAATGTAATTGAACAATATTGTCACGAAAACAATATTGAATTTTTTTGGGAAAATGGCGGACTCTATTTGAGCAACAATGGCCCTGGTATAATTGATCATCCTATTACCGGTGAAGCAGTTTGGTTTAACCAGGCCAATCAGTTTCACCCCTGTAGTTTATCAAATGACGTTTATAAAGGGATGAAACTTCTCTTTTCTGACCAAAAATATAAATATCCGCAATATGCCTATTATGGTAATGGAGAAGAAATACCCGAAGCGTATCTGAAAGAAATTACCGAGGTGCATTTTAGCAACTCTTTAAAATTTAAGTGGCAGAAAGGAGACATTGTGATCCTGGATAACCTCCTGGTAGCACATGGAAGAATGCCCTTCAAGGGGCCAAGAAAAATTTATGTGAGTATGTGCTAAAACTATAGTGTGTCTGTTAATGACTACACAGTTTATGTAGTATATCTGCGTATTAAAACAAAAAAATATTACCTATTGTTCTGAGGTAACGGCGCTATCTGAATGTTATAAATATCACTCGCATTAAATGTGTCCACAGTTTTTCATCGTACAATACTTTCGAATTAATTAATAACAAAATAAATTGCCATGAAACTGATTCCCGAACAAATTGAATTCTACAATAAGAACGGATATTTAGTAATTGAAAATTTCTTAAGCACCAGGGAAGTAGACCTGCTAAATGCAGAGCTTCCTAAAACAATAGAAAACGATTCTCCTAGGGTTATCCTCGAAAAATCCGGTCATGTAAGATCCATTTTCGCTCCTCATTTCTCAAATAAAATATATAATAAACTGGGCCGACTTAAAGGATTCATAGACATAGCAGAGCAATTGCTTTCGAACAAGGTATATATACATCAATACAAAATTAATTGTAAAAAAGGATTACAAAGCGAATGGTGGGAATGGCACCAGGATTTTCCTTATTGGCATTTAGATGACGGCATAGAACACCCCGACTTATTAAATATCATGATCTATATGCAGGACACGGATTCACTTAATGGCGCTTTATTATTGATACCAGCCAGCCATAATGATGGAATAGCCAAGTTTGCTGATAAAGATACTGTGTCACTTTTGAAATCACTGGATGAAAGTGATAGAAACAAAGATAAGAACCATCTATCATCTTTGAATTCAAATATAAAATTTACAGTAGACCATGAGCTTCTTAGAACACTTGCTTTTTCAAATTCAATTATAACTGCTTCAGGAAAAAAAGGAACGATTCTTATGTTTCATCCAAACATATTTCATGCATCAAATAATAATATGACTCCATTTGACAGGAACATGGTACTTATAACTTACAACAGTATAAATAACTTCCCCCGTACAAATGCTGATGCCAGACCAGATTTCCTTGCAGGCAGAGATAGAGAACCTATTGAAAATACAGTACCAAGCCTTTTTGATTGAAAGTATTCAATAGCCTTTGCAACACGCACATATATGATCAAGAGACTGCATTCTCAAGATCGGTAATTCTGAAATAAAATATTTTATATGAGGTTAGTTATTGTTTCCAACAGGTTACCCGTATATCTGTCTACTACAGAAAAAGAAACTGATCGGAAGAATATTGGAGGTCTTGTAACTGGAATCGAAACCTTTACAAGAGAGATTGAAAATAAGAATACATGCTTTACTGATTTCCTGTGGGTGGGGTGGCCTGGAATGTTTGTAGATTCCGTAGATCAACCAGTTGTAAAAGAAACTCTTAAAAAAAGATACAAGTATTCTCCTGTTTTTTTAAGTGAGGAAGTTATCGATGGTTATTATAATAGCTATTGTAACAAAGTTTTGTGGCCGTTGTTTCATTATTTTTCTTCAAACATTGAAAATGAACTAAACGCCTGGGAATATTACAAACAGGCTAACACATTATTTTATGAAACTTTGATAAATGAAATTCAGGAAGATGATTTTATCTGGATACATGACTATCATCTTATGTTACTGCCAGCGCTTATAAGAAGCAGATACCCAAACATAAGGATTAGTTTTTTCCTTCATATACCTTTCCCTGCCTTTGATATGTTCAGACAGTTACCGAATAGCGAACAAATCGAGCTTTTGAAAGGCATGCTCGGTGCAGACACAGTAGGCGTACACGCAAATGAATATAAAAATCACTTAGTGAAATGTTATTCTGAGGTTATGCATTTAAAAGAAGAAAAGGGGGTTATTGATTTTCGGAAAAGACCAATCATGTTGCAGGCATTTCCAATGGGAATAAATTATCATGAAATAGTCGCAATCGCTTCTTCTGAAACATGTAAAAAGCAAAAAAAGGAATATCGAAAACAGTTTCCTGGAAAAAAAATAATTCTATCTGTTGACCGCTTGGATTATACAAAAGGCATACCTAACCGTTTGACCGCCTTTTATGATTTTCTTGTAAAGTACCCGGAATGGCGCGAGAAAGTAATTTTATTGCTTATAGTGGCGCCATCCCGCAGGGAAATAAGCGCTTACCGGAAAATCAAGGATGATATTAACCAACTGGTTGGAAAAACAAATGGCGAGTTTGGAAGTTGTACTTGGACGCCGGTAATTTATCAATACCGCCAGTTCAATCTTACGGATCTTTGCGTGCTTTACGGAGTCTGCGATATTGCTTTGGTAACACCCATGCGGGATGGAATGAATTTAATTGCCAAGGAGTTTATCGTCACCAACGATTCAAAAAATTCCGTATTAATTTTAAGTGAATTTGCAGGTGCGGCTTGGGAACTTTCTGATGCCATCAAAGTTAACCCATATAGCAACCAGGACATGGTTCAATCAATTTATTCGGGGTTAACTATGGATAGAGCTACCAAGAATGCAAAAAACATGGCAATGAAAAAAAGACTGGCAGAATACGACGTATTAAAATGGGCAGATGATATTATCAAATCAACCATTCAACTATCAAATTCAAATAATAACATCCCTGCAAAATACCTGGATAAAGACATTCTAAAACAATTGACATCTGAGTACAATAAAGCATCCAACTGCCTGCTCTTTTTTGACTATGACGGTACGCTATCTCCTTTTTGTGCGAAGCCTGAACTTCATATTCCAGACAAATCAGTAATAACACTTTTAAAAAAACTAACAGATGCAGTCGGCCGAAAGGTTGTGGTTATAAGCGGAAGAAGTAAAATGGAATTAAGTGAATGGTTTTCCGGAATGAAAATAGACATAAGTGCTGAATTTGGGGCCTGGTTAAAGTTTAATAACAACTGGGAAATAACCCATGCCACATCCTCAGATTGGAAAAAATCGATAAAGAAAAAAATATTACAATACAGTACCATGGTTCCGGAATCCTATCTGGAAGAAAAGGAGTTTACACTGATATGGGATCATCGACTGGCTCTTCCGGAAACAAAGGATCATCTGATTGCGGCGTTTATGGAAGAATTTAAAAAAACATCTCATTCCGATGAGTCGATCAGTATTTTGAATGGGAAAAATAGTTTAATTGTAAGGAATGAAGGAATGGATAAGGGAACAGCTGCAAAACGTTGGCTGGATAGGGGTTCATTTGATTTTATCCTGGCTATTGGCGATGATGATTCTGATGAGGAATTATTTAAAATATTGCCGGAGAACGCAATTTCTTTAAGAGTGGGATCAGAAAAAACATCCGCAAAATATTATGTAGAAACCCAAGAAGAGGTAATTGATTTTCTAAATGTCTTGGTCCTTATATAACGCACTAATAAAATAAATTATTGAATGAATATTATTCAAAGCTTTTGGACATTGCCGATGCTTAAAGGACAACCAGGTAAATATGAGACCCGCTTTCATGGAGGATGGCTGCATCAGAAATACCATTATATGAGTTGGGCGTATAGCTGTTTGCAGCTGCGTAAATTTTATAATAATGTATCACTTATAACAGATGCAATAGGAAATGAATTGCTGATTGAAAAACTTGGGTTGCCTTATACAAATGTTACCATTGCGCTCGATGAACTCAATAATTGCCACCCGGAACTTTGGGCATTGGGAAAATTATATTCCTACGGACTGCAGGAAGCCCCTTTTTTACACGTAGATGGTGATGTATATATCTGGGAAAGATTTCATAAAAAATTTGAAACTTCTGACTTGATTGCACAAAACCTGGAGCATAACTTTTCATACTACAGGAATACCACGAAGAATTTAATTGATCAGAAATGCTATATCCCGGATGTTATTTCACAAATAACTTCGAATGAGAATGAAGTCAATGCTTACAACGCAGGTGTTTTAGGTGGTAGTAATATTCTATTTTTTAAACATTATATAAAAGCGGCACTGGACTTTGTTGACAATAACATACAGCATTTACCGATGCTACCTGTTGGAAAACTAAATGCTTTTTTTGAACAGCATTTATTTTACTGTATTTCAAAAAAAGAACAGCTGAAAGTGGATTGTATATTTGATATTATCGATAAGGAAAAATTAAATTTTATCTTAAAAAGTCATAGCCAGTTCGCAAAGGCTCCCGCTGGCGGTGTTAAATATATTCATTTATATGGGGAGGATTCCAAAATGAACATAGAACATTGTAAGCGCCTTGAGGTATTAATGCATGATGAATTCCCTGACTATTACCAGCGGATACTTAAACTCACCGTTTCAAAATACCATCAGATTATCTGATGGTAAATGACTGCTTTAGCCGCCCGGGAAAAAAACATACATTAAAGCAAACATCGGTACCTGGTAGAGCATAAACATCATTAGGATAAGATAATATAACTTGTAATTAGTATTATTCTTTTTCGCTAATAGCATCAATGCTATTAAACTGATGTCGGTTAAAATCAAGGCAATGGTTTCCGCGACTGTAAAAGAAGTGCCTGCTGCATTAAAGAAAACACGTCTCGTAATTGGGTTAATAAAGATCAGGCCGGTAGCAATCATATAACCACTATGAAGAGAGATGTTTCCTTTATACCTGTTGATAATGCTAAGTGTGTAAAAAGTTATAAAGAAAATCGTGTGAAGGATTTGAAAATAAAAGTAATATACAATGTCATTCAACTTCCATGTACTCATTGAAACTTCATGATACTTTACATACATCAGCGCAATGAAAGATCCAATAATGAGTGGTGCCAGTAAGTATGTAAACCTGCCTATGGCCCTGTGCAGAGAATATTTTTTATACCGGATCAATAATGGTTGCGCCACAAGCAAAATCACCCACAATATTGAAACAAGTGCATGGAAGTGTATAATTCCTTCACTTTTTATACTCGACTTATTGGCAGGGAATACAGTAAAGTATGTTTTATAGAAAGCAAAAAATACAAGTGCAAAGAGTAATAGAAAAAAGTAGCCAGTGCTAGTATAAATACTTTTGTATGTTGTTTTCATAATGCAGTTTTTTTGAACAGTTGTTTGTGTTGTGAGATAATATTATTTAATAAATTTAAGCTATATCAATAATAGGATTAAAAAATAAAGCACAATTTATTTCTGTGGTGCTTGTATAAAATACAAAAATTAATTCTGAAATAAGTAAGATTGATTGGCAGGTAAATAAGTACGCATTTATTTGCGGAAGGAGAAATAGTATTGCCTCCTCTGTACATATCCGTATCGGTGTGGTTATATAAATAGATTACGCTTTCTGTCACAATTATTTCTGCTATCTTAAAGCAGGATAATTTCAATCGTATCGGTAATTATAGTGTTTAAATATATTTATAGGCTGATTATCCGCAACAACTAATTCGAGCATTAATATAGAAATGTATGAGAAATAAATGGTTGGTTTTTGTTATCTGCACTTTAGCTTTTCAATGTATTCTTCAGGCGCAACCACTACAGTCTAAGGCGGTCTTGCAGGGAAATGTTGTAGATTCTGTGAGTGGCCAGGCTATCAGGTTTGCAATTGTGATGTTATATAAGGATACTGGTCAAGCACCCATTAAAACAATTTTTTCAAATGACAGTGGTTTTTTTCGTTTTGAAAATGTGAGTTTTGGAAATTATATGGTTAAAATAAATTCTGTGGGATATAAGAGTAAATTCCTCGGGTATTATACTGTTTCCGGAATAAATATGACAATCAATTTGAATAGTATCAATTTAACCACTGCAGACAGGTACCTTAAGGAAGTAGTCGTAACTTCTAATAAAGAAACGATTGAATATAAAATTGATCGATTTATTTATAATGCCGCAAACAATCTTACAACTTCTGTAGGTGATGCTACAGATCTGTTGAGGAAGATTCCTATGGTAACTGTAGATGGAAATGGGAATATCGCTTTACGCGGTAACAGGAATGTTAAGATCTTACTTGATGGGAAGCCAACCGGCGCTGCATCAGGTAATATTGCAGATTTGTTACAGGCAATACCGGCATCACAAATTAAAAATGTTGAAGTAATTACTTCTCCGTCTGCAAAATATGATGCAGATGGTGGAGGCATTATAAATATTATTATAAAGAAAAAAATTCTCGAGGGCATTAATGGATCAATAAACAATGGTATCGGAACAAGGCAACTAACCGGCAGTGCTTCGGTAACAGCAAAGTTTCATAAACTGACATTGGCTGTTAACGGTGGCATCAATAATAGGTGGCCCAGGCTAATTGGTATAAATGCATACAGTTATAGCTCGCAGGGAGATTCATCGTTTTCAAAAGGTACTACCACGAATGAAAGATTTACTAACAATATTTTCGGGACACTTCAATATGATTTTAATGAGAAGAATAGTTTTTCAAGTTCATTTCGCAACATCAGCTTAGGTTATACTGATGATATGCATGGAGAAAGCAGCAGTAAGCATACAGGGAATACCGACAACTATGTGCAAAGTACAACAGGTAAATTCCAGTCTGCCGGATTTGACTTGAACTCAGATTATTTGCATCGATTTAAACGAAAAGGCGAAGAACTTGATTTTGCTGCTCAATGGAGCAGGAATACAACATTGCAAAATTATCAGTCTGTATTCTCAAAATATATTCCCAATGAACAGGATGATAATCATGGTAAGAATAATGAGTATACATTTCAGATCGACTATACACTCCCTTTTAAAAAGGCTATAAAGATGGAAGCAGGCATTAAGAATATTTACCGTGATATAGAAAGCGTATATGAACGATTTGTAATTGACTCTCTTGGAGGAGCTGCCCATAAGGATTCATTGTCGTCTAATATATACGATTATAAACAAAATGTATACAGCGCCTATTTAGTTTTTAATTTTTCTTTTAAACATGGGTGGGAAATTCAAGCCGGGAACCGGATAGAGTTTACTCAAATTAGCGGGGCATCTAAAAATGTATTGTCTGGATTACTGCCGTTTAGTAATAACTATAACAGTTATATACCCAGCTTCATTTTAATGAAAAAATTGAAAAATAATGCATCAGTCAGAGTAAGCTATAATAAACGTATACAAAGGCCGAGCCTTCAATATCTGAATCCTTTTAAAAATACAAGTGACCTGCTTAATCAATCACAGGGTACACCTGATTTAGCTCCTGAGAATGCACAAACAATTGAATTGGCATATAATGCTAATTTTAAAACAGTCAATTTTAATGCTTCACTATATTATAAACATACCAGCAATTTGATTGAGGGATTTTCAAGGCCAATATTATATACAACCAAAGATCAAAACGGAAATGTTTCAACAAGAATGGTTACTATAACAAATTATGGAAATATTGGCACCAACAATTCCTTTGGATTAAACCTTTTTACTTCTGTTGATGTAACACAAGGAATCAATATTAGAAGTAGTGTAAATTTTTATACCTATAGTCCCAAAGTAGACACTGGCTATAACATTTTGACAAAGGTAGGAACTTCTCTATTATATGATGGTTTTTTCGGTGCAACATACAAATACAAAAAAATAAGTATTGAAACAACATTTAATTTTGAGTCGAAATGGCGGACAATCCAGGGTACAACGGCTAATTTAAACGTATATAATATAGGTATTAAGCGGGAGACATTTAAAGGAAAAGGTTCTATCGGGGTTGTTATTGTAAACGCATTTCAGGATAAGTGGAATTTTACGAATGAAATAAATACACCGGATCTTGTTTCATATCGCAACTTGGCTACACCATTTCGTTCGATTAATTTAAACATCAGCTATAGGTTTGGCAATTTCGGTATCAAAATGCTGACCCAGCGTGGTGTGAATAACGCTGATCTGAAATAAAAGTAACTATAATGGCTTTGCAGATACACTTATCGAAAATTT
>JAIEMK010000018.1 GCA_019752295.1 Chitinophagaceae bacterium | reverse complement strand
ACAAAATATTTGGTTAAAACAGATTCTACTATAAAACATTCAGGGAATTATTCAGTGTCAATTGAATCAACTGATTCTGTTCAAGAAAACACTTTTGGCGGTCTTGGCTTTCAAATTCCAGCAAAATATGCTGGCAGTCAAATTGAATTGCGAGCTTATATAAAAATGCAAAATGTTTCAAATGGCTATATTGGTTTAGTACTTCAAACCATTGGGAATACTGGTGTATTGGGCTTTGATAATATGCAAAAGAAAAACATACATGGAACGTCTGACTGGACCATGTATTCTGTTCAATTACCATTGCCAGAGAAAGCAAAAACCTTTACCATTGGAGCCTTTCTAGCTGGAAAGGGAAAAATCAATGTCGATGATTTTCAAATTTTAATTGATGGAAAGGATTTGAGTAAAGCAATTATTAAAGAACAACCTGTTATCAAAGCTGAAGCTGATACTACATTTAATCAAGGTTCGGGAATTAATTCAATTAACCTCAATCCCGCTCAAACTAAGAATCTTGTTATACTAGGAAAAGTTTGGGGATTTTTAAAATATTACCATCCTGCAATTGCGAACGGAGAATATAATTGGGATTTTGAGTTGTTTAGAATATTACCAAAAATCTTAGATAGTAAAAATCAAGTTGAAAGAAACAAAATACTTTCAGAATGGGTTGCAAGTCTTGGTAACATACAAAAAGTAAAAGCAGATTATATTGATAGTTCATTTGTAAAACTATATCCTGATATCGATTGGATTGAAGATCATGCAACACTTGGTGATGAACTATCCAATCAGTTAATTCAAATTAAGAATGGCAAAAAGAACCTAACCAATTATTATGTTTCCTTAGAAGAAAGTGCCCATAACCCAATATTCAATGAAAACCCGTACTATAAATTTTCATATACAGATGCAGGTTTTCGTTTATTGAGTTTATACCGATATTGGAACATTATTCAATACTATTATCCTAATCGAAAATTAATGGATCAAGATTGGAATTCAATTCTTTTAAACTATTTACCAAAATTCATTGACTCAAAGACAGCATTAGATTATAGACTTTCTGTTTTATCATTAATTGCTCAAATTCAGGATACACATGCAAATATATATAGCTACGATTCTGTATTAGAAAACTACAAAGGGAAGTATCAAGTGCCAATCGAATTAAAATTTGTCGAAAACCAAGCAGTTGTAATTAAAGATTACCCATCAACTACAAATTCCAAACCATTCTTTTTAAAAGGCGATATCATTAACACGATCAATGGGAAGTCAGTGGCAAATATTGTCAAAGAAAAACTACCCTATACACCAGCCTCAAACTACCCTACACAACTACGAAATATTGAAAGAGAAATATTTCGAACAAATGATTCAATTCTTCAAATCTCATACACCAGAAATAATGTGACTCAACAGACTTTTATCAATACTCTTGGAAATGGAAAAATTATAAATGGAAATAATACCGATACCTGTTTTAAATATTTGAGCCCTGAAATTACCTATTTATATCCTGGCACTTTTAAGAACAGTTACATGAATGAATTGGTTCCGCTAATCTCAAAATCAAAAGGATTAGTAATTGACATGCGCTGTTACCCATCCGAATTTATGGTATTTACAATGGGTAATTATCTTAACTCAAATCCAAAATATTTTGCAAAATTTTCAGAACCAAGTATTCAATACCCAGGGCTTTTCACAAATAAGAACCAAGTAATGATTGGTAATAGTAATTGGAGTTCGAATACTGAACACTATAAGGGCAAAGTGATAATCATTGTTAATGAAACAACACAAAGTCAAGCAGAATATACCACAATGGCATTTAGGGCTTCAAAAAATGCAATCGTAATTGGTAGTACAACGGCAGGTGCAGATGGTAACATTTCCAAAATCTCTTTACCCGGTGGTATTATAACTTGGATCAGTGGATTAGGTGTTTATTACCCAGATGGCAGAGAAACACAACGTGTTGGGATAATTCCAGATATTGTAGTAAAGCCTACTGTTAAAGGTATTAAGGAAGGGCGTGATGAATTATTGGAAGAAGCAGTCAAGCTAATTAATAAGAAGTAGTTCAGCATTTTCAAAAACTTCCTATTCTACTATTTGAAGAAAAGTACCTATAGGATTATCAATTTTTCTTCTACCTTTGCCATATGCCATTGGAACTCTGGAAAAATATAATCTGTAAGCCTACCTAGTTTCCTGCACGAACTGTTGCCTCTGTGCAACCTACTATCTCCTATTTATTGCCCCTAAGTTTCGCGTAATTTTTAATTATAAGTTTTGTTGTATGCGTACTATTATAGAACCATTTAAGATCAAATCCGTTGAACCCATTTTTTTTACAAGCAGGGAAGAACGTACCCAAATTTTAGAAGAAGCTTTTTATAATCCCTTTCTTATTCACTCTAACAAAGTATTAATCGACCTTCTAACCGACAGTGGTACCAGCGCAATGAGCAGTAATCAATGGGCCGCCATTATGCAGGGTGATGAATCTTATGCAGGCAGTCCGAGTTTCTTTCGATTTGAAGCGGCAGTAAATCGCATTACAGGCATGCCCTTTGTAATTCCCACACACCAAGGAAGAGCATCTGAGAAAATTTTATTCAGCATACTCGGCGGGCAGGGAAAATATTTTATAAGTAACACCCTGTTCGATACAACCCGCGCCAATATTGAGTTCTCTGGCGCCGAAGGAATCGATTGCCTGTGCGAAGAGGGTAAACATCCAAGTATTCCAGCTCCATTTAAAGGCAATATGGATCTGGATCTTTTACAAAAAACAATTAAAGAAAAGGGTGGCCGAAATATTCCTTTAGTAATCATCACTGTTACAAATAATTCAGGTGGCGGGCAACCGGTTAGCATGGCCAATATCAAGGCAGTTAGAAAAATCTGTACCGAAAATAATATTCCTTTATTCATTGATGCATGCCGGTTTGCAGAGAATAGTTATTTCATCAAACTCCGTGAAGAAGGATACGCGAATAGTTCTGTAGAAGATATTGCGCAAGAACTATTTTCATATGCCGATGGCTGCACAATGAGTGCAAAGAAAGATGCATTTGCAAATATTGGCGGTTTTCTGGCCATGCACGATCAGGCACTTGCTTTGAAATGCAGAAACCTACTTGTTATTACAGAGGGTTTCCCAACCTATGGTGGTCTGGCCGGCCGCGATCTGGAAGCTATTGCTGTGGGGCTCATTGAAGTACTTGATGAGAATTACTTACAGTATCGCATTCGCAGCATTGAATACCTTACCAATAAATTAATTGATGCAGGCGTACCTGTAATGCAACCCGCCGGAGGACATGCCGTATATCTGGATGCAAAAGCTTTCTTGAGTCATATTCCGGTTGATCAATATCCGGGGCAGGCTTTAGTTGGCGCATTATACCTCGAAGGAGGCATCAGGGGCGTAGAGATTGGATCGCTGATGTTTGGAAAGTATGATGACAATGGCACACTTATTCCTGCACAAATGGAATTGGTTCGTTTAGCAATTCCCCGCAGGGTGTACACCCAAAGTCATATCGATTATACTGCAGAAGTGATCATGGATGTTTTTCAAAAAAGAGAAAGTATTAAGGGATTGAAAATTATTGAAGAAGCTCCAATGCTGCGGCACTTTACCGTAAAACTTAAACCCATTAACTAACCTAATAATTAAAACAATGAATAAGCCAATCAAAAGAAGCTGGGCCGAACCATATAAAATAAAAATGGTAGAGCTGATCAAAATGACCAGTCATTCGGAGCGGAAAAAAGCGTTGAAAGATGCAGGTTTCAATACTTTTTTATTGAGGTCGGAAGATGTATATATTGATCTGCTTACCGATAGTGGTACTTCGGCGATGAGCGATCGTCAGTGGGCAGGTATGATGCTTGGCGATGAAGCTTACGCCGGTAGCAGAAATTTTTATCACCTCGAAGAAGTGGTGAAAGACGTGTACGGATACAAATACTTGATACCAACGCATCAGGGTCGTGGAGCTGAAAATATTCTTTCAAAAATTTTGATCAAGAAAGGCGATATCATTCCGGGTAATATGTACTTCACCACAACCAGATTACATCAGGAACTAGCAGGAGGAAAATTTGAAGATGTGATCATCGACGAAGCCCATGATGCAGAAAATGAATTTCCATTCAAAGGAAATATCGATCTGAAGAAGTTGGACAAACTTGTCAAAAAATATGGCGCAGAAAAGATCCCTTATGTTAGTATGGCTACCAGTGTAAATATGGCAGGCGGGCAACCCATCAGCATGGCCAATTTAAAAGAGCTAAGAAAGTATACAAAGAAACACGGTATCCGTGTAATACACGACATGACAAGGGTTGCAGAGAATGCGTACTTTATACAACAACGCGAAAAAGGATATGCGGATAAGAGCATCAAAGAAATTGTAACTGAAATTTGTTCTTACACAGATGGTGCTACCATGAGTGCAAAAAAAGATGCACTTGTAAATATTGGCGGATTTCTGGCAGTAAACGATTGGGATGTTTTTGAAGAAGCAAGAAATATGGTGGTAGTATATGAAGGCCTGCATACATATGGAGGTCTTGCAGGTAGAGATATGGAAGCCATGGCCATTGGTATTAGAGAAAGTGTTGACGACGATCATATCAAGGCAAGGGTTGGGCAAGTAATTTATTTGGGAGAGAAAATGATCGACTATGGTGTACCCATTGTAAAACCAATTGGCGGGCATGGTATTTTTGTGGACGCTAAAAAATTTCTTCCGCATATACCACAGGAATCTTTTCCCGCACAAACACTTGCTGCAGAAATTTATCTCGACTCGGGTGTTAGAACAATGGAGAGGGGAATTGTATCTGCCGGTAGAAAGGCAAACGGTGAAAACTATTGCCCTAAACTGGAATTGGTACGTTTTACAATTCCGCGCCGTGTATATACACAAGCCCATATGGATGTAATTGCAGAATCTACAGCAAGAGTATACGAACGCAGAGAAAAAATAAAAGGCCTGAAGATGGTGTATGAACCTAAATACCTCAGGTTCTTTCAGGCAAAATTTGAACAGTTGAAATAATAGAATGGGGAAATAGCAGGGATAGATATTTGAAACCTAATGTCTGTCCCTGCGTTTTTTATTAATTCAGGTGTTTAATAAAGCACCTGCGCCGTTTGTGTTGAATGGCGTCGAAATCATCCCACATAGACTGCACTTTAATATTGGGTTCAAGTTCAGGATTTGATTCGGCGTATTCAATTCCATATTTTATAAAAGTCTTGTTCACTTCGTGCATAATTATTGCATTCACGCCCTTTCCCTGATATTCCTTATCAATGGCCACTAAATAGAGATCGGCTAAATTATTTTTCTTGAGTGCTTTAAGAATATGCAGGAACCCAAAAGGCAATAAAGAACCTTTTGCTTTTTGCAATGCTATTGACAAGGATGGCATTGTAACTCCAAAAGCAATCAACTTTCCTTTACTGTCAAGAATAAGTGGTACAAATTCGGTTTTGATAAAAGAGAAGTATTGCTTGGTGTAATTTTTAATTTGTTTTTCAGTTAAGGGAACCACTCCGTATAAATGCGAATAAGCAGAATTCACTAACTCAAATAATTCAGCAGCATATGGAAGAATATCTTTTGGTTTTTTTGCTTTCACCAAAGTTAGATTCAAGCGCTTTTCAACAATGGCAGCCATTTTAGCTAATTTCTCCGGAATAGTTGTAGGCACTTTAATTTTATACTCTACCCAGTCTGCATCTTTTTTATAACCCAGTGCTGCAATATATTCGGGGTAATAAGGATAATTATAAATTGTTGCAAGTGTGCCCAATTGGTCAAAACCTTCAACCAACATTCCTTCATGGTCCAGATCTGTAAATCCCAAAGGTCCGTGTACTGCATCCATCCCTTTTTCTTTTGCCCATTGTTCTACTTCTGCAAGTAGCACTTTAGGAATTTCAGGATCATCTTCAAAATCAATCCAACCAAATCTCATATAATTGTGTTTCCACTTTTCAATGTAAGCACGATTCAGTATGGCCGCAATTCTACCAACCACTTTATCATCTTTATACGCCAGCCAATACCTTGCTTCGCAATAATCAAAAGCGGGATTCTTTTTTTTGATCAGAGTTCCCTCTTCATCAAAATGTAATGGAGGAACATAGTACTGATGATTCTTATAAAGTTGACAGGGAAACTCAATAAAAGAATTCAGTTGTTTTTTATTGGTCACTTCTTTAATGACAATATTCATGCTGTGGGTTTATGCTTAAATATAAATCTCTTTTGATTATTTCAATCAACTTTACTTATTCATTTAATACATGCAACATACTAGCCACTTTTTCGAGCTTTTCGATGGCCATGTCTAACTGTTCTTTTGTATGTGTAGCCATGATCGACATTCTGACCATTGAGGAGTCGCTACTTACAGCGGGTGATACTACAGGATTTACAAAAATACCTTCTTCAAATAATTGCTGAGTAAACTGGAAAGTCAGTTCGTTGTCGCGGATATAGATTGGTATGATGGGTGTTTGAGAAGTATTAATATCTAATCCCATTTCTTTAATTGCCTTAGATATATAAGCAGTGTTTTTCCAAAGGTTCTCCTGACGCTCAGGTTCGTTCTGTATTATTTCCAGTGCGGCCATTGCAGCGGCAGCGGCAGATGGAGGCATACTGGCGCTAAATATCATGGGCCTTGCATGGTGTTTCAAATAATTTATCACTTCTTTTGTTGAAGCAATAAATCCTCCAACAGAAGCTAAAGATTTACTAAAAGTTCCCATGATCAGGTCAACTTCATTGGTTAAACCAAAATGATCTGCCGTACCCTTTCCGAATTCTCCAATCACTCCCAATGCATGTGCATCATCTACCATTACGGCAGCCTGATATTGATTAGCCAACCTTACAATTTCCGGAAGATTGCAGATATCTCCTTCCATACTAAAAACACCATCCACTACTATCATTTTCACTTTTTCTTCAGGAAGTGATTTTAAAATTTTCTCCAGTTCATTCATGTCGTTATGAGAAAATTTTAAAACCTTCGAAAATGAAAGTCTACTTCCTTCAATAATAGATGCATGATCCAATTCATCTAATATAAGAATACCGCTTCTTCCTGTCATGGCAGCAACAGTTCCAAGGTTTGTTTGAAATCCTGTTGTAAAAGTCAATGCAGCTTCCTTACCCAAATGATTCGCTAATTTTTCTTCTAGTTCGATATGTAATCTCGAAGTGCCGTTAAGAAATCTGGAGCCAGAGCAACTGCTTCCATATTTATTGATTGCTTTTTTTGCGGCTTCCAAAACTTTGGGGTGATTGGTTAAACCCATGTAACTATTAGAACCAAACATCAATAATTTTTTTCCACCTATTATAACTTCAGTATCGTGGTTCTCTTCAATAGAACGGAAATAGGGGTATAGCCCAACTGCTTTCAAATCGTCTGCGGCTGTAAAACTTGCTAACTTTTCTGATAAACTGCTTTGTATCATATCGTACTTGTTAAATGCTTTTAATCATATAATTCGCCAAAAAGCTAAAATTACTCGTTAAATATATTATATAAGGATAGTTTTGTCCTTTTTTATTTCAAAAAAAATCAGCATAGATTTCAAAAAAAAGCAACCTATTAGTAATTTATAAACTATTTAGAACTGACTGCAACCGCTATTTTTGAATCGGCTGTACCATAATACAAGAACCATTTACCCTTAAAATTTGCCAAGCCTTCTAAAAAACAAACATTGTTTACTTGCCCCGATAGTTCATATGGTTTATCTGGCTTCATAAAATAATGCTCTAATCTTTTGATAATTTTTGTGGGATCGTTTTTGTCGAGCAACACCTCTCCTGCTGTATAAGTTCCGTTAGGCAGACTGGTATCTCCAATATCTTTCAAGTTCCTACTATTATAGATTAAAAGGATCCCTTTATCAGTGAGCATCGCCGGCGGACCGGATTCTACCAGATCAGAATCAAATTTTTTATTTCTTGTGGGTACAACAATTTTTAATTGAGGCATGTTTAATGCTTGTCCTTTCAAAGGGATCGGCGCTTTTTCTTCTACGCTCATTTCAACCGGTTGCCAATTGATTAAGTCGGTAGATGTTGCGGCCCAAATATTCTGATCGCCCCAGTACATCCAGTACTTACCGTTGATTTGTGTAGCAATAATTTTTCCATCCCTATATGTTGAAACGATGGAACCTGATTTAGACCATAGGTTTTTGTATTTACCTTGATAAGCTTTTGCAAAAACAGAACCATGTTTTTTCCAATGAATCAAATCAGTTGAACTAGCAACAAGTAAACGCGCAAGGGTACCATCAAATGCAGTATACGTCATATAATATTCACCTTGCTCGTCTTCTACAATTCTCGGATCTTCTGCACCGCCAGGCCATTCATATTTTTTTAATGAATCAATGTCGGGATAAAATACCGGCTGTGCAGTTTTAGTAAAATGAAACCCGTCTGTACTGGTTGCCAATCCAATTCTGGAACAGCCATCAGGTAAGCCAACTTTATCCTGCGCACGATACAACATAAAAATTTTATTCTCACGCACAACAATTGCAGGATTAAAAACATCTTTTGCTTCCCATGCAATTAACTTTTTACTGATAGGATCTTTGAACTGATTGGTTCCCGGAATCAATACGGGGTTGATGCTATCCACTTTTACAAAGTTGATAAGGGCCCAATTAGTGGAGCTATCTTTTATTTCGTGTTTACCAGGCACTTGATTACAGGAAGAAGCTATCAGCGTTATTCCAAAACAAATTGCCACAACACTACTAATGTTCATACAGATTTTAAATTGAAGCTGCTTTACTGCAGAATGATTTATTATTTTCTATTCACGGCATACGCAATTCCCCCAGTAAGATGCTGGATAAACAATGGGTCAGCGTATGATTCATCAGTATGTCCGAATTCGGTATAGAATGCTCTGCCTCCGTCAAAATCGTGCCACCATGCCATTGGGTGATCAGCTCCATTTTCCCCTCCAGTGTACGATTTCTCGTCAATAGTAATCAATACGTGCAGATTGGGTTGAATACTTTTAAAATTATACCACTCGTCAAAGCGTTTCCATTCTTTTGGCAAATGCATGGTGGAAATATGGCTTGGGTCAATGATATGCAATATGGCTTCCTGTTGTTTGGGATGGCTTTTAAAATAAGCTCCAACCAATTGGTTATACCATGGCCAATCATATTCGGTATCTGTAGCGGCATGTACTCCTACAAATCCTCCACCTCTTTGAATATATTCCTGAAATGCAAGTTGTTGTTGATCGTCCAATACATTTCCTGTAGTGCTCAAAAAAATGACTGCTGCATATTTCTTCAATTGTTTGCTGTTGAATAATCGGGCATCGGTGGTAGTATCCACTTCCATACCATTTTCTTTCCCGATTTTCTGTATCGCAGCAATACCTGTTGGGATAGATGCATGGTGGAACCCAAGCGTGCGACTAAATACAAGAATACGAGTTGTTTTTTTGTGCGCTATAAATGATTGCAGCCCGAATAAAAAAACCGTTACAGTTAAAAGGAAAATATATTTTTTCATGTGTTTTATTTTTGAGTTTTATTGATTTTATTTTTTCAATCCAGATCGTCTTTCCATTACTTCACGCCAGGTGGTTAAAATAATCCCTTCACGTTCAATTGCTTTTTTAAATTCAGGGTCCATCATGGCCAACATATCGCCTCTTCTAAGCGGGCCTGAGCCAGAAATAAAAGGAAACACTTCGGTAGTAGCAGTGCAGTGCATGATCATCATAGTCAACCCAGGTTTGATTGCACGAATCCCCTCGATATATTTTTTTGTTTTGTATTGCTGCATTTTCTTGTCAGATGTTTGCAATTCTTTGGGGATATCCCAACCATAACTTTCGTTATGCAAATCATCCAATACCGGCAACCCTGCGCTCCACAACATTTTACCCAGTTTACGAATCTGGTCCATTTGCAGATCATTCATATTATTCGACAACTTGATTAAGCTTGCGTGCCCTGCAGGTAACATCACGGGTATTTTATTTTCAATCCCAACTTTAATATATCGCAACAAAAATTCGGGAGTTGCGAATAGTGTACCCATATGACTATCCAGATGTGTTGGCTCAATGCCCATTGTTCTGGCTCTGTTTAACTGTGCACGAATTTCTTTTTCTACTTCATCTGCGCTGGAATGTTTTACAACCTGTTCAACACTAGGCCAGAATGCGCCTTCCAGATCAACTAAGCCAGGCGTAACAGATTTCCCCGAAAGAGGTCCCCATCGGTATCCACTCCATTCGCTTGTAAGTGTCAGGTGCAAGCCAACATCTAATTTTGGATGCTGTTTATAATAATGCACAAACGCCGGAACCCAAGGGCAGGGCATCATCACACTGCAGGAAGTAGCGATTCCATCGGTCATTGCATTGATAGCGCCTTCATTGGAATCGAACGACATTCCCACATCATCCACGTGTAATATCACTACTTTGGAACCCTTTGGATACCCTAATTTTTCGGCATAAGTACTGTCAGTTGTTTGTGCTCTTGAAGAGATACAAATAAAAATGAGTAAAAGAAAAAAAGTTGTTTTTCTAGCAAGCATGTCTTGGTTTTAATTAAATTGGCAATCCTTAGAGATTTAACGGCTGTCCATCGCTTTTAAATCTTCGCTAAATCTAATAAAAGAAAATCAAAATCCCACTTGATATATGAAAGTAAAAACCGGCGCTCTTCTTGCCTCAATGATGTTTCTCGAATATTTTATCTGGGGTGCATGGTATGTAACAATGGGTACTTATATGTCTGAGCACCTTCACGCAACAGGCATTGAGATAGGCGCAGCATACAGTGCGCTGGCAATTGCAACTATGATTTCCCCATTTTTTGTTGGCTTGGTTGCAGATAAATTTTTTGCTGCTCAAAAAATCATGGGGGTATTACACCTAATTGGCGCAGTTTTATTATTTCTAGCAACAAAAATCGATAATAGTACCGGTTTTTATTGGGTGATACTATGCTACGCATTAGTTTATATGCCTACGATTGCCTTGAGTAACAGTATTGCATTTTCGCAAATGGTTGATCCGGGTAAGCAATTTCCCTGGATCAGGGTATTTGGTACATTGGGATGGATTGTTGCCGGGCTCATTATCGGCCAGATGAACATTGAAAAAACATCCACTACATTTTATTTGGCTGCAAGCATCTCAGGGATATTGGGCTTATTGAGTTTCGGGCTTCCCAACACAGCTCCAAAAGCTAGTACTGGTGATGTTTCCAGCGCTTTTGGAACAGAAGCTTTTGTATTGTTTAAAGAAAGACCCTATTTAGTTTTCTTTATTGCGGCAATTCTGGTTTGTATTCCTTTGAGTTTTTATTACGGATTCGCAAATCCTTTTTTAAACGAAATTCATTTGGAAAATGCAGCCAGCAAAATGACGCTGGGGCAGGTTTCAGAAGCAGCATTTATATTAGCTATTCCATTTTTATTTAACCGAATTGGTGTAAAGAAAATGCTCCTAATGGGGATGACAGCCTGGATATTGCGCTACCTGTTCTTTGCTAATGGCAATACAGGCAGCAATGCATGGATGCTGTATACAGGCATTATTTTACATGGCATTTGTTACGATTTTTTCTTTGTAACAGGTTATATGTACACCGAAAAAAAAGCAGGAGATAAAATCAAGAATGCGGCACAGGGTTTATTTACTTTCGCTACATATGGTGTGGGCATGTTTATAGGCACCTGGTTCTCTGGTTTTACTGTAGATAAATATAAGATGGGAGATTTGCACAACTGGCATAAGATCTGGTACGTACCTGCATATATAGCTTTGGGTGTTTTAATTTACTTCCTGTTATTTTTTAAAGAAAAGAAAACGTCCATATCAAACCCGTCCTGATTTTTAAAACTTTGAATTTTTATTTTTGAATCAAACCATCAAATTATGCAAAAAATTGCCATGCTTGGTTCCGGATTTATCGGAAGATTCTATGCAGATGCATTGCAAGGATACAGAACGCGCGACAAAGTAATCAGCGTTTATTCGCGCAGAGAAGAAAGTGCCAAAAAATTTGCACAAGATTATCAGTGTGCTCAGTGGACTACCGAAATGGAAGAAGCCATTGCGAATCCTGATGTAACAATCGTGTGTATTGCTTTACCCAATAATTTACACGAAGCTGCGGTAATGCTTTGTTGCAAACACAAAAAAGCAGTAATGACCACTAAGCCCCTCGGCAGAAATGCTACAGAAGCAAAGCGTATGTTGTTGGCTGTTGAAGAAGCCGGTATTTTCAACGGGTATTTAGAAGATCTTGTTTACACACCCAAATTTATTAAAGCAGAAGCCAGTGTGCGCGAAGGTGCATTGGGCAGGATACTTTGGGCGAAGTCCAGAGAAACGCATCCCGGGCCACACAGTGAATGGTTTTGGGATATTGAACAAGCCGGAGGCGGTTGCATACTCGATCTGGGTTGTCACTGTGTTGAAATAGGAAGAAGTTATATTGGAAAAGATATTAAACCGGTAGAAGTAATGTGCTGGGCGGATACGCAAGTAAAACCTATTGATGCGGAAGACCACGCTATTGGTTTGGTGAAATACGAAAATGGTGCGATCGGACAATTTGAAGTGAGTTGGACCTTCCGCGGTGGATTGGACCTACGCGATGAAGTAATGGGAACCGAAGGCACCATCTGGATCAATAGTTTTTTAAGAACCGGGTTCGATATGTTTACTACCGGAAAGGGGGGCGACTATATTGCAGAAAAAGCCGAGAGCAATACTGGTTGGCTATTCCCGGTTGGCGATGAGTTAAATGAATTGGGCTATAATCATATGTTTATGGACATGTTCAATGCAATTGAAAAAGGTGCCGTACCAAAAGAAACTTTCTATGATGGCTATATTGTAAATGCAATCCTTGATGCTGCATACAAATCGGCAAAAACAAAATTATGGGAGCCGATACAATTGGATATATGGAGAGGAAAAACCGGATTGAGTAAAGAAAGTCATTTGGTTGAATACGATGCCGAACATTGGTTGATCAAAGAAGAGATGACGCATTTTGGAGCGAAGAAACTTATCTTAAAAAATAAATCTACGGGAAAGATTATTGATAGGGTAATTGAATAAATTAAAATTAAAAAGTAAAAAATCAAAAAAAAGAAAAATGTTATCACAAGACTTATTTGTTCACCATGTATATTTTTGGCTGGAGCATCCAGAGAATAAGAAAGAGCATGCTGCATTATTAGACGGATTAAAAAAATTAAGTGCTGTTCCAAGCATTCAACAATATCATATCGGTATTCCGGCTACTACCAACCGTGATGTAATTGATACAGGCTACGCCTTCTCCTGGTTAGCACTGTTTGCAAATAAGGCAGATCAGGATGCTTATCAGGTAGACCCAATACACTTAGATTTTATAGACAGTTGTAAACAATTATGGAAAAAAGTAATCGTCTATGATTCCATCGGAGCCTATTAAAAAACTTTCGAAAGAGCTGCAAAATCGCAGCTCTTTTTTTATATAACCCTCAGCTAAAACCTCAGCTAAAGCTTCAGTGAAAACACCGTTTTTTCAACAGAAAATCACCGTTGCCCTATTTTATGAAAAAATTGTTACTATTTTACTATTGCATTTTTAAACTTAGTTTTTTAGTAAGTATCTGATTCATTCTATAAAGTAAGAAACCCACTTTACTAATAAATAAATTTTAGAAACCTATGAAACTTAATTTTATTTATTCCTTTGCACTTGCGATCGGTTTGTTGTCGATTCTACCATCTAACAAATTGAATGCACAAACCACACCCACCAACTCCTATGCAGATTCAGTAAAAACAAATGTGGAAGGATTATCGTTCTCCAATGCAGTAGTCATTGCAGAAACCATCGAATTAAAAGGATTGAATGCCGAATCAAAATGGATTAAAGAGCACTTCAGTAATTATAAATTAAAAATGCAAACTCTCAGTATCAATGATGATAAGCCTTACGACATCATCACCATATTACAGTCGGACGGAAAAGAATTGAAATTATATTTTAATATCGCCAGTTTTTACGGAACGTTTTAATCTTATTCGGGTAAAAAACAGGAGCTATCAATGGTAGCTCCTGTTTTTTTGAGTGGCACTTTATTTTATTTATTCCACACTAATTTTTCCGATTTCACTTCAGCAGAACTGGTTCCAATCTGAATGATAAATTCACCGGGCTCCCAAACTTTTTTCAAGTCGCTGTTAAAAAACGACAACTGTTCGGTGCCAATTTCAAAACTAACTGTTTTTGATTCGCCTGCCTGTAGTGATACTTTTTGAAATCCTTTCAGATCTTTTACTGAACGGGTTATACTAGCAACAGGATCGCTGATATACAATTGAACAACTTCTTCCCCTGCATAGTTACCGGCATTCTTTAATACAACTGAAGCCGTAAGTTTTTCGTTTCCTTTTAATTCCTTCTTACTTAATTTAATATCGCTGTATTCGAATTTTGTATAGCTCAATCCATATCCGAAAGGATACAAGGGGTCGTTCGACTCGTCAAGATAATTTGATTTGAATTTACCAATTCCTGTTCCGTCGAAAGGACGTCCGGTATTCTTATGATTGTAATAGATAGGGATTTGACCCACTGATCTTGGAAAAGTTGCCGTAATTTTTCCAGATGGGTTATATGCTCCGAACAAGACATCGGCAATTGCATTTCCTGCTTCAGTTCCTGGAGCCCATGCTTCTAAAATGGCAGTAGCGTGTTCGTTTTCCCAAACCAAGGTAAGGGGTCTTCCATTGATCAATACAATTACCAATGGTTTACCAGTAGCCGACAAAGCTTTTAAAAGGGTCTGCTGACTTGCAGGAATACTGATATCTGCACGGCTTGAAGATTCTCCACTCATATCTGCACTCTCTCCAACAACGGCAACAATAACGTCAGCTTTATTTGCAGCAGCTACTGCTTCGTTGATCATATCTGCAGGTGAGCGGGTATCAATATCTGCCTGTACACCAAATACATTTACGTGCGCTGCAAATTTAGCATCATCAGTAATATTCGCGCCTTTAGCATAAATGATATTTGCAGTATTACCCACAGCCTGTTGCATTCCTTCATACACACTCACCGATTTTTGCCAGTCGCCGGCAACTACCCATGTACCCAGCATATTCCTACGATTATGTGCAAGTGGTCCAACCAATGCAATTGTTCCAGATTTTTTTAAAGGCAAAATCTGATGGTTATTTCTTAATAACACCATGCTATGTGCTGCCATTTTTCTGGAAGCCTCACGATTTTCGGCAGTCAAAATATCTTTTGCAGGGCGAGCGTCATCAATATAACGATAAGGATCATCGAATAAACCCAATTTAAATTTAGCTTCCAAAATACGTAAGCAAGCCTGATCTACGTCGGCAATTGAAACCTTCCCTTCTTTAATAGATTTAGACAAAGTGGTAAGCATTCCTTCTCCAACCATATCCATATCTAATCCAGCTTTTAATGCCTTTGCAGAAACAGTTTGCAAGTCGCCAATACCATGAGCAGTCATTTCATTAACTGAAGTATAATCCGAAACTACAAATCCTTTAAATCCCCATTGCTTGCGCAAAAGATCGGTCAGCAACCACTGATTTCCGCTTGCAGGAACAGCATCAATTTCGTTAAACGAACTCATTATACTTCCTGCCCCTGCATCTATAGCAGCTTTATAAGGTGGAAGGTAATATTCATACATTTTGATACGACTCATATCAACCGTATTGTATTCTCTACCGGCTTCAGCGCCGCCATATAATGCAAAGTGTTTTACACATGCCATCATCGTATTATTCGCCGCTAGGTTTTTGCCCTGATAGCCATGTACAACTGCCTTTGCCACTTCGCCACCTAGAAAAGGATCTTCACCAGAACCTTCTGAAATCCTTCCCCAGCGAGCATCGCGAGCGATATCCACCATCGGCGAAAATGCCCAATTCAGTCCGTCGGCAGTTGCTTCTTTCGCCGCAATCTGCGCCGAAGCTTCAATCAAGCCCATATCCCATGAGGCGGATAAACCCAGCGGTATTGGAAAAATTGTTTTATGCCCGTGAATTACATCCAATCCAAAAATCATGGGAATATGCAAACGCGATTCCTTCACAGCAAGGTCTTGCGCTTTACGTACTTTTTCGGGAGAGTAAATTCCGAATAGTCCGCCTACCTGACCTTTTTTAATTTTAGATTCAACATCGGAACTTACTACAGCCCCTGTTAACATACCACCACCGGGAGTAACCAAATTCAATTGCCCGATTTTTTCATCCAGTGTCATCTTAGCCAATAATGCTTTGGCTTTTGTGCTAATATCATTTTGTGCAAATGCAGTCAGACCTAAGATAATGGCTGCAGTTAGAGTGATCGTCTTTTTCATAGTGAATATTTATTGATGCAATAGTTCTAAAATATATTGATACCGGCGCATGAAAATCATGGCCGATTTTTTAATATGTCAGTTCGTATCCATATTTGATTTGTACAAGTAATGATATAAAAGTTAGAAGCGGGAGGGTTGCAAATGTTTATTAGCACAGATGAATTCTGGTATAAGGCAAGCTTTTTCATATCTAATGCGTCGATGCGACACAATGTTACTTATAAATCAGTAATTTCTGAAATTAAATCAGAGTGAATTTTGTAGTATTTTCGGGATACGATGTCGTCTCATAAAAATTTTAGAACTTTCATTCTCGAAGGAGGATCGCTGTTTCAGCCCTCAGTTTCATTGGACTGTGTGATTTTTGGTTTTCATGACAATGAACTGAAAGTATTGCTTCTCAAATCGAGAGCAAATGATCTTTGGTCTTTGCCCGGAGGCTTTGTATTTAAAGAAGAGGACATTGAAGATGCAGCCATTAGGGTACTAAAAGAAAGGACGGGGATCAACGACATTTTTCTGCAACAATTTCATGTGTTTGGATCTCCGAATCGTTCTGACTGGAATGTGCATCAAAAAAGTTTTAAGAAAGAAGGAATTGAGATTGGTCCCGATCACTGGCTTTCAAAAAGATTTATCACCGTTGGATATTATGCCTTGGTAGAATTTGCACACGTAACTCCATCGCCCGACACTAGTGCAGAAGCATGCAGGTGGTGGGATTTAAATGATATCGATGAATTATTTATGGACCATAAACAGATTCTGAATAAAGCATTGGAGACCTTGAGATTGCAACTGAACCACTTACCTATCGGATATAATTTATTGCCTCAGAAATTTACAATGCCAGAATTACAAAAACTCTATGAAACCATTTTAAATAAAACCCTTGACCGAAGAAATTTTCAAAGAAGGATGACCGGATTCGGAATTTTAAAACGTCTCAAGGAAACACGCAAGGGCGGTGCACACAGAGCTCCATATCTATACTCCTTCGATATGCGTAAATATCGCAAGGCTTTGAAACAGGGCTTATATGGAGGATGGTAAAACAGATCAACAAAAATAGATGGCAACCATTTTTGATCTGGATGGAGTAATGATTCCTGAGGGCATTGCAGGTATTTGTTACATCTATAAAATAAGTTATTGATTTTTCGCAATAGCATCCTTCGCCCAATTCAAAACCACATCCAATTGTTCTTCCCGAGTTAGCAAACTATTATCTAATTCAATGGCATCATCAGCTTTTCGGAGTGGACTAAATTCGCGATGACTGTCGATATAGTCGCGCATTTCAAGGTTTGCTTTCACTTCTTCGATTGTAACGCTTTGATTTTTTTCGAACATTTCTTTGAATCTCCTTTCTACCCGAACCGCAGCATCCGCCACCACAAAAATTTTTAATTCCGCTTTTGGAAAAACGGTAGTGCCAATATCTCTTCCATCCATCACAATACCCTTCTTCTTACCCATCAATTGTTGCTGGGCAACTGCGAATTCTCTAACTTCTTTTATGGCTGCTACTTCGCTTACGTGCTCGCTAACAAGCATATCCCTGATTAGGGCTTCCACATCTTCGTCATTCAAATACATGTCCGATTTGCCAGACTGTTCATTATATTGAAAATCAAGGCTGATTTCTTTTAGAGCAGCAATCACTTCTTTGCTTTTATTCCAATCAATATGTTGTCGAAGAAAATACAAAGTAATTGCCCGATACATGGCACCAGAATCAATAAAAACGTAGTTCAACTCATTGGCTAACTGGCGGGCAAGTGTACTTTTTCCACAAGACGAAAAACCATCGAGTGTAATAATTATTTTGCGCATTTTATTCTTCATACTGCAATGGTTTGTGTACAAAGTTGCGCTAAAAAAAGCTTATTTCAAAGATTCAAACAATTTATAGTTACAAGTATTAAAGGCCATTTTATGAAGGAAAAATTTGATCTCTGAGTTTCAACATTTCTTCCGCAATCTTTTTTGAATCAGCACCATTTTCCTTCAGTTTGTCGGTTATTTGATCAAAGCTTTTTTGATCCCTATTTTGACTTAATTTAAATACATGCTGAATATCAGTCAACTCAATTTCAAAAGCAATAATTGCCTTCATATTGTTTTTAATATAAGTTTCGTCCATCTTTTTAACCTGTGCAGGCGAATGAGGGTCATTTTCAAAATGTGCAGTAAGCTTAACCAATAGTGCATACAATGCTTCATCGTCCAGAAATTTGAGTATACCCTTTGCATGAACGGCCTGATAATTCCAAGTACTGGCAACATTTTTTGTTTCATACCAACTGGCACTTACATATGCATGCGCACCATGAAAAATAGCAAGCACATTGGGCTGCACTTCAAACGCATTTGTATGGTCTTGCTTACGCATGATATGCGCCATCAGGTATAATTTACCAGCGCGCTCTTCAAACAAAACCGGAACATGCGTTGCCACTGGTTGAGCATTTGAATCAACTCCACAAAGTGTAATAAAGGGATGTGCCTTCATAAATTCCAGCACATCATGCTGCTCTGATGCTTTAAAATGTTTCAGATGATACATGGCGCTAATTTAATCACAAAAGTCGTCATAAAAACAGCGTATTTTGCCTTCATAATTTGATTTATGAAATGAGCATAACAAAAATTTGACACCAACTGAAATGTTTGTTAGCGAATTACATGTAGCTAAAATCAATAAAAAACACATGAAATGAGCATAACAAACTCAATTAAAGAAAAATGAAATGGATCACGAGAGCCGAACCAAAAATTGATCGTATTGCATGCCCATGGCTGTGGTATTGTACAAATTCAGTAAAGTCAAAGAATATCATATCATTTTAATTGCAGCAATGCTTGGATTAGTTTTAAAATGGATAAATTGACATTTGAAACGGTCTTTTAAATATTCCCACATAAAATAAAAACCATGAATCGAAAACTCTTTTTAAAGAACGCCACAATCCTTACCGGAGCTTCGATATTACCGGTATCCAGTGTATTTGCACAAAATGTACAGAACAATGGATTGGATAAGTTAACCGACGATAACGGCAATTTTATACAATCTGCGCTACCTTATAACGACAACTTCCTTGAACCATTTATGGATCAGGAAACCACTCATTTGCATTATACTTTTCACCATGGCGGCGCTGTTAAAGCAGCAAACAAAGATCTGGCAATGATTCGAAAATCAATGGATGAAAACAACCTTGAGACCGTTGATTACTGGACAAAAAAATTGTCTTATCATTTTTCGAGTCATGTGCTGCACAGTATTTTCTGGACCAACCTTACCAATAAAAAAACAAATCCGGAAGGGCAATTATTAAAAGATATTGAAAAAGACTTTGGCTCTTACGATAAGCTAAAGGCCTATATCGCGGCCACTTCAAAAAATGTGGACGGAGCAGGCTGGGGCATTTTGGGATATCAGCCTTATTCAAAAAAGTTAACGATCATGCAATGCGAAAATCATGAGAAGTTAACCCAATGGGGCGTGGTTCCGTTATTGGTGATTGATGTTTGGGAGCACGCATATTATTTAAAATACAAGAACAAACGCAACGATTTTGTTGATGCACTTTTCAATATCATCAACTGGGATAATGTAGCAGAGCGTCTGAATACTGCAAAGAAGTTGGCGTAACCCAACAGACTCAATAAGTGCATCATTAAAAGGTCAGCCATGATTACAACTGACCTTTTAATGATGCTCATAGATAATCGAGTTAAGCTTATTGTTCGGTAATATTAATCAATTGCGTTTTGGGCATATTCGCGTTGCGCATAGCAATATTTCGAACAGTGGCAGAAGCAAAATCGCGAAATGCTTTTTTACTAATCTCATCGTTGCCGGCCATTGAAGGGATTCCAGCATCGCCCCCTTCGCGAATAGATTGTACTAATGGAATCTGGCCAAGAAACGACAGGTCGTATTCATCTGCAAGTCGCTTACCACCTTCTTTTCCAAAAAGATAATATTTATTATTCGGCAATTCAGCCGGGGTAAAATAGCTCATATTCTCTACCAGACCAATGATCGGTACATTGATTTGTGCCTGACCAAACATGGCAATCCCTTTTTTAGCATCGGCCAATGCCACATTCTGCGGAGTGGTTACGATTACTACACCGGTAACAGGTACGGTTTGCATCAGGGTTAAATGAATATCGCCTGTTCCGGGTGGCATATCAACCACCAGATAATCCAATTCGCCCCAATCCACATCGGTCACAAACTGACGCATTGCACTACTCGCCATTGGTCCGCGCCAAACCACTGCATTTTTTTCGTCTACTAATAAGCCAATACTCATTAAAGTAATGCCGTGTTTTTTAATAGGAACGATCATTCCTTTTCCATCCACATCTTTCATCATCGGGCGTTCTCCGCGCACGCCAAACATAATAGGAACACTTGGTCCATATATATCTGCGTCCATTAAGCCCACTGTAGCACCGCCCTCTGCAAGAGCCAAAGCTAGATTAGCCGAAACCGTGCTCTTACCAACCCCGCCTTTACCACTCACCACCGCAATAATATTTTTCACACCCTTCAATACCTCTTTATTGTCTTTACGATTAGAGGAAGTATTGGAAGTAAAATTTACCGTAATCTCTGCCGCTTTATTCACCAGAATTTTGATCGCATTCTCGCTGGCAGTGCGCATCATATCCTTCATAGGGCAAGCGGGAGTGGTTAACACAATTGTAAAACTCACCCTATTTCCATCAATGGAAAGGTCCTTGATCATATTCAAACTAACCAGATCTTTACCCAGATCCGGCTCCTGTACATTACTTAAAGCCTGTAATATAGCCGCTTCAGTCATCACGAAAGTTTTTGTTAAAAAAGAAAATCTGGCGCAAAGTTAACAGCTTGCTGCCTTACTTTGTTGCAAATCGCATAGTTTAAATAAAGAAGCGGTTATTGCCGGGAGTTTATTTGTAAACGCTTTGTATTTTTGACGAGATGAAGAAAATTTTACCTCTTTTTGTTTTGATTGCCTCTTGTTTGATCGCAGGGAGGAGTATGGCACAGGAAAATCCTTACCGCGATTCTGTTATCCAATTCAACGGTGTGGTGATGACGGCAGATAGTTTGAGAGGAATTGCATCGGCCAGTATTATCGTAGAAGGCAAGGGACGGGGAACTATTACCAGCCCGGATGGGGTATTCTCTATTGCCGTTTTAAAAGGAGATCGGATTACATTTTCCTGTATTGGTTTTAAAAACTATAGCATTTCCATTCCAAAAAATTTAAAAGAGAATCAGTATACCTGGATTCAGTTATTAGTAAACGATACCGTATACCTACCTGCAACCATTCTAAAACCACGCCCCACCAGAGAACAGTTTGAACGCGACTTTGTAAATAATCGGGTTCCGGACGACGCCTACGAAATTGCCAGAAAAAATACCGATGAAAGTCAAAGAAGAATTTTGATCGCAAGTCTTCCGGCAGATGGAAAAGAAGCAATCAATTATCAAATGCGCCAACAGGCAAACAAATACTATTATAATGGTCAGGTGCCTCCCAATAATATTCTGAACCCTGCGGCCTGGGCCGACTTTATCAAAGCATGGAAAAGGGGCGATTTTAAAAGCAAAAATTAATGCCCGCAAAATTATTTGAAAACGGATAGCAAGCTCTATCCGTTTTTTGCATTGGTATACTCGAATTGCATATAACTTTGATGAAACTTTTTCAAACGGCCTATATGGAGAACAAAAATGTTAGCGTCATCGGAGCAGGTACTATGGGAAACGGAATTGCACATGTATTTGCACAATCTGGCTTTAAAGTAAATCTGATAGATGTAAATACAAATCAACTCGAAAAAGCAGTTCAAACTATTGGCAAAAATATGGATCGCCAGATTGCAAAGGGCGGCCTGACTGAAGTGGGAAAGCTCGAAGCATTAAATAATTTAAGAACTTTTACTACTATTGCAGAAGGCGTTCAAAATGCAGGATTGGTAGTTGAAGCCGCAACTGAGAATGAAGCTTTGAAGCTAAAAATATTTCAACAGCTCGACGAGCATGCACCGAAAGAAAGCATTCTTGCAAGTAATACCTCTTCGATTTCCATTACTAAAATAGCGGCCGCTACAAAACGCCCCGGGATGGTAATTGGCATGCACTTTATGAACCCCGTTCCAGTGATGAAGCTAGTAGAAATTATTAATGGCTACGCAACCGATCAAAAAGTTACGGATAAGATTATAGCACTCAGTAAAGAATTAGGAAAGATACCTTGTGTAGTAAATGATTACCCAGGTTTTATCGCCAACAAAATTCTGATGCCCATGATCAATGAAGCCATTTATAGTTTACACGAAGGGATCGCCAATGTAGCATCAATCGATACCATCATGAAGCTTGGAATGGCGCATCCAATGGGGCCTCTGCAACTCGCCGATTTCATAGGATTGGATGTTTGCCTTAGCATTTTAAACGTTTTGTATCAGGGCTTCGGGAATCCAAAATATGCAGCTTGTCCCTTGTTGGTAAATATGGTGATGGCTGGAAAATTAGGGGTTAAATCGGGAGAAGGATTTTATGTTTATACACCCGGAGCCAAAGAATTAATAGTGTCGAACCGTTTTAAATAAATGCCATGTTTTTTACGCTATCAAAAGTTTTATTTTTTTTATTGTCTCCCGTTACCTGGATAGGAATAATATTCTTAATCCTTTTTTTTGTAAAAGCCAAGCTTTGGAGACGCATTTTAAACATTTCACTACTGGTAATCATTGTAGTTTTTACAAACCCTTTTTTTTATCGCAGTATGGTAATGCTTTGGCAAACACCACCCGATGATTTGAACAATGGTAAAATATATGAAGCAGGTATTTTATTGGGCGGTTTTTCCGGATACGACATTAATAATCATGGCTATTTCGCAGAATCATCCGACCGTTTTATCCAAACAACCAATTTATACCATCAGGGCAGGATCAAAAAAATTATTATGACAGGAGGAAATGGCACTTTGTCGAGGGACATGCCTCCTGAATCTTTTTTTACACAGGAACAGCTTATCAAAAATGGTATTCCCAAAGCCGATATCATTTTGGAATCCGACTCGCGCAACACTTTTGAGAATGCAGTTAATACACAATATATTATCGACTCTCTAAAAATGAAGGGGCCCTTTCTTTTAATTACTTCTGCAATGCATATGCCTAGATCGGAAAGGCTTTTTAAAAAAGCAGGACTAACTATTCAGCCTTATCCATGCAATTACACGGTTTATGATGCAAGATTTTCATTGGCAGATACCATCGCCCCCGATCCAAGATTATTAGTAGAATGGAAATATTTTATAAAAGAAATAGTTGGATTACTATTGTATCAGGCTCTAGGGAAGGCTTGATTATTTAACAAGCTTCAGGTCTACTGTATGCAAATCGCGTAGTTTAAAAAGCACTTCATCGAGACGCGCTTTGGGAATTCCTATTCGCAATAAACAAAACAGTTGCTGCTCCTGCCCTATTACGGTACAACCAAATTGTTTGCATACGATCATCACTTCATTCATTTTTGTATAATCGAATTGCAATTCATACACGATCTCAATTGCTTTTTCAACAATTGGCACCAATTGCAACGCCATTACAGTTGCCGTTTTATACGCGTTAATCAAACCCGGAACACCTAATAGTGTGCCCCCAAAATAGCGAACCACTATTACGGCAATATTAGTAAGCTGTTTACTGTCGATCTGCCCCAAAATGGGTCGGCCCGCACTACCACTGGGTTCCCCGTCATCCGAAACCCTGAAATTATTTCCGTCCAATCCTAGTCGGTAGGCAAAACAATGATGTACCGCTTTAGGATGTTCTTTTTTTAATTGCTGCAACTGCTCTTTAAAATTCTCAACAGTTTGTATGGGATATATAAAAGCGAAGAATTTGCTTCCTCGGTCTTTGAATTCAGCAAATGCTGACTTTTCGATCGTTTGATACACATCTGCCATAGTTAGAAATTTGAGCCAAAAGCAATGAAATAAATGGCAACCGACGACAAGATAATGCCTATCCAGTTAATGGCCGACAATCTCTCTTTAAATAGTAACCATGCCACAACGGAACTGAACAGAACGATCCCCATATTATTAATGGGAATACTTGCAGAGCTTTGCCAGGGGCTCTCTTTTAGAAAATGTACTAGGCACCATATCGAAAAGTAATTTGGAATTCCAATCAGGATTCCTGCAAGTAGATTTTTAAATTCAAAAACCTGTTTCTTCCTAAGATATTGAACCAGTAAAACGGTGATCCCAATGGTTGCTGCAGATAAAAATCCGCTAATCAGATAAGCATTGTTATTCTCTGCAGTTACATAAGTTTTTTGAACATGATTGATTATTGAGTCCAATAATCCACTGCCCAGAAATAAAATAAACGGCAATAAATATTTCCATTTATTTTCGGAAACGGATTTATGTTCCCGCGAAGAGGGTTGATAACAGGTAAGTATCACAGCCACTAGCGCCAAAATTATTCCAACCAGTTTCCAACCTTTTACTGATTCATTGTACAGATAAACAGATAAGATTACGGGGATGATCAACGAAAGTTTGTTTGCCACAGAAGCCACGGCAACACTTATCTTTTGCGCGGTCAATCCTATTATATTAAAGATCGAAATAAATAAAATGCCCATTACACAAGCCCATTGAAACCATGCTGTATGAATAGATTGTGAGTTGATCGGGAAAGACCCATTCACAAAAGAACCCGTAATTACGCAGGTGAGGTAATTAAACACAATAGCCTGAAAAACCGATACCCGATATTTTTCACAAACTTTAAATGAAAGCGTGAGGTAACTGGTCAACACAATACTTCCCATTAAATACAACATGAGCTCCGTCCTAGTTTTTTTGAGAAATAATTTTGTAATAAAAAATGGTATCCGATGCAAGCTGCTTACTCACCACTAATTCTTGATTTTTTAATTCAGGAGCAGCAACGCCTTCTTTTAAATAAAGATTTTTGTTTCGAATTACTCTTGCTTCATCCCAAAAACCCTTATCAATAAAGGATTGTAAGAGTATACTACCTCCCTCTACAATCACACTTTGAATTTGCAGTTCGTAACAAGCCCCGAGTATCTGATTGATAAGCTCTCTTTTAAAATCTAACTGATAATAAATAATATTTCCTTGAGTTTCGTTTATACGTTCATTGAATACAACAGTTAAAGCATTCTTATTAAACAAATGAAGCGTCTTATCCAGTCTCAGGGTTTTGTCAATCACTAACCGCGTCGGGTTTTTGCCTTTCCACAACCTGTTTGTCAGTGAAGGATTGTCTTTCGCAGCAGTATTGGTTCCTATTAGGATGCCCGCTTCTTCACTTCTCCACCGATGTACCAGTCTGTTACTGTATTCATTGCTGATCATCAATCGCTCACTGCCGAGAGAGTCGATTGTTTGATCCGCCGTTTCAGCCCATTTCAAAATCACATAAGGTCTTTTCTGTTGATGAAAAACAAAAAACCTTTTGTTTAACAATATCGCTTCTTCTTCCAGTAAACCCAGTTCCACTTCAACGCCTGCTTCTTTTAACATTTCTATTCCCTTGCCGTTTACCTTTTCAAAAGGGTCTCTGCAGGCGATAACTACTTTGGGTATCTGCTGATCGATTATGAGTTGGCTACAGGGTGGTGTTTTACCGAAATGGGCGCAGGGCTCAAGGGAAACATACAAAACGGATGATTTGATCAAATGTTTATCTGCTTCAGAAACAGCTCTCAAACAATTTACTTCAGCATGTGCCTCCCCATATCTTTCATGAAATCCTTCTCCGATAATATGGTCCTTATATACCAATACCGCACCCACCATTGGGTTTGGAGCCACAGAACCAGCCCCAAGAAGGGCAAGATCCAAACAGCGTTGCATATAAGTTCTTATATTATTCATATTGCAGAATTAACAAAAATAACCAAATGGCATTAACATTGCAGCATGTTGATCGAAATAGCATACCAGCAACTGGCAGTCAAATTAGAATCTCTTTATGATAAACGAGAAGCTTCGAATATTGCAAATTGGGTAATCGAAAAAATTACGGGCCTTAAAAGAATTGACCGTATGATCCAGAAAAACAGATTACTGAGCCCTGCTGAGACAGAGGAACTTGGTCGCAAATCGGTACTGCTTCTGGATTCTATGCCGGTGCAATATGTGTTGGAGGAAGCCTGGTTTGCAGGGATGCCTTTTTATGTAAACAAATCTGTGTTGATTCCAAGGCCCGAAACAGAAGAGTTGATCGAATGGGTTATTATAGAAAACAAACAGAAAGTATTTAAGCAGATCCTTGACATCGGCACAGGAAGTGGTTGTATCCCAATAGCCCTAAAAAAAAGACTACCCGATACGGTTATTAGTTCTGTCGACATTAGCAAAGAAGCTCTTCAGGTAGCCGAAAAAAATACATTTCAATTGCAGGTTTCTATCGATTTTATCCAGCTTAATTTTTTAAACGAATCCAACTGGAAAGATCTACCGATGGTTGATTGCATCATAAGTAATCCGCCATATATCAAACTATCGGAGAAGGAATCCATGTCAAAAAACGTATTGAATTTCGAGCCCTCACTGGCCTTATTTGTAACCGATGAAGATCCCCTGATTTTTTATCGCAAGATTGCAATCTTTGGTAAATCGCATTTGAATGAAGGTGGAATTATTTTTTTGGAGATCAATGAAGAATTGGGAGAACAGGTAATTGGTCTTTATAAGGAACACGGATATAGAACTTCTCTTAAACAAGATATGATGGGAAAGGACAGGATGGTAATGGCAGAAAAAAACGAGTAATTATTTCAATCCGTTATTATCAACAGCCATCACTGGTGTTGCTCCAAGTTTCTTGATAATCTGCATGAGTTTGATAGAAGTTCCTAAATGGGAAGTACTATCACCATTAATCACTACAGAGGGCTTGTCGGTTTCTTTTGCCAGAAACAACTTTAATTCGGGCTCCAATTCTGCGAGACTAACTTTTTTAGAGCCCAGATAAATTTGCTGATCCTTATCAACAGTAATGACTACTGTTTGCTTTGATTTTGTATCGCTCTTTGCTTTGGGGTTCGAGACCTTGATTACATTCGGATTTGCGAGGGTTGAAACGATCAGAAAAAACAATAACAAGATGAACAATATATCGTTCAAAGCCCCTGTATGTACTTCCGGATGATTTCTTAGTCTTTTGCGAATGTTCATTTCTAAAAATTTGCTTGATCCAAATCGATTCTGAGCAGCTCAGATTATCTGGTTGGTTCTTGTAAAATATCCATGAATTCGGCACTGGCGATCTCCATTTTATTGGCCGTCTTATCTATCTGTGTACTCAAATAGTTATGACCTACATAAGCTATCAACCCGATGATCAAACCCGTTGCCGAGGTAATCATTTTTGTATAGATTCCGCCTGCAATCGTGTTCAAAGTATATTCGCCTGTTGATGCAATACCATAAAATAATTGAACCATACCCACGATGGTTCCCAAAAATCCAAACATCGGCGCAATGCCTGCAATCAATGAAAGGATGGAAAGATTTTTTTCCATCTGATACATTTCTAGCTTGCCCACATTCTCCATGCTCTTTTCGATCGCGTCAATTGGTTTACCGATTCGCTGAACTCCTTTATCAATCATTCGCGCAACAGGATTATTGGTATTTTTTGTAAGACTTCTTGCAGCACTCACATTACCTGTAACAATATTATCGCGAATGATACGCATAAAATTGTCGTCGATTCTTGATGCTTTTCGAATTGCAAGCAGTCGTTCTACAAAAACAAAAATGGCTACTACCAGCAGAATGTACAGGGGATACATGATGAATCCACCTTTCTCTAATAAATTCAACATGGAAATTTTTTCAGGAACAGGCAATGCTGCCGCAGCTTTCTGAAGAGTATCTATTTGCAGGAGATCAAACATCTCTTTTAAAATTTTATGGTGAGCCTAAAATTAACCGCTTCTACAAAAGAACAGCTATGCTGTGAATAAAAATGCAAAAGCCTTCTTTTTTAGGAAAGCTTTTGCACATGAACTTTTAAACGATATAGTATGTTTCTATGATATCTTCTATTTTTTATCCGTATTCATTTTCACCATGCCCATAATCTGATTCATAGTATTCTGCATGCCTTCGGGGCTTCCATCCAGAAATAACATATTGCCCTTACCCAATTCTGCAAAGTTTTTGATGGCTTCGGTCCACATACTAAACAGAATTACATTGGTATCCAGATTAGCTTGTTTCATTTGTTCAGCAGCCTGACTCATACCCTTGGCCACTTCTTCGCGGAACAGCGCAACACCCTGACCTCTTAAACGCGCTGCTTCTCTTTCGGCCTGAGCAGCAATTTTGATGGCATTACCTTCGGCTTCAGCGGCTTTTGTTTTTGTGATTAGTAAGGCCTGACCTTCGTTTTCAGCAGCGGCTTTCAGATTGTTACTTGCAACAACTCTGCTCATACTTTCCATAATCACCTGATCGAAAGTAATATCGTTGATCTGCAAATCCTGTAAATGATAACCCCAGCCTTCCAGCGACAGATCGATTTGTTCTTTAACAAACTCAACAATCTCTCTTCTCAATAATAAAATCTCAGCCTGTTTTTTGGTAGCTACAAAACCACGAATACTTCCTTCAACAGTTCTGATAAGGGCCTGCATCAAATCCTTGTCGCTGATAAATTTAAAAGCCACATTTTTGATCGACTCTTCATCCTGATTAATCACAGAATAAAGTAGCATGCTCTTAAAATAAACATTTGCCTGATCTAATGTAACTGCCTGAAATTCCAGTTCCACAGAACGGTTCTGAATGCTAACCGTTTTAAATACTTGCTCCAACAAGGGCACTTTAAAATTCAGACCAGGTCTGAGAATTCTACGGTATTTTCCAAAGAGGGTTATTACGGCAATGGTGCCTTGGTTAACCGTTACCAATCCACTGAAAACAATAATGACAATAGCGATGAGCCACCAGTATCCAATTAGAATGTTCATATAAAATAATTTAATGTAAGTTAAACATAATAATGAGTCGCAGACTTTAGCTTTTTATTACATTATCCATGCAATTCCCAAACCTGAACCAGCGCAACCAGGGTTTCAACAGCTTTCTCCATATCATTCACTGCAATCCATTCGTGCTTACTATGAATTGCCTGCATACCGGTAAATATATTTGCACAAGGCAGTCCCATAAAACTTAATCTACTGCCATCAGTACCGCCCCTGATAGGCGTTTTAGTCATTGGAACGCCTACCTTTTTATAGGCTTCTACTGCATATGCGCTTACCTGAGGATATTGATCCAATACTTCTTTCATATTCCTGTATTGTTCTTTTACCTTGAATTGCATACTTGCTTTGGGATGCCTTAGTAATACTTGTTCGGCAATTCCTTTAAGCCGATGTTCGTAATCGGATAATTTATTGGTATCGAAATCCCTAACAATAAAATGCACACTAGCCTCTTCCGAAACCCCGTCTATTGACACAGGATGAACAAATCCTTCACGCCCTGAAGTTGTTTCCGGACTCCATTCGTGCAGGGGTAGCGCAGCTAGTATTTCGCCAACGATCTTCAAAGCATTTACCAATTTATCTTTCCCATCGCCTGGATGTGCAATCACCCCATTAATAGTAATTGTAACAGCATCTGCACTAAATGTTTCATCTTCATAACTCCCCAATTTTCCACCATCCAACGTGTAACCAAAATCCGCTGCTAATTTTTTCATATCAAGTTGCTCAGTACCTCTTCCCACTTCTTCATCGGGAGTAAATAAAATTCGAATTGGGCCATGTACTATTTCGGGATGCAGCATCAGGTAATGAGCCATATCCATAATGATCGACAAGCCTGCTTTATCATCCCCTCCCAATAAAGTTTTCCCACTGGCAGTAATAATTGATGAACCGATATGATTTTTTAAATAAGGATATTTCTCTGTGGTTATTATTTGCGACAGATCGTCGGGCAAAACAATATCCGATCCGCTATAATGCTTATGCAGCAATGGTTTTACATCGGTACCGCTACAATCGGGGGCAGTATCTACATGCGCACAAAAACAAATTACTGGCAATATTTTAGCAGCGTTCGAAGGGATTGTTGCATAAACGTATCCGTAAACATCTGCATGTGCATCCTCGATACCCATTGCTAACAATTCTTCCGCCAAAAGGGCTGAAAGTATTTTTTGTTTTTCAGAAGAAGGGCTCGAATCGCTATTCGGATTACTCTGCGTGTCAATCTGCACGTATCTAAGAAAGCGTTCCGTTACCGTAAAATCATATTCAAAAAGCATAATGTATTTTTTTGCAAGTTAACTGTTGAGAGGACTAGCACAAAAAATGCCCCCGATTTCTCGAGGGCACTTACTTTAAATGCTATTCTACTAAGGCATAATGATCATGCTCTTTGCATCAATTGCTACCAATTCCAAGTCGAAAGTAAGGTCTTCGCCTGCTAAAGGATGGTTCGCATCAAGCACCACTACTTCTTCGCGTACTGCTACGATTACTACAGGAAAATTTTGACCTGACCCATTACTCATATTCAGTTGCACACCTACTTCAGGAACCATATCAGCAGGGAAGCGATCTTTTGGAAATTCCATGATCATATCTTCCTGCTTAGGGCCATAAGCTTCATTAGCCGGAATCAGAATGGTCTTCTTCTCACCAATTGTCATACCTGTAACTCCTGCATCAAAACCAGGGATTACCATTCCGCCGCCTACTTCAAATTCCAAAGGTTCGCGTCCTTCCGAAGAATCGAATGTAGTACCATCTGTAAGTTTTCCGTGATAATGCACTTTTACAGTATCACCATTTTTGACTTGTTGCATGTTTAAATTTTGTAATTGAAAAATGTGGAGTTCAGCTTCAAACCTTTTTTCAACCGCGGTTGCGTCGCACACTTCAACAGAAGGATTACTAATCAACTAGGAGGAAATACCGATTTCCGGGGGCAAAAGTACAATCCTAAATCAAAAATCAGGAAGTATTTTGGTTAACTTTCCCCCCCAAAGTCTTTAAAATGAAACATTCTATCTGTTTTTTTGCCCTTCTGATATTTGTTTTAACCGGATTTTCACAATCAGGCAATTCCAAAAAATCAAAACCGGTAAAAGAAAAGAGCAATACTACAAGCACCACTTATCAGATTTTGCCGGCAGCATATCGCACCGAAGTGTACCTCCCACTGTTACAAAAAAAACGTGTAGGCGTCTTCGCAAATCATACCGCCACCATTGGCATTACCCATTTAGTTGATTCCCTTAAAAGGCTCGGAATCAATATTACCATAGCTTTTGGCCCCGAACACGGTTTCAGAGGCAAAGCTGATGCAGGTGAGAAAGTTGATAATTATATCGACTCAGCAACCGGTATTACAGTTGTTTCTCTATATGGCAAAAAACGCAGACCCTCAGCAGAAGATCTGAAAAACGTTGATATTCTTTTATTCGACATACAGGATGTTGGATCCAGAAATTATACCTATATCGCCTCTTTGCAAGATTATATGGAAGCGGCTTTTGAAAATAAAAAGCCATTACTGATTCTTGACAGGCCCAATCCAAATGGCTTTTATGTGGATGGCCCTGTGTTGGATACTGCTTACAAAAGTTATATTGGAATGCAGCCCATTCCGCTCGTTTACGGTATGACCATTGGAGAATATGCGTTGATGCTTGCAGGAGAAAAATGGTTAAGCGAAAAGGCAAATGCACAATATGATTTTTATAAAGGAGCAAAAAATTCAAATGACACACTCTTTCATTTTCAGATCATTAAATGTGCCAACTATACCCACCGTTCTAAATACAGTTTACCCGTAAAACCCTCGCCCAATCTGCCTGATATGAGTTGCATTTACTGGTATGGAAGTAATTGTTTCTTTGAAGGAACTGCCTTGAGCGAAGGTCGCGGTACCGATCATCCCTTTGCAATTTTCGGGCATCCTTCTTTGCCGAATACGCTATATGCATTTACACCAACCAGCAGAGAGGGGGCCAAAGAACCCAAATTAAAAAATCAATTATGTTATGGATGGAATTTGGTGGGCAAAAATGAGGAGGTGATCAGGAAAGTCAACAACAAAATACAAATTCAAAATTTATTGAAAGCCTATCAGCTTTTTCCGGATAAAGAAAACTTTTTCTTGAAACCAAAATCGGGGAAACCTGCTGATTATTTTTTTAATAAACTTGCCGGCAATAAAGAGTTGATGGAGCAAATAAAATCTGGCGCCACTGAATCAACAATTCGAAAAAGCTGGGAGCCTAAACTAACCGCATTTAAAGCAATCAGGAAAAAATATTTACTCTACAAGGATTTTGAATAAAAAAAATTGTTCTTCAACTAAGTTTATCTTTGCTGCATGATGAATGCTGGTAAGGAAAGTACAGATATGCAGAAACTGAGAATTGTATTTATGGGCACCCCCGATTTCGCGGTAGCTTCATTGAGTGCTTTGGTAAAAGCAGGGTGCAATATTGTTGGTGTTGTTACTGCCCCCGACAAACCTGCGGGTCGCGGTATGAAAATAACTGAAAGTGCAGTAAAGAAATATGCTGCAGAAAAAGGCCTGCACATTTTGCAACCCGAAAAATTAAAGAGCCCTGATTTTATTGAAGCATTAAAAGCGCTCAATGCAGATTTACAAGTTGTTGTTGCATTCAGAATGTTACCCGAAATAGTTTGGGATATGCCCAAGCTTGGTACGATTAATTTGCATGGATCTCTATTGCCCCAATATCGTGGAGCAGCCCCAATTCATTGGGCTGTAATCAACGGAGAAAAATTTACAGGCGTTACTACATTTAAATTACAGCATGCCATAGATACGGGCGATATTTTATTGCAGAAAAGCTTTGAAATAACAGATGATGAAACAACAGGAGAAGTGCATGATCGAATGAAAGAGATCGGAGCTACCCTGCTCGTTGAAACTATTCAGGGAATAGCAGACAATAGTTTAAAAGAAACCAAACAAAGCGAATTGATTCGTGAAGATGACTTGAAACATGCACCCAAATTATTTACCGAGAACTGTCAGATCAATTGGAATCAATCTGTCAGCAGCATCCACAATTTCATCAGAGGACTTTCTCCTTTTCCCGGTGCGCTGTCTAAATTAGACGAAAAGATTCTAAAAATATATCGCTGTAAAAAAGAAGTCGCACCTCATCAACATATTCCGGGAACAGTTTTGAGTGATGGGAAAACATTTCTAAAATTTGCGGCTGCAGATGGATTTATTTATTTACTCGACCTGCAACTCGAAGGAAAGAAAAGAATGCTTACAGAAGATTTTCTCCGGGGATATCGCATATTAGATGTGCAGCAATAAATCTATTTTATTGAGTGAGTTGTTTCTTTAACTCAGCCTGTTCTACAATACCCTGTTTGCGCCATACTTCTTTCCCGTTTTTGTACACGATAAAAACCGGCAAAGCTTCTACCTGATGGGCTTTCATAACATCAATATCCATTCCACCGTCTACTTTTACAAATGCATATTTCAAACTTGCATCAGATTGTAACGACTTTAAAACAGGCTCCATTTTTTTACAGGGAGGGCACCATTCAGCACCAAAATCTACCAGTACCAACGGTGCTTTTTGAACAGCATTATCATAATCCTGCGTGCTTAATTGTTTTTGGTTGCCGGCCGATTCAACTGCCTTCCCATCTAATTTCCACGCAGTAAGTCCGCCCTTCAGGTTCTGCACATTTTTGAATCCAATGCCTTTAAGATATTGTGCAGCGTTATTGCTTCTTACACCCGATGCACAATAAACCAGCAACGGTTTTGTTTTGTCGATATACTGTATGCGCTCAATAAACTGAGCCTGGTTATTCCAATCTGCCTGAAGTGCATTTTTTAAATGCCCTGATTGAAACTCACCAGCAGTTCTTACATCTAACAATTGATAAGTTCCACTATTCAAAGCAGCTTCAAAAGCCTTAGTGTCGATCGATCCATTTTGGGCTTCCGAATTACAAGAACAGAATCCAACAAACAAAAGAATAGCAAAAAACTTACTCATAAAATTCAAATTTGGCATACTAATATTCAACATAAGTGATGGTTACAATAAATCTTTGATCAAAAATATTCAATGCGGCGGCAGCAGCATTATTCATTCTGATTACTAATCCTGCAGCTCCCTTGGTTTCAGGAAGTGGACCTAATACTTTAGCACAGATACTTTTTTTATTTGCGGCTGTGATTCTAACAATGGTACCCGGAATAATTTCGTTGATCAGCACGTAAAACTTCCTGTCGTTCCAGCCACTAATGGTTTTAAATATTGCAGCATCGCCTGTGATGGCCTGATAAGCCCGATCTTTAATTCGTTGGTAATAAGTATGGGCAAAATAACCCTCATCGTTCGACCTTGGACGATAACTGAAATCACCCTCGGTTTGCACCAATGTAGGAGCTGCTACCAATAAAGGTTTTCTCGTTGCAAAAGGCAATGCACTTGATGCAGAAGCGTTCAAGGCAGGGTTGTTTACCGCTCTTCCTGAGTTTGTATTTGCCGGATTATCGTTTGCAGGCGAAGTAGTTTTAACAACAGGCAATACCGCTGGGGGTAAGGGTACAGGAATGGGAACGGGCTTAATTTCTCCCTTTAATTCCTTTGCACCAAATTTTGCTGCATCAAAAACATTGGGATTGGGTAAAGTATCATAAGCAATTGCCTGATAACCCGCCGCCGAATAAATGGATCTGGTATTACTAATAAATCCAATGATCAACGGCTTGCTATCCACCACAATTTCGTCGGGAAGAATGTTCCAGTGCTTGATGCTGTCGATATTCAGTTTATTATAACGCAAAGAAATTTTAGAAAGATTTTCGCCGGCTTTAAATATGTGAAAGACCGGCTGATATTTTCCAATAATATTCCGCTGTATAAAATTGTCTTTCGTAAGGGGAATCTTAATCTCCTCTCCTCTAAGAAGATTGGATTTGGTATCGAGATTATTCAACCTCGACATAACAGTTAAGGGTACATTATATTGCTCGGCCAAGCTGCTCAAAAGTTGTGGGGCTCTGATGGTCTTAGTTACATATAGGTTAGTTCCTGTACCCGACACAACCAAACGGTCCTGTGCCGAAGCCACAATGGTAAAGAAACTAAAAATGATCCAGCCTATATGTTTCATACTCACGAATAGTTACCCTATAAACGTAAAATTAATCTTTTAGTATACGCCATTCTGCGGGATAATAATTATTGACCCGGTTTGGTAATAACTTAGCCCAACCAAGCCCCAACCCACCAAAGCGGATTAAATTCCAACCAATTGCTCCTCTGGCACTAAATTCTTTTCGCCTCAGATACTGCAAAGCGTTTTCCAGATCCAGGTCCAATACCGGGAAACCGCCTATCAGCAGGCCACTCAGGGCAAGCTCATGCGATGGCACAATGTCCTTCCCTTTCAATCCGGCAACCTCAATTCCGGCTTTCTTAATATACAAATGGCTTGCCAGAATGCTTAAATCAGTTATCCAATTGGATTCTATTGCCCTGATCATCGCGTTTTGATCAAAAAAAGCCAGCCCTTCTTTTAAAGATATAACAGATTCCAGTTGCTGCACCTGGATTTTTGAAGTCATTTGTAACTGTTTGGGCCTGATCTTCTGAAAATCCTGCTGTGTAACTTTTCTAAAACAAGCCAGAAAAAAGCCTTCCCCTTTCACCAGATTAGGGAAAAACCGATACCCTTTGGCCTTGTGTTGGGGTGATTCGGTTTCAATAATATTCCAGTCTTCTTTCAGTGTTAGTTTGCAATTTTCCATCCCCATTTCATTTACCAGCCAATCGCTAATCAATTCATCTTCTTCCTGAGAGTAAGAACAGGTTGCATAAATCAGTATTCCATTCTCAGATAAAGCGGGAAGTATATCTGCCAGAATACGCTGTTGGCGCTGACTGCATAACTGCACATTTGCTTCGGTCCATTCAGTTACAGCATCGGGGTCTTTCCGAAACAAGCCGCTTCCACTACAGGGAGCATCTACCACAATCAGGTCGAAGAACCCGGGTAAGGATTGAAAATGTGTTGCATCGTTATTGGTAACTACCGTATTACAATCGCCCCATTTAGTACTATTCTCCACTAAGATTGCTGCCCGGTTCTTGATTACTTCATTCGAAACCAGCAAGCCGTCTGTAAAATAAGAGGATAATAAGGTTGACTTACCCCCCGGTGCTGCACATAAGTCCAACACTTTTTTTGCTTTGGTTTCTGGCATCAATTGCAATAAAGCCTGCCACAGAAACATGCTGCTTGCTTCCTGCACATAATATGCTCCGGCGTGCAACAAAGGATCGAAAGTAAAAAAGGGGCGTTCCAATAAGTAGGCAGCATGCTCGCACCATTTTACCTTTTCGCTGATGGGCAGATAATTGCTGTTAAAAGGTTTGGCCTGATTAAAACGAATGGAAACAATTTGTTCGCCCGAAGCATGCACTTTCTCAAAATCTGCCTGATGAAAGCCTTTTACGGTTTGTAAGGATTGAATCAATGCTGCTGGAACTACCAATAGATTTTTTTTCAAATATACGATCAATCTAAAAATTGGGCTATTTTGAACCTTACCGGATGCAATTCAAATTTTCGCGGGTTGCAGCCTGTTTTCTTTTGGATACATTAACCCTAGGCTTCAGCCTAGGGAAGGCAGGTTCTGTCTGAATTTTGCGATGTCATATAATTTCTTTGCATATGAGCTAAATGCATCAAAAAACTGTATCGAAATTATTTGTTTTATTTGTCCGAAATATTGAGGTTTAATTGAAGAAATTTTTGAAATCACTTCGTTAGTTGAATACGATTGCAGCAACTGACATTTTACAAAAGATGTTTTAGGGAGTGGTTTTGTCAGCATTGCATTTGTTAGTGCAAAAGTAAATTCATCGTGATACGCTTTTGAGGAAATCATAACAGCATAAAAAATGTCTTCTGCTTCTAATACATTTTCGTTAGAAACAACCAATGCGGGATGAATTTTAAACTTACCATCAGGCAACTGAAAATTCACTTCAATTATATCGCGTTGATTAACTTTCATTACAAGTATCTGGCAATAGCTTTATTTTTGTTCTTAACAATTGCCGATTTTATGGCTTCGCTTTCTTTTAAAGCAGCTATCATTAATTTACGCTTGTTAACAGTTGATACTTTTTTAACGAAGCTCATTGACGAAAGTATGGATGTTAATTCTTTTGCCTTAGCCGAAGATTCAATTTCTACAATTAATGTTTGCATAGCACTTTATTTCTTATGCAATTTAATATTTTTATTCCGGACAGAAACAATATAACCTATTTTTATTATACACCAGAAATTTTCGACACTTACAGAAGCAAATAACCCGCTTTGCAAAACACAAAATCTTTTTACAGAAGTGGTAAAAGAAAAGTTGCATGAGTTTGAAATATGGCTGAAAGAATAGACCAAGACAGGAATCAAAAAAGCGTGAGGGCTAAAGCCCAAAATCCAGACAGAGCCTGTCATCCCCAGACTGAAGTCTGGGGTTAATGTATCCAAAAGAAGCATTTTCTATTAGAAGCTTTAACCCGCAAAATTTGAATTGCATCCACTTTAAAGGAAATACAGATACGATTTAGTTAATACCTAATACTGAAATGTTGCTTGCACTTTTGCTCTTTTCTAAAAAAAACAAGTCCAATAAAGAATAAATCAATTGTTAGTGTAGCATCGGGATGCTTTTGAATTTCGATCCAAGCCAATTCCATTTCCTCCGACTGGTGTATATCATCGAATATCATAATAGAGCCTTCATGAATGGCTGGCAACAACTGTTCAAAATATCTTAAAGTGGGTTCTCTTCTATGATTTCCATTCACAAAAACCAAGTCAATCTGTTTCATTTTTAAAATTACATTACTCAAAATTTCATCAAAATTTCCCTGAACAATTTCGATATGACTCAACTGCAAGGAATTAAAATTTTTGCTGGCAATTTTTGCAAGTTCTTCTGCTCTTTCCAACGAAAATATGCTTGCGTTGCGATTTGCCGATGCCATATATGCCGTTCTGATACCCAAAGAAGTTCCTATTTCGAGTAAGTGTTGCGCTCCATAGTAGTTAACAATTCTGAATATAAGCTGGTTATATTTTTTGGGCCTGAACAACAATTTTGCGAGGTCTGCAACACGGTGCAGGCTGGTTTTCTCCATATGCATACCGGATCCTAAATCAGCTACTTGTATCAGCCTTTGATCAGTCAACATCTCTGCGGCGCATTGTTCGATGGCATCAAAATCGTAAAAGGTTCTTTTATCCATCAGTACATTTCTCACAAAATCGTATACAAATGGAGAATGAATACCGTGCCCCCTTCCATTCGAAGACCTCAAATAATACAGCAGGTATTTATTTGCTAATGCGAAGGCTGAATACATAATTTGTTTTGTTTCCAGATCTGAAAGCTGAAAGGGTATGCATGTTTGGAATCTGCAGCAAAAATTTCTTCTGATAACAATTTCCATTCAGCGCCCAGTGCTGGGAAAAAACTATCCCCTTCAATTTCAGCATCAACCCTTGTCAAATAAACAAAATCGGCTTTTGGCAATGCCTGCGAATATATTTCAGCACCCCCTATCACATATACCTCTTTATAGTCAGCCGATTTTGCAAATGCATAGGCTTCGTCTAAACTTTTAACGGCAACAACGTTTTCAGCAGTCCAATTTTCTTGTCTGGTCAACACAATATTCAATCTTCCGTTTAAAGCTTTACCCGAGAGCGATTCAAAAGTTTTTCTACCCATAATCACTGGCATGGCCCAAGTAGTATTTTTGAAGAAGCGCATATCTTTTGGTAAATGCCATAGCAATTGGTTATTCTTACCAATGGCATTATTTTTTGAAGCCGCTACTACTAATTTAACAATCATCTATTTTGATTAAGACGTATTTCAGAATTTAATTACACTGCAACCGGCGCTTTAATGGGTGGATGATGCTGATAATTTTCTAAACTAAAATCTTCGAATTTAAACGCAAAAATGTTTTTCACTTCCGGATTGATCCTCATAGTTGGTAATGGAAATGGTTCACGGGTTAGTTGCAATGCAGCCTGTTCCAGATGATTATTATACAAATGAACATCACCAAAACTGTGCACAAAATCGCCAGGTTCCAAATCGCATACCTGTGCCATCATCATCGTTAATAAAGCATAAGAAGCAATATTAAAGGGCACTCCTAAAAACGAGTCAGCACTGCGTTGGTACAACTGGCAACTCAGTTTACCCTCCGCCACATAAAACTGGAATAAACTATGACAGGGCAGTAAAGCCATCTTTGGAAGTTCTGCCACATTCCACGCACTCACAATCATTCGCCGGCTATCGGGTGTATTTTTAATTTGTTTTACTACTTCTGATATTTGATCTATCACAGTTCCATCGGCGCCCTCCCATTTCCTCCATTGTTTACCATATACTGGCCCCAGTTCTCCATTCTCATCGGCCCATTCATCCCAGATGCTTACTTTATTTTCGTTCAGGTATTTCACGTTGGTATCGCCCATCAAAAACCAAAGTAATTCGTAGACAATACTTTTTAAATGCAGCTTTTTGGTTGTTACCATCGGGAATCCTTTTTGCAGGTCAAAGCGCATCTGATATCCAAAACAACTTTTGGTACCCGTTCCTGTACGGTCGGTTTTTACAGCCCCCTCGTCTATAATATGTTGTAGTAATTGCAGGTATTGTTGCATAAGCGCAAGTTAGTATATCTACTCTTAAGCAAGGGCATCTCAGACCGGATGGGGATTTTCTGTTAATTAAAGCTGCTTGCGGCGAATACTGTTTATTGGAAATAAAACTTGATAAGCTGGAAAGTCTTAACTTTAAGCATTAAAAGATTGTTGTATACAATCTGACAAAACAGCATTATAAACTACTACAGGTTTGAGACAATGGCTGCTCTAAAAGCGTTAATTTAGACAAGCATCTGTTTCAAAACAGCATAAAATTATTAGCATGAAGGTTTTAATTGCCGATGATCACACAATTGTTAGAGAGGGTTTAAAACGAATTCTTCTGGAAGCTTTTCCATTTTGCGAGATCCACGATGTTTGCGACGGAGCAGATCTTCTCAAAAAAGCCTTGCACGAAAAATGGGATATTATTATTTCAGATATTACCATGCCAGGACAATCTGGTATCGAAGTACTCAAACAAATTAAAGAATACGCCCCAACTATTCCGGTTTTAATGTTAAGCATGCATGCGCCCGAACAATATGCAGTTAGGGCCATCAAAGCAGGAGCATCGGGTTATCTCACCAAAGAGAGTGCTCCCTTTGAGCTGGTGAATGCGGTAGAGAAAATTTTGGGAGGTCGAAAATATATTACCGCGCAAGTGGCGGAAGTGCTTGCAGAATCGATTGAACAGAATATCGACAAAGCGCCACACGAGATCCTCTCGGATCGGGAGTTCGAGGTTTTAAAACTCATTGCTCAAGGACAGAGTATTTCAAAAATCGGAGAAATCCTGTCGCTTAGTGTTAATACCATCAGTACGTATCGCACACGCATTATGGAAAAGCTGAACATCCATAATAATGCCGATCTTGTTAAATATGCGATGAAACACAATCTGATATAGGACTTCCGGCACCCATGTAATAAGCGTACAACTATACTTAAACAGAAACATTTTTTTGCCCGCAACAGTTATTGTCTGCGGGCTTTTCAATATGAATAATGCTTATCCAGACGGGCGATTCCCATATAGACTTCTTCAGAATAAAATAACTGTCCAGATTGAATCTAAGACAGCAGATTCCAAAAAGTAGTAAAACAACTACAATTATATAGCAAAGTTCTGCTATTTAATTATAGCTAATACTACCGTTGAACGCCGTATCAACTCGGATCTTGTGCTAGACAATAAAAGTCGTTTGTATGAATTACCCCTACAGCTTGGACAGCACATTATCAATTTTAATTCAGGCTAATCTGCAGTACATTATTTGCACTGATGTAAACGGAAATATCAGTTTCTGTAATAACAAATCCCTTGAGCAACTTCAGTTGCAAGACTGTTTATATAACAGCGAAATAAAACTGACAAGCTTTTTATCGGAGCAGGATAAAATTGCTTACACAAGAGCTACTCGCGAGTGTATGGAAGATATTTCACAGTCTGTTAGCTTCAGTCTGCGATCTTTTGCAGGCATCAACTTTGCGCAGGGTTTACAATTTGTGGTATCGGCTATTAGCAATGCGGCTTTTGATCAGGTAGGCTTTTTATTGATCGGTCAGGAAACATCTAAACAAATTACAAAAGAAGCCACAACAAACACAAGCAATAATACAATTCCTTATCAGGAATTAAAAGCAATCGTAGAGCAAAATCAGAATATGATTTGGGTGCTCGACAGAGAGCAGAATTGCGTATATGCCAATGAAGTTATTTTTGAAAATTTCAATACCAGCCCCTCAAAGGAATTTGGTAAAGCATATTTGAATAGGTTTAAAAAAACTGAGTTCCCTGAAACTTTCGATTTGCTAGAAAAAAAATTATCTGAAGAAAAAGAGTTTTCACTTGAAGTAAGTGTGTTTCATTGCAGAGGACATAAAATTTGGTTGCAACTAAAAGCTATTCCAAAAATTAGCAAGAATGAAGAGTTTGATGGTTATATCCTGTACGGAACAGACATAACAGTGATACACGAAGCGGCAGCTTCTATGAAAAAGCAAAGTGAATTAATTAGTGTGTTAAATAAAGAATATAGCAAATTCAAAAAAATTATAAATGCATCGAGTCAATGTATTATGATCGCCAATACCATTAACCAAATTACCTGGGTGAACGAGGCAGTAACCAATACAATGGGATACACTTCAACAGAAGCTGTTGGCAGGCAGGACTTTCAATTGTTCTGTGGAGAAGAAACAAATAACAACGATATCAGTCATATCAAAAGCAGTGTTTGTGATATTAGCAGTCTGAGAAAAGAAATGTTATTGTATAAAAAGAACGGACAAAAAACATGGGTTGAGTTTATTAAGGAACCCATATTTGATGAAAACAATATTTTTTCTGGATTCTTTATTATTCTGAATGATATTCAAATCAAAAAAGTATCTGAAAAAGAAACTGCAAAGCAAATGATTTCGCTGAAGAAAATGTCATTCATTGCCTCACACGAAATTCGGCATGAATTTTCAAAAATTATGCAGGTAACACAAACTATTAAATATCAGCATCCCGATCTTGAAACCTATTCGAAATTACTCGACGAAATTGAAAAGTCAACTCAAAAAATGAATACCGCCATATATGAGTTGAACGATCAAATTAATTTCGCCACTTCCAATACCATTTCGCTGGATGCTTTTCTGAATCAGGATATTGAGGAAGTAGTTTTGATCGACGATGACAAACTGGTAAACCAGATGAATCAACTCGTAGTTAAGTCAATCTATCCAACTTTAGACATCAAAGTATTTGATGATGTTGAATATGCACTCTCACATATTAATGCCAATCCGGAAACAAAAAGAAAAATTATTGTTGATCTGAATTTCCCTCATAAATCAGGATGGTACTTTCTGGATGAATACAAAAAACTGCATCAACCATGGCCTGTAGTAATACTTACTTCCTCACTGGAAAAAGAGGATATTGATTTGAGTAAATCTTATCAGTTTATTACACATTATATGACCAAGCCTATGAATGTAGAACAATTAAAAACACTGAATATTATACCTTCTAAAAAGCTCCAAGTAGCTTGACCAGATTTCCGGCCCGAGCAAAAACAAAAGACCTCGTCCCGAGTACTCGGGATCGGGGTCTTTCCCTTTAATCAGGATCAACTATTTTCCCTTTCTTCTTTCTAATTCTTTTTTGATCAAAGACAATTCTCTTCCAGTTTGTCCACTCACACTACTATTTTCCTGAGCACGGCGCATCAAATAAGGAATAACATCCCTGATAGGTCCAAAAGGCAGGTATTTACTTACACTCAATCCTTCTTTCGCAAGATTGAAACTAATATTATCGCTCATACCATATAACTGAGAGAAATGAACGTGGGGATGATCGTGTGCAATTCCTTTCTCATCCATCAAATTTGCAGCAACCAAATTGCTTTGTTCGTTGTGTGAAGCTACAATACAGGCAATGCGATCGATATGATCGATACAATAACGAATAGCTGCATTATAATCCCTGTCGCACTCTGCTTTACTCTCCTGAATGGGTGATTCATAACCCAAATCATAAGCCCGCTCTCTTTCTTTTTCCATATACGCACCACGAACTAGTTTCATACCCAGAATAAATCCCTGTTGAACTGCAATCTTATACGATATGTCCAGAAAATGAAGGCGGTCGTGACGATACAATTGAATAGTATTATAAACAACAGCTTTTTCTTTGTTAAAGATCTCCATCATTTCCATTGAAAGCCTATCAACCGGATCCTGCATCCAACTTTCTTCCGCATCAATTAATACTCCGATATTTTTTTCTGCAGCGGCTTCACAAATAATATACATTCTTTCCCGCACCCTATCCCATTCTGCAATTTCTTCCTCATGATCGTGTACACCACTTCTAAGTCTTGGTGCTTCGTTGAGTGTTTGTAATAATCCGTTTCTAGCCAGACCGGTAACCTTAATACTCATAAACGGAATATTCTTCTGCGTGGATGCATAATTAATAACGCGTATAAACTGGTCTGTTGCAAAGTCGAAATTTTCTTCTCCTTCCTTGCCCTCTACACCATAGTCAAGTATTACCTGTACATGATACTTGCCTAGTGTGGTACAAACTGGTGCTGTTTCTTCCAGCGTTTCTCCACCTACAAATTGCTTAAAAATGGTTTTTCGAATCATCCCGTCTATAGGAAGTCCCGTTCTCATCAGAAAAGGGGTTAAACGGGTACCTAACTGTACAAAAAGTTGGTAACCCATTGTCCTGAAAAGAAATCTGGCACCTTTCAGGTCTTTCGTTGCCTTATATGCGAAGGCATTTTCGGTATTTTCAAAGGAGATATTCATTGCTAACGGGCGTTCGTTGCACGAATATCGGAACACATTCTCTAAGTAAAAAAGGTTTTTTACAAATGGGGCTTATAAACTTTTAAACAGTTCTGAATAAGATGCGAAATTGTTGATGTTGCACTTGAATTTCATCGCCATTAATCGTTTTGAATTTGCCACTCTTACACTTTTTGCAGAATTCAATAGATGTATTTGAAAAAAAACAGACATTCGCGTATGCAAATTACCGAGATCGAAATCTATAAATACAGTATCCCAATGGTGCCCTTTACGATTGCTACAGGCACCATGCATTCGGCACAAAATCTCTTGGTTAGGATCCAGACAGATCAAGGTATTACAGGAGTTGGAGAGTGCTCTGCATTTCCAATGATTGCGGCTGAAACCCAGGCTACCTGCTATGAAATGGCCAAAGATTTCGCAAGCATTTGGAAACATAAAGACCCTTTGGATATCGAAGCGCGCATGAACGAGCTTGACCTGTTTACTGCGGGCAACTATACTGCTAAAAGTGCTTTTGATCTGGCACTTTTTGATATTGCGGCAAAATCAGCAAATCAACCTTTGTATCAATTTTTAGGGGGCCAGAAAAAACGGATTGAATCTGATCTAACAATTGGAATTGATAGCCCCGAGAAAATGGCCGCAACTGCAATTGATTTTTATAATAAAGGCGTGAACATCATTAAAGTAAAATTGGGCAAGAACGCTAAGGAAGATATTGAACGCATCAAACAAATCAGGGAAGCCATTGGCTATTCCACACAAATTCGGATTGATGCGAATCAGGGATGGTCGTACGAAGACGCGATCATTGCTTTAACCAGTCTTGGCAAATACGATATTGCATTTTGCGAACAGCCAATGCGCAAATGGAATGACGAATTATTACCTGCATTGATGTCGATATCACCCATTCCTATTATGGCAGATGAGAGTGTATTTACGCATCATGATGCAGAAAGATTGATCAGAAACAGAGCATGTACTTTTATTAATATCAAATTTGCCAAGAGTGGCGGAATACTGGAAGCAATTAAGATCAATAAAATTGCAGAAGCCAATGGTATTGCATGTATGATGGGTGGAATGCTCGAAAGCAGAGTTGCGCTGACTGCTAAAGTTCATTTTGCAATGGCGAATCAAAATATTCGTTTTTACGACCTCGATACCTGTTTGCTGGGTCATTTAACTGATCCTGTTGTTGGTGGTGTAAAGTATCAGGGTATGGAGTTGATACTATCAGATGCTCCCGGAATTGGAGCAGATGTAGATCCTTCATTTCTGAAAACACTGGAACAGACTACTATTTAGAGAATGCATTTTACTAGTGCATATGTATCTTTACAAAAAAAGTATATCATGACGGAAGGAAAGAAAGCTGTAGAAAGTCATACCATTATGAACGAACTGGTTCTGCCAAACGATACCAATACTTTTGGCAATCTGATGGGGGGAAGACTGATGTATTGGATGGATATTGCCGCAGGAATTGCGGCGGGAAAACATTGCAATACCCCAAGCATGACAGCTTCGGTTGATAATATCAGCTTTAAAAATCCTATTAAATTGGGCAACGTAGTGCACATTGAAGCACAGGTTTGCAGGGCATTTAATACTTCAATGGAAATTCATTTGAAGGTTTGGGGTGAAGACCTTTTGCACCAATACAAATACGAAAGCAATGAAGCATTCTTTACATTTGTTGCACTTGATCCAAATGGGAAACCAAGGTTGGTACCACCTGTAATACCCGAAACCGAAGCCGAAATAAAACTATTTGAAGGTTCACTCAGAAGAAGGCAATTACGCCTGGTACTATCAGGTAAAATGAAACCCGATGACGCGAGTGAATTAAAAGCTTTCTTTATCAAATAATCTCGACACCCGTTTCATCAGAGACCGGTTTTTATTTATCCAGCTTATTGATTAAGTGATGTTTTCCTTTCAACATAAATTCCTTACTCTGTTCAATGGCATGCATTACTTGGTCCAGAATCTCTTCAACCGGTCGGGTATAATCTATTAGTATGGGTTCTTTAAAACGAATAGATAATTTTGCTCCTTTCTTTTTGAAAGTCAGCCCCGTTTTATTAAACGCTCTCCAAAATCCATTAATCACTACCGGCACTACAATGGGCTGATTGTTTTTGATAATATGCGCAGTACCCTTTCTTCCGGGTGCAAAGGGTTTGGTTGTGCCTTGCGGAAAAGTAATCACCCAGCTATTATTTAAGGCCTCATCAATTTTCTGTGTATCCGATTCATCGCGTGTTCTGTTTACATCTTTTCCATCAGATCGCCAGGTTCTTTTGATGGTAAGTGCCCCTGCCAGTTTAAAAACTCTACTAATAAAACTGCCATTCATTGTTTCTTCGGCAGCTACAAAATATACGTTTGTAAAAGGATTAATCAGGTAATAAGGCAAACCAAGCCTGTTTTTCTTTCTCCATTTAACAGCGCAAAATATATGTAAGAAAGTAATTACGTCGGCAAAATAAGTTTGATGATTGCTGACAAATAGTACATTTTTTTTTGGCAGGCATTTTAAATATTCGGTGCCCTCAATCTTAATGCTGTTTACCAATGCCAGCCCCGGATAAGATGCCGCACCAACAAAAGCATAAACAAATGAACGTATGAGTCTTATTTGTTTTAGTCTTTCAACTAATTTCATTTGCTAATTTTTATTGATTTTGGCCACTAACGCAAAATAAGAAATCCAACCCAAAAAATAAAAATAGCGGATTTGTATCAGTTGCTAACTATATTTTTGCCAAGCTAAACAGGAAAGATGAAATGAGCCTAACCAAACTTGTCATCAACTGAAATGTTTGTTAGCGAATTACATGTAGCCAAAATCAATAAAAAACACATGAAATTAAACACAGTAATATTTGATATCGACGGACTCATGATCGATAGCGAGCCTTTATGGAATGCAGCAGCAGAAGAAGTATTCAAAGACTATGGAGTAAACCTCACAGAGGAGCAATACAAAAGTACTACGGGTTTAAGAACAAAAGAGTTTGTTCACTGGTGGTTTGGTTATTATCAGATAGGAGAAACAGAACATGCCAAGGCCGAAAAGAAAATAGTTGCATCGGTACTAGATAAAATCGAACACAAAGCGCAGATCATGCCGGGGCTGAATTATATATTTGACTTCTTTCATAAAAAATCATTTAATATAGGTCTGGCAACATCTTCCCCTCAGGCACTCATCGATTTGGTGATCAGGATGACTGGGATTGGAGATTATTTGCATGCAACATCATCAGCAGACGAATTGCCCTTTGGTAAACCACACCCGCAAGTATATTTGAATTGTGCTGCAAAGATGAATGTGGCACCCACAAATTGTATTTGTTTTGAAGATTCGTTTAACGGAATGATCGCTGCTAAATCTGCGCGAATGAAATGTGTGGTTGTTCCCCACTTCTCGCAATTGAAAGACGAGAAATGGGGCGCCGCCGATCTGAAACTTTCATCCTTACAAAACTTTGGTGAACTCCATTTTAATTTGGTCAACCAATAACGAATTAAAAAAGTTCAGATCAAAGGATACATAACAAAAAAGCATCCCGAGTTTGCGGGATGCTTTTTTTATGTAAAGAATTATTTTATTAATTCTTAGTTTTTAAATTTGGGTGAGGGGCAGGTACTGTATTTGGACCATCTTCTGTTGTTCCCAACAAATCAACGGTATTAACATCACCGTCCTGACCATAATTGAACACCAATCTGCTTTCAGAAATTCCTTGTTTTTCAACCAGATATTTCATCACTGCATTTACTCTTTCCCAACTTAATTGCTGAGCAGATTTGCTTGAAGCACCATAGCCAATCACTTTTACTTTACAATTAGGATTAGCGTTAATCTTAGCTGCTGCAGTTGCCAGAACCATTTGATTTTCCTTAGACAATTTAGCATTACCCTTAAATTGAATACTTGGTAAATTACCAATAGTACACTCAGCAGGAGCTGCTACTTTCATATTGGAAACCATATCTTTTATTTCCTTACAGCATGGTGGCTCAGGACATGTGCCAATACCATCCGCATTTACAGGGAAACATTTTTGTGGAGTAAGCAATTCTTTGTCTTTATAATCAGGAACGCCATCACCATCTGAATCTTTAGAAACGCCATGGCTATCCACAGGTGCACCTGCAGGAGTATTTGGTTCCAGATCGAACTGATCAGTAACGCCATCATGATCGCCATCAGGAAGAACCACTTTAGGAAGCTTCATGTGAGCTGGTTTGTTTAGCTCATTATAAACGAAATTATTAGGATTAATCCACCATAAAGGCTGAACTCTTTTAGATTTATTTCCAAGATTAAAGTTCAATTTAAGACCGCCATACCACCATGCATCATTAGCAACACTGAATGGGCTGTGGTAAGCATTCAGATAACTATTATTGGTAATGGTGTTTTTCATTTCTATCCCGATGTTCACAGCATCCGAAATTTTAAATGCCACACCACCACCGATATTTATACCAAAATGATCAAGTCCACTGTTCTTACTGGGCGAAGTAAATGAATTATAAGCGCCACCAGCAATACTTTGAGTGATTGTTGTTGTATAATATTCAATTCCTGTGATTAAATAAAAATTGGTTTTAGGATTGCCCCTGTAGTGGCTGATCGTGTTCACAGAAGTCAATAAATCTACCCCAAAGTGATACGAATTATTCTTATAATCGTTATGCACATTTGTGTTTAAATTCAAACCTCCCCCACTATTCGTATAATACGAAAAAGATGGGCGAACAGAAAATGTGTGGCTCAAAGATTTTCTTAAAGAAATATTTGCGCCTAAACCAAAATCATTGGCCCACTCATTTGATAATGCGGCTGTACCTAATCCAATGCTTAGTTCCCATTGATCGCGTGGTTTAGCAGGATATGGGTACTGGTTATTTATAAACTCGTTGTACTGAGGGAGTGATTTGGTAGGAACTTTTGAACTGTCTTTCCAATCCCATCCCCAATCTGTTTGAGCCATACCAACTGTCTGAATCAAGACAATCAGGGCTGCTACTAAAAGATACTTTTTGCTTGACATATAGAGTATTTATTATTTTAAATGAAAAATGATTTATTAACAGGTCAAAAATATGGATTGTACACTAAGAAACATAACTTAAGCTAAAAAAAACGAGTTTTCCTTAGCTTAGAGACAATACTAAAATGATTTACGTTGCCTCACTTGAAATTATTGTTCTTAAGCTTACTATATTGCAGATATTTTAGGTATGAAGCTAGCCAAACAAGTTATATCGGAAGAGCTCGTTCTCTTTGAAGCCCATTTTAGGGAAGCAGTAAAAAGCAGGGTTGCATTACTGGATCGTATCATGCAATATATCGTGAAGCGAAAAGGCAAACAACTAAGGCCCATGTTTGTTTTATTAAGTGCTCGTTTGGGAGGTAAAATAAACGATAGTAGTTATCGGGCAGCCTCACTGGTTGAACTGCTTCATACAGCCACTTTAGTACACGACGATGTAGTGGATGAAGCAATGGAACGTCGCGGCTTCTTTTCTATAAATGCTATCTGGAAGAATAAGATTGCGGTGTTGGTAGGCGATTACCTTCTTTCGAAAGGACTTTTGTTATCGCTGAATAATAAAGACCATCTTGTTTTGCAAATTTTGTCGGAAGCAGTAAAATTGATGAGTGAGGGCGAGCTACTCCAAATCGAAAAATCGAGAAACCTGAATCTTAGCGAGTCGGTTTACTACGAAATAATCAATGGAAAAACCGCATCGCTCTTAGCATCAGCCTGTGCAGCGGGTGCATCCACCACATTTGAGGATCCTGCAATTGTCGAAAAAATGCGCAGCTTTGGCGAAAAAGTGGGGATGGCTTTCCAAATCAAAGACGACCTATTTGATTATGGTAGCCAGAACGTAGGCAAGCCCACCGGTAACGATATCAAAGAAAAAAAATTAACACTCCCACTCATTTATACACTTAATAATTGTTCTGCCGATTTAAAGAGAAAGCTCATTTACATTATTAAGAACCAAAATACCGATAAAGAAAAAGTGCAGTTCGTAATTGATCAGGTAGTTGCTACAGGCGGTATTGCATATGCAGTTACCAAAATGCAGAGCTATCGCGATGAAGCAATGCAAATACTACACGAATTTCCAGAGAGCGAAATTCGTCAGGCTTTGGAAGAGCTCGTACTTTATACAACAGACAGAGCATACTAATGCAAAAGCGCTGGAAAATATTATCAGCCAACGAAACCAAAGTGGAAGCATTACACGCTTCTTTAAAGATCAATCAAACGCTCTGCAGAATTCTTGTTCAACGAGGGTTGGATGATTTTGAGTTGGTTAAAAAATATTTTCGCCCCCAACTTTCTGACTTGCACAGTCCGTGGTTAATGAAAGACATGAACAAAGCCGTTGATCGGATCCTGAAAGCTTTTGAGCAGCAAGAAAAGATCCTGGTCTTTGGCGACTACGATGTGGATGGCACCACTTCTGTAGCTTGTATGTATCAGTTCATTCAATCTATCTACAATCGCGTTGAATTTTATATTCCACACCGCTATCGTGAAGGATATGGCGTAAGTAAGGCTGGGATTGATTTTGCAAAAGAGCATGAAATGAGTTTGATCATTTCGCTCGACTGTGGAATTAAATCGGTGGAATTGATAGCATATGCAAAACAGTTGGGAATTGATTTTATTGTTTGCGACCATCACCTACCCGATAAAATTTTGCCTCCTGCCGTTGCCATTTTAAATGCAAAGCAAATTGATTGCCACTATCCTTATAAGGAACTCTGTGGCTGCGGTGTGGGTTTTAAGCTGGCTGCAGCAATTTCAGAAAAGCTGAAGCTTCCTGAAGAATCTTATTTGAAATACCTTGATCTGGTAGCGGTAGCTATTGCCGCAGATATTGTTCCTATGACGGGCGAGAACAGAATTCTTGCTTACTACGGACTAAAAAAAGTAAACCAGAATCCGTGCCCCGGCATCAATGCCATCATGCAGTTGGCAGGAGTACAAAAACAGATCTCCATCACCAATGTAGTATTTATGATTGCTCCTAGGGTGAATGCTGCAGGCAGAATGGATGATGCAAGAAAAGCAGTGCAGTTATTTATTGAACAGGATCCTCAAAAAGCAATCGAATTTGCCGAAATGCTGCATCATGATAATTCCGATAGAAAAGAAGCAGATAGCAACATTACCGAAGAGGCATTAGAAATTATTCTGAGCAACACCGATACTATCCACAATAAAACAACTGTTGTTTATAAAGAAAACTGGCACAAAGGTGTAGTGGGTATTGTTGCCAGCAGGCTGATTGAAAAATATTATCGACCCACTGTAGTACTTACCAAAAGTGGCGACATTGTTGGCGGCAGCGCACGCAGTGTTGCCGGCTTTAATTTATACGAGGCAATTCATGCATGCCGCGATTTATTGATTGGCTACGGTGGGCATTTTGCAGCCGCTGGCATGACACTTCTTCCCGAAAATGTAGAAGCCTTTAAAGCTGCATTCGAAAAAGTTGTTTCAGAAACCATTGCAGAAGAATTACTGATTCCCGAAATTGTAATCGATGCCAGTATTCAATTCAAAGAAATAACTGCAGCATTTTATCAGATACTTTTACAAATGGAGCCGATTGGCCCCGAAAATATGCGCCCCGTTTTTATAGCAAGAAATGTTCGTGATCACGGATTTTCAAAAATCGTTAAAGAAGCGCATATCCGTTTTGTACTCAAACAAAATAATATTAGTCTTACCGGAATCGGTTTTAATATGGCCGACAAATTTCCTCTACTTCAAATGAATCATCCCCTCGATATTGTTTTTACCATCGACGAAAACGAATGGAATGGCAATACCAATTTGCAATTAAAGATGATTGATTTTAAGTTGAGTGAAATGGTTAATCCACAATTCTGAGCAAAAAAAAAGCTGCTCAGTTTCCTAAGCAGCTTTATGAACAGTATTTTTAATTAAGCCTCAGCAGCTTTTTCTAATTCCATTAATTCTACACTGCGGTTGATGAAGTTTGTTAACTCTGCCCCTTTCAACAAACCCTGCGACAATAAAGCCAGATCTGCTAAAGAGCGAATCTGTTTCTCTTGCACAGCTTTATTGGTTTGCTTTAAAAGTGTTTGATAAATCGGATGATTCCCATTTACCGTAAGCGTTACTTCATCGGGCATTTGTGCATAAAAAGCTGTCATGCCTCCACCAACGCCAGCCATATCTTTCATCCGGCGCATAAATTCAGGGCGCGTTGCAACAACCGGCGCAGAATCAGTACTTAAACCTTTTACTTCAGTTGTTACGTGTAGTTCAGGAATTTGAATATTGAACAATTCTTTCAAGCTCGCTTCCTCCTCTTTACTTAAAACTGATTCAGCAGTTTCTTGTTTGTCGATTAAATTGTCAACAATATCCGCATCCACTCTTACAAAATGGGTATTCTCCCATTTCATTTCCATATTGTTAATGAAAGCAGAATCAACCAGTGTTTCCATTTTCACAACGATATATCCTTTTTTCATACAGGCCTGTATATAAGCATCCTGTTGAATAGGATTAGTTGTATAAAGAACAGTGTGTTTGCCCTCTTTATTTTTCTGCAATGTTTCTGTAGCCATTTTATACTCATCATAAGTGTGAAACTTACCAGTAGTATCTTCCATCACTAAAAACTTAGCAGCCTTCTCCAAGAACTTATCGTCTGTCATCATACCATACTTTACAAACAAGCCCAAGCTTTCCCATTTCTGCTCATATTCTGTACGCTCTTTGTTGAATAACTCTTCCAGTTTGTCGGCTACTTTTTTGGTAATATGCGCATTAATCTTCTTTACATTTGGATCGCCCTGTAAATAACTACGACTTACATTCAAAGGAATATCCGGACTATCAATCACACCCTGCAAGAGCATCAAAAATTCCGGAACAATATCTTTTACTTCATCGGTAACAAATACCTGATTGCAATACAATTGGATCTTGTCTTTCTGAATTTCGTAGCTCTGTTTGATTTTAGGAAAGTACAAAACACCAGTCAGGTTAAATGGATAATCTACATTAAGATGGATCCAGAACAAAGGTGTTTCGTTGAAAGGATATAATTCTTTATAGAAATTTTCGTAGTCTTCTTTTGTTAACTCACTTGGTTTACGAACCCAGATCGGATTTGTATTATTAATCGATTTTTCTTCTTTCTTTTCCTCTCCCTCTTTTACTTCTTTAACTTCTTCTACTTCTGAAAAGAAAATGGGAATGGGAAGGAATTTGCAGAATCTATTTAAAATACTTTTAATTCTTGAAGCGTCTAAAAATTCTGCACTCTCTTCGTTGATGTGCAAAACAATCTTGGTTCCACGCTGGCTATAATCCACTTCATATAATTCAAATTCGGGGCTACCATCGCAACTCCAATAAACCCCACTGGCATCTTTGTGGCTCTTAGAATAAAGTTCCACTTTATCACTCACCATAAAAGAGCTATAAAATCCCAGACCAAAGTGTCCGATAATATTCGCATCCTTGTATTTTTCCATGAACTCTTCAGCGCCACTAAATGCTACCTGATTGATATACTTATCAACTTCTTCACCCGTCATACCTACACCACGGTCGATGATACTTAGGGTTTTTTCTTTAGTATCCAAAACAACATCTATGCGCAGGTCGCCCAGATCGCCCTTGGCCTCGCCAATGGAAGAAAGGGTTTTGATTTTCTGACTGGCATCCACCGCATTACTCACCAGCTCACGAAGAAAAATTTCGTGATCGCTATAAAGGAATTTCTTAATGATTGGAAAAATGTTCTCCGTTTGTACGCGTATCTGTCCTTTTTGCATATAAATCTATTTTGCTTGCCATGGTCAAGAACAGTACCAAACAGGCCTATTCTGACAGGATGACAAGCAAAACCCTTAAACCTACCAAAGACCGTAATTTTTGACAGCATTAAACAGGAATCGCTCAATTTTAGCAGGCCAGCAAGGACTTATTTACAACGATTTTGATACAAATGAATATCGGATGTGTCGCGTATCAGAAACTGTTTTGTACTACCAAAAACGCTATAGATACCGGTAATATACCCATTTCCAGAGGGCGTTTTAAGGTCAGCAAAATCGGCATACCCGCTTGTTCTTAATAGTATGCTGGCGCCACTACATGATTTTAAAGTTCTGTTGAGTGACAGCTTATTGGCAAAATCGGCATAGCATTTACTGGTGTCGGCAGGGATAAATTCCACAGAGTCCAACCTAATATACATACTCTGATAATTATTATTTAATTGGCCAGTCGAGAGTTTCAAGGGTATTAATTGTTTCATCATTTCTCCTTTCTTAATCGTTTGATCAAAAAGCGTTTGCGGTATAGAAACCAATGCGGGATTGGCAGGATCGGAATTGTCAACCCCAGCACCCAACTGTATCAATTTCCCGTAATCGCCCAACCACAACCCTTTTAAACTAATTGCAATTTTTCTGCCAATGGGGTAATTGGCCGCTAGTTTAATCCCATCCATCCGAATGGTAATTCCCCCTGTTGTATCCTGCACTACTATTGACTTATAAAAATTATCGGAAGCATCGTCAGCCACCACAACACCCACAATAATGCGGGCGTCACTAATCTGTTCAAATTTACCCATTACATGTTTAGCTCTTAATTCTTTAATGGTCATATCCGGGGCGAAGGCGGTTTCTATATCCATAGGTGGAGCATCGTATTGTCTTTCGCATGAGTAGAACTGGATCATGAATAACAAACCAAAAAAAATTCTTTGCTGGAAAAAAGATTGATATATCATAACACAATTTTTAAACGTTTAAAATCTGTAGGAAGTTGATATCAGAAAATTAATTCCCATGCCGTGTAAGTATTTCGGAGGGAATTTTTGGGGATCTCGATTATCGAAATCGAAACGCAATTGTTCATAGCCGTTAACAAGCAGATCCTGCTTATTCAGAAGATTATTAATGCTGATACTCCAAACCCATTGCTGATTATTTTTCCTACCAATCGAAAAAGAATGGGTTAGAAAAAAATTGATCAGATATTGTGCCGGCATTTTTTCGATTTGCAACAATTGTTTCCCCTTTTCCGAATTTGGATCAATAGGGTAAATGGCTTCAGCAGTTCTTCGAATAGGATTCCAGCCCAGAAATTGCCGATCAAAAAAATTTACATTCAAATTCATCAACCATCTTGTAGCAGTTCTGTAGTTAAAGCCTAATGAATATGCAGATTGTGGCGAATTGAGGGACTGATAATTTTTAGCATAAATCAATACTCTCTCAATTTCTGCAGCAGTGTTATCGGCAGTTACAATTGCAGTTTGGCGGCTGTTAAAATAATGGTTTCCCCCGGCAAAGGCAAACTGTGCAGAAACATTATTCGAAAGCCGGGCATCCATTCCAAATTCAATTCCAAAATGAGTTTGTCCAATTCCCCTCACAGCATAATTCACAAAACTGTTATAAGCATCGTGATAAAAGCTCAGTACATCCATTGCATTTTTTGTAACGATATAATACAGCCCTGAATGAATTTTTAATTTGGCAGATCGTAAGAGCCATCCCAATTCAGTCGAAAAAATATTTTCATTGATAAGATCTCCTTGTGTTGCATCACGTGTTCGGGGTGAAATATAAAAGTTGTCGGAACTTGGAGGTTTGTTAGCCATTGCCGATGCAATAAAAATAGATTGCTTGCCATTGATCGAATAATTAATTCCCAATCTCAAAGCGCTATTTAAGAAATTGTTTACTACCGATTTTCCGAAAGAATTATCTGCGAATAAACCATTTCTCGTATTACCAATTCTCCAAAATTGGGTGATGGATAATTCTCCATCTACATAAAATCCAAAGCGCTTCATCGGAACCATCAAATGTGTCCAAGTGGTAGCTCTATTGTGCAAAATGCTATAATCATATCCGAATGCATCTCCTTTTTTTAAAATCCTGTTAGGTATATTCAAATCATTTTGAATTGAATTGGGATTTGTAGGCAGGTTACTCTCTGCAAATTGATTCCAGTTTACGTAGAAGTCTGCTCCCAACAAGTCATTAATGGTTTTGTAATAATGCACTTTTTGAAAACTAACAGTAATGCCAATGTCAAACAAAGCCGATTCATTCCACCTACCATGATATGAGCTGGCAAAATTTAAACGAGTAATATTTGCCATCCTGTTCTCAAGTATATACCTGGCCCTTTTCCCACTTACTATATTCCCCACAATTCCATCGGCGTTCAATATATTTTCCTTGCTGATATTATTCACTTCATACATCCCATCCCAATTAATCTGCCTTTTATAAACGTCCTGCTGCATGATTAGCATAACCTGTTCTTTTAAAAATGGATCCGTTTGATAACTGGGCAGATACCGGTAATAATCCGGACGTGGGTCGGGTGCATGATACCAGTCCAATCCCGTTGTATTTCTATTGCCTTTCGATGCTGCAATACTGGTTAGTAAAAAATTTTGATTAGAAAATCTATACTCATGGGTTAGTATTACAACCGGTAGACTTTGTGAAGAAATATTTGCATTCCGAACTGAATGATTCTGATAACCCCATGCTGGATTGTATAGTGCATCGCCCAATATTTTTTCTGATTCCTTTAGTATGGCAGCTTGTTTTGCTTTATGCGTTATGGATTCAAAAAGAGAAAAGGAAATAAGGTGTTCCCCCATTTTTTTATCTACTCCAAAAAAATAATTTATTCCGTTACTGAATGTGCCGGGAATAGCAGGCATTGTAGTATAATTCCCCCCGAAGCTAAAAGTGTATGCCCATCCTTTTTTATTAACAGCACTGCTATTGGTGAATTGCATTCGATGATTATATGCGCGGTTCGAAAAGCCATACCCGAAAATGGTTTGCGCTCTTTGCTTAGATGCCCTGATATCCAGATTACTACTTTCGCCAATAGCGGAAACAGCAAAATTATTTTGTTGCAACCCGTTGCTCGATTCGGTAATTTTAAAAACATCATTTAGCCCCCACCAGTTATTCCACAAGCCGGTACCTGAGGCGATGTCCATCATGGGAAGCCCATTCACAGTTACACTAGAATAATTTGTAGGAAGTCCTTTTTGCTGAAAACGCATTGATCCGAATTGAAAAGAAACAACAGACTTAAAGGCATCGCGACCAGCGTGCAGTGTAGGGTACACAGTCATATCCGTATTTTCTTTTAGGGTATTTTCATCAATCACCGGGATGTTATAGGAAAGCTCTTCTGTTGTTTTTAGAAACGATTGTGTAATACTATCAATTCGCTCCTGCTTCACTGAAACAGTTCGCTTCGATTTATTGGCTTGTCCGGATGCAAAAGCAGACATCATTAAAGTAAGTAGCAATACGGTAGTAATCTTTATCATACAAAAAATTAAAAGCAATCAATAATTTGACACAACTAAAGTAGAGCGGGCTTTTCGTAAATACTAGTGAGTAAAATAATTTTAGATGCAACAGAACTGCAACGGAGAAATGCTTTAGTATTTTTATAAAAAAAAATGCAAAAAGCGAAATGGATATTGTTCTTATATTTTTTCTGCTTTACAGCAATCGCGCAAAAGAATCAAACAAGGTATAAACTATGTATCGCTGCATTTTATAATCTTGAAAATTTCTATGACACTACCAATAATCCAATGGTGAACGATGATGATTTTACAGCGAGCGGCAGCAAACACTATGATCAGAAAATCTATCAGGACAAAACAGCGCATCTTGCAAGAGTGATTAGTGAAATTGGCACTGATTTATCTGCAGATGGAGCAGCCATGATTGGAGTTGCGGAAATAGAAAACGATACAGTGCTAAATAACCTGATTCGTCATCCGTTATTAAAACATCGACACTATCAGATCGTTCATTTTGATTCAAAAGATAGTCGAGGAATAGATGTTGCTTTTTTGTACAATCCGAATTATCTGGTAATCGAAACAACTGAAAAATTGCATATAAAAATGCCGGCGTTAAACAACGAAAAATTCGAAACGAGAGATATTCTTTTTATAAAAGGAAAATTAGATGGTGAGTTGGTTTATATTCTGATAAATCACTGGCCCAGTAAAAGAGGGGGCGAAGACAAAAGTTCTGTTTCGCGCATTTCGGCTGCAGCAACATGCAGGGCAGCTTTGAACAATATTTTAAAAAAAGAGCCCGAAGCCAAAATCATTGTGATGGGCGACATGAATGACAATCCCGATAGCTACAGCATTACAAAAGTGCTTGAAAGCAAGGCAAACCCTGCACTCCTAAAACAAGGTGAATTATACAATCCTTTTTTTCGCATGTATCAAAATGGCATGGGCACATTGGCCAATCAGGACAACTGGTCGTTATTCGACCAAATTCTATTGTCCCGCTCCTGGTTAAATGCAGACCAGAAGGGGTTTTATTTTTATCGTTCCCAAATTTTTAAAAAGCAATTTATGGTCGAAAATTCGGGGCGTTATAAAGGTTATCCCTTAAGAAGTTGGGATGGGAATAATTACCGAGGCGGGTACAGCGACCACTTTCCTTCCTATGTCATATTATTAAAAAACAGCCAGTGAAGCTCATTTTGTCTGGCCAACCTAATTTAATCGTGTAATTTTGCCCTGAAAGGCTTGTTATTTCTCATTTTTTTGGATAAAATACTTCTCCAATAAGTTTCATTCCCCTACCTTTGCAGCCCCAAATCAGTTTTGGCTGATTCATCCCGAAAGGGGTGTCCACTGGGAGAAACCAATTTATAACCTCAAAATTCAGTAAATGAACAATTACGAATTGATGGTGATTTTCACACCGGTTCTGTCTGAAGAAGACTTCAAAGCTGCGCAAAAAAAATATGCAGATTTGATCGTTGAACTGGGTGGTGCAACTGTGCACAGCAATCCTTGGGGATTGAAATCACTCGCTTATCCTATCCAGAAAAAAACAACCGGTATTTACTGGGTGTTAGAATTCCAGGGTCCTTCAGACATCAACGAAAAACTGAAGATCCAAATGTTGCGCGATGAGCAAATCATGCGTCACATGATCACCCGTCTCGATAAATACGCCGTCGAGTACAACTATGTGAAAAGAAATGGCGGATTCGCAATGCAAGATAAAATTGAGGCTTAATCATGGCAAAGAACGAAATCAAATACCTGACCGCCATCAAACAGGAGAAGCCAAAGAAAAAATTCTGCCGCTTTAAAAAATATGGCATTAAATACGTTGACTATAAAGACATCGACTTCTTGAAGAAGTTCATCAACGAGCAAGGTAAATTGTTGCCACGTCGTTTGAGTGGTAACTCTTTAAAATATCAGCGTAAAGTTCAGGATGCAGTTAAGAAAGCCCGTCAAATGGCTTTGTTACCATATGTAACTGATTTATTGAAATAGAGTATTAGTAACCTTCCCTAACTTGACTCGCCGAAGCTTCAGCGAAGGCGGTCTAGGACAGTCGGAAATCCAGACTGGGTAACGGGGAACTAAAAAACAAAACATGCAAGTAATTTTAATTCAAGACGTAGACAATTTAGGTGGCCGTAATGAGCTGGTAGCAGTAAAGAACGGTTACGCACGTAACTATCTGATCCCTTCTAAGTTAGCTGTTGAAGCAAATCCTTCAAACCTAAAGCAATTAGAAGAGCGTTTAAAAGTAAAAGCTAAGAAAGAAGCTGGTATGCTGGCTGAGATCAACAAAGTGATCGACATTCTGAAATCATCTCCTGTTAAAATCGGTGCAAAAACCGGTACCAGCGGAAAGATTTTCGGAAGCGTTACTTCTTTGCAAATTACCCGCGCGATTCGCGACCAGAAAGGTTACGAGATCGATCGCAAGCGCATTTCTATTGCTGATGAAGTAAAAGAATTGGGTCTGTACAAAGCAAATATCGATTTCGGTAACGGCCATGCCGTAGAGATCGAGTTTGAAGTAGTAGGCGAATAATCTACATTCAAATTATAGAAAAGGCTATTCTTCGGAGTAGCCTTTTTGTTTTTGTGCCAGCTCTATTGCATAACGCAACAGCAATTGTGTAACTCCCTTCAGGGTTCTGCAATGTGGCAACTGTGCGTAATTCTGATGAGTCTTAAGGATTTTTTAAGAATAAATCCTCCCAAATCCGCTACAGTATTGTATTTGAACAAATTTTTAAAAAACCAAAAAATGTTGAAAAATAATTTGGTATTTCGAAAAATTCGATATCTTCGGGAGTCCAATGGCAGTTCGCCTGTTTCTCAGAAGGTTTTACGTAAATGCTTCAGGGTTCTCGGTTACTGTTTTACCATTGGTTTTTGATCACATAATTTTTTAAAGAACATGAACATTTACGTTGGAAATCTTAACTGGAACATGACCAGTGAAGACCTGCAAAACCTGTTTACCCCATTTGGAGAAGTAACCAGTGCCAAAATCGTTACCGACAAATTCAACAACGACCGTAGCAAAGGCTTTGGTTTTGTTGAAATGGCTGATGATGAAGCGGCTCGTACTGCTATCAGTCAGTTACACGACACTGAGAATTTAGGTCGTAAGATCGTCGTTAACGAATCTACCCCACGTCCGGAAGGCGAAAGAGGCGGCTTCAAGAAGAAGAGCTTCGGTGGTGGTGGTAACGGCGGCGGAAGTCGCGGCGGTTACGGCGGCGGTGGTGGAAATCGCGGCGGAAGCGGCGGTGGATACAACCGTGGTGGTGGAGACCGTGGCGGAAGCGGCGGCGGTGGTGGATACAACAGGTATTAATTCCACAACTACTACTCAAAAATTTCAAGTCCGGCTTTGTCGGACTTTTTTTTTATGCATCTTGCACTTGATTTATTCTTTTCAATTTTATTTTATCAATATGCTATCACCTATTAATCAATCTCCCATTGCAGGTTGTATGCGTTGGGGTGCTTGGGGCTCAAAATTCGATACTGCTGCATATCGTGAAATCATTGCAGCCTGCTTTGACAATGGAATTACCAGCTTTGATCATGCTGATATTTATGGAGATTATACCACTGAAGCCGATTTTGGTGCGGCATTTAAACAGTTTGCTACAAAGCGATCGTCTTTTCAGATCATTAGTAAATGTGGCATTCAAATGCTGGGAGCAAACCGTCCTGAGCATTCTGTAAAGTCGTATAATACCAGCAAAGAACATATCATCAACTCGGTAGAAAGGTCGTTAAAAAATCTGCATACCGATTATCTTGATTTGTTATTAATTCACCGACCCGATCCTTTGATGCATCCTGATGAAATTGCTGCAGCCGTTACGCTATTAAAAGATGCGGGTAAGATTAATCAATTTGGTGTATCTAATTTTTTACCGCATCAGGTAAGCATGCTTCAAAAAAGTATCGAAGTTGAATACAATCAGATAGAACTATCCATCATTTATACAGAGCCCTTATTTAACGGTCAATTAGATCAGTGTATCGAGAAAAATATGATACCCATGGCATGGTCGCCACTGGGAGGAAATATTTTCAACAATAGTGTAGATCCAAAAAATAAAAGGGTACTGGATGCTGCAAAAATGATGACGGAAAAATACAATTGCAGCGTATCTGCTATTTTTCTAGCTTGGTTATACCTGCATCCTGCAGGCATTCTACCGGTACTCGGAACCAGTAAGATAGAAAGGATTATTGAAGCCCGAGATGCCAAAGCCATTCAGCTTTCCAGAGAAGATTGGTATAAATTACTTGAAGCGTCCAGAGGGGGACAGGTGGATTAGAAGAGAAGAGTGAAGAGTGAAAAGCAGTTTTTTTTAAAATACAAAGAAGCTGGTATTGAATACCCTATTTGTCTATACTACTTTAGTATCCGTTTAAGCAACTAAACTAGTATATCATGACAAAGTATTTTAAACAATCTATCGCAGTTCTGACCATTTGTTTTTTGTTCTTTTTTGGAGCAACTAGTACAGTGAAGGCAACAGAATCAAATAATGCAACTTCGAATCAAACTCAGGCGGGCATTTCTGGCGGTAACAGTTCTCATTCAGATCATGGAGAAACAATGTTGTTAGTATCAAGTTTTATTTTTTGTGTATTGGCAGCTTATAATAAATTAAGAAACGATTCTTACGAGCAGGCTTAAGTGATTTTTATCGATTTCGAGTAACCCCCAATTTCAAGAGGATACAGCGTCTGTCAAAGACGATTGTATCCTTTTTTTTTTACTTTTTACTTTTGACTTTTTACTTTTTACTTTTGCCTTTGCATTAAGGGCATAAAAAAACCCGTCCAAAATAATGAACGGGTTTTTTATAATAAATATGGCAGCTACCTACTCTCCCAGCGTGATGCGAGTACCATCGGCCATGGGGGACTTAACTTCTCTGTTCAGAATGGGAAGAGGTGAACACCCCCGGCAAAACCACCATAAGATTTTCATACATGTTACATACATAACACGTAAATAAATTACATATTGGGAAGCTAG
>JAIEMK010000024.1 GCA_019752295.1 Chitinophagaceae bacterium | reverse complement strand
AAGAAAAACATAAATCTAAGACAAACGCCCTGTGAATCAATCCCTTCATGATTGCTGCAAAGCGTATTTTAAAGTATCTACCTAAAATGCGCAGGGGTGAGGAGTGGGAGATATCTACTTAAAAAACGAAGAGTTTCTACTTAAAATACGCAATAATATTACGATAGTCCAACAATCGTTAAATTACTTCAACGAACAGATAGATCTTCTTGCTTTTAAAAAGCCACAAGCCGTATCTTGTAGCTACTTTGATTGCTGTTTAAAATTAATACCATGCCAACTGAAATTGTAAACCAACTGCTTCGGATGAAGCAATATTTTGAAAGCGGAATTACCCGTGACTATGCATTCAGAAAAAAACAATTGTTGGCACTCAAGCAAGCCGTGATTGATCATGAAGAAGAGATCTATGCTGCCCTGTTTAAAGACCTGAAAAAAAGTAAGGAAGAATGTTGGGTTACGGAGAATGGATTTTTTTTGGCTGAATTAAATGCCGCCATCAAAAACCTAAAACTTTGGATGGAGCCTGAATCGGTGAGCACCAATCTTTTAAACCTGCCATCGGGCAGCAGAATTGAACTAGAACCAATGGGAGTGGTATTGATTATCGGCCCTTGGAATTACCCCATGCAACTATTATTTACCCCCTTAATCGGTGCCATTGCATCCGGTAATTGCGTAGTGCTAAAACCCAGTGAATTTGCCGCAGCCACAGCATTGGTGATGCAGAAAATTATTGAATCTGTTTTTCCAAAAGAATATATTCTCTATACACCCGGTGATGGCGCTACCATAATTCCTGCCATGATGCAACACTTTATTTTCGATCATGTTTTTTATACCGGTAGTACTGCAGTAGGAAAAATTATTTATAAAATGGCCGCCGAAAACTTAGTGCCCGTTACACTGGAACTGGGTGGAAAAAGTCCCTGCGTAGTAGCAACCGACGCCAACATCAGCATTGCTGCTAAACGAATTGTGATGACGAAATTCTCGAACTGCGGACAAATGTGTGTTGCGCCTGATTATGTATTGGTGCATGCATCAAAAAAAGAAGCTTTGGTGAAAGCTTTACGCGAAAGGATTGTAGCGTTTTTTAGCAATAGTCCGGAAGAAAATGAAAACTACGGTAAGATGATCAACGAAAAACAATTTGATCGGGTAGTTGGCTATTTGAAAGATGGTAAAATATTATACGGAGGCCGACATGCTCGCGAAATATTATTTATTGAACCCACTTTAATGGAAGCCGTTTCTTTAGATGCAGGTATCATGCAAGACGAAATATTCGGACCGATACTACCCATTATCGCGTTTGAAACAATGGAGCAAGCAAAAGCCATTATAGCACGCCATCCAAACCCCCTTGCATTTTATGTGTTCACTCAAAATACAACGACTGAAAAAGCCTGGCTCGAAGCTGTGCCATCGGGAGGTGCTTGTGTAAACAATACCAGTTGGCATTTAACCAATCATCACCTACCCTTCGGTGGCCGCGGATTTAGTGGCACAGGTGCTTATCATGGTAAATTTTCGATGGAAACTTTCAGCCATAAAAAAGCAGTCATGAAAACCCCCACTTGGTTCGACCCATCTATGAAGTATCCTCCATTCAAGGGTAAACTGAAATTATTTAAATGGATCATTAAATAATCTGATCAAACTTTCACAGTTACACTATGAAAAAAATAATATTCCTCCTCCTTATTTTATCAGCCACGCTGTTCTTCGTAAAAAAGAAAGATATGAGTTATAGACAATCTGTTTTAAAAGCGATCTACCCCTTGATTATGTTACCCGAAAAACTTTTCGGATCAAAAAATATGATACAACAAAACACGGGCAATGCTATACCAAAGAAGAATTTCTACGAAATGAAAATTGCTTTGAATAATGGGGATAGTCTTGACCTGAATCAGTTTAAAGGCAAGAAAATATTATTGGTTAATACGGCTAGCGATTGTGGTTACACCGCGCAGTATGCCGAGCTGGAAAAATTATATCAAACTCATAAAAACAAATTAGTGATCATCGGTTTCCCTGCAAATGATTTTAAAGAGCAGGAGAAAAAAGATGATGCCGCAATTGCAGAATTTTGCAAAATTAATTATGGGGTAACTTTTTATCTGGCAAAGAAATCACAAGTGATTAAAGGTGCAGGTCAGAACCCTGTTTTTAATTGGTTATCTGATCGCGAGAAAAATGGTTGGTGCAATCAAGAACCTAAATGGAATTTTTGTAAATATTTAGTGGATGGTAATGGAGTACTCACAGGTTTTTTTGCACAATCTGTGTCTCCTTTAGATCCACGGGTATGGGGGGAGTAAAATCAAAATTCAAAAGTAAAAATTCAAAAGGCAAAAGGCAAAAGATAAGACAAATTAAAGAGGGTGTACATCAATTAGATGCATCCTTTTTTGAATTTTGAATTTTTACTTTTGATTTTATATCGGGCATTTTTGATGATAATCAATGAGCTCAATCTGTGCCCTTTCGAACTCATAACCCTTATAATATTGATGCAATTCATCCAGAACTGCCTCTACTTCCTCAACCGTATTTAGTGTTACTAACCGGCTACGAAATTCTTTGATATTGGGGAGCCCCTTTAAATAATTAGTATAGTGCCTGCGCATTTCGTAGATGCCTGTAATGCCACCCTTCCACTCGAATGACTTATGCAAGTGTTTTTTACAAACTATTATCCGCTCTTCTAAAGTAGGAGGCGCCATTAATTCTTTGTGCTCCACAAAATGTTTTATTTCGCGAAAGATCCATGGATAACCAATTGCAGCCCGGCCAATCATAATACCATCTACCCCATAACGCTCTTTATATGCAAGTGCTTTTTGTGCAGAATTGATATCTCCGTTTCCGAAGACCGGAATCTTTATGCGCGGGTTGTTTTTTACTTTGGCAATCAGCGTCCAGTCTGCCTCGCCCTTATATAATTGTGCACGTGTTCTGCCGTGTATGGCAAGTGCCTGAACTCCGGCATCCTGCAAGCGTTCGGCCACTTCTTCAATATTTTTACTGCTATCATCCCAACCCAAACGGGTTTTTACGGTTACAGGTAACTTAGTGCTTTTTACAACTGCTTCAGTAAGACGGATCATTAAATCCACATCTTTTAATACACCGGCGCCGGCACCTTTGCTCACTACTTTTTTTACCGGACATCCAAAATTGATATCTACCAGATCGGGATTTACTGTATCTACAATTTTAGCACTGAGAGCCATCGCATCTTCATCGCCTCCGAAAATCTGGATACCAATGGGCCGTTCATAATCAAATATGTCGAGTTTCTGGCGGCTCTTCATGGCATCACGAATCAACCCCTCACTGCTAATAAACTCAGTGTACATAAGGTCGGCCCCATTGTCTTTACACACTGCACGAAAGGGCGGATCGCTTACATCCTCCATCGGGGCAAGTAATAAAGGGAAATCGGGTAATTGTATATTGCCAATAGTAACCATCTTCTGAATTTCGAATTTTTGCGTTGTGATAGCAGGATAGGCTCTGCCTTTTATCCATTATCTTGCAGCCGCATTGTACAAAAATGCAAATTTACATTCTTATTTTAGATTTGCATGAATCAGAAAATGGCACTCAATTACCCCTCTCAATTTGCTTTATTATTGGCACTATTGGGGGTTGGCATCATTCTGGGAAATATTATTGTGCTGGCTGTAGGTGCATGGCTCATGCATGTGCCACTGACCGATGTACCGCAACTGATGATGAGCAAGCAGCATACCGATATGGCCAAATTCCTCAATACAATGGCCTCTTTTCTGGTATTTTTTATACCCTCGCTGATACTGGCCTGGATCATGAATAAAAAACCTTTTAATTTTTTAGGTCTGCATACAAGGCTTTCATCGAAACAAATTGTATTGGTTATCATGCTTGCATTTGCAGGCTTAGTATTGAGTGGGGCATTGGGTGAAGTAAACCAATTGATACCGCTTCCTTCAAAATGGATGGCTCAGGCAAAAGAACTGGAACAGAAATATAAGGAAGCCATGACTTCGATGGTTGCCATGAAAAATTTTAGCGATTACCTGATTAGCCTGCTGGTATTGGCTTTAGCACCTGCACTGTTTGAAGAGATTTTATTTAGAGGGGGCTTTCAACAGATTTTTGTGGGATGGACAAAAAGCCCTTTTGCAGGCATCCTGATAACGAGCATTGTTTTTAGTGCAATACATTTTTCTTATTTCGGCTTTCTACCCCGCGCTGCTCTGGGTATGATACTCGGTTATGTTTTTTATTATAGTAAGAACCTCTGGTTAAATATCATCATACACTTTATATACAACGGCCTTGCAGTTACACAAATTTATGTGATAACCCGACAAGGAAAATCGATCGAAAAAGCAATGGACGAAAACATGCCGATTTGGTTAGGCGTTTTTGCAATAATGGCATGTTATTTTTTGCTCAAACAATTTAAAAAAGCTTCGGCAGAAGAACAAGCCATTCGCGCAACTATTTTAAATGAAAACGGAGGGCAGTAAAATGGAAAATTGGGAAAAGATTTTTAGTACAAGAAATTATGCCGAAGCAAGTATTATTCAGGGCTTACTCACCGAAAACGAAATTCCGGTACAGGTACTGAATAAGCAGGATAGTAGTTATATAAATTTCGGCGATATTGAATTATATGTTCCTGCACATTTAAAACTTACTGCCCAACAATTGTTGGAGAAAGCACTTTTGAATTAGCATTATTTGCTTCACTTAAGCAAGATATTTTTACCTAACTTGCTATTGAAATCGCATCAAGCGGTTTGAATCTATGGCTTTTAATTTTTCTGTTTTTAAAACGCGCACACTCAGTGCAATTGTGTTTGCATCGATCATGTTAACCGGTTTAATATGGAATCAGTGGAGCTTTTTGGCGTTATTCACCGTTATTCATTTTGGATGTTGGTGGGAGTTTCATCGCTTAATGGAGAAAATAGATATCCGGTATAAAGAAATCCCGAATTTATTGCGATATAGTATAATGCTGATAGGGTTTGCTTATATGCTGATGATGACCAATCCGGTAACTTATCCGCTTGGGGTAAATGTATCGTTGCGCGAAATTGGCATCTGGCTGATGATTGCAATGATAGTTTTATTTTTAATGGGCATGCTAGTATTCCGCAAGCGGATGAATCTCGACACTGTTTTGGCTATGCTGGCCGGCTTCTTATATATATCCTTAAGTTGGGGACTGATGGTGAATCTCAGAAGCAGGGTAAACTCTCATTTTTTCTGGGATCTTGGTTGGGTGTTACCCGCCGTAATCATTGCATCTATCTGGATTAACGATACGATGGCATACCTAACAGGATCTTTTTTTGGTCGCAGGCCACTATCTTCGATCTCTCCCAAAAAAACCTGGGAAGGCACAATTGGCGGCGTAATATTGGCCATCTTGCTGGTAAGTTATGGGGGCGATAAATTATTTGACTTACCCTTCAGACCCTTGATATTTATTTCGGCAATTGCTTCCATTATGGGAACTTTTGGCGATTTACTGGAGAGTAAATTAAAGCGGATGGCGGGTGTAAAAGATAGCGGACAAATGATGCCCGGTCATGGTGGATTTCTGGATCGTTTCGATTCCATGCTGCTTTCCACACCCTATATCTGGATTTTTGCCAGTCTGTTTTTATAATCAAACGGGCATTTAAGGAATAGATAGGAACATCTATTACATTTGCAACTCAAAATCAGAGAATGACAATACATAGAGAAGGATATCAGACCATTGGAATCGCGGCCTTGATTTTTGGGTTACTGAACTTGGTATCATTTACATTTTTAAGCGCCACAATGACCTGGCTGGCAATTAGCATTTTTATTATTACACTGGCGATATTCTTGTTTCTGGTTTCGTTTTTCAGGATCCCCAATAGGGTATTAACTGTTAATAGCGATCAGATTATTTGCCCTGCCGATGGAAAGGTTGTGGTAATTGAGGAAATTATTGATACAGAATACTTCAACGATAAGCGTATTCAACTAAGTGTATTTATGAGCCCCGCCAACGTGCATGTTAACCGAAATCCTGTGGATGGCGAAGTGGTTTATAATAAATATCATAAAGGAAAATACTTGGTTGCATGGCATCCTAAATCATCTACAGAAAACGAACGTTGGTCGGTAGTTGTTAAAAATCCGCACGGAGAATTATTGTACAAGCAGATTGCCGGGGCATTGGCCAAACGGATCTGCAACTATACTTCGGTGGGCAAACAGGTAAAACAAACCGAGGAATACGGATTCATTAAATTTGGTAGCAGGGTAGATCTGTTATTGCCCTTAACTGCTAAAATACAGGTGCAACAAGGCGAAGCGGTTAAAGGTGGGGTTACTGTTTTAGCAAGTTGGTAACAGTTTTAGGGGAAAAGAAAACTATATTTGAATTATAAACATCATCCATAAAAATAGAAAAATGAAAAAAATACTTGTTTTAGCTACAGCAGCATTTTTAGTTACCGGATTTGCATTTGCACAAGAGGGTGGAAAGGATAAGAAAAAAGCCGAAGGCAAAGAGTGTTGCAAAAAAGGCGGAAAGGAATGTTGCAAGAAAGATGGTAAAGAGTGCAGCAAAAAAGAAATGAAAGAAACCAAAGAAACCGTTAAGCCAAAAGCTTAATCTAACAAATTTTAAAAATGCCCCCGAATCCGAATAATCGGACGGGGGCATTTTAATGTAATAACTCTATAAAATATTTTCCAACTCTTTTAGGTGATGTATGGTATAAGTAGCTTTTACGGTTGCAGCTACCTGTAAATGATTCACAAATATGGTGTCTAGCCCGGCGTTGATACCTCCCTGTATATCTGCATCCTGATTGTCGCCGATCATAATGCTCTCTTCAATTCCAGCGCCAGTTTTTTGTAAGGCAAATTCAAAAATCTCTTTATTGGGCTTTAAACTATTACTGGCTTCTGAAGTAATTACCTGATCAAAATAAGCAGTGAGATTGCTTTCTCTTAATTTATTGTGTTGCACCGATTCAAAACCATTTGTAACAAGGTGCATCTGATATCCTTTGTTTTTCAGGTATTCAAGAATTTCAACGGTATAGGGGAACAGCTTCTTTTTGGTGGGCAGTATTTCAAGAAATTGTACAGACAATTTTTTTGCCAACACCTCATCGGCAATTTTAAATTCAAGCAAGGCAAGCCACATCCTTTTCCACCTCAGCTCTTCCTGTTTAATAAAACCCTTTGTGTATCGATCCCATAAACGATGGTTGTGAAAGCTGTACTGGTTAAAAAATTGTTCAAAATCAGTAACGCCCTTTTCAACGAGCGCATTTTGATGATAAAGGTCTTGTAGTGTTTCCTTTGAATTTGTTTCGAAATCCCAGATGGTATGGTCCAGATCAAAAAAAAGGTGACGATATTGCATGCCGCAAAATACGAACAAAACAGATTGCTCAAAATGTTCGTACTTCGCAAAAGAAATTATTATTAGTATGAATATCATTATCACTGGTGCTACCAGAGGCATTGGAAAAGCGATTGCGCTTCAATTTGCAAAACCGGGCAACCGATTATTGCTCTGTAGTAGAAACGAAGGAGAGCTGCTGGCACTAACAACCGCATTCAACAAGCAATTTCCCGATACTGCTATTCATACCAAAGTTACCGACATGAGTATCAAGGAAGATGTTTTTGCTTTTGCAGACTGGTGCTTACAATTCGGTGCGCCCGATATTCTGATCAATAATGCGGGGCAATTTATTCCCGGTAAAATTCACGAAGAGGCAGAGGGAACACTCGAAAAAATGATCGAAGTAAATTTGTATAGCGCCTACCGTCTCACCCGAAAATTATTGCCTTCGATGATGCAGGCTAAAACCGGACATATTTTCAATATTTGTTCCATTGCATCCCTGCAAGCCTATACTGATGGGGGCTCTTATAGCATCAGCAAATTTGCTTTAATGGGCTTTAGTAAGAACCTTCGCTTGGAACTGCAACCACACGGAATTAAAGTTACTGCAGTAGCTCCGGGCGCAACTATGAGCTCAAGTTGGGATGGTTTTGAAATTGATAAGAACAGAATTATGGAAGCAAACGATGTGGCTTTAATGGTATATGCAGCATCACAATTATCTCCGCAAGCCGTTGTGGAAGACATCCTACTTCGCCCTCAACTTGGTGATTTATAAAGCATTATGATTATAGGTAACAATTTGATAACCTATGATCACAATTGCTTAACACCGAAATAACACGCTATTGATACAGGAATTGGAATTTTGAAAAACCCTTACCTGCATGGATAGAAGATCGATTGATGTTGTTGTTATCAGTGACCTCCATTTAGGTACTTATGGTTGCAAAGCTCAGGAAATTAGCAACTATCTTAAAAGTATTGCGCCTCAAATGTTGATTTTGAATGGAGACATTTTCGACGGCTGGCAGTTTAGTAAGCGTTATTTTCCGGTTGCACACATGCAAGTGATCAAGGAAATAATGAGGCTGATGAGTCATGGTACACGCGTCATTTACATTACAGGCAATCATGATGAAATGCTTCGCAGATATAGCGATTTGCAACTTGGAAATTTTCAACTGACAGATAAGATTGTGATGGAGATCAATGGTAAAATGACCTGGATTTTTCATGGCGATGTGTTGGATAATACTACGAACGGCAGTGCAAAATTATTAGCAAAGATGGGAAGTGCCGGTTATGGCATGTTGATACAATTAAATCGTTGCATCAATTTTTTGATGAAACTAATTGGCAGAGATAAAGTGTCGCTTTCTAAAAGTGTGATGGATGGTGTAAACAAAGCCATTGTGAAGATCGAACAGTTTGAACAAACAGTGGCCGACTTGGCAATTCAGAAGAAATACGATTATGTGATTTGCGGACACATTCATCAACCTCAACACAGAACCATTGAAACAAAAGAAGGGTCGGTGGTTTATTTGAATAGTGGCGACTGGGTAGAAAATATGACTAGTCTGGAATACGAGCAAGGAGAATGGAAAGTATATCAGTACGATGAAAAGGCTTTTTCGCACAAAGTAAAGGAGAAGCCCGAAAAAAATCTGCCTAAGTTGGATGTGGTTACCGATGAAGTGGCATTTTTTGTACACTCGCTGATGCACAAAACAGAAACAACAACCCATCATCTTGCAGCATTCTCTAAACCTATTTTATGAGTATGAAGATTTTATATGCAGTTCAAGCAACAGGAAACGGACATATTAGCCGTGCTATGGAACTGATGCCATACCTGCAGCAGTATGGCAATGTGGATGTGTTTTTAAGCGGAAGTAATAGTCATTTAAATCCGAATCTTCCGGTTGCATATAAAAGCAAAGGGCTTAGCTTATTTTACGGAAATACAGGCGGACTCGATTACTGGCGCATGTTTAAAGAATGCAGCATTAAAAGAGTTTGGAAAGAAGCGCATGCATTGCCGGTTGAAAAATATGATTTGGTAATTAATGATTTTGAAAACATCTGTTCTCTTGCATGTAAGTTCAAGGGTGTAAAGAGTATCGGGTTCGGGCATCAGGCGAGCTTTCAAAGTAAGTACACCCCAAGGCCGGATAAAAAAGATTTCGCTGGAGAATTGATCCTGCAACATTACGCCAGCGCATCTGATTATGTTGGATTGCATTTTGAGTCGTACGACGATTTTATTTTTTCGCCGATCGTCAAAGAAGAGATCATTCATTCTACTCCCAATGATTTGGGGCATATCACTGTTTATTTATCACACTATAGTGATGATAAAGTGATGGAACAATTGAAGCAATTGCCAGGCCTGCGATTTGAAATATTTTCTAAGAAAGTAAAAGTGCCGATCGAGATAGGTAATATAATATTAAAACCCATCAGTAACGAGGGTTTTACAGAGAGCCTGATTAATTGCCATGGCGTAATTACCGGGGCTGGTTTTGAAACTCCTGCCGAAGCATTATATCTTGGTAAAAAAGTGTTGGCTTTGCCGATCAAGGGTCAGTACGAGCAGTTGTGCAATGCATCTGCAATGAAGGCGTTTGGCGTTACGGTTATTGATAGTATCAAAGAAGAATTCGTACAGCAAGTTGGCAACTGGGTAAATAATAGTAATACAAAACAGCTTACTCTGAATAAACCAACATACGAAATTGTTCAGCAGGTGATCGAAAGAGGAAGGGCTTTATCAAAAACCACTGATAAAAATTTCAAGCAACTGTTAACAGAAGAAGATTTAATGGCCATGTATTAAAGTGCAACTTTAATTACTCAACTTTCTTTGGCAATGATCGAAAATTCGGAATCTTCTTTTTCGATGCTGTTTAATAAAACACCTAATCCCTCTATTTCCATTTCAATCGTGTCGCCTGCCTGAAGCCATCGTTCGGCTTGATGATCGTTATTAGCTGCCTTAACGTTGTTGATGTTGTTAAAACCTGCACAAACTGCACCGCTACTGATAATGTCGCCGGGTTGTAAGTTTACTCCGTATGCAGATCGCTCAATCAGTTCAGCAAATGTCCAGTCCATATCAGAAAGGTTTCCACCACTAACCTGCTCTCCATTTACGGCGCATTTTATTTCAAGATTCCAGCTTTTGCCGGTATGTCCTTGTTTAGCTGGAACTTCAAATGGTTCCAGTTCATCGAGTGTTACTAAACAGGGTCCGATAGCGATTGCAAAATCTTTTCCTTTGGCAAGTCCGAAATATAATTGCAAATTGTTGGTTTCGAAATTGCGTGCCATTAGATGATTCATAATGAGGAGACCTCCAATATATTCATCAGCTTCTGCTGCAGCTATATTTCTGCCATGTTTACAAATTACAATCGCTGCTTCCGGTACAAAATCTAATTGCGCTAAATAATCAGGCATACATTTGATTGTGCCGGGCCCCTGAATGGCATGATGATTTGCAAAACCAAATTCTTTTCTACAGGAACTGGGGAAGGGTACTGGCGCTAATAGTTCCAGATCTTGAATGGCTATTCCTTTCTCTGAATTAATGCGGCCCGATTTAATGGCTGCATCAACCTGTTTGGCTATTGGAAACATATCATCCCAATAGTGCAGAAACATGTTCATGCTATTAGGCAATTCCGGATGCAAGAGGTCGCAATCGTATAAAAGGTTATCTACTAAAAATGCCAGTTGGTCGTGGCCTTCGGTTAAATAAGAAACCAGTTTCATCAATCTGAAATTTGAAGAACGAAAATAGGTGAAAAGATGAAGGTATGGACTGTGACATCAGTTTAAAACAAAATAAAGTTACCATCTCTCTTCTTCCGGTATTTCATCGTCGGGTTTTTTAAATTGTTCGCGGGTCTTTCTTTTTTGCTCCTGTCGTTCCAGCATCAACAGCGCGATGAGTTTGCCTGCGTCTTCGTTTGGATGATCTGCAAGCAATTGTTTTAATTTATTTTCAGATACATCAACGGCGTATAGCAAATAAACAAGCCGTGAAAAATCTTTCATGATCAGTTGATTGATATAAGCAACCAATTCATCGAATGGTAATTTTTCTAAAGAAGCGATATCTGTTTGGGTACTCATTGTTTTTAGATTTGAGAAATGATATAGGAAGAATAATTTATGAAAAACGATATTAATAAAAATAATTTCCCCTCCAAACCATGGTTTGGAGGGGAAACTATTTCGCCATGCTCAATTAATTTGCAGCACTCCAATATTTTACAACACTTAATTATTTTGCTACGCTCAATTATTTTGTAGCACTCCAATATTTTACAACACTTAATTATTTCGCTATGCTCAATTATTTTGCAGCACTCAATTATTTTGCATCACCCGATTGCCTGATTCAAATCGTTCATCAAATCTTCAGCATCTTCAATGCCTACACTTAGTCTGATCAGCGAATCGGTTAATCCGTTCTTGATTCTTTCTTCTCTTGGTATGGAAGCGTGCGTCATGGATGCGGGGTGATTGATCAGCGATTCAACTCCACCAAGACTTTCGGCAAGCGAAAATATTTTGGTACTGCTCAACACGCGTTTTGCATTTTCAACACTATCGTCTTTTAAAGTAAAACTCATCATTCCGCCAAAACCGCGCATTTGTTTTTTTGCAATGGCATAATTGAGATGGTCTTCAAAGCCGCACCAGTAAACTCTTTCAACCTTTGGATGCTTGCGTAAAAAATGAGCAATCTTTTCGCCGTTCTCACAATGGCGCTGCATGCGTACGTGAAGTGTTTTAATACCTCTTAACACCAAAAAGCAATCCATTGGTCCGGGAACGGCACCGCACGATTTTTGAATAAAAAATAATTGTTCCCTCAGATCAGCATCATTCATCATCAAGCATCCCTGTATCACATCGCTATGTCCACCCAGATATTTGGTAGCAGAGTGCATAACAATATCGGCACCCAGCGTTAAAGGATTTTGCAAATAGGGAGAAGCGAAAGTATTGTCTACGCAGAGCAAGGCTTTTGCTTCTTTGGCAATAACTGCAACTGCAGCAATATCTGTAATATTCATCAACGGATTGGTTGGCGTTTCAATCCATATGAGTTTGGTATTTGAACTGATGGCCTTGCGAATATTTGCCACATCGGTAGTGTCTACATAAATAAATTTGATTCCGAACTTCGCGAATATTTTGGTGAATAGGCGATAAGTACCACCATACATATCATTTGCTGCAATCACTTCATCTCCCGGCGATAATAATTTAATTACTGCATCTGTTGCCGCAACGCCACTACTAAAAGCAAGTCCGAATTTTCCCTGCTCGATGATGGCATAAGCTTCTTCTAATGCTTTTCTGGTTGGGTTCTGGCTGCGGGCATATTCGAAGCCCTTGTTCACTCCCGGAGCTTCCTGCACAAAAGTAGATGTTTGATAAATCGGAGTCATGATGGCACCGGTAGAGGGGTCGGGCTCTGCTCCGGCATGTATGTATACTGTGCCTGGTTTAAAGTTGGTATTGCTCATATTATTTCTTTTTTGAACCGGTTTTTTCATCCAATACGATCGGTAAGCTGGTTTTAACATCATCCCATAATGCAATCATATTTGCGCCAGTTTTAGCATCTTCGAAATAGATCGTAAATGCTTCAATGTTGTCAGCATTTTTTTCTACGTCTATATCTGCCCGCACAATATCTTTTTTACTGTCGTACGAAAAATTGCCCCAGCAATAATTGTCTTTATTAAATATGATTGTCCATTTATTTTCGGTTGGCAAACAGTAGATAGTATATCTGCCTTTTGGCAAAGATTTTCCTGCAATTTTTACGGCTTTAAAAAACTCAACTTCCGTAGCTTCATTAGCACCAAGTCGCCACATCTCGTTGTATTTAATGATACCGCCGAAAATGGTTCGACCGTTTTTTAGGGGCCTGCTATAAATGATTCTGGCGATTGGTTGATCGCTGGCCTTGCCACTCATTTTTAAAATCGGATAATTGGCCGGCCAATAGCTCATGTCCATTGGAGATTTGTCGAGGTCGGTTGGTTTTTGTTGTGCAAGGGCACAAATTCCTGAAAGCAGAAAAATGGATAACAATACTTTTTTCATTGTAGAAATAAAATTTATTATAGTAATCTTTCAAAATTATAGTGGCACGAAAGCATTAATACTGGGCTTTGGTCTTCATGTTCTCTTCCATTAAGAAACAAAGTTGACTCCTGAATATACTAACCCCAGCTTTTAAGCTGGGGAACCATACGTACCCACCCCCCAAAAAAATGGGCTTTAGCCCTTACGCTCCGCACTTCCAATTAGAACTCCAGTAACACTTAGAACTTATTACAGCGTTGGGGCTAAAGCCCCTTTTCTTCTTGCTGCATCTCGATCCCCAGCTTAAAAGCTGGGGTTAGTTTATCAAAATCAAAAATAATTTTGACTGATTACATATCAGCAAATATAAGCGGCTATTTGATTTGCAGCAGTGCCAATTCGGATTCTGCAAATTTTTTAACATCCGGGAAAAAAGATGCATAGCTGTTTCTCAAAAAATCATAATTGTTTTCAAAGATTTTAAACGCCTCCAGATGGTCGTTAAGATACTTTGCTCTTCGCACTAATCCGCCGAAACTTTTTTCAATAGCCTCCGGATAACGGTAATTATAAAGCCAGTTATGGGTACTCATATGCGGTACCTGAGCTGCAAATCGTTCAGGTAAAAAGTGGATATTTTGTTGTAGTTGGCTGTAAACATTTCTGGTATAAGGCTGCCAGTCCTGCTCTGATAGCTCATTCTCGTCGAGCGCAAGAAAGTGGTCGTACACCACATCCATAAATGCTCCGGCGTATAAACCAACTGCTGATTTAAAAACCTGTTTACCAATATGTGTTGCAGGATGTTGATCGGTAAAATGGTCAATTGCGCGATGTAACCTAATCCCCTGTTGAATGCCATTGGGATAGTCGTATTGTTTTCTGCCCTTAACATAATCGCTGATCATATTGCCCACCAATATTTCGGGTTGCTCAAAAGACAGATATGCGTGGGCGAGCAAATTCATAGGCAATTTTATATATCTCTATCTAAAAAATCTCTAATCGTAGTGAATTCATAACCCTTTGTTTTGAGGTCCTTGATAAGTTGCTGCAAACGATTCAAGAGTGGTTGCCCGCAATGCCTCTGCACATAGCCGGGGAGTTTGAATGGTCTGATATCGGTAAATTCCCAGGGATGAAAGTACAGACAAATATATCCATCATGTTCTACTGTTTGAATAGCCAGTTGCTTGAAAACGGGATAGGGGAGATTTTTAAAACTTAACCAGAATAAAGGGATTCTTAGATTGGGCGTAACTGATGCAGGAACTCTTTGAACACCCGCTTCCTCATAAACTGTTCGGGGAAGTCCCAAATTATTATACCTGCCGGGCAACAAAGTAGGGTTAATAGAGGAATCGTACTCATATCCTGCTTTCTTAACTTCAGCCATTTCAACAACGCGCATCCTCGGCATCCTTAAACCGGTAACGGGTTTTCCGCAAACCTTTTCTAATGCAAGTCGGGATTCCAATAAATGCTCGTTCTTAAAATCGGAATGATAATAGGTATGTGAAGCAATCTCGTGTTGTTGAGAAAGGCTTTTGATCTCGTGAGAGAAATTGTTTGCAAAATTGGCTGTTGTAAACAATGTACAGTTGATTTCCTTATCAGAAAGGATTGGAGCGATTGCATCTAAACCTTGTTTCCCAATGCTGAGTTGTTCTTCGGCCGAAATTACTTGTTGATATTCTAAGGGAAGATCAAATTCTTCTACATCAAAACTTAAGAGTATATACTTTTTGCTTCCCATCTTATTGTGTTAATAAAATTCGATCAGCAGGAATATTTAAAAATTGTTTGCTAAAAATCTGTTTTACCAGTACTATCCATAATATAAAGCAGGGTAAGGCTTTTAAGGAGTAAGGCCGTATAATATTTTCTCTCAGGTAGGGCGTAAAAATATCTGAATAAGAGAAACTCGTCAATAATAATACGAAAATAAAAAACGCATTGGTTGCCTTGGTGTGTTCCTGCATCACATACCAGATACAGGCTGCAGGAAATGCAATGATATAGGTTGGCGATTCAGCACTGGTTGTAAAAATAACGGTAGTAATCAACACAGAACACAAGAGGTATAAACGATAACTTGTGTTTTTAAAATAATCGTAGCGTAAATATTGCAGACCGAAAATGATTACTGCAGGTATCGTAATATAATAGTTTTTGAGATAAGGGATATTGAAAATTCTTCTGATCATTCCCATTACACAAATATCCTGATAATCATAATTGTCGTTTGGATTTACATTTTTAACCGCTTTGTATTGTAGCCCCTCCAGCCAATCGTAGTACGACTGCACTAAAAATGTTTTTGAAGTAATCAACAGGGGCAGAACAAAAAACACAGCCGACCAAAGAAGGGTCCATCCTATGAATTTCAGTTTGTTTTTGCTGAAAAAGAAAAATGCAAAACCCACAATTCCATAGAGCTTTATAAATGTTGCCAGCAGAATAAAAAATAAAGCCAGATAATCTTTGCCTCTGTGAATATAAAGGAACCCAAATATAATGCAGGCCGCAATGAGCGCATTGCTTTGCAACCACGACGCGGTATTCATCATTTCGTGCGATGACAAAATAATAATGGCGTTCTTCCATTTATCAACGATCGGTAATTTTTTGATTGCTATAAATAATGCCAGCACATTAAAAAGCTCCCAAGCTATCGTTGCTATCTTATCGGGTAAATAGGTGAATGGTGCAATCAACACACTGAATACGGGGCCATATAAATTTACGTCCAAATATTCTGAAGGATATTCCAGATACAAATTTGTTTGCTGTATCGTATGCAGGTAAACGTGTTTAAAAATAATATAGTTATTGATGTGGTTACCAATCACATCCTGCAAAACGGCTATAAAAGAAAGACCAAACCATAAAACGATGGCTAGGTTTTTATCGTAAAGAAATTTGCCCGACAGAATCCAACTTCTGGTATCCTTCCAGTTCATAATATTTTTTTATAGTACTAAGTTCGATTCTCTGATAATAAAATGCGGTCGCTGTTTGCTTTGCATAAATAGTTTGCCAAGGTACAAACCAATAATGCCCAGTATCATTAACTGGATACCTCCAAAAAATGCAATCGTTACAATGATGGAAGTCCAACCCGAAATGGCCCACCCGTTGTACAAACTGATTATCACATAAGGTATGTACAAAATAGAGAGCAAAGAAAACACAAATCCCAGATAGATGGCAATGAGTAGTGGCTTAATACTAAAAGAAGTAATTCCTACCAATGCCAGTCGCAATAGTTCTTTGTTACTGTATTTCGATTCTCCAAACTTTCTTGCTTTTGGTGTATAAGGAATACCGATTTGTTGAAATCCTACCCACTTTACCAAGCCTCTGAAAAAAGGACGGTCTTCGTGCAAGGTGTTCAAAGAGTTGATTACTTTTCTGTCTAATAATCGATAATCAGAAATGCCATCTTCTAATTCGATGTCAGAAAGATTATTGATGATATGATAAAATATTTTAGAAGTAAGCTGATTGAAATTACTTGCGTGTTTGTTGCGATCCTCGCGGTAAGCATAAACCACTTCGTTTCCTTTTTGCCATAGCGCAAGCATTTCGGGAATTAATTCAATGGGATGTTGTAGGTCTGCATCAATTGTAATCAGTGCATCACCATTTGCATATTGAAAGCCGGCAAGAAGTGCATTGTCTTTTCCAAAATTCCTGGAAAAGGAGATGTATTTGATCGAATTACTTCCTTCGGCTATTTGTTTTAAAATGGCCAAACTATTGTCAGAACTGCCATCGTTCACAAATAAAATTTCATAATCAAAAGCCAATTCCTGAAAAAGCAAGTGAATTTCACGGGAAATCACTTCCACATTTTGCTCTTCATTAAAGACAGGAATAAGAATACTAATTTTCTTTTTCATATGTTACTCACTCTAAAGTAAGCGATAATAAACATCATCGTATTATTTAACGCCCTGATTCTGAAATTGCTGGTTTCCCAACCGGTTACAAAAATAGGCGGGGATTTGATTCATAAAATTAATATTCAAAAAAACGGAAGTTCCTGTAAAACCACACAAAAAAATTACTTTTGCCCCCTCTATTGGTTTAATTAACTAAAATAACACATTGGATATGAGCAAAGGTCCGGTTTCACAGTTTATTCAACATCATTATCGCCATTTTAATGCGGCGGCTTTGATCGATGCGGCAAAGGGTTACGAAACCCATTTATTAGATGGCGGAAAGATGTTAGTGAGTTTGGCTGGCGCCATGAGTACCGCTGAGTTAGGAATTAGTCTGGCTGAGATGATCCGTCAGGACAAGATTGCAATCATTAGTTGCACAGGCGCTAACTTGGAAGAAGACGTTATGAATTTGGTAGCGCATAGTCATTATAAGCGTGTTCCCAATTACAGAGATCTTACTCCAAAGGAGGAATGGGATCTCTTGGAGAATCATTACAATCGTGTAACGGATACTTGTATTCCGGAAGAAGAAGCATTTCGCAGATTGCAGAAGCATTTGGTAAAACAGTGGAAAGATGCAGAAGCAAAGGGAGAACGTTATTTTCCGCATGAGTTTCTTTATAAAACCGTTTTATCGGGCGAGTTAGAGCAATATTATGAGATCGATCCCAAGGATAGCTGGATTATTGCTGCTGCAGAAAAAAACCTGCCGATTGTTGTTCCGGGATGGGAAGACAGTACCACAGGAAATATTTTTGCGAGTTATGTGATTAAAAACGAATTGAAAGCAAGTACTGTAAAATCCGGTATCGAGTATATGGTTTGGTTAACCGAATGGTATCGTGCTAATAGTGGCGGTAAGGGTGTTGGATTCTTTCAGGTAGGCGGTGGTATTGCGGGCGACTTCCCGATTTGCGTGGTTCCGATGATGTATCAGGATCTGGAATGGCATGATGTTCCTTTCTGGAGCTATTTCTGTCAGGTAAGTGATTCTACTACTTCTTACGGTTCTTATTCAGGTGCTGTACCCAACGAAAAAATTACCTGGGGTAAACTAGATATTCATACGCCAAAATATATTGTAGAGAGTGATGCTACGATTGTGGTGCCGTTGATTTTTGCTTATTTGCTTGGGTGGTAAGGATTTAGTGAAAAGATAAAAGTGAAGAGTGAAGAATGATTAAATTAGTTTCCCCTCCAAACCACGGTTTGGAGGGGTGGCCGAGCGGTTTAGCGATGGCCGGGGTGGTTGATTCTCTGAGAGATTATTTTTCCTCGGTTCAAACTTTTTCCCACCCCACTTCGCTTCGCTCGCACCCCTCCCAAACACGTTTGGGAGGGGAAATATTTTTACATCCTGTTTTTTAATTTTGACTTTTCCCTTTTGAATTATTCTCCTACCTCCCTGGCATATTCAACTTCAAATCTCTCTTCAACATTTCGGGTCTGTTGGCGATATCCCATGCAGTATAAAAAATCATGAGATCTCTTTTTTGCATTAGCTCGAAATTTATTTTTTCGATGGTGTCGGTAGGTTTGTGATAGTCTGCTAACAACATACCATCGTAAAAGAATAAAATAGGAACTCCTTTTTTAGCAAAATTATAATGATCGCTTCTGTAATAAATAAAGTTCTTATCGTTGGGATCATCGTATTTATAGTCGAGCGTAATATTGCTGGAAATCTTGTTAGCGGCTTCGTTGATGATTGGAAGATCGGTACTCAATTTATCGTGACCGATTACGTATACATAGTTCAGCGAGTCGCCGGTTTTGCGTTCTGTATCAACACGGCCTACCATATCGATATTTAAATCGGCAGTAGTTTTATCCATTGGGTAAATCGGATGTTCTGAGTAATAATCAGACCCCAACAATCCTTTTTCTTCACCACTCACTGTCATAAACACGATATTTCTTTTAGGGCCTGCGCCTTTTTTTGCTGCGGCGGCAAATGCTTCTGCCATCTGCATTACGCTAACTGTGCCGGATCCATCATCATCAGCACCATACCAAATTACATTTTCTCTTTTTCCAAGATGATCGTAGTGACCGGTGATCATCAGGTATTCATCTTTCTTTTCAGATCCCGGCAGAACTGCAATTACGTTGCTGCTTTCGAGTGTGTTTACTATTTTATTTGCAGCTACTTTAATTTCAGAGAAGTATTCGGCCTTCTTAAGAAGTTTCACATCTGCAACACTTAGTTTAACGCTGCGTCCGGTTAATGCTGTTGCTACATCAAGAGAAATAGTTGCTACCAGAAACCCAGCATTGCTATCGTTGCGTTTGATATACATACCTCCCTTGGTGGCTGTTGCCTGCGTGCGCGGAAAATTTGATGAAATAATAAATAAGCCTGCAGCGCCTTTTGCAATAGCTGTTTTCATTTTTGCATAATTAGATGCTGGATTTGCGTTCATTGCCCGCATGCCACCCTGCATGGAAACAGCACCTGCTTCATTTCCTTCTAAAACAAAAACAAGTTTGCCTTTTACATCGAGGTGGGCATAGTCGTTGATTTGTTTCGCAGAATCAACGATCCCGTATCCCGCAAAAACAGATTTTTGATAAGTCCATTCGCCACTGACAATGGTTTGCAACGAAAATGAAAAGTCCTTATCCCACTCAAAACTGCGACCATCTACAACGATCTTCTTTGTTGCGAGTTCGTCCTGATAAACAGGATATAATTGCTGATAACTTTCGCCATTTCCCGGCTTCAATCCCATTTTTTTAAATTGCGACTCGATATAGGCTGCGGCTTTTTTCTGTCCCGGACTAGCTGTTTCGCGACCTTCCATATCGGCCGAAGCGAGTATGGTTAATTTATCTTTTAATCCTTGTTGTGTAATGTTTCCGCCAAACTTAACCAGGTCGGCACTTGTTTGTGCAAAAGCCATTGAACTGATTAAGGGCAGGAATAATCCCATTAGTTTTTTCATGTGTTTGTTTTAATTAAGAGCAGGCAATTTTATTAACTCTGGTGGCGTGGCGCCCACCTTCAAAAGCAGTATTCATAAAGGTTTCAACCATTTGCTGTGCTACGTGGAAAGAAATAAATCGGGCAGGTATACAAATGATATTTGCATCATTGTGCTGACGAACCAACAATGCTACATCATTCTGCCAGCACAAACCGGCACGAATGGATGCGTGTTTATTTGCGGTCATTGCCACTCCGTTTGCGCTGCCGCAAAGCAGGATCCCAAATGCCACTTCTTCTTTTTCAACGGCGTTTGCAACTGCATGGGCATAGTCGGGATAATCAACCGAATCGTAGTTGAAAGTACCAAAGTCTTTCATCTCGTATCCTTTGTCGCTTAGCCATTTAACCAGTTGTGCCTTATATTCCAAGCCGGCATGATCGCTGCCTATTGCAATGGGTTTATTGCTGTTGAATACAAATGACATCTCTATAATTTTAAAGTATGAAGATAAAATTTTGTAAATACCGCTATTGTAAAAATGGTTGAATGGTTAAATAGATGCTTTCGTATCCTGTTTAACTCCATTCTTCATTCTCTCTTTTCTGCTCTTCTTTAAATACTCTGGCAGAAACCAGGATACTTAATTCGTATAAAAGAAATAGGGGAATGAACACGATGGTCTGACTCATCCAATCCGGACTTGGCGTAATGAATGCGGCAATAATCAGAATTACTACAATGGCATACCTACGCGTAGAACGCATGAATTTAGGGGTAATCAAACCGATCTTGGTAAGTATAAAAGAAAGTACCGGTAATTCAAATGCAAGGCCGCATCCCAAAATAATATTGGTAAGGTTATCCAAATAGTCGTTCAACGTTGGCCTCGTAACCAATAAGCCTTTATGACCTAACTGGAATCCGCCTAAAAAATTAAATGTAAAAGGGCCAAGTAAGAAAAAGCCAAATGCAGCACCACAAAAGAAAAAGAAGGAAACCCAGAAAATAATAAACTTGGTATTTTTTGTTTCCGTATCCTTTAATGCCGGTTTTACAAAACGCCAGAACTCCCAAAATATATAGGGGAATGCGGCAATCACGCCCCCAACAAGTGCAATTGAAATGGCTCCTAAAAACTGCCCCCCGAAAGTGGTGGTTTGCATCTCTACTTTTACCGCAGGCATGCACATTGCCTCGCCCATATGTGCCCAATGACTAAACTGACACAGAAGCCTGTAACTGATAAAATCGGGGTTAATCGGTCCCATTAGGATATAATCAAAAACAAAATCTCTGTAAACGAATATCACTCCCGCCATCACCAAAATGGCTAGTACAGAACGGATAATATGTGAACGAAGCTCTTCAAGATGATCGATAAAGGTCATCTCTGCTTTTTCTGAATCGGGATTTCTACTGAATAAGGCCATTAATTATTTCTGTTAAGAGTCGGCAAAGTTAAGTGATGACGGGGCTAAACAACCCATATCGGACAAATAACTATTTCAAAATTTTCATTTTAACCATTTCTATTCGGGTATCGCTTACCGCAACGATATCGAAGCGGTAATGCCCAATGATGATGGTTTCTTTTAATTTGGGAATGGTTTCGTGCTCATTAATGATATAGCCACTTAGTGTTTCTGAATCGGCCACTGCAAAATCCATTTTGTATTTTTCGTTCAGGTAGTCGAGCTCCATGCGACCACTAAACATAAATTCGTCTTCGGTGAGTTGTTTTTCTTCAAATTCAGCCACATCGTATTCATCGTGAATTTCACCGAAGATTTCTTCCAGCACGTCTTCCATTGTTACAATACCTGCGGTTCCGCCAAATTCATCCACTACCCAGGCAATGCTTCTGCGTTCCTTAGTAAACTTATTGATCAGGTCGGTGGCACTCATACTTTCAGGTACCGCCATCATTGGATGCATGATGGATTTTATAGAATCGGGTTTCTGAAAAAGATCTAACTGATGAACATATCCTAAAACATTATCGATATTCTCATCGTAAACCACCAGCTTACTCAATTGTGTACTGATGAAATGTGCTTTCAGCTCTTCGATTGTGGAAGTAATATCAACACCTTCAATCTCAGTTCGGGGAACCAAACACTGACGAATTTTTACCATCGGCAAGCTCAAAGCATTTTCAAACAATTCGGTATTGAGTTCCGGATTGTCTTCATCCTGCTCTTTTGTTTGTTGAAAAAAATGTTCCAGATCTACTTTGTTGAAAGCCTCATTTTTATTGCTGATACGTAGGTTGAAAATATATTTCAGTATCCACTGCGACATATTCACAAACAAATTTGCTACCGGCTCAAATAAGGTATAAAAGAAATGAGCCACAGGTGCAAAGAAGCTGAGTAGACTATCGTTTTTGGCTTTGAATACCGCTTTGGGTATGAATTCACCCAATACCAACACAACAATCGTGGAGATGAAAGTATCCACAATTAGTTGAAGAATGCCATTACTAATATGGATGGGCCTCCAAGCGATGGACTTTAATAATTCATCGAATAGCAATCCATAGATTACCAGAAAAATGTTCAGGCCTATTAAACAGGAGCCAATGAATTTGGCTGGACTTTCCATGAAGTTTCCAAGGATCAAACCACTCTTTTTGCCTTGCTTTTTTTTGAGCTCGATACTTAATCGGTTAGCACTTACAAAAGCAATTTCATAGCCTGCAAAAAAACCGATCATCACCAGAGTACCAATGATAGAAAGGAGCATATACAGTTCGGACATAGCGGAAAAATAGGATTATTTTTTTGTACTGCAAAGCTAGGCAATGCCCGCTACTAAAAGAACCCCCGAGGAATCGGAGGTTCGGGCTGTTAAACTAACAACATGAGTATCAGCTTTTAAAGTTTGTATGCTGAATATATTTAATCTTTATTTAAAGTCAACCGTGCAATTCTGACACTTAAGATCGAGTTTGGCGCCCTTGCCATCACCTACTGTGGCGGTAAAATGATTATCCAAATCTCCTACTGGATCTGATAAAGTTAAATAGGTTCGGGTACTAATATTATTTTTTTCCTTACCGGTTGTTTTGGTTTCTGTACCGGGTCTTGCATCGGTAGCAGTAACAAAAGGAGCAACTTCTCTGCTTGTTGCTTTTTGTTTAACGGCTGCTTTTGTTTCTGCAGTTTCTTCAACTGGTTTTTTCTCAAATCCTGCGTATACAGTACTATATGCGCCCAGATAAGCAACGCTATAATTTTTTACATTGCGCATCGGTAATCTGATATCGGCATATTTATTATTGATTTTGATGTATTCTAATCCTGCTGCAATGTTTCTGATTTTTAAATCGGCATTGGTTCCGTCCAACTCTAGTGAACTGTTTAATTTAGTGATGCGTAGGTTGCCATAATTTTTGCGGCATTGCAGGGTTCCTACTTCTTCGATTTCGTATTCATCGTTCGTACTTCTGATAGTAAGTTTCTTTACAGCACCGGCTTCGATGGTTGCATATTTTGTATCCATATCAAGTTCATCAGCATCTTTTGCAATAAAACGACCATTGATTAATTCAACTTCCGCAGTTTTAATATTGCCCACTTGTACATTCGCATATTTTGAACGAAGCATCAGGGTATTTACATCTTGTAATTCTAAACCACCATTTGTTATATCAGCATTTAACTTGTTCAGATTGCCTGAAATCAGCACTTCTGAATATTTGCTTTCAATATCTAATTTATTTTCTTTAGGAACATAAATGGTAAGGATTCTTTTGGCGTTTTCCTGTTTTGAATTATTTGAACCATCCACATTAAGTATAGTAACCCCTTCACCCGAACCGCTCCATGAAAAACTGTTTCCATTGCTATAATAACTACCGCCACCAATTGTTCCGGATTTAATTTTGATGGAACTATTTGTAGAACGAATAGTGAGATTTAATTTTTCGAACCATTCAGCATCCGTTAATTTTCCTCCATCGCCTTCGTAATAAACTGTCGTAACCATTTTAACTTTTGGTTGGTCCCATACTTTTATTTCTAATTGCCTGTTATTATTTTCAACATAAATGTCTGCTGTTTTTGAAGCGCTTACCTCGGTGCTGATTTCCTTCGATTTTAAATCTTTTAGATCTATTTTTTTTTGGCCATTATTACCTATAATTTGGGGCTTTGCCATTTCATAATACTGGAATTTCTGCTCTTCCAATTTCTTTTCCTGTGTACTCCCTTGTGCAAACATGCTGCAGGTTAAAAAGCCGCTTAAAATAGCGATTGCAATTTTCTTGTTTAGAATAGTATTCATGTTCAAATTTTTAAAGACTTAAAAAATAGGTTTTCGCAGTATCTACAGCCACTCTGTTTTGTTTATAGCGACTATTGAGTTTGTGCATTTCGGTTTGAAGTTGTTTTAATACACTGAGTCTTTGCTGGTATACATTGATCAATTGATCCAGCTTGGAATCGGTTAAGCCATATTTAAAAATGTCGGCTTTAATTGCTTTTTCATCTTGCTCCATTTGTTTCATCTGTACTGCGAAGTCGTTAAAATATTCAGGCGATTCGGCATATAGTGGAGTAGTACTTACTCTAGCCTTCTGTAAATTAATTACCTGCACAAAACTATTTTCCAAAAGATGAAGTTGTTGAAATTCCGATGCAGGCAAAGGCGTTTTACGATCTGTATGTTTTAAAGCTTTTGATGCAATATTTTTTTGTACTGTATTTTGAGCAATTAATCCGGCATTGGTATTTTGTATGGTAGTTGTATCCAACCTGATTGTGCCGGGAGATGGAATTAATTGATTCGGATTTTTTACCAATTCAGTTTGCTTGCTGGTATTTTTTGATGAGTTCAATAAGAGCCATGCAGAAGTGCCTGCAATTAATAAAATGGCTGCAGCCACTGCCCACTTTGTATAGAACCAAACTGTGATACTATCGGCATCGGTTGAGGTTGAGTTTTGAATACCCATCCATACCCGCTCGCCCGGAATGTCGGTATCCATTTCGGATTGATGCTCTTGCAGATATTTTTTTAATTCACTCATTCAGCGCTAATTGTTTACTGATTCTTTCTTTTAATAATTGTTTGGCTCGATGGTACTGACTCTTACTTGTTGATTCGCTAATGCTCAGGGCGTTTGCAATTTGCTTGTGCGAATAATTTTCAAAAATATATAGATGAAAGATCTGCCTGCAACCATCCGGAAGAATTTTTATTTGCCGGTGCACCATTTCAATATCTACCGTTTTCCACCATTCTGTTGTTTCGTCTTCGGCCCTTTCATCAAACTGCTCATCCCATTCCTGCCATTTAATTTGATATTTTGAATTGCGTATGCATTCGTTCACCACAATCCTTTTTAGCCATCCTCCAAACTGTAGCGGTTCTTTTAACTGCTTAATATTCTTAAATGCGATGATGAATGCTTCTTGTAAAATATCTTCCGCAGAAGTATAATTACCCGTCATCCTGGTACAGATATTGAACATGGCTTTACTGAATTGCTGATACAATTGCGACTGCGCCGATGAGTCGCCTTTAACAGCTTTGCGCACCAATAAAGCGAGTATGTTGTCAACTGGTTCCAAATCTTGTATGATAATAAGAGTGCAAGGTTTAAAAAAGGTTGGAAACTGAGGGAGATTATTTTTTTGAAGATGCAGCGGTTGTTTTGGGAGGCTCTAAATAAAAATAGTTAGCAGTGCGGTTGCTAACTATTTTTATGAGTGGTTGATTAAACGCTAATACTCAGGAAGTTTAGGTTTTGTTTCAACGATGCTATCAATTCTTTGCATTATTTCGGCGGTTAACAATGGCAGGGCTTTGAGTGCATCCAGATTGTCGAGCAACTGTTGTTTTTTAGTGGCGCCTAAAATGGCTGTGGTAACATTCGGATTTTTAACGCACCATGCAATACTCAATGAAGCAAGACTCACCCCAAGCTCGTTCGCCAGTTCCCCTAGTTTTTTAACCCGGGCAATTCTGTCTTCCGCCATCCATCTATCTTTGAGCCAGTCAAACCCTTCAATTGCAAAACGAGAATTCTCAGGAATGCCGTCGTTGTATTTACCGGTAAGCAAACCTGCTGCCAGCGGACTCCAGATGGTGGTTCCCAATCCTACATTTTTATATACTTCCAAAAATTCGTTTTCCACTTTGGCTCTTTCAAAAAGATTGTATTGAGGTTGCTCTACAGAGGGTCCGATGAGGCGGTAATCTCTGGCAATGCGATGCGCTTCCATAATTTCAACACCACTCCATTCGCTGGTTCCCCAATATAAAATTTTGCCTTGCTGAATCAGGGTGTTCATGGTTAACACCACTTCTTCGACAGGTGTATTCTTATCGGGTCGGTGGCAGAAAAATAAATCAAGATAATCGGTTTCCAAACGTTGTAACGCTTCTGTGCAGGCTTCTGTAAGGTGCTTGCGACTCAAACCTGTTTGGTTAGGTTTATTTTCTTTTCCCCTCCAACCAAAAAATGCTTTCGAAGAAACGGTATAAGATGTTCTGTCCCAGTTTTTTTGTTTCAAAACACGCCCCATCATTTTTTCGCTTTCGCCCAATGCATATACTTCAGCATTGTCGAAGAAATTAATACCATTGTCGTAAGCAATACCCATTAGTTCGTCGGCGGTTCCGTCTTCGATTTGTTTGTGAAAAGTTACCCAGCTACCGAAACTAAGTATGCTCAACTGTAAGCCTGTTCGGCCCATTCTTCTGTATTCCATTTGAATCGATTTAGTTTTTTGTAAATATATATAACCCTTAAAGCGGGTATTTGTTTACTTGATGGTACTACTATCGGGAACAATAAAAAAACTTCCGGGCTGAACGTGCCCAATATGTACGTCGGTCAAATTCTGATCAGAGCTAAATCCAATACCAAAAAGCCTTTGGCGCGCGGGGGATGACTGACTGATAAAAATTTGTTTATCGGTTGTAAACCTTTGTGTAGCCTGATCCCAGGTAAGTTCTTTGCAAATCAAAGTATCGCCCTTAATATTAAAAATGATCACGCTATCTTTTAATAAAATTTTATTCTCTCTTTCCGAATAAGTGCCATAGAGCGCAAATAATTTACTTTGTATGTGCAGGGTGTCGTCAAAAAAATCAACACGCAGTGTTTTGGGGTATTCTATTTTTTTGCCGTATTCATCCTGCGTTAAAAGCATAAGGGGGGCAACAAGTTTTGCCTTGGTTTTACCATCCTGACTCATATAAGTTTCAACCTGTCGGGCTTCATCCACCCCTAATTTTTTCTTCCCCAGATTTTTTACAATATTGATATCGTTTTCGCATCCCGTAAACACAAAAAAGCAGCCCATAAAGATGGCTGCTAATATGGTTTGAATATGGTTGTAACGATTAGTCATATCTGCGTGGAATAAACCAAATATCGCTTAAACTTAAACCAAATGATAAGCGGAAAAATCCTTCTGTCACATTATTTTTCGAGTCGCCTCTTTTGCCAAATTGCAGAGAGGTATTCACAATGGCAAATTGGTTGTTATAACTATTCCATTTGCGAATAGGAATGCCCATTCCAAAAGAACCGCCAATCATTTTTAATCCATTACCGTCGGGATTCACATAGTCCTTACCCATAAAAAATCCGAAACGATAATTCACAGCTCCCCAATAACTTCTTCCGCTAACGGGGTCGGGCGAAACGGATCCACCTACTTTAAACATCCAGCTATTCGATAACTGATCTGCCTGCTCAAAGTAGCGATATTTACTCCATTGTGTAGCGGTGTACTCAGCTCCCAAACTCCATATATCAAATAAACCCCTTGGCGCCTGCGTAGTTTTTCGAAGTGTTATACCCGCTGCATAAGAAGAGGGCATTACAATTACGCCTTTGATATTTTGTTGTGCGTACACGCTATCAATTTGAGTAATTACACCATTTGCGTTGTAATAAAAAGTAGATCTTTCAATGTCCTGAGTGGCTTTCATATTCGATCCCAGATTGCCAGTTAAGCCCAGTCGCACCAAATATCTTTCAATTGTTTTAGTATCGGGTGTATTTTTAGTTTTTACAACAAACTCGTATTGTGTTCCGCCGGAAAGGAAAAAGGAACTGAAATTAGAAACAGAACCTGATTTTGATTTTTCGTAGCTCACCGTATCATTAATGAATGTAGTAAGGGTTGAAATTTCTTTTCTTCCAAAGCGTACACCCGTATTAAATCCAAGGCTAAATCCTTTCCATCTTTTTCCAACACCGATAAAAAGTTCATTCAATCCACCGCTTCCTTGGTATGCATGAATAATACTATCTCCGGCTGCTCTTCCTTCGTCGGTGATCGAATAGTTGATTCTGCTTAGTGGCTTAAGACCGAAAGCCAAACCCAATCCTCTTTTTTTATTGAGGGGAATACCTAGTGCAAAATAGGAAGGGGTAAAATTATTGGATGTGAACTTTCCGTCGGGATTCACACTTTTTAAAGTACGGCTATCAATCGTTAAACCAATATCATATGCCATCATATAAATATTCGAGTAACTGGCGGGGTTTGCAAAATTGATGCTTTGTCCGTTATTATTCGACAGCCCATCAGCATAAGCTGCAGCTAAACCGCCCATGGAGCGGCTAATAATATGTTGCCCCTGAAAATAGTCTCCTAAGCCATATCTGGAATAGGGAGAGTTCTCTTGAGCATGGGCAGTTAGTAGCGGAAATCCGAAAACTAGTACCGTAAAAAACCTAAACATTGTTAAACTCACTGATCGCATATAGGCCTTTATAAATTAGGTAAGGGTCGGCAAATATCTTGTTTTTTAAGTGTGGCGCAAAAAAAGCCATATCTCCCCCGGTTAATAGCACGTTAAAGTTGTTGAATTTCAACGCATAAGCGTCAATAATTCCATCAATTTCTTTTGTCATTCCAAGCAAAACACCACTCAAAATATTGGTTTTGGTGTCGTAGCCGATCAAAGGGAACTGATTTTCGGGCTCAATTTGGGGCAATAATGCGGTGTATTCGTGCATAGAACGAAAGCGCATCAACATTCCGGGCGAAATGCTTCCTCCCAAAAACTCATGTGCCTTATTTACAAAATTATACACGATGCATGAGCCCAATTGGATGACCAAATTGTGTTGATTCGGAAACAAATCCACAGCGCCGGCTACAGAAGCAAGTCGGTCTGCCCCAATTGTCTCGGGTTTTCCAACAGGTGTAGAAAATGGAATTTTGCTCTGATGCCCTAATTTATGGAACCTTGTATGATCAATTAAAATTTGCTCCGCCTCTGGATTGTGATTGATTACCGAGGCAAGAATAGATTTATGTGGTTTAAAATCCTGCACAATTTTAAGAAGGGTGTCGGGATGATCGTTTTCTAGCACCAGTAAGTCAAGCAGCTCCCGCCCTTCAAAGAGGGCGCATTTTAAGCGGGTATTGCCAAAATCCAGACAGCATGTTCTTTGCATAGATCGCTTTTTAATTTTTGGTTTATCCCGGCAAGATGCGAAAGTTTTCGGTTCTTTGGAAAATCTAAGGGAACTAATTATGCGAATTTCAGGTTTTACGATTATACGCAATGCAATATTGAATGATTATCCCATTTTGGAAGCGATTCGTTCTGTTTTACCGGTTGTTGATGAAATGATTGTTTTGGTGGGTGAATCAAACGACGAAACATTGTTGTTGATAGAATCGATTGCTGATCCCAAAATTAAGATCCATCATTCTGTTTGGGAGATGAAACCGGCAAATGGAGAAAATGTTTTGGCTGTTGAAACCAATAAAGCATTTAGGTTGATTGATCCCGGCAGCGATTGGGCATTTTATATTCAGGCCGACGAAGTTATCCACGAAAAATACCATGAAACAATTGTAGAAGCCTGTAAAAGGTATAAAGACGATTTAAAAGTAGAAGGCTTGCTTTTTAAGTGGCTCCACTTTTACGGCACATACGATTATGTGGGAGATAGCAGAAGGTGGTACAATCACGAAGTAAGAATTTTACGCAACGATTCATCCATCAAAGCTTATCGTGATGCACAAGGCTTTCGAAAAAATGGCGAGAAGCTGAAAGTAAAATTATTGAACGCATCGGTTTATCACTACGGATGGGTAAAGAGCCCTGAATCGATGCAACAAAAAATTAAGAATGTGGCAAGGTTCCTGCTTCCCGAAGTGCAGGCAGAAGAAGTAATCAACGGCTCTGATTATTTTGATTTTAATCAGTTCGATTCTCTACAAAAATTTGAGGGCACACATCCGGCAGTTATGCAGCAAAGAATTGCAAACAAAAATTTTCTGGTGGAGTTAGATATTCAAAAAAAACGATTCTCTCTGAAAGAAAAAATACTCTATCGCTTCGAAAAAATGACGGGCAAAAGGCTATTCGATTATAAGAACTATCGAATTTTAAAATAGCCGCATTTCCACAAGATGGCTATTGGCCAAACGTGTAGAAATACTCCAAACTGAAAATTCAATGTCGATTCCACAATGCAACTCAGGGCAATTGCAATTGTCCAGCAAACCAGCCCCATATTTTCTTTTCGAATACCTACGAAAAAAGGATAAAACAACCATCCTGTAAAAAGCAACATACCCCACCAACCGCTCCCCATCCACCAGTACAACCATTGGTTAAAAGGCCAGCCATACTCTGTTTTTTGATTTGCAAAATCGGATGAGAAACTTTTTTGTAAAGCGGCTGGAACTGATACCCATCCTGCGTTTGAAGAAAAATTATTTTTAATGGAATTCCATGCCGAATAATTCACAGCCCTTCTGGTTGCATCCGAATAATTTGAATCGTATTTGCCCGGTTGAAACTGATTCCAGTCCCAAATGCTATAAGCAATTTTTTGATGCACCGTTGGAAAAACAAAATAGGAGAGGGTAATCATTCCCAACAATAAAACCAATGCCCAAGCCATTTTTTTTCCTGCTATTTTTTTGTTTTTTCTGATAGCGAGGATGGCATAAATTAACAGAATGCTAATCACTATTATCCATCCGGTTCGAACCGATAAAAATAAAATCAATACAAATAAAATGGATGCGAGAATTTGGCTTGTCATTTTTTTAAAAGTCGGGTACAGGAGCAGGAGCAAAAAACTGCTGCATAAAAAAATAGAAAATCTTATATGGTCTGAATCCATAAAAGTGGGTAAGGATTTACCGGAGCCATAAGCTTCGTTCGAAGAGGTAAAATGCAGGAGGTACCAACCGATGGGGTAAGCCAAACCAATGCCGGTAGCAAGAAGCCAGATGGGGATCCATTTTTTTTCAATTGTTTCAACCGGAACCGATTCAACAATACAAACTGTTGCAGGATATGCGGCAAGGGTTAATAAATAATTGATACTATCTCCAGTTAAGCTATTTTGCCAGGCCCCCAAGAGCCAGAAACAAAGGGGCATGCAACTCCAAATAAATATTGGGGTTTTATAAAATGGGTTCTTTGTTTTTATGAATTGCCAAATCGCGAAGCCTGTCCATGCGAGTAGTGTAAGAGAAAGCAATGCCCTGCTCAAAAAAACTGCGGCCAATAAAATGGTGAACAAATAAATGGGTGCATTTTTTTTCAGCATAGCTTTAAATCTTTTCAATGCTACTGAATATTCGGGAAAAAATAACCGAATAAATTTTTTCAATTGCTTTCCATTAAATTTAGGGTCGCTCAGCAATATGTGGCAATCATTATTAAACGATATTAAGGCAGGTAATTATAAAGTTTTGGCAAGAGCCATTTCGTTAGTCGAGAACGAAGTGTTGGGCTACGAGCAGTTATTGGAACAACTGCCTCATTCAACAACACCGGTGATAGGCATTACGGGTCCGCCGGGAGCGGGCAAAAGCAGTTTGGTAGATGCGTTGATTGCGCAATGGGTAGTAAAAGATAAGCGGGTTGCGGTTTTATGTGTAGATCCTTCCTCGCCTTTTAATCTGGGGGCTTTATTGGGCGACCGTATCCGGATGAATGAATGGTATACCCATCCCAATGTATATATCCGTTCTTTAGCAAGCCGGGGATCGTTGGGTGGTTTGCATCCGCATATTATTGAAATTACTGCGCTCCTGCAGGCTTCTTTCTTCGATTATATTATTGTGGAAACGGTAGGGGTTGGTCAGAGCGAAATTGAAATTGCGGGATTAGCAGATACAACTGTTGTAGTATTGGTGCCCGAGGCGGGTGATGAAGTGCAAGCGATGAAAGCAGGGCTGATGGAGATTGCCGATATATTTGTAATTAATAAAAGCGACAGGCCAGATGCAGATAATTTTGTGCGCAATCTGCGTTTAATGCTATCAACCGGAAACAAGCAAGGAAAAGAAGTTCGGGTGTTAAAAACCATTGCTTCATCCAGAGTGGGCGTGGAAGAACTTTGTTTGGCAATAGAAAGTTTCGAGGCAGGCGTAACGGTGTCGGATAGAAAAATATGGTTATTAACCGAAAGGGTTTTTCAGTTAATACAGCAAAAAAAAATGCGGGGTATTCAAAAAGAATCTATCCGGAAAATGATACTGGCTCAATATCAGCAACCGGGGTTCAATTTATTTACACTCGCTCAAAAACTGTACAATGAATCCTGAATATGCATCGGCAAGAATCTCTGTGGTAATGGCAACTTATAACGGAGAAAGGTTTTTGCAGCAGCAAATCGATAGTATCCTTCAACAAACCCTGTCTCCTGCAGAATTAATTATTGTGGATGATTGTTCAAATGACGGCACATTACAGATTCTGAATGATTATGCAGCAAAGAATCCGATCGTGAAAATTTTTTCAAACGAAGTGAATATCGGATTTGTAAAAAATTTTGAAAAGGGCATTTCGTTGAGTACTGGAAATTTTATTGCTTTAAGCGATCAGGATGACATTTGGGTAGCCGACAAATTGAAAACCCTTTTTAATGGTATTGGTGAATCATTATTAATTTATAGTAATTCGGAATTAGTGGATGAGGAGGGCAAGAGCCTGCACAAAAAAATGTCGGATATAAAAAATCAAATTGGATTCAATTCTGCTTTGATGTTTGTAATTGGCACTTGGGCGCCGGGTCATGCTTTTCTTTTTAAAAGAGAGTTGGCAGAGAAGTGCATTCCCTTTCCAAGCCTTGTTGCGCATGACTTCTGGCTGGCTTTTATGGCAACTTGTTACAAGCCTGTAAAATATCTGGCAGCGCCATTGGTATTATACCGTCAGCATTCGTCCAATACGGTGAGTGCAAACACATTTGCAAAAAGCAATAAAAAACATAAACCATCCAGAGCCGAAAAGGAGCAGAGGAGCCGGGATCGAATGCAATTTTTGTACGAAACCTGTCCGGCCGAAAGAGTGGAAGAAAAGAATGTCTTCAAAAATATTTGCGAGAGTTATCAAAATAATTCTTTCAGAAACAGGGTATTGCGTTTCAAAACTTTTTTCAAATACCGCGATTTGATACTGGCCTATAAAAACAAGTCGCCCCTGGGTCGAATCCTTTTTTGTGTGAAGATGTTTTTCAAGATCGATTCTTAATTTCGGGAAAATTGATTTGTTTCGAAATGCCGTCTACGGCCATCAAGGAAGAATTGATTTGCAGGCTGCTTAGAGTAGATTTATGTTTTTCTTTATTTGGGGGATTGTTTAATTTCAAGTGTTGTGTGCTATGAAATATAAACTTTGGCTGTTTAAGGGAAAACTTTATAGATGTCCTTTCTATGAACAAATCTGGCAATTGAGATTGTAGCATTTTCAAAGAAAAAGCCTAAACGATAATCTCCTACTCTTGTTCTATACGCAGACTTATGACCTTTGAGTTTCTTCGTATTTGGAATTTCATCTAACGAATTGACAGACTCCATCAATTCTATAATTTTATAGCATTTATTTTAACAGACTTGGGGCCAATTACATCAAGATCTTTTGAAAATTTCTTTAAAAACTCAACTTTCATTATGAGTTAAGTTTTTTCATGATTTCTGAGCGGCTGGCTTTTTTGGTCTTGTCAATATTATGCATCATTTTCGAAAGACCTATATCTTCCAATTCTTCTTTTGAAAGTGAAGATATTCCTACTCCAAGTTTGGTGAGCAGGTTCGACAAGAACTTATATTCATTGTCACTTTTCGGTGTTATAACTAACGCTTTCATAACACTAAGATACAAAAACTAAACACATTGCACAACAGTGCTTGAAGCAATTGGTGCAGTAGAATATCACATCAGGCCAATACATATTTAAACACCAGTCCTCAACTTGTCACAATAAATCCCAGCAATAAAACATATTCTAATCTTTTGTAACTCCATTCTGCACCAGTTCAAGCAGTAGTATGGTCATTTCCCAACTTCAATGTCTGGGGTGTTTGGTGCAACTTTTGGAAGTCTCGAAATAATTGTAACTTTAAGATATGCGAATCCAGGATATCGTAAATATTGACAAGGATATACAAAGCGGACAACCTGTATTTATTGGCACACGTGTACCAGTAGATTCGCTTTTTGACCATTTGGAAGCAGGCATTTCTTTAGACGAATTTCTTGATGATTTTCCATCAGTAACAAGAGCCCAAGCGGTAGGCCTCCTTGAAATTGCCAGCAAATTTCTAACATCTCAAAAAGCAGATCAAATTTATGAAGCTCTTGCTTGATGAAAATCTGCCAAAACGCTTAAAACTAGATTTTACTGAACACGAAATTTATACAGTTCGTGATAAAGGTTGGAATGGAATTAAAAATGGACAGCTTTTAAAATTACTTATCGAGAATCAATTCGATGCCTTGTTCACTTTTGATAAAAACCTAAGCTATCAACAGAACTTTTCAAAATACACTATTACTGTATTTGTTTTAAATGCTTCAATCAATTCTTACTCCGAACTTACGAAGTTATCTACTTTGGTTCATTCATATTTAGATAATCCACCATTACCAATTGGCCCCTTAGTTGTAACGCTTAAATAAAAGTGCGCACCTGACATTTTCCAATACCTGTACTCGACTTGTCACAATAAATCCCTGCAGCAAATCATATTCTAATCTTTTGTAACTTCATTCTGCGCCCGTTTCAGCAGCAGTAGTGATATTCACCAACTGCTTAAATGCGGGGGCGTTGTATGCCACATAAATACATTTTATGAAATCTATATTAGTGGGACTAATTCTAAGTTTGACATTAATTGTTTCTTGTTCAAAAAATGACAGTTCCCATTCAAATGCACTAGTTGGGACATGGACTTTTACAAATCAAGCAATAAATTCATTTGCATATCCATCTGTTTTAAACAATAATCCCTTTCCTGTAGGAACTTCAACAATGTCAATAGCAATGGACAGTATTAAATTGACATTTGACAATGCTGGAAATTATACTTTTTCAAACTTTCACTTACCAGTTGACAAAGGGAAATATACAATAGTTCAAGATAGTTTTCTGGTCATCAAACCAGACACATCAGATTTTGTTAAGTTTAATTATTCTTTGCAATCAGGAACATATGGTTCGGGAATTCCCTCTGTTCCAATTTATTCCCCGTATTCAAGCTTTCATTTTTCGACTGACACTGTTATATTTAAATTGACAAATAATAATATCATCTTTTCGGGAGTTTGGGTGACAAAAGCAAGCCACCCAATAATCCCAGGCAATGACACATTATTGTTAAATCAATCATTGAATTATTTTAAAAGACAATAAGCAGCATACAACAACAAAGACTTCGTTGGGTGCGCAGCGCAAACAATGGGCCTAATGTTGAACGAAACCGGTAAATTTTGGAGTGTTGTTGTATTATGGAGTTGTCGTTTTGCAGCTTTGCATTTGCAAAAGAAAAATTGGATATGATTTTATTTCAACCATTTATTTTTGGAGTAATCGGTTAGTTTATTTTTTCATTTTTTTTGAATAGCACAAAACTTCCCTTATCTAAAAGAACTTGCATGATTGTTTTGGGAAAGCCGGCCCGACAAATCGCATTTATACCAAAAATAAGAGCACAGATTTGTAAAATATTATTTGCAAATTATTATCCCACTATCGCTAGGATCGCCTGAAAAGAGTTCGCATTTTTTGTATATTTAGTTTGCTAGCGAGTTTTTAGACAAACTGGCGTTGTGCGTCATTTTAGACAGACCTTACGATTATGAAATCACTTACTTTTTTTTTGTCTCTTTTAATTGCACTTGCTTTATGTGGACAGACAAAAAGTTATGACCTTGCAATTAAAAACGCGACTGTATTTGACAGCAAAAGCGGAACGGTTTCAAAGAACCAGATTATACTGATTAAAGCGGGTATTATCGTAGTTGTAACGAAAAATAAAAAAGATTTTTTAGCAACAAAGACAATTGACGCAAAAGGAAGATTGATAACACCAGGTTTCATTGACACACATATACATCCGACTGATGTTTTTGGTGACTATAATGCAGCACCAGAATATTTACCTAAGGACTCCTTAATGTTTTACAGAAAAAAACTTTCAGATACCTATCTTCCTTATGGTGTAACAACTGCTATGATAATGGGGCAGCCAGAAAAGTGGTTGCAACCAATACTTAGTTGGACTGCAGACCCATTACCGAATTACCTAGACATTTATACAGTAGGCGGAGCCTTGATTTCAAACGAAAGCCGTAAACCTTATATAAACCACATAACTGTAGAAAGTCCATTAGCGGCAAAGCAAAAAGTTTTAGAATATTACAAATTAGGTATTAGGCATATAAAACTCTATTGGCGTTTGCATAAACCTGAGTTTGAAGCAGCATTTAAAACTGCCGATAGTTTAGGGATGAAAATCTATGGGCATATTGACCAAAATGTGATGTTTATGGATACAACTTTAGACATTGGGTTACGCAATTATGAACATATTCTAACTCTCGACAATAGTATTTTACACTTTCAAAATGACGGCAAAAATTTTAGTTTACAAATGCAAAAATATTATGCCCCAACAATCTCAAACTTTCCACTAGTACGATTAGAAATGTTTCGTTTTATTCACGACAAGAATAAAACTGCAATGGATTCTTTGATTAACAAGCTGTCAAAAAATAAAGCAACATTTTCTACAACAATTCATCTTATGGCAGAACAATTCGGCTTAACCTATTTTATCAATAAGACAGACACATTATTGTCAAAAGAACAAATAGCAAGGTGCAAGGAAAGCTTTAAAATATTTATGAGCTATGTAAAACAGTTATTTGACAAAGGAATAAAACTTAGAATTGGTACTGATTGTGCAAATGGTGGTAAAGCAATAATTTCAGAACAACTACTATTATTTGAAAATGGATTTTCAGTCCCTGCAATACTTCAAATTTCTACAATCAACGGTGCAACAGCTTTGGGTTTAGATAATAAATACGGTTCGATAGAAAAAGGAAAAAGAGCTGACATATTAATTTGGGAAAAAAGTCCATTCGACGACTATAAAAACTTTCTTGCAACCAAGACAATTATTAAAGATGGGGTTGTTTATAAAAATTAAAGCAGTGCTTAATGGCATGAAGAAAAACGGCACACAACATTTTAAAGAACAATCTCGATGACAGAGAAACAAATTGAATACGGCTTTTGGCATAGAGACAAGACCAATAATTTTCCGCCAGACAGCATCACTTACCCACATGAATACAAAGGACAAGCAAAGCTTAATATCGCTTGCAGCCAAATTTTTGATATGACACTAACTCAACAGAAAAAGTTGGTGAAAGAGTGGGTTGACTTTTTACCAAATTGCAAAGACGTTGAAATGCTTTGGGTCACTACACATTTGACTCAACAACTTTTTGACAGTGTTTGTAAATTGAAAAAGCTAACTGGGCTTAACATTAAATGGAGCAGCATAAAAACTCTTGATAATATTTCAAACTTAACTAGTTTAAAATTTTTAAAAATTGGAGGTTCTGCAAAAGTAGAAAGCATTAAACCACTAACTACTCTGAAAAACCTTGAAGTTCTTGATATTGAAAGTTTCAAGAAAATAACTGACTTTTCGCCATTATCAAACTTAACTAACCTCAAGTTTTTATCAATAAAGGGCGGCATATACACAAAACAAAAAGTTGACACCTTCGAGCCAATTAGTAAGCTAACAAATCTCATCTACTTTAGTACAGCAATGATTAGCTGTGTTGACAAACGAATTGACATAGTATTTAATCTTAAAAATCTAGTGACATTTAATTGGGCGTTTGACATTCCAAAGAAAGACATGGAGCGACTAAAAACGGAATTGCCAAAATTGAAATACCTGCCACACCGCTACTATGAAGAGAATATGAAAAAACTCAAAGCCTCATTTGGGTGACAGAGAAAAACGATCGTGCAACATTGCTTGGAGTTGTGGCGGCGGACGGAACGCGGGTACCCCGCGGCAACAATAAATCAACCTTGGTTTCAACTGGACATTAACCGCAATTTTAGAGTTATTAGATTTCTTAAAAAAATAGTATTTTCACTATTCAATTGTTCCAAAATGTCAAAAGAGGAAATTAAATACGAAATCGGCAAAGTCCTTGACAAATTTTCTGACAAGGCATTGGCTGAACTTTTGTCATTCTTAAAGGAATTAGATTCTCGCAATGGCGTTGACTCTTCAATTAATTCCTCATTAAATAGAATTCTTACTGAAGACAAAGAATTATTAGCTAAACTAGCCAAATGATCTCTTACAAAGAAGTTGTAGATATTCATCAAATCCTTATTGATGAATTTGGCGGTGCAAATGGCATAAGAGATAAAGAATTATTAAGCTCAGCTTTAGCAAGATGTCTACAAACCTTCGATGGCAAAGAACTTTATCCCACCACAATTGAAAAGGCTGCATCTCTAATCGAAAGCATTCTTATTAATCATCCATTTGTAGATGGTAATAAAAGAACGGGATATGTTTTAATGAGACTAATTCTTTTGACTAATAACTTCGATATCATTGCTACTCAAGAAGAGAAATACAATTTTGTTATTGACATCGCTTCAGGTAAATCAAAATTTGATTCAATTGTTAGTTGGTTAGCTACGCATACTGTTAAAAAAAACGGCTAACAGGGCATTGAAGCAATTGGTTCAATGGAGTAGCTCATCAGCCCAATAAATTTCCCAACACCAGTACTCAGCTTGTCACAATAAATCCCAGCAGTAAAATATATCATTTCCTTTTGTAAATTTATTCAGCAATAGGTAACTACGAGCAACTGAAGTACATTTAGCAACCGCTTCAATGCCTGAACGTTAACCCAAATTCAATAATTATGAACCCATTATTATTTATTTCATTTTTTATTAGCTTTCTTGCTTTGGGGCAAATCAAAGAAGAGTTTTTAGATTATAAAACTTCCAAGGTGAATGGCTCAATTCCAAATGCATTGACTAAGGCTGATTTACTGCGAGTTTTAGGTAAACCAACTAAAATTGAAATTTTCGAAGGCGAATGTGGATTGACTGAAGAACAGGAGAAAGCTAAAGTTAGAAACTGGTATTACTATGACAGTACAAAGTTTTTACTTTTTGATAACGAAGCCCAAATCAGTGAAGTAAATTTTCGAAGCGGAAAATTTACTTACACTACTGCAAAAATAAAACTGTCGAATAAAACTACATTTCAAGATTTGCAAAAGGTTTATCCAGTCAGCACAAAAGCTGCAATCAAAGAAAATAACGGAAACATGGTCAGGCTAAGCCCATGTTCAGATTGTGACGGATATTGTTTTTTGTATTTTGAAAAAGGCAAGCTTGTCAAATTGGAATGGTGGGAACCTTGTTGAAGACCAGACTATGCGGCTAACAAAAGCTAAACTTAGTTCTATGTTTATCGAAAGAACAAGCATGCAAATTATTTGTACGACTCTTTAGAAAATGTAAGTGCAACCCTTTTAATAAAATTTTTGAGTTGAATGTGTATGGGAACTTGTTGAGCAACCAATGGGCCATCAAATATTTCTCCTCTTCTGAGATAGTATTTCGAAAATGTTCCTGAAGTGATTCCCCATTTTGAAATAAATCTGGAATAGCCTTTATTGTGCTTGATTCTTTTTACCGATATCGAACCAAAATGATACACCCTGCTACTCGCAACGCCCTTAAAAATGCGAACACCCAGCTTCCAAAGTTTCATAGAAAATTCGGGATCGGAATACATGCCCGGACTAAACTCAACACTATAGCCTCCAACCAAATCCCAAATATCTTTGTGTACAATATTGGGAGGCCATGTAGCACCCTGCCAATCCTGCATTGGAAGTAAATGAAACTCTTTCAGCAATGCTTCTTCACGAAAGGTATCAATATTGTGTCCGTAATTTTTTTCAATAGAACAACGGCTTTGAGGCCTTAATTCAATTGCAGTTGCGGACAGAAAAAAATAATGGTGCCCGATACTATCAATCGCTTCTTTGAGTGGTTTGTCCCAATCAGGGCAAACATACATATCATCATTTAGGTATAATAAATAGTTGGTAGTTGCCAAAGACCTGCAACTGTTTAGCGCATAACAAACTCCTACATTCTTTACACTGTAAGAATAACTAATATCGGTTTGTGCTTTCACCCAATCGAGTGTTCCATCCTTTCCTTCGTTGATATGAACGATGATCTCGTGCGTATAAAAAGAATTTTTGCGGATACTGGCAATGCAAAGCTGTAGGTAAGGCAAATTATTCCAACTTGGAATCATGATCGAATACAGCGCATTTGCCGGCGGTACACGATAGTTTTTTTCGATGGATGGGTTCATAGTTAATTTACTAGAGCTCTTTTTCGTTTTTCCACCAACGCCAGCCAATATATCCCATAATTGCAAGCGGAGTAAATGCCAAATAAAGAATTGCTGAATTCAATGCTTTTGCCGGTCCTTCACCCAATTGTGAGGCGGTTTTGGTGCAAATCGAACACTGTGCATTTAAAGGATGGCTATTGAGTATTAACAGCAATATAAGCCCAGCAATGATCCGGTTTTTATTCATTTTTAATTTGAATTTCGCGACAAAGATAGCATGTTAAGCTTCTTTTTTTCCTTAACTTTCTTGTAAAACCGACAACTGTGAACCAAAGAAGAGCGTTTATTCAAAAAATGGGACTATTGGCAGGTGCTTTTTCGGCGAATAGTCTTTTTAATCAATTGCATGCCGCCAGCTTTGAGTTGGCACAGAAAAAAGTTCAGTTATTAACCCCCGAACAAGCCGCTGCAGATGAAGACTATTGGTCTGTGATTCAACAGAGCTATACCGTTAACGCGGATCTGATAAATCTGAATAATGGCGGGGTTAGTCCGTCTCCAAGAGTAGTTCAAGAGGCTGTTGCCCGTTATAACGACATGACCAATATGGGACCGTCTTATTATATGTGGCGCATTTTAGATCAGGGAAGAGAACCCTTGCGTTATAAACTGGCAGAGCTTGCCGGCTGCTCTCCCGAAGAAATTGCCATCAATCGAAACGCAACTGAATCTTTGAATACGGTGATTTATGGCTTGGATCTGAAAGCAGGCGATGAAGTAATCGGCACCAAGCAAGACTATCCCAATATGATTAATGCCTGGAAACAGAGGGCTTTGCGGGAGGGAATTGTATATAAGCAGTTGAATTTTATTTTTCCGATTGAAAATGATGCGGAGATCGTTGCTGCTTACGAAAATGCCATCACACCTAAAACCAAAATTATTCATATTACGCATATTGTGAACTGGATTGGTCAGATTATGCCGGTGCAGAAAATTGCCAAAATGGCGAAGGCAAGGGGCTTGGAAGTAATTGTGGATGGTGCACATTCATTTGGTTTGTTGGATTTTAAAATTCCGGATCTGGGATGCGATTATTTTGGAACCAGCTTGCATAAATTTTTGAGCGCGCCCATTGGAAGTGGAATGCTTTGGATTAGCAAGGATAAAATATCGAAGATCTGGCCACTCACTTGTAATGATCAACCACGCGGTACCGATATCAGAAAATTCGAAAGCTTGGGAACAAGAAGTTTCCCGATAGAGCAGGGAATTGGTGAAGCGGTAAATTTTCAGATGGCAATCGGCTCAAAAAGAAAAGAAGAAAGGATCAGGTATTTAAAAAATTACTGGGCAAATAAAGTGGTAAATCATCCGAAAGTAAAAATTCATACTTCCTTTAAACCAGAATATTCCTGCGCTATTTGTGGGGTAAGTATCGATGGAATGACTCCCGGAGAGCTCGACAGTGCATTATTGAATAATTACAAAATACATACAGTGGGTATTGTTTGGGAGAATGTAAGCTGCGTGCGCATTACCCCGCATGTGTACACCAGAATACAAGACCTTGATAAATTGGTGATGGCAATCAGAGAACTCGCCGACAAGAAAAAATAAAGCAGTCACGACTGTTCATGACTGCTTCAATAAACTGGTATTTAGAGCTGTATTAAGCTTGTTTAACAGTTAATTTCTTTGATTTAACGCCGTTTGCCGGTCTGCTTTTGCCAAAAGAACCTTTAAATCTTTTGCCCTTTGCGGTTTTTTTATCGCCTCTGCCCATGGTGAAAATTTTGATTTTAAAAAATGAATGAGCTGTAAAAATAGAAAAACCCCCGCACATTGCGAGGGTTTTTCTATTTGGCACATAGTAGTTATACTTTTGAAGCCAATTCTTTACCTGCTTTGAAGCGAGCAACTTTTTTAGCTTTGATTTTGATAGTAGCACCAGTTTGAGGGTTACGACCTGTACGAGCAGCACGCTTAGATACAGAGAATGTACCAAATCCTACCAATGTAACTTTATCGCCTTTCTTTAAAGTTTTAGTTACAGTGTCAACGAAAGAATCTAAAGCAGCGTTAGCCTGAGTTTTTGTAATGCTAGCGTCTTCAGCAATCTGAGCAATCAATTCAGCTTTGTTCATAGATGTTATTTTAAGTTGTTTTTTAAACTAGACAAATTTATTTTCTTTTATCAATCAACAAAATTTATTTTATGCACCTTTTTAGCTCAAAATCCGTATGAGCAAAGGGTTTCAGACGAAAAATATACCCCCTTTTTGGAACTGTTAAGGAAGTTCAAATCGCTGAAATGCTTATCTACAAAGGGTTTCGTGGGAGTGTGGCTGAAATCCTTATCCAAAGCGGCTTTCAGCGGAATATAGTAAAGATTTGTGATTGCCAAAACGAAAAAACAAAAGTTTCCACACTCAATGCACAACTTGCATCAACGACCGGAAACTGATGATTTTACTACCCCAAGTGTCAAAAGCGTGTTTCCTGAGCGCGCCGGCGTGTTTTTCGAGGTAAAGATTGTAGTTGGCTTTGCTATCTGCTTTATATTGAACCGCATAAGTAGGCCCATCACTATCATCAATTTCAAGTAACCTAACAAATTGGAATTGCTCAAAGCAGCCTGTATCCATGATTTGCGGGATATGTGTATTCTTCATCCATTCTACCCAGCTTTCGTGAATAGAAGGATCGACCTTTGTTGTTACGTTATAAATGAACATAGATTTAATTGAATGAGAACAAAACTATTTTAAAGAAAGGTATATCGGACAATGGTCGCTATGTTTTATATCCGGAAAAATTGCAGCTTCTTTTAGTTGGAGATGCATTTTGTCGGTGACACAAATATAATCGATACGCCAACCTTTATTTTCCAATCGAACACTGGGGAAACGCTGACTCCACCAACTATATGCACCCGTTTGTTCGGGATTTAGTTTCCGGAAACTATCGATCCAACCATTGGCTAAAAATTGATCCATCCATGCCCTCTCTTCCGGTAAAAAACCCGAAGAGTTTTTATTTCCTTTCGGATCATGAATATCAATAGGACTGTGTGCAATATTGTAGTCGCCAAGAATAATTATTTCGGGTCTGGTTTTTCTTAGCTCCTGCAAGTAATCAAAAAATTCTGCGAGCCATTTGTATTTATAAGTTTGTCGCTCGTCGCCACTGGTACCCGAAGGAAAGTACGCATTGATTAAAGTAATATTTCCAAAATCTGCACGAATTACCCTGCCTTCAAAATCACTGTGATCGATTTGATTACCATAGAAAATCTGATCGGGTTTTATTTTTGTAAAAATAGCCACTCCGCTATAGCCTTTTTTCTGTGCCGAAAACCAATAAGTCTGATAACCCAGATTTTCAATGGATTGATAATCTACATTGTCTTTATGTGCTTTTGTTTCCTGCAGGCAAATAATATCTGCAGGGTTTGTTTGCAACCATTCAACAAAGCCTTTTTTTATCGCAGCACGAATGCCATTTACATTGTAAGAAATGATGCGCATAATTTTTTATTTAGAGTTTTATGTATTGTAGGTACTCCTTCAAAATTATATTTATACATAGACACTAACCCCAGACTTTAGTCCTCACGCTCCACATTTCAAATTAGAACGCTGGTATCACTTAAAAGTTATCACAGCGTTTGGGCTAATCCCGAGTGCTCGGGACCAGTGTTTTCGGGGGTTCTGTATATCCCCGGCTTTTAAGCCGGGGATAATGTATTCAATTATAAATAATTTTGAAAGGGTACTTAGTTTTTTAAAGATAGGGGATGTTTAAAAGAAAATCAATTTGCCACTTATTCTGTTTAAAACTACATTTGCCACGGTTTCGGTTCTACTACTTTTTTTAAAAGTAGAAAGATTAATAGGGAATCCGGTGTAAATCCGGGACTATCCCCGTAGCTGTAAGCTCCTTAATTTATTCAAACTTCGTGCCACTGTTCCGAGAACTCGGGACGGGAAGGCCTTGAATAATGGAGTAAGTCAGAAGACCTGCCGCCGCCATCACAATTTTTCAGCTTTCGGGTGAAAGGCATGGGGTGTATGCGTCGCAAGACTATTATATTTCAATCTTTTTTATTTCCTGAAGGCGGTCACAACAAAATTTTTCTAAAACATGAAAAGAAATTTTTTAGTTATGGCTGCTATCATTATCAGCAGTCAACTAAACGCGCAAGACAGCAGCTCGGTTAAACAGTTGGATGAAGTAATTGTAACTGCAAACCGACTCGTGCAAAAACAAAGTAGTACCGGTAAAATGATTACCGTAATTAATCAAGAAACTCTATTACGCAATGCGGGTAAAACGCTTACTGAAATTATTAATTATCAGGCTGGTGTTTTTATCAATGGGGCAAACAATAATGCAGGAACCAATCCTGACTTGTATTTGAGAGGCGCAGGCTCGGGTAATACTTTGGTCTTGATGGATGGTATTCCAGTGGGTGATCCATCACAAATCAACAATGGGTTCGACCTGAATACAATTGCGTTGGGACAAATCGAAAGAGTTGAAATTTTAAAGGGAGCACAAAGTACTTTATGGGGTAGCGATGCAGTTGCAGGAGTGATCAATATCATTACCAAAAAAGAAAATAAATCTGGTATTAATAGCACTGCTTTATTAAGCTATGGCTCTTATCAAACATTAAGAGGTAATGTTGGACTGAATGGCCGCATCAAAAAATTCAGTTATAATCTTGATTATGATTTTACCCATAGCAATGGATTTTCAACTGCATACGACAGCACAGGGAAAGGCAATTTTGATAACGATGAGTTTAAACAAAATAATTTTCAAGCAAACCTTCGCTATCAGTTCAACAATAATTGGTCAGTCAGGGCTTTGAGTACTATTTCAAAATACAAGGGCGCAACTGATGCAGGTGCTTTTCAGGATGATAAAGATTTTACCTACGAGAATAAATCGAATGTAAATAATATTGAACTGACTTATGCGAGCAATAATATGCAAGTTCATTTGTCGCAAAGCTTTCTTAATGCATCAAGGGTATTTACAGATGACAGTGCATTTGTAGGAGGGTTTGCTAAATACTCGAAGGGAAATTATAATGGTAATACGGCAGTAACTGAATTGTTCGGGAATTTTAAATTGAACAAGAAACTGGTATTGGTTTCCGGATTACAAAGACTGTTTCAACAAACAGATCAGCATTATCTGAGCATCAGCAGCTTTGGGCCTTACGAAACGGCATTGGGTGATAGTGCAAAAGTTACCAACTATGCTATGTATCATTCATTATTGCTAACAGGTGTTGGCGGATTTGATGTGGAAGCGGGATTTCGATATAATCATCATAGTATCTATGGAGCCAATGCAACTTACACATTCAATCCATCTTATCATATCAACGATCTGCTTAAAATTTTTGTAAATATTTCGTCTGCTTTTAAAGTCCCTTCCCTGTATCAATTGTACAGTGAATATGGCAACAAAAATTTAACGCCAGAAAAGAGTGCTAACTATGAATTTGGTATTCAGGTGTTCACAAAAAACAAGGGATCTAATTTCAGAGTTGCTGCATTTAAAAGAGATATTCGCGACTTGATTGTATTTTATACCAATCCCAATACCTGGGAAAGTAAATATATTAATCGCGATCAGCAACACGATTATGGATTTGAATTAGAATCAACAATTGCCTTGTCAAAAAAATCAAGTTGGATTAATAACCTTACCTATGTAGATGGTGAGGGGGAGAATGAAGGAGTAAAAACTAAAAATTTATACCGACGCCCAAATTTTACATACAACTCTGTATTTACTGCTGAAATTTCAAAAGGTTTTACCGTTATGCCTTCATTCAGATTGGTAGGTACCAGACTAAAAGGCCTGTACGATGCGGGTCCGGATAAGATGCCGTCTTATTATACAATCGATTTGTATTTGGGATATCAGCTTTCAAAAAATTGCAGGGCATTTATTGACCTTAGAAATATTACCAATCAACAATATTTTGATATTATCGGATACACCAGTAAACGATTCAATATGATGGCGGGCCTTAACCTTGCATTCTAAAAAAAAGGTCTCGCTGATTCGTTTCATCGAGACCTTTTAACTTTTGACTTTTGACTTTTTAATTTTTCGGCACAGGAGGTGGCCCATCGGGGAGCATTGCTTCCCAAACTTCTTTGCCTTTTCGTTTCAGAAATTCTGTTTTGATATCTTTTCTCAATTGTTCGTTTTCGAATAAGTCAACCATGGTAGTGCCAAGTGATTTGGATGCAAATAGCATTCCTTTATGACCAATACTCATTCCTCCACAAGCAACTACTACCCATGAATGCCAGGGTGCTTCAAAAGGTGCTGTTGTGGCAAGCAAGGTAATTTCCGGAACTAGATAACTAACATCGCCCACATCTGTAGAACCTCCGGGAGGTGTTTCCTTAGTGGTTTCCAGAGGCTTAATGCCTCCTGCAATTCCGTTTGATGCCAACCCATATTCTTTCATGATCTTATCGGCAAAGTCCAGTTCTTCTTTAGTATATGTGATGGGCCCTACAAAATTCATATTATTCTGCAAAGCTTTTGCGCCGGTTTCGTTGATCAGTAATTCATATAAACCATTATTCAATTTCACTTCGTACGACACGCCGGCCATTAGGGCTGCACCTTTCGCAATGTCTTTCATTCTTTCAGACACTTCCGCCACACCACTTCTTTTGGTATCTCTGATCCATAACCAAACACTTGCTTCATCAGGAACTACATTCGGTACTTTTCCGGCTTTTGTAAACACATAGTGCATTCTCACACTCGGCTTCACGTGTTCGCGCATATAATTAATTCCCTGAGCAAATAATTCTGCTGCATCCAATGCACTTCTTCCATTCCATGGATCAGCAGCAGCGTGAGCAGATTTTCCTTTAAACGAAATGCTATAATCTGTGATGGCTTGTGAGCTTTGCATGTTGGCTTTATTTTCGTAATCAGGATGCCAGTCCAAACAAACATCAAGATCATTAAATAACCCGTCTTTCGCCATCCATACTTTCCCTGCAAGATCTTCTTCGGCAGGTGTGCCATAAAAACGGATGGTACCTTTTAGTTTTCCTGAAGCAATTAATTCTTTGATGGCAATAGCAGCGCCAAGACTTGCTGTTCCAAACATATTATGTCCGCAACCATGTCCGGGTGCACCTGCTAATAGGACTTCTTTTGTGGGTTGAGCTTTTTGTGAAAGACCGGGCAGGGCATCGAATTCTCCGAGTATGCCAATGATTGGTTTGCCCGATCCGTATTCGGCAATAAACGCCGTGGGAATTGCAGCTACAGCTCTTTTTACGGTAAAGCCCTGTGCTTCTGCATAATCGGCTAACAATTTTGACGATTTGTTTTCGCGCATGGCAATTTCGGCAAATCCCCAAATCTGATCACTGATTTTTATCAGATCATTCTGATGCTTTTCGATGGAACTAAGTACAAGGGTTTTGTTGGCCGAAACGCTATTATTTTGAGCCAAGGCTGTCATTGAAATAATTAAGCCAGATAGGAAAAATATCTTTCTCATTTTGTTATTTGAGTTTAAAATACAATTTCTTCAGCATACTATGGAAAGCAATCTTATCTCCAATAGTAACTAGCTACCCTCAGGGACTCATTGTAATTGGTTTAACAATTCGGAGCTTTTCCTTAAAAAAACTGTTCAATTTGCCCAATTTAGTCCATTCATTTTTTGGGGGCCTAAAACCATTACGTCATAAACAAATTGGGGTTCATCAAAACCTTGAGACTTTAATGCTTCATGTAAACAAGCCAATGACTTTGGCAGAATTATTTAATATCAGTTAGGATGATTATCAAATTAAAATGGAAAGGCATCCTATCGGATTCTTTAATAAAGCGGGTCAGACATTCGTAAATTTTTTATTCAAAATTTGAGGCAAAAAATAACCTTTAATACAATTGGGATTTCGGATACAAATTTGAATATGATCCTTTTCTCTAAATCCGGAATTAGTATACAATTCTTCTCCCTCCCAAAAAACGCCTCTCACAGAATCAAACGCAGGCATCTTTTCTTGTTTTCTGAATTGGTGTAAAGTTTCAATTACTGCACAATCCAATTCCCTAATTAATAGGTCTTTACTTTCTTTGGATTTCTTATTAACAGGTATAGATGTACCAGAAATATTGCAAGTTGTAGCTAATAAATCATATGCTTCTTTTACCAGAGTGAGCTTCTGGTAATCCAATAAATCCAAACAAAAGCCCAAGTTGATTATTGCACCTATTACTGCGGGATTATTAATTTTATTCTTGCTTTTACTTGTTTTTTTACTTAATGTAGTTGCAAATTCTAATGCGCGAGAAGGACTACTATCCCAAAAGTATGCTCCATGACCAAGCCAATCGTAACTATTTTTGCTGTTGTTTAAAATTTTTTTCCCCTGCAAGACATCATCTATTATGCTCTCATCACAACCGTGAAAAGCTAATATCAGTCCTGTTCTTGTGGAATACATAAATTCTTATAAGGTTCACGAAGATTCCCCTTTGGAGTAATAATGCCAGTTTTAACCAAAAAGGTTTTAGAAGCTTTCTTATTGGTTGAAAGTTTTAAGGTGTACTTTTTAATGGCTTCTGAAAATTGCTTTAGTTCTTTTTCTGACATAGTTTGAAATTACAACTTCCTTTGAATTATACAAGTAAAAAAATTCAACAATATGGTTATCAATCTATTGCCAACAATACTTTTTAAGCATTTCAGTTGCATGTTCCTCAATTTGTACAACAATTATTTTTTGGGAATTACCATCTCCCAAACGTTTGTAGTCGCTTATAATCGTAAGTAATTGTTTAAATACCGACTTAAAATGATCGATCAGCCATATTTGTGAATTATTCATTGGTGATAAACACCAGCGAAATCATTTAATTTAAAAATAAGGCCATGTATGCAATGAAAAACAAGGTGCAACTCATCGGAAACCTAGGTCAGGCACCTGAAGTTAAAACTACCGAAACAGGAAAAAAATGGGCGCAATTTTCTGTGGCTACCAACGAAAGCTATCAGAATGCACAGGGCGAAAAAGTGCAGGAAACACAGTGGCACCATGTGGTTGCCTGGGGAAAACTTGCTGAGATTGTAGAAAAATATTTAACCAAAGGCAAGGAAGTTGCAATTGAAGGAAAATTAGTAAATAGAAATTATACCGATAAGCAAGGAGTAAAACATTTTGTTACGGAAGTAGTTGCCAGTGACCTTCTCATGCTGGGAGCGAATAAGCAAACTGCCGCTGAATAAGCAATCTGAATCAGTTGTCGGGCTAATACTATTAACCCGACAATTTGAATCTTAGTTTTACAACAAACGGCTGAAAGCCATTAGTAATAATTGGTTTAGCGTAATGCTGTTGATATTAGAATCTAACACACTAAATATTTCTGGATACACGGATCCCTGCGCTATGCATACCAATTTATGATTGTAATAGATTTCTCTAATTCCTTCCATTCCATTCATTTCGCTATTGAGAATTTTAAAGGGCACCGTGTTCAAATTTCCTTCTAGCACATAAGGGTACAACTGATTGATCAAAAGCTCTTTTTCTGTAACCGCGAATAGAGAATTATCTCTGGAAATAAAGAGTTGGTGATACATTTTTTTATGACTGCTATCTGTTACCTGCTCCTGTATCGAGAAACTGGCAATAGTATCGTTGTTGAGAAGGAATTTATGATGCATCCCTTTTAAAAATTTTAAGGGCAACCCGGTTTTTTCGTTTACTAAAACCGAGGCTCCATCGAAAGGGAGCGTATTATTTACGGTAGCAATTGTAAGCAGCTTATAGTTTTTATCAGCCACAACGTCTCTGTTCTCTTCCCATAAAAAAATATAGTCTTTATTTTTTTCTAACCTGATAGCATCCTGAACTTCCTTAGAAAGGGGTGTAGTTTTTTTTCCTTTTAAATGAATAGGAAGATATTCGGGCTCCTGAAACCTGAGATATTGCAAACCATTTTTGCCGTTATACCGAACAATGTTTTTATTGATTGTGGTACTGATCTTTGGAGCATTCAGCAGTTTGGGTTGTATAAAGTTGTCGGCCATGAGTGCAGGCAAGGCCGTAATCTGAACAAACTCTGTGCTATTGGTACTGTCGAATAAAATGGGCAAACATGATGCAATCATCGTATTAAGGCCAACTGGCCCTAAATTAAATGCGGGATGCTCATATCCAATAATACCAGACTGACTTTGTCTGGAAAGAAGAACGTATAAGTTTTTGTAAAACAGCGTTTCACCACTGTCTGTTGATATAGTTGCATAAAATTCATAAAAACAAATATTGTGGTGTTGGGAAAGTTCTTGCAAAAGATCCGCACTCCAATCCGCTTTATTTACTTCGGCTGTGAGGGGCAATTCCGCAATATCAAAGGAAAGTGATAAAGATGTTTTATTCTCTTTTTGCAGTGGCTTTTTAGGGTTTGTTATTTGTGAACCTGCAGCTTTGATCGTAAAATTAGGCGGATAAACGATTTTAAGGGAAAGCTGTTTTTGAACATTGCTGTCTAAATTTGCAAAAAACTGATTTTGAACAGTAGGCTCTTTTAATAACTCTAATGTTTTTGCGGCAGTGAGTGAATGATATGTTACCGATGCTAATTTCAGGGAATCCTGACTTCTGCAATATGTGCCAGTCAATAACAGCAATAGAAAGCCCAAAAAACGATTGGATATGGAGAACATTTTAAAATTTTGAATTTTGCAAAACATTTTAAGTTAATTTGAAGGTATAAAGAAAATTGAATGGCATGCATGAAGAGCATAGAATAATTCCTGCGAAAGATCCGGTTTATCTGGATGGACCGAAACCAAGGATTTTTGAGTTGGCCTTCGCTTGGGAAATTTTGGTACAGTTTATTAAGGGATTCAGGGTGATGCATTTTGTTGGCCCATGTATCACTGTTTTTGGCTCCGCACGTTTTGGCGAGGATCATCAATATTATAAAGTTGCAAGGGAATTCGGAAAGCGAATTGCAAAAATGGGATTTACTACTTTAACAGGAGGAGGCCCGGGTATTATGGAAGCTGCTAATAGAGGAGCTTTTGAGAATGGAGGCGAGTCTGTGGGATGCAATATTAAGCTACCTTTTGAACAAAGGCCCAATCCCTATATCCAAACATCCATTACGTTCAACTATTTTTTTATCAGAAAAGTAATCTTGGTTAAATACTCTTACGCGTTTATTATATTACCCGGAGGATTTGGAACCATGGATGAATTATTTGAGACACTGACTCTCGTTCAAACAAAAACGATCAACGATTTTCCCATTGTATTATTTGGAACAGCCTATTTTAAACCTTTGATGGATGATCTCGCTTTTATGTCGGTTCAGAAAACAATTGCCCCCGAAGATTTGAATCTGGTATTGGTTACGGATGATATTGACGAAGCCATACAGCACATTCATAAATATGTAGAAGATAATTACACCATCAAGCGAAGAAGACGTATGTGGTGGTTATTCGAAAAAATTTAACGATTACACATTTGAAATAACAGTGCAGCTTTTGTTGAAGAGTAAAATATTATTCAACTCTTTTGCCCATTGGAAAAGTATATCCAAGGCTTAAAATGAGTTCGTAGGTGCCAAAAGCCTGATTAGCCGTTCCTTTATAAACTTTTAGATTAGAATATCGTGCGTAATCGATTTTGTTGGTGAATTCGAGATACACAGATTTGTAAAATGTAGTTCTGATGCCAGCTTCAACCCCCATATTCCATCCACCCAACTGAAATCCGGGCTGATTCTCTTTGCCAAAAAGGGTATTCTCTACGTGTGGAATAACAGGACCGATACCGGCTTTGCCCAGAAAATCTAATTTAAAATTTCCGGTTTTGCTATTCTGCCAATTCCATCTTTTAACGATATTAAACAGCAGGAAGTTTGCACCATTGTTCAAAAAATATACAAACCCATTTGCTTCGGAGAATGTGAGTGTACTATCTACCTGTCTTCCACCAAGGGTTCCAACAATATGTGCCTGTTGGCCATCGGTAATGATGTGTTTGGTGTGATCGAAATTAATTTCAAATCCGAGGCCTCTTTTCTTATCGAATATATAACCAACACGATAATTGTATTGAGGAATACTCAATGGTATTTTCAGCAAACCCATATCCCAACCAATATGATCGTGCGAATGAATTTGTTTGAACGTGTAATTATTATTTAACTCGGGCTGATCTACGCGAACATTTGAATGAGTGTACCATTCTTTGTTATAACCCCAGGAGAAATAGAATTCACCTTTTCTTTCTTTTTTTGTTTGTGCAGAAGCAATAAAAGGCACTGCCAACAATAATAACAAAACCAGTCTTAACATGTTTTTCATAAAAATTTGGAAATTTGTTCGATGCGAAATTACAAAACTCCCCGCAGGCTTCAACTCCTTAAAATTTAAAATCCTTTAATCCAGAATTGGACTTAGCCATCTTTCGGCAATATCCAGGCTCATATTTTTTCTTTCTGCATAATCTGTCAACTGGTCGCGCTGTATTTTTCCGATACCAAAATACTGACTTAGAGGATTTGCAAAATACCATCCGCAAACAGATGAGGCAGGATACATTGCAAGCGACTCGGTTAATTCGATACCGATTGTTTTTGATGCATTTAACAGATCGAATAATTTATATTTCTCAGTATGGTCGGGACAAGCGGGATAGCCAGGTGCAGGTCGAATACCAAGATATTTTTCTTTGATCAATTCTTCATTGCTGAGATGCTCGTCGGTAGCGTATCCCCAATATTCGGTACGCACTTTCAGGTGCAGGTATTCGGCAAATGCCTCTGCTAATCTGTCGGCCAAAGCCTGCAATATTATTTTATTGTAATCATCCAGATTTGCTTCAAATGCTTTGATATGTTTCTCAATTCCGTGAATGGTTACTGCAAATGCACCAATATAATCTTTGATGCCCGCTGCTTCCGGAGCAATAAAATCGGCTAGCGATAAATTTGGCTGATCAGCAGCTTTTTGAATTTGCTGTCGAAGAAAACTGAGTTGAACATTTTTATTTTCGCTACGAACAATTACATCATCTTCTTTGCTTGCTGCTTCCCAGAAACCAATAGTTCCTTTTGCTTCTAGCCATTTTTCAGCAATAATTTTATCCAGCATTGCATTTGCGTCGGCATATAATTTTGATGCTACGGTACCCACCACTTCGTCTGAAAGGATTGCCGGAAAATTGCCATGCAGCTCCCATGCAATAAAAAAAGGTTTCCAATCAATATAAGGCCTGATGGTTTCAACCGAAACTGTTTCAAACACTTTAGTGCCGGTGAAAGAAGGCTCTACAGGATTGAAAGTTTTCCAGTTGATATTTGTTTTTTTCTTCTTTGCTTCGGAGTAAGGAAGATAATTTTTGGTTGATTTTTTTAAATCAAAATCAACTTTCAATTGTTGGTATTCCGATTTTATTTGGGATAAGAAATCTTGTTTTTGTTCTTTACTCAATAAAGCTCCGGCAACAGTAACGCTCCTTGAAGCATCTAAAACGTACACCACACCTTCATCAAATTCAGGTGCAATCTTAACTGCGGTATGCATGCGCGAAGTAGTGGCACCACCAATCATAAGAGGAAGTTTCATTCCCCTTCGTTTCATTTCTTTTGCAATATGCACCATCTCGTCGAGCGATGGGGTAATCAAACCACTGAGTCCGATGATATCTGCTTTTTCTTTGATTGCAGCATCAAGAATCTTATCTGAAGGCACCATCACACCTAAGTCTACAATATCGTAACCATTACATCCTAATACAACGCCAACAATATTTTTACCGATATCGTGTACATCACCTTTTACTGTTGCCAGCAATATTTTAGCAGCGCCGGCAGCTTCTTCGTTTGTTGTGCCCGCAGCAATATGCGCTTGTTTTCGTTCTTCTTTTTCGGCTTCGATATAGGGAGTTAAAACGGCTACGCTTTTTTTCATCACCCGAGCACTCTTCACTACTTGCGGTAAAAACATTTTGCCTGCACCAAATAAATCACCTACCACATTCATTCCTGCCATCAGCGGACCTTCGATCACATCCAGCGGCTTTGGATATTTCTGGCGTGCTTCTTCTGTATCAGCATCAATATAATCGGTAATGCCGTTTACCAACGAATGTTTTAACCTTTCTTCCACAGAATTATTACGCCATTGCTCATCTTTTATTTCTACTTTGCCCTTGGCTTTTACGGTCTCTGCGTGCGCAATCAATTTTTCGGTGGCTTCGTTATTGTCGTTGTTCTGATTCAGTATCACATCCTCGCAGAGCTGGCGAAGGGTTGGTTCAATTTCGTCGTACACCACCAATTGCCCGGCATTCACAATACCCATATCCATTCCCGCTTTGATTGCGTGCAATAAGAAAACACTGTGTATGGCTTCGCGAACGTGATCGTTTCCGCGAAATGAAAATGATACATTCGAAACGCCACCACTTACTTTGGTGAGGGGCATTCGTTTTTTAATTTCTCTGGTAGCTTCTATAAAGTCTACTGCGTAATTATTATGCTCTTCAATACCCGTAGCAATTGCAAAAATGTTAGGATCGAAAATAATATCCTGCGGATCAAATCCAACCTGCTCAGTTAATATTTTGTAAGCCCTAGTACAGATACTTATTTTTCTTTCTTTGGTATCAGCCTGTCCTGCCTCATCAAATGCCATTACAATTACGGCTGCTCCAAAAGCTTTACAGATAAATGCCTGTTCTATAAATTTGGCTTCCCCTTCTTTCATTGAAATCGAATTCACGATACATTTACCCTGAACACATTTAAGGCCGGCAACAATGATGTCAAATTTTGAGCTATCAATCATGATGGGGATGCGTGCAATATCAGGCTCCGACTGAACCAGATTGAGGAATGTGCCCATTGCCTGCACGCCTTCCAACAATGCATCGTCCATATTAACGTCCAATATCTGGGCACCGCTTTCTACCTGCTGTCTTGCAACGGATAAAGCTTCTTCGTATTTATTTTCTTTGATTAGTCGCGCAAACTTTTTTGATCCTGTAACATTGGTTCTTTCGCCAACGTTCACAAAATTAGTTTCGGGTCGAACTATCAATGGTTCTAATCCGGATAAGCGTAAATATGGTTTGATATTGGACATAATAATTTTATAAAGCGGTTTCTAATACCGGTAATGCTCTCGGCTGCAGGTTCTGTACGTTTTGTGCAATATGTTTGATATGATCGGGTGTAGTGCCACAACAGCCACCTACAATATTTACAAATCCCTGTTTAGCCCAGTCTTCAATAAAATGAGCAGTTTCGTGAGGTTGTTCGTCGTATTCACCCATTGCATTTGGAAGGCCGGCATTTGGATAAGCCGAAGTATAACATGCAGCAATTTCGCTCAGTTCTTCAATATGACTTCTCATTTCCGCAGCACCCAGTGCACAGTTCAAACCAATGCTCAAAGGATTGGCATGCATTACTGAAGTATAAAATGCTTCAAGGGTTTGACCACTCAAAGTTCTTCCGGAAGCATCGGTAATAGTACCACTAATCATCACAGGTAATTCGGGCTTGCCCGTTTCTCTAAAATATTTTTTGATTGCGAAGATGGCTGCTTTTGCATTCAGGGTATCGAAAATGGTTTCCACTAAAAGAATGTCTACACCTCCATCAACCAAACCTTGTATTTGTTGATGATAGGCAGCAACAACTTCATCGAATGTAACCGCGCGATAGCCGGGATTGTTTACATCGGGAGAAAGACTTAATGTTTTGTTCAATGGACCAATTGCTCCGGCCACAAAGCGAGGCTTCAGCGGGTCTTTTGCAGTATAGGTTTCTGCAGCAGTTCGTGCGCATTTTGCTGCGGCCACATTTAATTCATATACCAGCGATTGCATATCGTAATCTGCCATGGCAATTACGGTGCTGCTGAAAGTATTTGTTTCGATGATGTCGGCACCAGCTTCGAGATAGAGTTCATGGATGCCAATAATGATATGAGGCTGCGTAATACACAAGAGGTCGTTATTGCCCTTTACGTCGGTATGCCAGTCTTTGAATCTTTCTCCCCGATAATCGGCTTCGGTAAGTTTATGGCGTTGTATCATGGTACCCATGGCGCCATCAATTACCAGTATTCTTTTTGCCAGTGCTTCTTTTATGTTCATACAATTATTTTATTTCTGCAGTATTTCCACAGAAAGGTTCATTGATCGGAACTTTAAACGCCGGGAGCAAATAGATAGGCTCTTCAAAACGTTTATTAGTTCGATTGATTCCCTTAGGAACAAACAGGCCGAACAATAAACAAATCCGCCTGCTATCTTGCAAAAATAGCAGGCGGAGCTTGATTTTCCAAGAATAAGGCGCTAGTCGTACCTGCTGTCTACTGTAATTTCCAGTTCCGAAGCAATACTTTTCCCGATATCGCTACCGGCAATGTTAAAGTCTTTGATCTTTAGTTTGAAAACACTCTTCAGACTTAATTTGCCGTTTGCTACGGTAATTGTACCTGTTGCTTTTATCTTTTGACTAACGCCGTGGATAGTGATAGTGCCCTCGGCAGTAGTGGGATAACTGCCGTTTTTTAATAAATTGATGGAAGCAATATTTAGAATTTGTCCTTTGAATTCGCTTTTAGGAAACTTAGCACTTTCGAGATACTCCTCATTGAAATGCTTTTGCATTAATTCGTTTTCAAAAACAAAACCTTTTATTAATAACATAAAATTCACCTGCCCACTCTTGCTGTCGAACTTGCTTAGAGCCTGTGTATTCACTGCTTCGATGTCTTCGGCCGGAGTAGAAGAAAAAAATCGAACCCTTGCCGTTTTAGTAGAGAATACTGGCTGTGCAGATAGCATCATGATGGATGAGCTAAGGCAAAGCACTGTAAAAAAACATTTTTTTAGTTTCATTTCTTTATTGGATAATGGTTGCATCTTTTAAAACCACGTCGCTTAAAAACCCTGTGCAGATTCCTTTTACCGTAATGATGTTGGCAACTTTGCGACTATTATCAGGTGCTTTAAGGGTACATAAAACACCAGCCATTGCATCATCGCTTTTTAAAGTAATAATGGTGTTTCCTGACTGATCGGATTTAATTTCTGTGATCTCGCCTTTTATCTCTACCGACTTATCGAGATAAGCCAAATTTGCAGCAGCCTCATTTTCCAGATATGCTTTTACAATTGCCGGAGCAGAAATCACAATTCCTTTTTCGTTGGCTGGGTTGCGCTTAAAATGAGTGGGTTTATAAAATATAAAAAACCACAGGCCAAGGATCGCCGTTACAAATACAATAAATGCCCCCAAAAACCATTTTTTACGCATAGTCAAAATTGAGTAACAAAGGTAAAACTAATAATAATGTTTAAACATCTATCTATTTGAAAATATTCCTGCAAACTGCAGTTTTAACTATTCGTAAATACAATAAATGTCGATACTGGCCTCGGGAGCGATCTTTACGCCAATATCCTTTCCACTGATCTTAAAGTCGTTTAATTTGATCTTAAAATCGCTTTTGAACATCATTTTCCCACTACTCAGGACGGTTAATATGGCAGGAATTTGCATTTTTTGTGAAATGCCGTGGAAGTTTACAACTGCATCAATACTAATTTGATTGGCTCCGGGAGAACCGAGGTCGATATGTTCGATATCGTTGATAAATCCCTTGATTTCTGTTTTAGGAAATTTGTCAGACTCCAGATAAGCCGATTTAAAAGCGGCACCAGAGGAAGGGTTTTCGAACCTTAACCTTTCTAAAACCAAGCTAAAAATAATTTGCCCGTTATTTTCCAGCCAACGCGATTCGGCTTCCTGAGTTATTGCTTTTAAGTTTTCGGAACCCATGCCAGCATTAAATTTTATCTGACAGGATTTAGTGCTGTAAAATTTCTGTGCAGTTGCATTCAGAAAAAAAGTACTTACAATAAAGAGCGCAATTAAATTTTTCATACTACTCATTTAAAGTTTAACGAACTATATGGCTATACGCACATTTATTTTACATATTGTTGAACAGGTAACCTGTTGGCAATACTTCGGGCCAGCGTCATTTCATCGGCATATTCCAATTCTCCGCCAAAAGCAATGCCTCGGGCGATTGTGGTAATATTACAAGAGAGATGAGCGATCTTTTTTTGAATATAATAAATGGTTGTATCCCCTTGAATGTTTGGGCTTAGGGCAAACATTAGCTCTTCAATATTTTCTTTCTGTATCCTTTGTACCAGCGCCTCGATATTCAATTGGTCGGGCCCCACTCCATCGAGGGGTGAAATAATTCCGTCCAACACATGATAGGTTCCATTAAACTGCTGTGTACTTTCTATTGCAATTACATCACGAATATTCTCAACCACACAAATCATTCGTTGGTTACGTATGGTGTTTGAGCAGATTGAACAAATATTTCCATCACTTACGTTAAAACACCTTTGACAGAATCGAATGTCGCGCCGCATTTTGGCGATTGTTTCTCCAAAAAACTGTACTTCCTGCACATCCTGTTTTAAGAGGTGCAGAACCAATCGTAAAGCCGTTTTTTTGCCAATACCCGGCAATTTTGAGAATTGTAATACGGCGTTTTCAAGAAGTGCAGAGGGAAGTTGCATGGAGTAAAGATAAGCAGTGAATTGTTTTAAGATTCAATTCCAATCTAAATGCCCCTTATTATTTTAAAACACAAAACCCTGATCGGTATCGCGGTCTGCCCGGATAATCAACTTTTTTGAGAAGTATAAAACGATCTCGGGTTGTTTCTTTTCGCGAAAACTTCCGGGGTCCCAGATGCCATTTTTGTTTTTATCGAATAATACCCTTACTTCAAATTCACCCGGTTGAAACCTTTTTCGAACAAACTCTTTTCCTGTCAGTGCAACTGATTCAAAAATCTTTCCCTCGATTACCAATTGTAAAACCGGGTTTTTTGAAAGGTCGATATTGGTGAATCGCATCCTGCAACTCCCATAATCAGCTTCGCGCTTTGATACAAATTTGGCGCTATCGGATTTGAGTAAACTTATCCCACTGGTATCTACCACTGCATCCTTATTCACAATCACACGGTAGGCTGTTTTTTCTTTCCACGGAAACTCAAGACTGATCTTTGTTTTGCCGGTATCCAAACTCAATTTGTATCCGATTAAAGGTTTGAAACTAGTATCAAGCAATACTATCTTACTGCTGTCCCAGCTTTTCAGTGGGCGATTAAAACTCAATTGAAGTGAACCTAATAAATCTTGCTGACCTCCTTCCAGATTAACGGTGTATTTTAACCGTTTATCTTCGGCATTCGTTTTCGCACCGGGCCTCGAATTACTGTTACCCGAACTACCCGTGGATTTGATTTCTTTCTTTTTGTATTCCTGATAAGCATACAAAGTATCTGTCCTTGTATTTTTGTTGATCAATACCGGCTCATTCAAGAAGGCGAAAAGCTTGGTACTATCATCGTACTTTTTTGAGAAGTCGTTGGGTACCACATAAACAGAAAATTTTCCTTCGGGTAAATACTTGAAAGAAAAATATCCTTTGCTATTTAATTTGGTAATATATCTGGGTATATTTTTAACGATCGAACTATCTGCAGTATTATTATGCAATACCACCAATAAGGTACTGTCGGTTTTACCTGTTTCTGCTAATAACACATAACCCTTGTACTGATTGCTGTCGATTGTTTTTCCAGTTGAAAAAACATAGGTAAATTCTTTGGCCAGATTACCCTCGTTTACATCTTTGATGGCGTTACCGAAATTAATTGCATAAGTCGTATTTTTTTCAAGAGAGTCTTTTAGTTTAACGGTAACATTGTGCAATTTGTAATCCACAAAAGGCATGCTTTTGGGATTAGGCGACACGATCAGGTTCTCGTTTACGCTTTGCAATTGTATGTATTCGTCGAATGTTAAAACAATATTCGAACTCGATACATTCAGCGCAGAATCTTTTGGGATCGAACCGATTAAACGGGGAGGGATACTATCTCTTGGGCCACCGCCGGGAGAAATAATATTTGCACATGAAAAGAGGCTCATGCAAACTACAACAAAAAACGAATTCAATATAATAGCCGGTATTGTTCTTTTCATAAACCCAGATCAATTAAAATAATCCTCAAAAAGCAAATATAGAACCCCCATTCCTTTAAATGGCATTCACCCAAAACTAAAAAAGTTAATTATTCTTCATACCCTTCATCTGTTTCGGTTAATTCGTGTAGTGCGATTGCCATTTGATTGTCTTTTACAAAATTACACCAGTTGCAATCCTTCTTTCCACAACCTGTGTACAGCTCACGGTTTTGTATCTTCTGCCAAACGGTTTTGATTTGATGCTCTACTGTGCTGATGTCGGCCTGACTGATCAGGATCTTTTCTTTCCGGTATATTTTCTTTTTGTCGGGTTCAATAAAATCAAACTCGGTGCTGACTACTTTCCAATTTTTCTGTTCATAATGATCAACCAAAATTTTGTAAAATACCGCTTGCCTCCAATAATCTCCCCCATTCGGATACTCTTCTGTTGGCCCTTTTAGCTTTATCAGGGCTTTGTCGATATCTCCTGTTTTATAGTCCACTACGTTTACCGTCTTACCATCGAATTCCAGCTTATCGAGTTTTCCTTTTAATGGAACGCCTTCCACCACTACATTTCGAATAGTTCTTTCTACAGCCACTATCTTATTCCAGTTGTTCAAGTACTGATCGTAATAATTACCCAACACTTCATTACCATATTCCATTCTTCTGCTAAATGCTTCTTTGGTAAAGCTCTCCCGATGCCTGTGCATGAACCATTCAAAGTCTTTAATAAATTGCTGCTTGTCGGCAAACTGTTCTGTTGCCTGCATATTTGAAAATAGTTTTTCTAGTGCATAGTGTACGGCCGAACCAAATTCGGTTGCTTCGGATTTTCCGGAAGGAACCCGAACCAGATTCTGAAAATAAAATTGTAGCGGGCACTTCAGATAATTGTTAAGTGCTGTTACATTCATCACAAATTTTTCCAGCGCTCGATTGATAAAATCTGATTCGATTTTTTCCATTTCAGGAGCAAGCTCTTCTTCAAATTGCACCAATGCAAATTCACTCAAAGTGGCAGTGTTGATAGATCTCTGCTGAATCGGAATCTTGTGCTCTGACTGGATTTCAGCTAAAAACATAGAAGGCTCTAAAGGCTTTCCATCGTTCTTGAATTTGCTGAACGATATGTTTAATTTTAATTCGGCTCTGGTGAGCGCAACATAAAAAAGACGCCTCAACTCTTCTTCTTCAATTTGCTTTGGTTGTGATACAAACATCGTATCGGGGAAACTATAGCCTCCTCCCGGTTTTCTTTTTTTCTCCCAATTTGATGCGTTGCAACCTACAAAGAATACATGCTCAAATTCAAGACCCTTTGAACCATGTGCTGTGAGCAAATTTACTCCCTTGTCGCTTCCGCTTACTTGTATTAAAGGAAGACTCAATGCTTCTTTTTCCATCAACGAAAAAATATTCACGAGCTGCTCAACCTTTAAAGATGGGTTTCGATGCGCTTCCTCTTTTATAAATTCAAATAAGCCTGTTAGCACCTGTAAGTGCCAGTGTTTGTCTTCGCTCAACATGATCCAACGCAATACATGTGTATCGCGGATCAGGTTTTCGAATAAGTTGATGAGTGTTTTATTGGGCACATCAGCAATTAGTTTTTCAATTGCTTTACTGGCAACCAGTATGCCTTCCGGAACAGGGGCACTAAATAAATTTGCCGCGGGAGCATTTGCTTTGTCGAACAATAATTTCCGAAGACTGGTACTATTGGTGCTGAATTTTTTTTCAGCAACCAAGGCCGACATTTCTGCGATTTGAATGGGAGGAATATGAAACCAATCGAAGTGCAGTATTTCAAACAACATTTCCTCTCCCCCAAATGCAGTGTCTAGCTCTGCTACAAGATACTGCAGAACGAGAATAATTTTTTTCGCCAAAGGGATCTCTAAAATATTTAAGCTCCTTTTGCTATAAACAGGAATACTGCGTTGTTTAAAAAATTGTGTTAGAGCCTCCCCGTATTTATTCTCCTTATAAATTACGCCAATTCTGCCCGGTTGAATACCCCGCTGCAGTAATTGTTCTACATCAAGGCAAGTAGCAATCATTTCATGTCGTATCGATTCGTATTCCGAAATCACCGGAAGCTCTGTATTGCCCTGCAGTTTTGTATTTGATGCCGCCAGCGTTTTACTTAAACCGGGTAATTTATTAATGAGCCTTTCTTCATTCCGGTCGATCAGGGTCTTAGAAATATCCAGTATGGGTTGGG
>JAIEMK010000034.1 GCA_019752295.1 Chitinophagaceae bacterium | reverse complement strand
ATTGAAGCCGATATTTTTAAAAAAGATACTGCTCAAAGGGTGGTGATTGCCGCCGCTCCGAAAGCGGACTCGGCAGCGATTGTAAAAGATATTATGCAAAAGCTGGTGAAGCATAAAATTGAGTATACCAGCTTCAACGCCAAAATTAATGTGGATTACGAGGGCGCCGAAACCAGTCAGAAGCTAACAGCTTATATCAGCCTCAAAAAAGACAGCGCACTTTTTGTGAAAATTGCTGTATCACCTTACGGGGTTGTGGAAAATATTTTTGTGAATAGGGATAGTGTCATCCTGATTCGTACGAAGGGCGAAAAGTCTATTCAATACCGCGCTATCAACTATCTTCAGGAAGAAGCGCATATTCCCTTCGACTTTACCACTTTGCAGGATATCATCATTGGGAATCCGATATTTCTCGACAGCAATATTGTATCGTATAAATCCGGTTCGGCGCAACTATTGGTATATATGATCGGCAACCTGTTTAAGAATCTGGTTACGCTTGATAATAATGATTATAGACTATTGCACTATAAATTGGATGATGTAGACGATCAACGCAACCGTACCTGCGATATTACACTGGGAGATTATGTGGGTATTTATAACGGCTTTCAGTTTGCCACTACCCGCAAAATATCGGTTTCTGAAAAATCGAAACTGGATATCTGGCTGGAGTTTAAAAATTACGATTTTAATGCACCCCTAACTTATCGATTTGCTATACCCACAAATTATAAAGTGAAACAACAAAACAAAAAGAAGTAACGTTCTGCAACTGTGTTCAATTATTAAAATATCCGGCGCATGTTTAAAAGGCTTTTTGGTTTATTGATTCTGATACTTGTTTTTTTTGAGCAGATGCCTGCCCAGCAATCTTCGCGCGAGGACTTGCAGAAAAAAGAACAGGATATCCGCAAGGAACTGGCAGAACTCAACAATATGCTGATACAGACACAGAAGACCAAAAAATTATCGCTGAATCAACTGGCCATCATCAAAAAAAAGATCAATCAGCGCGAAGACCTAGTGAATACTATCAACAAGCAGGTGCGTCAGTTGGATGAAACCATTTTTAATAATGAACGTGATATTTATCGCCTGGGCAAAGAACTGGATACCTTGAGAATTAAGTATGCCAAGAGCATTGTGTTTGCGTATAAAAACAGGAGTAGCTACGAATACCTGAATTTTCTTTTTTCGGCGGGCGATTTTAACGATGCCATTAAACGGATTACTTATTTAAAAAGTTATCGGCAGAACCGCGAAACGCAGGCCAATACTATTGTTAAGTCGGAAGAACTTTTAAAAGAAAAGATTGGCTCGCTTAGCGTTAATAAAAAAGAGATGAGCAAAACGCTGGTAAAACAGAGCGAACAATTGAAGGATTTGCAGGAAGATAAAAAAGAACAGGATCAGGTTGTAGCGCAATTAAAATCGAAAGAACGTGAGATTGGCAACCAGATAAAAGAAAAAGAGCGCCAGCGTCAGAAAATGCAATCTGCTATGTTGGCTATTATTCGTAGGGAGACTGAAGAAGCCAATCGCAAGGCAAAAGCCGCCCGCGAAAAAGCCCTTGCCGACGAAAAAAAGCGTCTGGCACAGCAGCCCAAAACCGATGCTGTTGCGGGTTCTGTAGAAAACAAACCCAAAGAAACTGCGCCGAATAGCCGGCCAAGTTTGAAAAACGAAACGGTAACTGGCGTTGCCGGTACCCAAGGTGGGGGAGAGCGTTCTTATACCCCTCTGGAATCTACACCTGAGGGTAGAGAAACTTCTATTAAATTCGAGAATAACCGGGGCCGCCTGCCATGGCCTGCAGATGCCGGAATTATCACTATTCATTTTGGAACCGAAACTATTCCGGGCACTAAACTGGTTCGTAAAAGCGACGGTATTGAAATTGCACTTCCACAAGGCTCATCCATTAAGAGTGTTGCAGATGGCACTATCTCTTATGCGGGTGATATTGGCGGCGAACAAGTGGTATTTATAAAACACGGAAAATATTTTACCAGTTATAGTCACCTTTCATCGATCAACGTTTCTGTGGGTCAGGAAGTAAAAGCCGGATCACTGCTCGGTAAATCGGGCAATGGGGTAGACGGCGAAGGTGCTGTACTCTTTATGGTGAATAACGAAAAGGGTACTCCTCTTAACCCTGAATCCTGGTTGAAATCAAGAAGGTAATTTTTTAGTAGTCTCCAATGGTTTCCTGAAGTTGACCCAGGGCTTTTTCGAGCTGATCGTTATTGGGAGCGGTGCCATGCCATTCGTGCTTGCCCTCCATGAAGTCGACTCCAGCGCCCATTTCGGTTCTCATCAGAATGCATACGGGTTTACCCTGTCCGGTGAGCGATTTTGCCTGATCTAAGCCAGCTACCAATTCCGCCATATTGTTTCCGTTGAAACTAATTACGGTCCAGTTGAAGGCTTCGAATTTTGCTTTGAGGCTTTCGAGCGATAATACTTTGCTGGTGGGCCCGTCGATTTGCTGGCCGTTATAGTCAACAGTTACAATCAGGTTATCCACTTTATTATGCGCTGCAAACATGATGGCTTCCCAGTTTTGTCCTTCCTGCAATTCGCCATCGCCGGTTAAAGTAAAGACCAGGTGCGGATCGCCGTTTAATTTTTTGGTGAGGGCAGCACCGATCGACACACTGATACCCTGACCCAGTGAACCGCTTGCGATTCTAATGCCGGGTAAGTGCTCATGCGTAGTTGGGTGACCCTGTAAGCGTGTATTTAGTTTTCGAAAACTAGCCAGTTCCTTCACTTCGAAATATCCCGAGCGTGCAAGGGCTGAATAGTACACGGGAGAAATATGTCCGTTGGATAAAAAGAAAAGGTCTTCATTTGCCCCATTCATTTTAAAATCGGTATGGTGGTGCATGGTATGAAAAAACAGTGCTGCAAAATAATCGGCACATCCCAGAGAGGCGCCTGGGTGACCACTTTGTACTGCATGAACCATGCGTACAATATCTCTTCTCATTTGCGATGCGATGTTTTCTAAGTCTTGTATACTTGCCATAAAAGGATTTTAAGATGGCGAAGATAAAAGCTAAATAGTAATTTTTGCAATGATTTATTAGTTTTGCCTCACTTAAACAGATATTCATGTCAGAAGAATTAGACTTAATAACAGACGATACAGCAGACTCCATGAAAAAGGCCATTGGCCATCTGGAACTCGAATTAACCAAGATTAGGGCCGGAAAAGCTAGTCCTGCCATTGTAGAAGGCATTCATGTGGATTATTACGGAGCGCCTACACCGGTTAGTCAGGTTGCCAATATTACCGTATTAGATGCCCGCACGGTGAGCATTCAGCCTTGGGAAAAAAATATGCTTTCGCCAATTGAGCGTGCCATTATGCAGGCCAATATCGGCATTACGCCCCAGAGTGATGGGGTGCAGATCCGTTTGTTTATGCCGCCCTTAACCGAGGAGCGCAGAAGGGAATTGTTTAAAAAAGCCAGTGGTGAGGGGGAGCAGACAAAAGTGGCCATCCGTAATATCCGCAGAGATAGTATTGAGCATATTAAGAAATTGCAGAAAGACGGATTGAGCGAAGACGCTGCCAAGGATGGCGAGAAAGCCATTCAGGAGCTGACTGATAAATTTACGGCACTGGTTGAAAAACATCTGGCCGCGAAGGAGAAAGATATGATGAGTATGTAATATCTTAAATATATTCCTGAATACATTAACCCTAGGCTTCAGCCTAGGGATTGAATGAAGAAGAAAGAATCGGGGTTTCAACCCCAGCGCTCCACGCATTCAATTAGAACTCCATTATCACTTAGAAATTATCACAGCATATGGGCTAAAGCCCAGTGTTTTCGTGGGTTTCGTAGAATCCCCAGCTTGAAAGCTGGGGTTACTGCCTCCGAATCTTTTATTTCTTATTAGCCAAATAAACTCCCACCAAAATAATCACCATACAACATCCCTGTAAAAAATTAATGTATTCGCCGCCCAGCAATCCCCAGAAAACGGCAACGAATGGGATGCCATAGGTAACGGTAGAGGCAAATAATCCGCCGGCTCGTTTTACCAGCATATAATAAATGACGGTTGCAATGGCCGTGCCACCAAAACCCAGAAGGAATGCGGCCCCACTGGCTTGCAGGATGGGTTTGCTGAAAAGAGGGAGTGCAAAATATCCGGTAAAATATAAGATGATAATGCATGGAATGATGAGGAACGAAAAAGCTACCGAAGCAATATTCAGCGAGCCGATATGGTGCAAATGCTTACCTACCACATTTACATTGATACCATATAATAGTGTTGCAATTAGTACTAAAAAAGCATAACTCACATTTTCGTAACTGATGTTTTTTTGCGCCAGAAAAAGCAGGCATAATCCCACAAATCCTACCAGTACCCCGATGATTTTTTGGCGGCTGGCCTGAAACTGAAAAAAGCTGATGCCCACCATGATGGTAAACAGGGGTGTGAGTGCGTTGAGGATGCCGGCAAGGGCGCTATCGATCTTGGTTTCGGCAATACAAAACAAGTAAGCCGGAAAAAAACTGCCGATCAGTCCGGATACAATCACCAATAATAATTTGTCCTTTGGCACTTGCCGGAATCCCTCCAGCGCGAATGGAATCAATATCAGTCCGGCGCTGAGCATTCGGATGCTGGCCACCTGATAAGGCGAAAGGGCCGACATTCCCAACTTCATCAGTATAAAAGAGCTACCCCAGATAAATGATAGTGCCAGAAATATTGCCCAGTTGATCAGCTTGTCTCTCAATCCAAAAATTTTGACAAAGTTGTCAAATATTTTCTACTTTCATGTCTGTAGTATTGATTTTGGTTCCGAGCACTCGGGATTCGCTAACAAACTCTGGGTAGATTACAGACGTTTGTTATGCTCAATTAAGGGCCATTTAAAGTTGATTTTATATGAGTATCATCAAAGAATTTAAGGAGTTTGCGGTTCGGGGCAACTTAGTAGATACGGCTGTGGCTTTTGTAATGGGTGCTTCTTTTGGTAAGATCGTATCATCGTTTGTAGATGGTATGGTGATGCCGTTGGTAGGAATGCTTACCGGTGGTGTGGATTTTAACGATAAGAAATGGGTGCTCAAAGATGCCGTGCCTGAAATAAAAGACGCGGCGGGAAGAATATATGCCAAATCGATTGCAGAAGTATCTGTGAAGTACGGCACTTTCTTAACTAACCTGATTGATTTTATAATTGTTGCATTTGCTGTTTTTATGGTGATCAAAGCAATCAACAAAATAAAGAAAAAACAAGAGGCGGCACCTGCACCTGCCGAACCTTCCAGCACCGATAAATTATTGATGGAGATCAGGGATTCATTAAAGAAATAAGTTTCTATTTTTTAAAGCGCAAGTATTGGCAACGGCAAATTATCAGATTAAGTTAGACCAGTTTGAAGGACCATTCGATTTATTGCTTTTCTTTATAGAAAGGGATGAGCTGGACATTTATAATATTCCGATCACGAAGATCATTAACGACTTTCTTGATTTTATTCACCAAGGCGAGAAATTAAATATCGAGCTGAGTAGCGAATTTATTTTGTTTGTATCTACCCTGATGCGCATAAAAGCCAGGCTGTTATTGCCTCGCAAAGAAATTGATGCACAGGGCAACGAGATTGATCCGCGTCAGGAATTGATCGACAAAATTCTCGAATACAAACGCTTTAAAGAAGCTGCTGTGCAAATGGCCGAGATGGAAGCCGTGCGCATGCTGATGGTGAAGCGTGGTAATTTGCAGAAAGAAATTGCCATGATTGGCGAAGAAGCATCGGAGGGTACGGAGATACAGAACATCACTTTGTTTAAGCTGATGAAGGCTTTTGAAAAAGTGATGCAGCGTGTACAAGAACGACAGAACAAACCGGTGCACACGGTTGTGCGATATAATCACACGATGGAGGGCTGCAGGGATTATATGCTGGGCTTTGTGCAAAAAGAAAAAACTGTTTCTTTTGAAAAAGTTTTTGAGCCCTGCGAAGACCGTATTCACGCCATTTTTTTATTCCTTTCCATACTTGAATTAACGCAACAAAAATTCATGAAGATGATGATCGGGGAAGGAAGAAATAATTTTATTGTAGAGTGGAATGAACATCGTGAAGCCGACCTCGAAGACGCCGGCCTCACCGATGAACTGTTTGCAAATAAGGAAGAATAAACTAACTTCTGGGTACACTAACCCTAGGCTTCAGCCTAGGGGTTGAGGATACCAATTGATTTCGGACTTTAGTCCTTACGATCCCGACGTTCAACAGTGTGTGGGCTGATCCCTAGCTTAAAAGCTAGGGTTAGTGCGTCTGTGTGAAATTCTTCTTTTGGATACACTAACCCTAGGCTTCAGCCTAGGGGTTGGAGATGCCTATTGATTTCGGACTTTAGTCCTTACGATCCCGACGTTCAACAGTGTGTGGGCTGATCCCTAGCTTAAAAGCTAGGGTTAGTGCGTCTGTGTGAAATTCTTCTTTTGGATACACTAACCCTAGGCTGAAGCCTAGGGGTTGGAGATGCCTATTGATTTCGGACTTTAGTCCTTACGATCCCGACGTTCAACAGCGTATGGGCTGATCCCTAGCTTAAAAGCTAGGGTTAGTGTCTCTGAATCAAATTCTGCTCTTGAAGATACTGAGGAGCTAACTTATACTTAACTTACAGTTACTTTCTCTTCCATTAAAACCCTTACTGCGGCTGCAATTCCTTCGGCATCGTATTCACATTCTCTTTGCAATTCTTTAGGGCTTCCATGTTCAACAATCTTGTCGGGAATACCCAGTATGGTTACAGATGCTTTGTAATTATTTTTGTTCATAAACTCTAAAATGGCAGAACCAAATCCGCCTACTACCGTGCCATCTTCTACCGTTACAATTTTATCGTAATTACTAAAGGCTTCGTGCAAAAGCTCCTCATCGAGTGGTTTTACAAAACGCAAATCGTAGTGTGCAGGGTTGATACCTTCGCTACGCAACTGGCGAATTGCGGCTTGCGCAAAAATGCCGGGGTGACCAAAACTCAATATTGCAATGCCTTCACCATCTTTTAATTTACGGCCTTTGCCGATTGGAATTTCTTTGAAAGCTGTTCTCCATTCCACCATCGAACCTTCGCCTCTGGGGTAGCGTATTACAAAAGGAGATTTATTATGTTCTAACTGAGCCGTGTACATGAGGTTGCGCAACTCTTCTTCGTTCATGGGGGCACTCACTACCATATTTGGTATACAACGCATGATTGGAATATCATAACATCCGTGATGTGTTGGTCCGTCTTCGCCTACTAGTCCGGCCCGGTCTAAACAAAAGACTACGGGCAATTTTTGTATTGCCACATCGTGTACCACCTGATCGTACGCCCTCTGCATGAAGCTCGAATAAATATTGCAGAATACGCGCATGCCCTGAGTGGTAAGGCCCGCACTTACCGTAACAGCGTGCTGTTCGCAGATGCCCACGTCGAATGTGCGATTAGGCATTTGCTCTTTCATGAACTTCATGGAGGAGCCACTCAGCATGGCTGGAGTAACGCCCATAATCTGCGGATTCATTTCGGCCAATTCGATCAATGTATATCCGAATACATCCTGGTATTTTGGAGGCTGCGGCGCATTGTTTTTTTTCTTCACAATTTCGCCGGTAAGCTTATCAAATAATCCCGGTGCATGCCACTTGGTTTGATCTTTTTCGGCAAGTGCGTATCCCTTACCTTTTACGGTTACAATATGCAAAAGCTTTGGCCCCGGAATATTTTTGAGATCTTTTAATGTATCAACGAGGTTGGTGATATTGTGCCCGTCGATTGGTCCAAAGTAGCGCAGGTTAAGTGCTTCGAAAAGGTTAGAGCTTTTTGAAACCACTCCCTTCATATTGGCTTCGAGCTTGCTGGCCATTTCGCGGCTGAAAGTTTTTCCCACCGGTAGTTTTCCCATCAGGTTCCAGATCTCATCGCGCATTTTATTATATGTTGGCGAAGTGCTGATATCGGTAAGATAACTCTTGAGTGCGCCCACATTCGGGTCGATACTCATGCAATTATCATTGAGTATAATCAGGATATCGCTATCGGCCACACCCGCATGGTTCATTGCTTCGAAAGCCATGCCGGCGGTCATTGATCCATCGCCGATGATTGCAACTGACTTACGGTTTTCGCCCTTGTATTTGGCAGCCATGGCCATGCCCAAAGCCGCGGAAATAGATGTGGAAGAATGACCTACCCCAAATGTATCGTAAATACTTTCGGTTCGTTTTGGAAAGCCACTGATGCCATTGTATTTGCGGTTGCTGATGAATTTATCTCTGCGACCTGTTAGAATTTTGTGTCCGTAGGCCTGATGACCCACATCCCAGACCAGTTGGTCGTAAGGGGTATTGTAGATATAATGCAGTGCCACGCTAAGTTCCACCACACCCAGACTTGCTGCGAAGTGACCACCGTGCACGCTCACCACATCGATAATATATTGACGCAATTCGCTGCATACCTGATGAAGCTGGTCCCGATGGAGTTTTTTTAAATCGTCGGGACTATCAATTTTTTGTAAGAGCGGGCCTGCTAAAATCTCCATGAGCCATTAATTTATATGTAAAAATAAGCATTTAACCATCAGCAAAAGAGCCTTAGTAATTTATAGGTGCAATTCAAATTTTCGCGGGTTAATGCCTTCGTATAAAATACTTCTCTTGGGATGCATTAACCCTAGGCTTCAGCCTAGGGTTGGCTGGTTCTGTGTGGTTTTGGGGCTTTAGCCCCTCACCCATCCGCTTAGATCATCTACATCAGAATCAAAAAAGCGTGAGGGCTAAAGCCCAATGTTTTCACTGGTTTCGGAGGATCCCCAGCTTAAAAGCTGGGGTTACTGCTGATCTATCGAGTCATCCATATAGTGTTTTTTTACATGCGAAAATTTGAATTGCATCCTAATTTATTGTAAAATCGTGTAAAAAACTTGTTTTGCCAGAAACTAGGGTAAATTCCGCCAGACAGCCCCTGATTTTACCTTTAATCCAATTTCTACAATTCGCCGCATGCTTTTGAAGGTACCTTTGCAGACACATGAGACTAAAATCTTCCGCATATTGGTGGTGCCAATTAGGTGGTTGGCTTTTTTATAGCCTAACCTGGGTTTTCTTTGCCTATCTCTTTGAACAGAAATACACCAATATCTTTTATTCGCGACTGGCTTTGCAGGTAATTTCGGGCCTTGTGTTTACCCATTTATTACGCGATCTGTTGATTCGTTTTAATTTAAGACCACCCACGCAAAAGCAGAAATGGGGGCAGCTTGCACTTGTGATTATTTTGCTTTGCATTGTTTTTAATTTTGTAAACAGTATTGTTGTAGAGTGGTTGCGTTTATACGACCCTGCAAAAAAAATATCGGTACTCAAGCGTTTCTGGAGCAACCTGATCTTTGATTCCCCGTTGATATTTATATGGACCTGTATTTATTTTATATGGCATTACGTTGAGCTGGGCAGGAAAACAGAAGTGCAGAAAGTAAAGCTGGAGACATTGGTGAAAGAGCTGGAATTAAAAACCATCAAATCGCATATTAATCCGCATTTTATTTTTAATGCATTGAATAGTATCCGTGCCTTGGTGGACGAGAATCCCGATAGAGCCAGAACAGCCATTACCGAGTTGAGCAATATTTTGCGTAGCAGTATGCAAAGCGAAAAACTGGAATTAACTCCTCTTGAAAAAGAGTTGGATATTGTAAAAGATTATCTGGCTTTGGAATACATTCGTTTTGAAGATCGTTTGCAGGTTGAATACGATATTGACGAGGATACACTGGATCAACCTGTGCCGCCGATGATGCTGCAAATGCTGGTAGAGAATGCTATTAAGCACGGAATTGGAAGGCAAAAAGAAGGAGGTGTTGTTAGAGTGATTTCTGATTTTAAAGACAACCATCACGAATTGACTGTGCAGAATACGGGGCATATCAGTGGCGATCTTGATTTTTTACACGATGGATTCGGGATCAATAGTACCAGAAACCGATTGAAGATTTTATTTGGGGGAAGAGCAAGTTTTGAAATCCATGATCTGCCCGGCAAGGATATGGTGGAAGCGGTTGTGAAACTACCGATTAAAGACATGTAATTTTATTAGTTAACCTACTACGATTTATAAATTATGGCAATCAGAGCAATCATTATTGATGACGAGCGTTTGGCACGTAATGAGCTGAAAAAATTATTACAGGATCATTCGGATATTGAAGTGATCGAAGAAGCTGCGAATGTGGATGATGGAATTGAAAAGATCGAAACTTTAAATCCCGATTTGATTTTTCTGGATATACAAATGCCCGGAAAAACAGGGTTTGATTTGTTGGCAGAAGTAGAAAAAGCACCGAGAGTGATTTTTACAACGGCATATGATGAGTATGCCATCAAAGCTTTTGAAGTAAATGCTTTGGACTATTTATTGAAACCCGTAGAACCCAAGCGTCTTGCGGATGCCATCCAAAAATTGCATTTGGAAATTAGTAAAGAAAATGCCAGCCTAAATGGATTGAATCGTGGCCCTCTCACAGAATTCGATCAGGTATTTGTAAAAGACGGCGAGCGTTGCTGGTTTGTAAAACTCGGTGAGATTCGCTTGTTTGAAAGTGTGGGCAACTATGCAAAAGTTTTCTTCGGCACAAACAAGCCCCTGATCTTAAAATCTTTGAATGCACTGGAAGAAAGACTGGATGAAAGAATGTTTTTTCGCGCTAACAGAAAACATATTATCAATCTGCGCTGGATCGAAAAAATTGAACCCTATTTTAATGGAGGATTATTGGTTGATTTGAAAGGTGGAGAAAAAATTGAAGTGAGCAGAAGGCAGACTGTGAAGTTTAAGGAGATGATGAGTCTTTAAGAGTGAAGAGTGAAAGGTAAGAAATAGTTGGATAATAATTTCCCCTCCCAAACGTGTTTGGGAGGGGTGGCCGAGCGATTTAGCGATGGCCGGGGTGGGAAAAACATGAACCGATGAAAAATAACCTCCAAGAGAATCAACCACCCCCGCCATATTCCGCTAAAGCGAAATTGGCGCCCCCTCCAAACCACGGTTTGGCGGGGAAACTTATAAATACAAACTAACTTAGTCACTTAATTAAATCAAATCAGCTCAAATCCGTTTCATCTGCGTCATCTGCGTGCTATAAAAACAGCCTCGTAGAAGCAAAGGCAAAAGGCAAAATTCAAAATTCAAAATTCAAAACAAAAGAATAACAATAACAACATGAAAAATTAGATAGCTACAGCCACACTGTGAATAGCGGCACTGATTTCGGTAATGAGATTGGGATCTTTTTCGATGGCATTACCTACTACAATGATATCGCCACCCGCTTTGCAATTCAGATAGGCTTTTTCGGGGCTTGTAATGCCGCCGCCAATGATCAATGGAATATCGATATTGCCAGCCACTTTCTCGATCATGTTTTCGGTAATGGCTCTTTTTGCACCACTGCCCGCATCCATATAAATTAACTTCATGCCGAGCATTTCGCCCGCCATGGCAGTACACATGGCTATCTCGTTTTTATCGGCAGGAATGGGTGAAGCATTTGAAATATAAGAAACAGTTGTAGGTGCGCCACCATCCACCACCATATACCCTGTTGGTATAATCTCTAATCCGCTGCTCTTTACCAATGCGGCACTAATTACGTGTTGACCAATCAGCAATTCGGGATTGCGACCTGAGATAAGTGATAAGTATAAAATGGCATCTGCATATTTGCTCACTTGCGATGGTGAGCCGGGAAATAAAATAACGGGGATATTACAGCTTGCTTTAATTTGTTGGATGCATTCGTCGAGATAAGTTGAAATAACAAGACTTCCACCCACAAAAAAATAATCTACTTTGGCGCGAACTGCCAACTGAACCAATTCTTCTATTTTAACAGCATCAACCTTATCGGGGTCGATCAGCACCGCGAAAGATTTCTTTCCCTGTCTTTTCTTTTCCTGAAACTGATGGTATAATGACTGTCTCATAGCAAATCTCAACTATTGCTGATGCTGCAAAAATGCAAAAAAGTTTTTGTTTAAAGTGTTTCTTGGCTATATGTTTCTGGAAAAGGGTGATTTTCACGGGTAATTCTATTGAAAACAGGCGATTACGGTCTGAAAAATCTTTTAATACAGCATGTTTTCTTATTTACAAAATATACTTCAAATATTAAGTTTTTTTTCCACAAATTCTTTTCTACAACTGTGGACATTTCATGGAATCCAACCCTGATTGGGGCTATGAGATTATCCACAATCCTTATCCACAAGCTGTTGATATTTACCATCTTGAATTATGGTGTGGGAAGAATATTTTCGTCTACCGCTTAACAATTCGTTAACGGCTTCCTATAACAAAAAAGTAGAATAACCCAATTAAATATCCCAATAGTATGGCTACCCGCTCTAATAAAGGCTTACAGTTCGACCGCCTCTTCACAAAAGATGGCGTGAGTCCTTTTGATATGTTCGAATATGATTATCGCGACAGTGTTATCAAAAATCCAAATGGAGAAAAAGTATTTGAGATGAATAATGTAGAGGTTCCGAAGCAATGGAGCCAGATTGCTACAGATATTCTTGCACAAAAATATTTTCGTAAAGCAGGGGTGCCACAAGCGGATGGTTCTTTGGGTAGAGAAACCAGTGTGAAACAAGTTGCACATCGTATGGCAAACTGTTGGCGCGTTTGGGGCGAACGGAATGGTTATTTTGCTTCTGAAAAAGACGCACAAACATTTTATGATGAGTTGGCATATAGCATCCTGAATCAGGCTTGTGTTCCCAATTCTCCACAATGGTTTAATACCGGATTACACGAAAGTTATGGTATCACCGGTAAGCCTCAGGGTCACTATTATGTGGATGCAAAAGATGGTCAGTTAAAAAAATCGAGCAATGCCTATGAGCGTCCTCAGCCGCATGCTTGTTTTATTTTGAGCGTTACAGATGATTTAGTAAACGATGGTGGTATCATGGACTTATGGGTTCGTGAAGCACGTATTTTTAAATATGGATCTGGTGTTGGAACCAACTTTTCACAAATTCGTGGCAGTGGCGAAAAACTGAGTGGTGGCGGTACTTCCAGCGGATTGATGAGCTTCCTTAAAATTGGTGACCGCGCTGCTGCTGCCATCAAAAGCGGCGGTACAACACGCAGAGCTGCTAAAATGGTTTGCTTGGATTTGGATCACCCCGAGATTATGGAATTTATTAACTGGAAAGTGGGTGAAGAGAAAAAAGTTGCTGCCTTGGTTGCTGCAGGATACGATAACAGCTATGAAGGGGAAGCCTATATGACTGTTGCAGGACAGAACAGTAACAACTCTATCCGCATCCCTAACGAATTTTTTAAAGTGTTGGATGAAGGTGGTGACTGGGAATTAAAAGCACGTACCGATGGCAGAGTGATGAAAAAAATTCCTGCAAAAGATGTATGGGATCAGATTGCTTATGCTGCATGGAGTTGCGCTGACCCCGGCACACAATACGATACTACCATCAATGAATGGCATACTTGTCCGCAGGGTGGTCGCATCAACGCATCTAACCCATGTTCGGAATACATGTTCTTGGATAATACTGCGTGTAATTTGGCATCGGCTAACCTGATGAAATTCTTCGATCCATCGAACAATAGTTTTGATGTAAAAGGATTTGAATATACTTGTCGACTCTGGACAACTGTGCTGGAGATATCCGTATTGATGGCGCAGTTCCCTTCAAAAGAAGTAGCAGAATTGAGTTACGACTATCGTACACTGGGCCTTGGTTTTGCAAACCTTGGAACCATGCTGATGGTGAGCGGCATTCCTTATGATAGCGAAGAAGCTCGCGGTATTGCCGGAGCTATTACAGCAATCATGACCGGTATTGCTTATAAAACTTCTGCAGAAATGTCGGCATTTCTCGGACCATTTCCCCGTTACGAAGCCAATAAAAAAGATATGCTGCGTGTAATGCGCAACCATCGTGCTGCTGCATACGATGCAAATGATGCATACGAAGGATTGAGTGTGAAGCCCGTTGGTATTAACGCAAAATATTGTCCTGATTATTTGTTGAAGTCTGCTACTAAAGCATGGGATGATGCAGTGCAATTAGGCGAAAAATACGGATACCGAAATGCACAAACAACTGTAATTGCTCCAACAGGAACCATTGGTTTGGTGATGGATTGCGATACTACCGGAGTGGAACCAGATTTTGCTTTGGTGAAATTTAAAAAATTATCAGGTGGTGGTTATTTCAAAATAATTAATCAATCTGTACCTGCTGCCTTAAAAAATTTAGGATATACTGCTGCTGAGTCATTGGCTATTGAACAATATGCAGTAGGTGCTGCAAGTTTTGAGAAAGCGCCTTTCATCAACAATAAAACACTGGCAGAAAAAGGATTTACTCCTGCAGAGATTCAAAAATTAAACGGGGCCGCTGCATCTGCCTTTGACATTGCATTTATTTTCAATCGCTTTACACTGGGGGATACCTGTATGCAACGTCTGGGCTTTACTGAAGAAGAGTATAGCGACTGGGGCTTTAGCTTATTGGAAGCGATTGGTTTTACTGAAGAAGAGATCGAAGCGGCAAATGATTTTGTTTGCGGTACCATGACCATTGAAGGTGCTCCATTATTGAAGCCCGAACATTTAGCAGTATTTGATTGCGCAAATAAATGTGGTAAAAAGGGTGAGAGATATATTCATGCACACGGCCATATAAAAATGATGGCTGCGTGTCAGCCGTTTTTGAGTGGTGCGATTTCTAAAACCATCAACCTTCCGAACGAAGCTAAGGTAGAAGAAATTGCAGACTGTTATTATTTGAGCTGGAGTTTGGGTTTGAAAGCAAACGCTTTATACCGCGACGGCTCTAAATTGAGTCAGCCATTGAGCAATAAATCCGATAAAAAGAAAAAGAGCGAGGAAGCAGCAGAAGAAGTTGTTGCCGAAGAAACTGCAGCAGAAAGCAATATTGTTGATCTTGGAAAATTAACTGTGGAAGAATTGCTTGAAGAAGTTACCAAGCGCATGCAGGCATCTTCTGATACGAAATTAAAACGTGCATTATCCAATATCGTTGAACGAAAATCGTTGCCTGCGAAGCGCCGCGGATTTACGCAGAAAGCGAAAATTAATGGACAGGTATTGTTCCTGCGCACCGGCGAATATCAGGATGGAACGCTGGGAGAGATCTTTGTTGATCTTGCAAAAGAAGGTTCTACACTACGTAGTTTGATGAACTGTTTTGCGATTTCTATTTCTGTTGGTTTGCAATATGGAGTACCTCTCGAAGAGTTTGTTGAGAAATTTGTATTCACCAAATTTGAGCCTGCCGGAATGGTAGATCATCCGAATATTAAAACAACAACTTCATTAGTTGACTTTGTATTCCGTGCTTTGGCTTACGAATATTTAAACAGAACAGATCTGGTACATGTGTTGGATAAACCGGAAATTGCCAATACTGGTGAAGAAGGGGGTGATACCATTTTTTTGGGAAAGCCTGAGCTGAGCAGTATTCGTGTTACAGCGCCTACAGTTGCTAACAGCACTGCTCCCGTTGCGCACAAAGCAACAGTAGCACAAACTTCATCGGGAATGGATGCTGTAAATCAGCACGCCAAAAATATGCAGAGCGATGCACCATCTTGTAATACTTGCGGACATATCACCATTCGCAGCGGTACTTGTTACAAATGTTTGAATTGTGGAAACAGCATGGGATGTAGTTAAGGAGGAGTGAAAAGTGAAGAGTGAAGAATTTTTAGGGTGAGAGTAAGTACCATTATATTGGGTTTTTGACAGCAATGTCTTAGCCATAGATTTTAAACCGTACCTGGTTATGAGCCGCCCCATCATCCGGGGCGGTTTTTTTATTGAATAAACTATTCTAGGATTTTATCAAGATTTTTTTTGTGAACTAAGTATACTATGAATTCGTATAATGAGTTCACAAAATGAACACAAAGGATATCTGCTAAAGCACAATGTCATTAAGTTAAGATTAACTAGTGTAGTTAATGAGTCTGTCAGGACATGTGAGAGCGTGAAGACTAAAGTCTGGGGTTAGTGTATCCAAGAGAAGAATTTTATTTAGGGATACTAACCCTAGCTTTTAAGCTAGGGGCTCTATGCACCCCCTGAGAATATTGGGCTTTAGCCCAAACGCTCCACATATAAATTAGAGCCTTAGTAACTCCAAGAAGCAATAACTCACAATTGCTAAGCATCAAAAACTTTCATCAAATATTTCGATGCGCTTTGTCTAAAATTCTTATTTTCATCTCTCTAACGAAAAAATCAAAAACGCTATATGGGAGATCTTCAAATCAAAAAACAGCCGAAGAAATACGATGCTGTGATTGTTGGTTCGGGTGCAGGCGGAGGTATGGCCGCTTATACTTTATCGAAAGCAGGCTTGAAAGTTTGTCTTATCGAAGCTGGTCCGAGTTATGATCCTGCGATCAATTCTTCTCAATTAAAAAATCCTTGGGAATCGCCCAGAAGAGGCGCCAGCACTAAGTTTCGTCCCTTTGGAGATTTCGATGGATGTTACTGGGGCTGGGAGATCGACGGTGAGCCTTATACCATGAAAGAGGGTAGCGCTAAGTGGGATTGGTGGCGTGCACGTATGGTGGGTGGAAGAACAAATCACTGGGGTCGTATTTCATTACGCTTTGGTCCAAAAGATTTTAAAAGAAAAAGTATTGATGGTTTGGGTGATGACTGGCCAATCAGTTATGATGATGTAAAACCTTATTACGATAAGATTGATAAACTGATCGGCGTATTTGGTTCGATGGAAGGATTGCCCAATGATCCAGATGGAATTTTCTTGCCGGCACCTAAACCTCGCCTGCACGAATTGATGATTAAAAAATCTGCTACAGGAATTAATATTCCGGTTATTCCATCACGTTTATCGATCCTCACAAAAAAAATAAATGATGAGCGTGGCGCTTGCTTTTTTTGTGCGCAGTGTGGAAGAAGTTGTAAAGTGTATGGAGATTTTTCTTCCTCTTCTGTATTAATCAAACCGGCAGTGATGACAGGAAATATTGACGTCATCACCAACGCAATGGCACGTGAAGTGCTTACCAATGCGGAAGGATTGGCGACGGGTGTTTCTTTTATTGATAAGACTGATAATATGGAGTATCAGGTATTCGGTAAAGTAGTGATACTTGCTGCGAGTACTTGTGAAACAGCGCGATTATTATTGAATTCAAAATCGCAACGTCATCCGAATGGATTGGCAAATGATAGCAATGTAGTAGGTAAATACCTGCACGATTCTACTGGCGCAGCAATGGGTGGTGTGTTGCCAGAACTCTTTGGTCGTAAGCGTTACAATGAAGATGGAGTGGGCGGCATGCACGTGTATACACCATGGTGGCTGGATAATAAAAAATTGGATTTCCCTCGTGGTTATCATATTGAGTACTGGGGTGGAATGGGTCAGCCTGCTTATGGATTTGGTATGGGTATTGAATCGCAGAATGGCCGCTTTCAGGTAAATGGTAAAACAAAAGAAGCCGGCGGATATGGTGCATCTTTAAAAGAAGATCATCGCTTTTTTTATGGTGCGGGTGTGGGTATGGCGGGGCGCGGAGAAGCCGTTCCAAATATTAATAACTACTGCGAAATTGATCCGAAAGTGGTAGATAAATATGGCATTCCTGTTTTGCGCTTTCATACAAATCACTCTGACTATGAAATTAAACAGGCGAAACACATGAAGGAAACTTTCAAGGAAATCATGCACAATATGGGAGCCATTATTACCTATGGTGCTGATGATAATGAGAAAAATAATTGGGGATTAAACAACCCCGGCAATATTATTCATGAAGCCGGTACCGTAAGAATGGGTAGCGATCGCAAAACGAGTGCACTCAACAAATGGAGCCAGGCACACGATTGCAAAACCTTGTTCTGTGTAGATGGAAGTCAGTTTACCTCGCAGGCAGATAAAAATATTACCTGGACGATTCTTGCACTATCCATGCGCGCTTCAGAGTACATTATTGATGAGCTGAAAAAAAATAATATTTAATTGATTTTCTGAATAGAAATAAAAATACAATTATGGACAGACGTAAATCGATCAAAGCGTTGCTGGTAGGTTCCATGGCTACCGGTGTATTGGTAGAAGCATGCAAACCCAAAGAGAAAAAAGAGATTGCAGCTTCGGCAGATGCCACTTTGGATGCGGATCGCATGCAGGAAGAAAAAGATGCGCTGAAAAAAATAAAAGCGGAGCCGAAATTTTTTACAGAGGCAGAGATGGCCACTATTACGGTGATTGGGGATATTATTATTCCAAAAGATGCAGTGAGTGGTTCGGCTTCGGATGCGAAAGTGCCCGAATTTATTGAGTTTATTGTGAAAGATATGCCGGAGCACCAAACACCCATGCGTGGCGGATTGCGCTGGTTGGATATGCAGTGCTTAACAAGATATGAGAAAGTATTTACAGGCTGCACTGCAAAGCAACAGATTGAAATGGTAGATAGAATTGCCTATCCTAAAAAAGCAAAACCCGAAATGGCGCAGGGAGTAAGTTTTTTCAACCTCATACGCGACCTAGTTTCTACCGGCTTCTATACTTCAGAGATTGGCGTAAAAGATATCGGTTATATGGGCAATGTTCCTAACCAATGGAATGGCGTACCAGATGATGTTTTAAAACAATACAAGATGGCATATTCGGAAAGAGAACTGAAAGAGTGTGTGAAGTTTGATTAGGGAAATAAAACTTATAATGTAACGAGACTGCCTGAAAAAATTCCTTTAAAATGATATTAATGTCTTCATATGAAATGCTTCTTTTGGATACATTAACCCCAGACTTCAGTCTGGGGGATGACAGGCTCTGTCTGGATTTTGGGCTTTAGCCCATCACCCATCCGCTTAGATCATTTACATCAGAATCAAAAAAGCATGAGGGCTAAAGCCCAATGTTTTCGCGGATTTCGTAGGATCCCCAGCTTAAAAGCTGGGGTTAATGCATTCGAATGAATTGCACTTTTGACTTTTCTTAGTTCACCGTTGCCCCTTCACCAATGGCATCTTCGGGGTTGATGAAATGCAATTTTCCATTTGCATCTTCCGCCATTAAAATCATTCCATTGCTTTCAATGCCACGCATTTTACGAGGTGCTAAATTCACAACAACGGTTACTTGTTTTCCAACAATTTCTTCCGGTTTAAAATGCAATGCGATACCCGAAACAATGGTTCTGGTTTCGAAGCCAAGCAATACCTGCAGTTTCAATAATTTATCGGCTTTCTCTACTTTTTCTGCACTCAGGATGGTTCCCACACGCAAATCAATTTTTGCAAAATCGTCGAACACAATTTCGGGTTTTACCGGAACAAATGCAGGTGCAGGTTTTTCTGCCTCGCTATTTTCTTTTGATGCTTCCAAAGCTTTGTTTAGTTTTTCGATTTGATAAGATACTTCCGCGTCTTCGATCTTGCGGAATAATAATTCAGGCGCACGAAGATTATAGCCCACACTGAGCAATTTTAATTTTCCTGCATTTTCCCAGTCCAGCATTTTTTCTACCACTTTTAACAGGTGGCAGATTTTTTTTGCGGTGAAGGGAAGAAAAGGATTTACTAATACTGCAAGGTTTGCTGTGATTTGTAAACAGATATGCAAAGTGTTATCGATCAGCTTTTGTGCATCAGCAAGAATCTTTCCGTTTTCATCAACTTGTTTAGCAGCGATCCATGGTTCTTTTTTCTGCATGTACTGATTACCGGTACGGGCAAGATCAATTACTTCAAACAGGGCATCTCTGAATTTATATTGCTCCAGTAATGCTTCAATTTTTTCTTTGCTATTGCTGATTTGCCCAATAGTAGCTTTATCCAGATCATCTAAAATTTCGGGATGCAAAGGAGGAACTTTGCCGTTGCATAATTTATGCATCAGCACCAGTGCGCGGTTGATAAAGTTTCCGAAAATATTTACCAGTTCGCTATTCACAGCATCCTGATATCCCTTCCAGGTAAATTCACTGTCTTTTGTTTCGGGAGCGATCTGTGTTAAATAATAACGCAGCGCATCGGCCATCTGCGGACCGCCATTTGGCTGATTGATAAAATCGTTGATATAATCCTGCATTTCGAGTTTCCAGTTTCTGCTGGTACTCATTTTATCCCCTTCCAGATTCATAAACTCATTGGCTGGAACATTATCAGGAAGTATGTCTCCGTGCAGTTTCAACATCACGGGGAAAATAATGCAGTGGAAAACAATATTATCCTTGCCAATAAAATGTACCAGCTTGGTTTCTTTGTCCTGCCAATATGGTTTCCAATCCTTTCCATTATCCAGCGCCCATTGTTTGGTGGCGCTGATATATCCGATGGGGGCATCAAACCAAACGTATAATACTTTGCCCTCTGCACCTTTTACCGGAACACGGATTCCCCAATCCAGATCGCGGGTAACAGCTCTTGCCTGTAAACCTCCGTCAATCCAGCTTTTGCACTGACCTACTACGGTGTTCCTCCAGTCGTTTGCATGATCTTTTAAAATCCAGTTGCTAAGAAATGCTTCATGACGGTCGAGTGGCAGATACCAGTGCTGCGTGGCTTTTTTAATAGGTTTGTTGCCACTTAAAGTACTCACAGGGTTAATGAGTTCGTCGGGACTCAAAGTCTTGCCACAGCGCTCGCATTGATCGCCATACGCACTTTCGAAAGCGCAATTGGGGCAAGTGCCTTTGATATATCGGTCGGCCAGAAAACTGTTGGCGGCTTCATCAAAATATTGTTCGCTCTCCTTGATTTCCAGATCGCCATGATCGTTCAAAACTTTAAAAAATTCTTGCGCTGTTTCGTGGTGTATGGGCGCGCTAGTGCGATGGTAGATATCGAATTCTATTCCCAGATCTTTAAAATTCTGAGCGATGATGGGATGGTATTTATCGATAATGGCTTGTGCAGTGGTTCCTTCTTTTGTAGCCTGAATAGGAATTGCTGTTCCGTGCTCATCGCTGCCACAAACAAAAACAACGTCGCGTTTTTGTGCTTTCAGGTAGCGCGAATAAGTGTCGGCAGGAAGATAGGCTCCTGCCAGGTGACCAATATGTTTTAGTCCGTTAGCATAAGGCAGGGCGGCTGTAATCAAATATCTTTTCGGTTTGTTCATGATCCTTTCTTTTTTCAATCGGGAATGCAAAACTAAGCAATCTGGGATTAAGGCGGAAGGATGGCACGAGTAGACTATTTTTGGGGCTATAATCTGTGCAAATCTGCTAAATCAGCTTCATCTGCGTGCCATTTCTTTATTTTCGCTTATGATTAAAATACCTCCCTATCTCAAAAAAGGCGATACCATTGCGATTGTTTGCCCCGCAGGATTCCTTCCTATCGAAAAGGCGAAAACCTGTATTGATACACTTCAACAATGGGGCTATCAGGTGAAATTGGGAAAAACTTTGGGTACACAGTTTCACTATTTTTCAGGTACCGATGCCGAACGCTTAGCAGATCTGCAGGAAATGCTGGACGATAAAAATGTACATGCAATCCTATGCGGACGAGGTGGATATGGCCTGAGTAGGATCATTGACGGTCTCGATTTTAAAGCGTTTAAAAAAAATCCAAAATGGTTGATCGGGTTTAGCGACGTTACAGTATTGCACGCACATCTTTATCAACAGATTAGAACCGCCTCATTGCATGCTTCCATGGCCGCTGCTTTTAATGATGGGGCTGCAGAAAATGAATACATACAATCGATCCGAAAAGCTATAAAGGGACAAATATTAAATTATAGTTGTGCGCCACATCCTTTTAATAAAACAGGGAAAGCCGAAGCAGAATTGATTGGTGGTAATCTTTCGTTGATCGTTCATCTGATCGGAACTAAAACCGCATATCAAACAAAAAATAAAATTCTTTTCATTGAAGACGTTGGCGAATACATTTATCATATCGACAGAATGTTCCTGCAGTTAAAAAGGGCAGGTTTGCTGGAAGGCCTTGCAGGATTGATTCTTGGCGGATTCACCGATATGAAAGATACGGTGACTGCTTTTGGAATGAGTGTAACTGAAACTATACAGGAACATTTAAAAGAATATGATTACCCTATTTGTTTTGATTTTCCCGTAAGTCATGATAAAGCCAACTACGCTTTAAAAGTAGGTGTGAAACATCAACTGAATGTTTCCAGTACGAGAGTAAGTCTTAGGGAAGTGAAGAGTGAAGAGTGAAGAGTGAAGAGTGAAGAGTGAAGAGTGAAGAGTGAAGAGTGTGAAAGGTATGAAGAATAATAAATAAAAATATCCCCTCCTGTTCGCTTGCGAATAGGAGGGGTGCGAAGCGAAGTGGGGTGGTAAAAAGCTTGAACTGATGAAAAATAATCTCTAAGAGAATCAACCACCCCCACCGTATTCCGTTACACGAAATCGGTGCCCCCTCCAAACCATGGTTTGGAGGGGAAATTAATTTAGTCAACTTTAGCTAAATTAATCGGCGCAGATCTGTTTCATCCGCGTCATCCGCGTGCTATAAAAACAGTCCCGGAAGAAAAATTCAAAATTCAAAAATATTACACCGTAATTTTTCTATCTCTCGCAATCACTTTCCATTGTTTGGTAACCGAATGATCTTCTACAATATTCGCTTCTGCGTATAAGGCAACTGTAGGACAAATATGCACCGGAACACCATACAACACATCGCCTACTTTATAAATACTCGTATCATCAACACTAACACTCAAATGTTCTTCGCTCTGTGCTTTTGGAACTGCATTTGGTGCATTTAAAAAATGTACACGGGGTAAAGGATTTTCTGCGGCAACGGCTTTATGTCCGAGGTCGCAACAGAATGTTTTTTCATCGATGATTGAATTGATACGCGTCATCAGCAATGCAGCATACTCAAAAGGTTCATCGGGTACAATATGTTTGTAGCCCCAGTCCCAGAAAATAAAAGTACCCGGACTATATTCAACGCCCTTGCGGTGAGTATGGGTTGGAAAACTGGGAGAGCCTCCAACAACAATTTTCATCTTCCGGCCATCGAAAGCTTCTATTGAATTTTTTAGTGTTTCCACTTTTTCAAAACCCTCGTCCGATTTGCGTTTGCGCTCTTCGAGATCGGTGTCGCGGATATGCCCGTCGTAAGCGTGTAAGCCTACTATTTGAATGCTTTTTAATTCGCTGCAGGACTGATATAATTCAAATGCATTTTCTGGTTTGATGCCCGATCGATTCATCCCGGTATTTAAATCGATATAGAGGTCAAGCTTTTTATTTGCTGCAGCAAAAGTTTTTGCAATGTGAAAAGCAATATCCATATTATCAATTAATGCGGCATATTTTGTTTCGGGGAACATTTGTACCAACCTCAATAATCGCAAGGCTTTGGGGCCAACGGGCTGGTATGCCAACAGCACATCAGGAGCCTGAATGGTACCCAACATTTCTGCTTCGGCGATAGTGGCACATTTAAATTTAGTAATGCCAGCATCTAGTAAGAGTTGACAAGCTTCGCTCATTTTATTGGTCTTTACATGCGGTCGTAAAGCTGCTACGCTTCCAGCCATTTCAATCAATAGGCGAATATTCTCTTTAACTCTATCTGGGTAAATCAATAATGCCGGGCTATCAACGGTTTCAATATTTTTTATTTCGTACCATTCCATTTCTAAATTTTTTTTCTGAGTTAAGCTTCATCGTGTAATTCAAATATTGCTTCAATTTCAACAGGAATATTGCCTGGTAAAGAACCCATGCCAACAGCACTTCGTACGCCAATACCATTTTCATCTCCCCAAACTTTTGCAAAAAGTTCGCTGCAGCCGTTAATGACATATGGATGTTTGTCAAATTCGGGAACACAGTTTACCATGCCCAATACTTTAATAACACGTTTAATTCTATTTAGGGAACCTAAGTTTGTTTTAAGGGTAGAAAGAATTGCCAGCCCTACTTGTTGTGCTGCTAGTTTTGCTTCTTCTTGTGTAAGCTGATCGCCAACCTTTCCCACAATAAAAGAGCCGTCATCTTGTACTGTACCATGTCCGGAAACATAACAATGCTTGCCATCAATCAACAATGGTTTATAAACACCCAGCGGTTTGGGAGCTGGCGGTAAGTTTAGACCTAATGCTGTAAATTTTTCATCAGCCGACATAAAAATATTTTTAAATTATAAAAAGCTATTAATAATAAACACACCAATTAGTCCTACTACAGAAACAATGGTTTCCATAATGCTCCATGTTTTGATGGTTTCTTTTACCGTTAAATTAAAATATTCTTTGAACATCCAAAAACCCGGATCATTTACGTGCGAAAACATAAGACTTCCTGCGCCAGTTGCTAATACCAATAAACTGGGGTTTACTCCAGTGCTTGCTATTAAAGGAGCAACAATGCCTGCAGTAGTTAAACCCGCTACAGTTGCAGATCCTACACTTACACGTATGATTGCACTAATGCTCCAGGCCAATAGTAAAGGATGAATAGATAACCCACTCAAAGGTTGAATTAAATCATTACTAATACCAGAGTCGGATAATATTTGTTTCAATGCTCCTGCTCCTGCGATAATGAGTAAGATGCTCGAAATTTCTTTAATGGCATCTCCCATTGGTTTCATGATCGTTTCAACCTTCTTTCCTTGTCGAATGCCCAAAGTATATAATGCAATGAGTAAACTAATCAGCATAGCAATGGATGGGTCTCCAACTATATGAACCAATTGAGTAAATACATTTTTCTCTGGAAAAATAATTTTCACCAAGGTATCTTGGGCTATCAGTAGTACGGGAAGAAAAACAGCAAGTATGCTAAAAAATAAACTGGGCAACTTTTTTTCATCGATTTGTTGATTTGTAAAAACAGCCAAAGGTTTTGAGTTGTATTTTTTTAGCGTAACAGAAAAAATTGGACCCGCTATAATAATTGCCGGGATAGCAATTAGAAAACCATACAATAAAGTTTTACCAAGATCTGCATGAAACTGTTCGGCCAATGCAACGGGCGAAGGGTGTGGTGGCAGGTATCCGTGAGTAACCGAAAGCGCTGCCAATGTTGGCAAACCAAGATATACCGCGGGTATTTTATATTTTGCAGAAATAGTAATAACTAAAGGCACTAACAACACAAAACCAACTCCATAAAATAAGGGGATGCCTACAATGAATGCAGTTGTAACCAATGCCCATTGAATCCGTTTACTACCAAATGCCTGAATCAAACTATCCGCAATTTTATTTGCAGCACCACTATCAGCCACTAATTTCCCTAACATCGCTCCAATAATCAAAATCACCAATAAAGAACCCATGATATCACCAATGCCTTTTTGAATAGCCGCCATGATCTTACCCACTTCCATGCTCTTTGAAAGTCCGACCGCAATACATACCAATAAGAAGGAAAGAAAAGGCTGCAGCTTTACCACTGTTATCAATAACACTAAAATCAAAACAGCGGCAATCAGTAAAAGAATCGACATGCAAAGGCTTTGCATTAAAGATAAAAGAAAAATAATCATCTACGATTAACGAAGCAAACTATCCAACTTTTGTTGCATTTCGGGAAACTGATTCAGATTGTGGTGATTGCCCCCTTCGATTACAATAAACTGATCATGGGGCTTGAGAGAGGTTTTTAGTTTGGACGCATTGCTCAAAGGAATGAGTGCATCCATAGTTCCGTGAAAAATAATGACAGGCGCAGTTACTTTTTTCAGGTACTGATCGGTAGGCATTTTAAAATGCAGGATACTATTCAGTGGAAGGATCAGGGTATAGTGATCAACCAATGAAACCACACTCTGATAGGGTGTTTCCAGAATCAATTGTTTACAATCCCGGATGCTCGCCAACTCGGCTGCAATGCCCGTGCCTAAAGACTTTCCGTAGATCGTAATTTGATTTGGTTGATAAATTGTTCTGGCAAGTTTATATAATTGAAGCGCCTCTTCGTACAAATTTTTTTCAGTGAGGTCGCCGGTTGATTTCCCATATTTCGGATAATCGGGCATCCATACTTCCCACCCATTTCGGGTAAAATTTCCGGCAAATTTTGCATAGTGATTGATATTTTCTTTATTACCGTGAAAATATAAAACCACTCCTTTTTTAATGCTATCGGGAACGGTAAAAGCTACTATATTATAGTATGTGGCATCGTCCTGCTTTAGATTGAGTTCTTTAAAGGGCTGATCAAAATGAAAAGCTGTTCCTTCAGCTAATGCCAAAGGGTGAAATATGAGCTTTTCCTGCAAATAATAAAATGCAATGCCCAGCAAGCAATAGATTGCCAGAATTATTTTAAGCCATCGGAATAGAGATGAATATTTTTTTTTCATGAAAAAGATTAGCAGCGAAAATACGGCTTCATAAAATAATGGAGTTAATATTTTAAGATATCGCGAATGAAATTGTGATATTCATTAAATGAGGGCAGATTATTATGCCCGCCTCCATGAATACGGATGAGGGTTATTTTATGCGGACTGATGGATTGTAATTTTTCGCTTTGAGAAATGGGTATCAGCCAGTCCTTTGTGCCATGAATAATATAAGTGTGGCAGTTTACTTTTCGAATCCACAGATCGGTTCTTAGTTTATACCTTAACCACCAGCGATGGGGCAAAATGGGAAGGAATCGGGCTGCTACTTTAATAAAACTGTAATAAGGTGCATCCAGAATCAGGTATCTGGGAGAATTATCGGCCGCTATTTTTGAAGCAAAGCCACTGCCCATGCTTCTGCCATATACCAATACGTGGTGCTCAGGACATTTTTTCAGCAATTCCTGATACACAAACTGCATATCGGAAAGCATTTCTTTCTCGTTTCTTTTACCTGTGCTTTTACCGAACCCGCGATAGTCAACCAGCACCACATCATATTGAAACCGATAAAAATCGCGTGCATATTTTGCCCAACCTTTAATGCTCCGCGAATTACCATGAAAATAAAGTATTAATCCCTTCGGCTCACTGCAATAAAAATGCAAACCGTTGATCCTTACTCCGGGTGCTACATCAAAAAAAAGTTCTTCAAAAGGAGCATCGTATTTGTATTCAAAATCCTGAGCTAATTTCTCGGGTTTGAAAATGATTTTCTCCTGCAACAAATAGGCGATCAAAAGGATCGCTCCATATACCAGAATAATATAAATTAAGGTAAGAGGCAAGTGGTTTGATGCAAAAGTTGAATGGCTTTCGCTCGGGTAATATACTAATATTCCTTTGCAAATCTGCCATACCAATTGCTCAAAATGCTGAATTAATATTCGTATTCACTTGAATCGTGAAATACTCTTTTGAGGTTCATTTTTGAAATGGGTGCAACGATCAATGGGAATTTTTCAACTGATACATTACTGGGATCTAATCCAAATCCACGCTCTTCGCCAAGACTGATCTCTTTGAGCCAGAAATATAATTTCATCACGATCCTTTCGAAAATCGGTAATTCGTTATCCTGACTCAGGTATTTTTCCAATACAATAAACTGAAAATCACCTACCACATTATTCTTTTCAAGACTCTCGTAACGACTAGTAATATTTACTTCCTTGTTGTTCACTAATTCCTGTACCACTTTTCTGAACATGAGATTGATTCTTTGCTCCACACGGAATCCCAGTCTGAATTCTACCCGTATAATATCATTTGGAATGATATGCTCTACCGTGTATTCGCAGGTATAGGGGTCATCTAAAACATCCACATGAACAAACCAATAAATATCAGCACGCTTGGGCTTTTTATTCATGATAGAATAAATGATTTTGTGCTCTATCTCTTTTGGATTATTGGCACTGGTCATATAGATGAGGTGTGTTGAATATTTAGGAACGGTTTTGTCGTTGCTCAATTCCTGAATCATTGGAATATAGTGTTCCATCCGCACAAATTCTACGTACCTGTTTTTAATTTTACGGCTCCTGTACCATACATACATTACAGCAAATAATCCGCCACCAACTACCAATGTAACATAACCACCGTGCATGAATTTTTCGAGATTGGCAATCAGGAAAGATATTTCAATGGCGAAGTAAACAGACAGGTACAGGTAAATCCAAAGTGGGAATACTCTTTTGCTAACAAGAAAGTTGGCAAATAAAATAGAAGTGCTAATCATACACATGGTAATAGCCAAGCCGTAGGCCGCTCCCATATTTGCTGATTTCTGAAAATAGAGTACTACACCGGTACATCCGATGAACAAAAGAAGGCTAATGCCGGGAATATATAATTGTCCTTTTTCTTCTGTAGGATATTGAATTTTCATTTTAGGCCATAGGTTCAAACGCATGGCTTCACTGATCAGGGTAAAAGATCCGGAAATCAAAGCCTGACTGGCAATAATAGCCGCAGTAGTGGATATAATAATTCCTGGCAACTTAAACCATTGAGGCATGATGCCAATGAAGGGGTTAAAACCATCGGCCATCACCTGCATAGGAATAATCTGGTTGCGATGATTCGCCAACAACCAAGCACCCTGACCCAGATAATTCAGGATCAGACAAATTTTTACAAAGATCCAGGAGTAGCGGATATTTCCACGGCCGCAATGCCCCAGATCGCTATAAAGTGCTTCGGCACCTGTGGTACAAAGAAACACGGCACCCAATAGCCAAAACCCTTTCGGATAACGGGTTAATAGTTCAACTGCATAGTGCGGGCTAAGACATTTTAATATATAAATATCATCTACCAGGTGGATGGAACCCAAAACTGCAAGCATGGTAAACCAAATGGCCATAATCGGCCCGAATAATCTGCCGATAGACGCGGTACCAAACTGTTGCACAAAAAAAAGTGCAGAGATGATTGTTATTACAATGGCTATGATGCTGTTTTGCGAAATGGCGTTTAATGCAGGTAATTGTCTTAACCCTTCAATAGCCGAAGTAACAGTAATGGGTGGTGTAATGATGCCATCGGCCAGAAGTGCCGCCCCGCCAATCATTGCGGGAAGTACCAGCCATTTTTTTCTTCGCCTTACAAGTGCATATAAACTAAAAATGCCACCCTCGCCCTTGTTATCGGCTTTTAAAGTGAGGATAACATATTTAACTGTTGTTTGAAGGGTTAGGGTCCAGATAATACAAGACAGAGAGCCAAGTATCAGTTCTTCGGAAATAACCCGGCCGGTAATAATTTCGTTTAAAACGTAGAGGGGTGAAGTCCCGATATCTCCGTAGATAATTCCCAGCGCGATGATCAGACCAGCCGCTGTTACCTGATTAAATTGCTTGCTCACAATGGAAGTGCGTTAGGATAAAAATGGTTTTATTCCTCAAATGTAACCGTAAAAACTTGGAGATGCTCTAAATTAATCTGGTTTAGGTTACTAATCTTTTGCTTTTATTTACATCTACTTAAAAGCTAGTTACCGTACATTTGAAACACAAATATAATTTGTAGATGCAAAAGATTTTCATCCTATTAATTGCCGCCACTTTATCGTTTATTTCGGGACTAAGGGCTCAACGCATTATTTATTCCGACCCCGACCGGGATGATGCCAGAACCATGGGCTTTGAAATAATTGGTAAGATGAACGGTAATGTACTGATTTATAAGAACTACCACGATCAGCATTATATATCGGTATTGGATCAGGATATGAAGCAGGTAGAAAAAAATCGACTCGACTTTATACCTGAAAAAACAAACGACGTAGAATTAATTCAGTATCCCGATTATGTGTTGATTGTATATCAGTTTCAAAGAAAGAGCATCTACTATGCGATGTATGCAAAACTTGATGCCAGAGGAAAAAAGATCGGAGACCCCGTTTTATTAGATACTACGGCCGATGTGAATTATAATAACAACGTTAAAATTTATACCGTTTTAAATAGCGAGAACAAACAAAAAATTATGCTGTTTAAAATGAGTACAAGAAACGAAAGAGCCAATATTTTAACCACGATGCTTTTTGATAAGGATATGACTCTTCAAAAGCGTTCGAGGATGCTGGTGAATATGCCCGACAGGAACGACTTTCTTACAGAATTTGCTTTAGATAATGACGGAGATCTGGTTTGTCTGAAAGGTTCGGGAACGGCACAGAACGATAATATTAATAAGATAGCTTTTATGTCGAAAGCTGCAGACGCAGATGCGATTAGTATGAGAGAAATTAAGATCACCGGAATTTTTCTGGACGACCTGCGATTGAAAGTGGATAATGTAAACAAGCACTACGTGATTTGCTCTTTTTATAGTAAGCAACGCAGGGGCAATGTAGACGGACTGTATTATGCAGTTTGGGATAAAGAGCAGAACCAACCACTGGCAACGGTGAATGCCATTTTTTCGGACGATTTCAGAGCAGATGCAAAAGGTGATGGAAATCTTAAAATGGCGTTCAATGATTTTTTTCTGAAGAATATTGTATTAAAGAAAGACGGAGGTTTTTTTGTTGCTGCTGAAGCCGCGTATAGCACTACAAGAGGAAGTTTGTTAAACAGGTGGGACTATTTATACGGCTCACCGCTTTATTCGCAGATGGATTATTATTCTTATTATTCTCCAATGGGTTATTACCCCTGGAGCAGGTTTAATCAATTTAGTGGCAGCAATGTAACCCGTTATTTTGCAGATAATGTGGTATTGATATCTTTTGATGCAAAAGGTAAAATGGAATGGAGCAATGTGATTCGAAAAGCGCAGTTCGATGATAATTCAGATAATTTTATTGGATACGGTGTGCTGAATACCGGCGATAAAGCGCATTTTATTTTTAATACGCAGGATAAAAGAACCATGATTCTTTCTGATCAGAGTTTATATCCTGATGGACAACTCGACCGTAACCCAACCTTTAAAAATCTGGATAGGGGATACGATTTTATGCCTCGACATGCTAAGCAGGTAGGGGTGCGTCAATTGATTGTACCTTGCTCGTTTAGAGGTGTAACTTGTTTTGCTAAAGTTGAATTTAATTAGATAAGCTGTGGTATTTCTTTTTCGTGATAAATCGATCATCAATATTTTCTTTCTGATACTGCTGGGTATTGCGGTGCATGCGCATTTGTTTATGAGCGATCCTATTTTGCTTGCTGGCTCAAACGATGGTGTAATATCAATGGTATTATCAAAATATCTGAAAAATCTTTCTCCTACCGTTTTGTTTATTGCTTATCAGTCGATCATCATCTTGCAAGCCGTTCGCCTGAATATGGTGCTTACAGATTTCAGGATGTTTCAATCCACCAACTATACTACCGCAATGACTTATATCCTGTTAACAGGAGTTATTAGCCAGTGGTGTTCTATTTCATCTGCACTTATCAGCAACTCGCTGGTGCTTTGGATTTTTATTTTGCTAAGCCGCTTGTATAATAATCAGTCGCCCCGCACCCTTTTGTTTAATATCGGAATGTTGGTATCATTATCGATTATTGCTTATCACCCCACGGCAATTTTGATCATGGTTGTGTTATTTGCTTTGGCAGTTGTTCGCCCGTTTAGGCCGGCAGAATGGATGATCTTGCTGATGGGTGTATTGCTGCCCTATTATTTTTTGGCTTCTTATCTTTTTTTGAACGATCAATTAATTTCGATCAGAAACTATATTCCCTTTTTACAAGTTCACCTTCCTGTATCAAATCCCGATATATGGTTTATTATTAGTCTTTGTTATCTGTTTCTGGTTTTATTGGCCGGACTTTTTTACTGGCAAAAATTCAATAACCGAATGGTGATACAGATCAGAAAAAACTGGGCTATAATGATGGTATTGTTGCTGATATTGTTGTTGGTGCCGTTTATATTTATGGGAGCAGCCATGGAATCTGCCATCCTTTGTTTAATTCCTTTAACAGCTTTCGTGGCCAATGCATTTGGGTATCCTAAACGATTATTATTGCCCAATTTACTTTTCTGGCTGGGAATTGTGTTGGTTGTCCACAATAATTGGGAGCTCATTAAAAAATAGATAATCCTTAACGCATCAGGCTTTATCTTTGGCGCAGTTAGCTAGTACTATTTTAAAGATAAATTTTTTGAATATGAAATTCGGAGTAGTGGTTTTTCCCGGCTCAAATTGCGATCGGGATATGCGTGATTCTTTGCAGAACGATTTAGGAAAAGAGGTAATTATGTTATGGCATAAGGATCAGGATCTGAGCATGTTTACCACAGATGATTGCATCGTATTGCCTGGCGGATTTTCTTATGGAGATTATTTAAGATGCGGTGCGATTGCCAGATTTAGCCCGATGATGCAGAGCGTGATTGAGTTTGCGAATAAAGGCGGAAAAGTATTGGGTGTTTGCAACGGATTTCAGATTCTTTGTGAAAGCGGCTTATTGCCGGGAGTTTTATTGCAAAATGCCAACCAGCAATTTGTTTGTAAAAATGTATTTATAAAAAACGATTCGGGTGCGGCGCTAAAAATTCCTGTTGCTCACGGGGAAGGTCGTTTTCACGCCGATGAAGCAACACTCAACGAATTGGAAGCAAATGGTCAGGTAATATTCCGTTATTGCGATGAGAAAGGAAATATTGATGCTGCCCATAATCCCAATGGAGCGATTAGAAATATTGCGGGTATCAGCAACAAAAAAAGAAACGTATTTGGTATGATGCCGCACCCCGAAAGGGCCACGTCGCAAGCGCTGAGCAATTTGGATGGAAAACTTGTATTCGAAATTTTAGGTCTGAATTAAATAGAATTGTAAGGATATTGCATTTGCCGAGTCTTTAATTGTAATGAGATTACTATGAAGAAAATAATTTTAAGTTTTTTTGCTTTCATCTTTGCTGCAAGTTCTTTTGCCCAAATCAAAGATCCTATTAGTTGGAAATACGAAGCCGTTAAAAAAACGGCTAGTAGTTACGAATTAATTATTACTGCTACTGTTCCTAAGCCATGGCATATTTATTCGCAAAACTCTGGAAAGGGTGGCCCAATTCCAACAACCATTAAGTTTAAAATCAATCCGCTGGTAACCGTAACTGGTAACACAAAAGAAGTTGGTAAACTGGAAAAAGTATTGGATAAAAACTTTGGACCCAAGCCGGTTCAAGTAAAATATTTTAGCGATCAGGTACAATTTGTACAAACTGTTACTGTAAAAGGGGGTATCAAAACAAATATCAGTGGCACTGTGAACTATATGATTTGTGATGATACACAATGCCTCGCCCCAACTACCAAATCTTTTGATATCAAGCTTCAATAAGTAAATCTGCTATAACAATAGTTGTTAGCAAGATATGCTGATTAGCAAATTACATGTAGCTAAAATCAATAAAACAAAATGAAAAGAAATTATTACAGCTTTCTATTGTTTTTGGTTATAGCATTATTCAATCAGGTTATTGCACAGGACAAAAAACCTGTGCAATTTAGTTTTAATGCCGGCAGAACCAACGATTCAGTAGTGCTCTTAACTGTTAAAGCAACCATTGCAAAACATACACAACTTTTTTCGGTTAAAAAGCATGTTGCCGACGATCCCTTTGTGAGCAGCTTGCAATTAGATAGCAGCGCTAAAATATTTCAACGCTCTTCCGATACCTGCAAAGAAATTGGATTTATTCAACTGGTAAGCGAAAATAATGCTGGTACACAGTATCGTTTGTTTTCGGATAGTGTAAGCTTCCAATACATTTTGCACATCAGGGATACCGCCACTAAAACGCTGAAAGGAAGTTTTGTTTGGCTTGCAAAATCGGGAAGCGATTTTCCCAGTGGCGAAGAGTTGTTTTCTGTAAAAATTACTGCAACAGAAAATGCAGCAATAAATGCAATTGCCGGTTCTGAAAAATTAGGCAAATCACTCTGGGGTATTTTCCTGATTTGTTTTGCCACAGGATTATTGGCAATCATTACCCCCTGTGTTTTTCCTTTGATTCCTGTAACTGTAAGCTTCTTTTTAAAGCGTAGTAAATCAAGAATAGAAGGCCTTAGAAATGCAGTATGGTATTCCCTTTCAATTGTTTTAGTTTATACGATCCCTACTTTATTACTTACACTAATTTTCGGCGACAAAGTTTTGTATTCCGTTTCAACAAGCGCAATATCGAACTTGTTATTTTTTATCATCTTTATTGTATTTGCCACTTCTTTTTTTGGTGCTTTTGAATTAACGCTACCCAATAGTTGGGCAAATAAGGCGGATGAAAAAGCCGGTAAAGGTGGGCTCTTTGGAATATTTTTCATGGCACTCACGCTGGTAATAGTTTCTTTTTCATGTACCGGTCCTTTAGTGGGAACACTACTCGGACAAACAAGCAGCAAAGGGGTAAGTGCCGCACCGATTATTGGTATGCTTGGTTTTGGCGCAGGACTGGCTTTGCCTTTTTCGCTTTTTGCATTCTTTCCTTCCATGCTGCAGTCTTTACCAAAGAGCGGTGGTTGGCTGAATTCGGTGAAAGTAACTTTTGGATTTATTGAACTTGCACTGGCTTTAAAATTCCTCTCAAATGTTGATCTGGCTTATCATTGGCATTTGCTCGATAGGGATGTGTTTCTTGTTTTCTGGATCGTTATATTTTTTCTGATGGGCTTATACCTTCTCGGAAAATTGAAATTCTCGCACGATAGTGATATGGAATATATCGGTGTTCCCCGTTTATTTTTCGCGATTTTTACTTTCTGCTTTGCACTCTATATGGTGCCCGGTTTGTGGGGTGCACCTTTGCGTTTATTGAGCGGCTTTATTCCGCCTGCTACCACACAGGAATTTAATCTCGAAAATCTGGAGTATAAGATCGATAATCTGAAAAGTTCGGGAGGCCCTTTAAAAAGCACAAATACTATTGCACCCGCACCCAAGAAATATATCGATAAATTGACAGTGCCTTTTGGGCTAACAGCTTATTTTGATTTGAAAGAGGGACTAGCTGCAGCTAAGATCCTGAATAAGCCTGTGATGCTTGATTTTACAGGGCATTCTTGCGCTAACTGCCGTAAAATGGAAGAGCAGGTTTGGAAGAATCCCGAAGTGTTAAAAAGGCTCAAAGAAAATTTTGTGTTGATTAGTTTGTATGTGGATGAATCCACTGAATTGCCTGAAGAAGAACAGGTGACCAATGCAAAAGGAGAAAAAACAAAAACTGTGGGAGATCTGAATCTGGAATATGAAGTAAGCACATTTGGCTTTAACGCTCAACCTCTTTATAAATTCTTAGATACAAATGGGAAGCCACTAAGCGAACTAAATTATGGATACGATTCGGATGTGGAAAAATTTATAGCGCATCTGGATGCGATGAAGGCGGCGTTTGAGAAGAAATAGATTAAAATTCAAAATTCAAAAGGCAAAATTCAAAAGTGAAACTTACCACTCAGGCTTTTTACTTTTGAATTTTTACTTTTTACTTTACAATGCGATTTGCTTATCTGCCATCATTTTTCTTAGGTTGATCAAACCGTATCGCATTCTTCCCAAAGCAGTATTGATACTACAGTTGGTGATCTGTGCAATTTCTTTGAAACTCAGGTTAGCATAGTGTCGCAAAACAATGATCTCTCTTTGCTCTTCGGGTAATAATTCCAACATCATCCTTACACGATCATGACTCTGACCCTGCATGATTTTCTGATCAACACCTTCTTCGTAAATATTAATCGAATCGAAAATGTCTTTATTGTCGCTGGTTTTAATTGCAGGCGTACGTTTTACCTTTCTAAAATAATCTACACATAAATTGTGTGCTATACGCAAAGCCCAAGGTAAAAATTTACCTTCTTCGGTATATCGCTTATTTTTGAGGGTGTCGATGATCTTGATAAAAACATCCTGAAATAAATCTTCAGCGAGATAATTATCTTTAACAAAAAAGAGGATTGAAGAATAGATCTTGTCTTTGTATCGATAGATCAACACTTCGAACGCACCTGTATCTCCCTCTTGGAAGGAGCGTATAAGTTCGGTGTCTGAAACATGTTCCAATGTTTTCATGGCTTGGGGTTTTGTCAGGATTTCGAAAACTCAGGATATTGGATAGAGAATTAAACTTCAATGTGTTAAGCACTGAGACTAATTCTAATGTTAAATTAGAATTTTTTCACTGCGACAAATCCGTTGTGAAAAAGATTGTTTAAGGTGATTGGGTTATTCACATTTTAAAGACGTTTTTTATTGATTCTTAGCTATTTATCGGTATTTACTAAACTTAAGCATCATTAATCTGTTTATATTGCTACAGTATGGCCACAAAAATTAAGAAAACAAAAGAGCCGGTAATGCCGGTTTTGAATAACGATATTTTGGTAAAAGGAGCAAGGGTACATAATCTTAAAAATGTAACAGTAACCTTTCCGAGAAATAAATTGATTGTAGTTACTGGTGTTTCCGGAAGCGGAAAATCGTCGCTTACCATTGATACCCTCTTTGCAGAAGGTCAGCGCCGGTATGCAGAAAGCCTGAGTGCTTATGCCCGTCAGTTTATGGCCCGTATGGTAAAGCCGGATGTTGATTATATAAAAGGGCTTTGTCCGGCGATCGCTATTGAACAGAAAGTAATTACCAGAACGCCAAGGAGTACGGTTGGTAGTATGACAGAAATTTATGATTACCTGCGCCTTTTATATGCACGTGCTGGTAAAACCATTTCGCCCATTAGTGGAAAAGAAGTAAAAAAAGATGAAGTGGTAGATGTGGTGAACAGTGTAAAAGAACTTACGAAGGGTACCAAAGTAGTCATTCTGGTTCCCTTTAAACAACACGCCAAACGCGAAACACGCGAAGAGCTTCAAATACTGATGCAGAAGGGGTTTGCGCGTATGTATAACCGGGCGGCTGCAACACCAGTCTTATTAAGAATTGAGGAGCTTCTGGAATTGCCTGATAAGGAATTGAATAAGCAAATTAAACAAGCTACCAAAGAGCATGAGACATTTGTTTTGATCGACCGATTGGTTGCGAAAGATTTTGATGAAGATGATATCCATCGTTTATCGGATTCTGTGGGCACGGCTTTTTATGAAGGTGAGGGAGAAATGTTTTTGGAATTAAATGCAGATAAGCTGCAACATTTTAGCAACAAATTTGAACTGGATGGCATTCAGTTTGAAGAACCGGTACCTAATTTATTTTCATTTAATAATCCTTATGGTGCTTGCCCTACTTGCGAGGGTTTTAGTCAGGTGTTGGGTATTGATGCCGATCTGGTTATTCCAGATAAACGTTTGAGTGTGTATGAAGCCGCTGTGGCGCCGTGGAAGGGAGAGAAACTGGGATGGTGGAGAGAACAATTTATAAAGGGAGCTTCTTCAATTGGGTTTCCGATACATAAACCCATTATCGATCTTACCAAAGAACAGTATCGGCAATTATGGGAAGGTGATACAAAAAAAGTATTAGGGATAAACGACTTTTTTAAAGAAGTAGAACAAAACTTGTATAAAGTACAGTATCGCGTTTTACTGAGCAGGTATCGGGGAAGAACTAATTGCCCGGATTGTAAGGGTTATCGCCTTCGACCTGAAGCCTTATATGTAAAGGTTGCAGGCAAACATATTGGCGAACTCTGTGAGTGGCAAGTAAAGGATCTGAAAGTTTGGTTCGACAATTTAAAATTATCGGCCAGCGATACAGCTCTTACAAAGCGCATCCTGCTCGAGATTCATCAACGCATACAAACCTTGCTGGATGTGGGTTTGGGCTATCTTACCCTTAACCGTTTGGCGAATTCTTTAAGCGGTGGAGAAAGTCAGCGCATTCAGCTAACCAGAAGTTTAGGTAGTAACCTCACCAATAGTTTGTACATATTGGATGAACCATCAATCGGTTTGCATTCGCGCGATACTGTTAAATTGATTGGTGTTTTAAAATCGCTGCGCGATCTGGGAAATACTGTGGTAGTGGTAGAACACGACGAAATGATGATGCGCGAAGCTGATTATATTATTGATATGGGCCCGCTTGCATCGCACTTGGGTGGTGAAGTGGTGGCAGTTGGAAATTATGATGAGTTGATTGCCAACCCGAAAAGTTTAACAGGTAAATACCTGAGTGGCGAACTTCAAATTGAAGTGCCCAAAGCAACACGTAAATGGAATAGGAGCATAACGATTGAAGGAGCAAGACAAAATAATTTAAAAGATATTACGGTAGAATTTCCATTGAATGTTTTGTGTGTAGTTACGGGAGTTAGTGGAAGTGGCAAAACAACGTTGATTAAACAAGTACTCTCTCCGGCATTAAATAAATTAAAAGGAGAATTTGCAGATAAAATCGGATTGCATAAAAACATTACCGGAGATATCGACAGCATTGCACATATTGAAATGATTGATCAGAATCCGATTGGAAAATCATCGAGAAGCAATCCGATCACTTATATCAAAGCCTATGATGCAATACGCGACTTGTATTCGAAACAACAGCTTGCAAAAATGCGTGGATTTCAACCAAAACATTTTTCTTTCAATGTAGATGGTGGAAGATGCGATACTTGTAAAGGCGAAGGAGAGCAGATTGTTGAAATGCAGTTTTTGGCCGATGTGCATCTTACCTGTGAATCGTGCGGAGGAAAAAGATTTAAGGAGGAAGTGTTGGAAGTAACTTACAACAATAAAAATATTTATGAATTGTTGGAGATGAGTGTGGACGAAGCGATTGAATTTTTTGCCGATGAGAAACAGATCAAGAACGCCATACAACCCTTGCAGGACGTTGGTTTGGGATATATTAAACTAGGACAAAGCAGCGATACGCTGAGCGGGGGTGAAGCGCAACGTGTTAAACTCGCCAGCTTTTTGGGTAAGGGAAAAGGCATTGGTCAGTTGCTGTTTATTTTTGATGAACCTACCACCGGTTTGCATTTTAATGATATCAAAAAGCTTTTGGCTTCTTTTAATGCGCTGATAGAACAGGGTCACTCTTTGATCGTGATTGAACACAATACCGACGTAATTAAGTCGGCTGATTGGCTGATCGATCTGGGGCCTGAGGCTGGAGATGGGGGCGGCTCATTAGTATATGCAGGTGTGCCGAAAGGACTAAAAAAAATTCAGCAAAGTTATACGGGGCAATATTTGTAATGCATGGATGCATGCGTATTTTTAATGCGTAATCTTCCTGAAACGGTATAGCAACAAGCAGTGATTAATTGATGCTATTTGTTTGTTGTATGACTTCTTTTGTAAAGGATTTAAAAATAAAACTACCTCTGTCAGTAAAATGGTTCTGCATTAAAATTGCATTACTATTTACAGTGTGGCAACTGCTGTATCTATTTGTTCTATTGCCTGCCAGAATACCCGATAAACAAATTACCATTGCTACGGCGGCGGGTACTTCTAAGGTTTTGAACTGGCTGTATCCGCATGATAACTTGCGCTACAAGCCTGCAGAATCAGCGATTCCGTTGAATACCATGGTTGCAGTATATATTAATCGGCAAAAAGTAATTGGAATTGCTGATGGATGTAATGCTTTTGAATTGCAGGTATTATTTATTGGAATTTTATTGAGTATCAGCAGAATCAGGCCACTCACCATTCTTTACATCTTAGTTGGCGTTCCGTTGATAACTGTTTGTAATATTTTAAGATGTTCACTCATTGGCTGGTTAAATATCAATCAGCATATTAGTCTTTCTAATTTTGCACACCACTACCTTTTCAAAATTCTAATATATGGATTGATATTTTATATGTGGAAGTTGTATGCCGAAAATAAATCTGATTATGGTAACGCATAAATACTTGTTTCGGAGCTTAACGGCCATTGCCATGATTGGCTTTGTTGGTTACTGGTGGATCGTTGAAACACATGATACTGCTTCTCTTGGGAAAATAAATAAAGCCATATTGATTACAGTGTTGTTTCTGGTAATTTTTTTGATAGGGTATAAAGGATTATTGAGGGCCGAAAATAAATGGGTAATACAACTATGGGTAAACATTTATTTTTTTGCGACTTTTGTTTTCTTGTTGAATGGCTTATTGTATTTTTTTTATGAGGACTTATCTGTGAATCTTAAAGTGGCGTTGGGTACTGTTCGAAATTTTTTTCTTACACCACTTCCCTTTGCCATCATTGTTTTGTTGTGCCTGCTTGAAAATAAAAAACCCGGCAAGGATTAGTTGACGGGTTTAAAAATGATTCATACAAACAACTATCGTAATCGATCCACACTTTTTACCAGTTTATCATCTTTATAAATTCCTACCGCTGCCATAATTAATAAAACGGGTACGGCAAAAACAAATACAGACCATAAGGCCAATCCGCCGATAGTGTACTTTTTCATTTCAGCGAAATACAGGATCAGTATAAGCAGATTCAATGCCAATGCACTCAGCACTAACTTAAATTGAATGGGTCTGTTTTTAAAAAGAAATACCGATACGAATGCTACTGTGGCTGCTACGATGGTTATAATCATTAATAGCATATTGCTCATCGCATTTAAATGACTCGCTGGTTCGGTGCTAATGCTCCCGATAAAAAAGGAAGTCTTTAGTGAAATAAAACCAAATGCAGATGCTAAGATTAGCCAAACTGTTTGTATGCGTTGTATCATGTAATTAGTTTAAGCGGTTTTAAATTCTACAACTTTTAAATCAGAAACTACCCTAGCTCGGGATATAAAACAAACTGCTCCATGAATGCATTCACTTCTTTTTTCAAACCTAACAGAATTGTTTCATCATCGGCATTCATCAATGCTTTGTCGATCGAATCTACAACAAATTGCATGTCTTTTTCAATCATGCCGCGGGTGGTTACAGCAGCTACACCAAAGCGAATTCCTGAAGTTACAAATGCACTTTTATCGTCGTATGGAACCATGTTTTTATTGGCAGTGATATCGGCATGACCCAAAACGATTTCTGCTTTTTTACCACTAATATTTTTATTCCTAAGGTCGATCAGCATCAGGTGGTTGTCTGTTCCCCCACTGATAATCTCATATCCTTTTGATGTAAATGCTTGAGCCATTGCCTGAGCATTTTTCTGAACCTGAAGCTGGTAATGTAAAAACTCATCAGTAAGAATTTCACCAAAAGCAACCGCTTTAGCAGCAATGATATGTTCTAGTGGGCCTCCTTGTGTACCCGGAAAAACAGCCATATCAATCAGATTACTCATCATGCGCAGATTGCCTTTTACGTCTTTTAAGCCGAAAGGATTTTCCACATCTTTTTTCATCATAATCACACCGCCTCTTGGTCCGCGTAAAGTTTTGTGTGTAGTGGAAGTAACAAAATGACAATGATCGAATGGCGAACTCAACAAGCCCTTTGCGATCAATCCTGCAGGGTGTGCAATATCGGCCATTACAAAAGCCCCTACCTCGTCTGCGACTTTTCTAATTCGAGCAAAGTCCCAGTCGCGGCTATAAGCGCTAGCACCACAAATAATTAGTCTAGGTTTTACGGCTCTGGCCTGTGCTTCCAGCATTTCGTAATCTACCAGTCCGTCTTCTTTTTTAACTCCATAAAAATGGGGCTTATATAATTTTCCGCTGAAGTTAACAGCAGAGCCATGGGTTAAGTGGCCTCCCATGCTCAAATCAAGTCCTAATATAGCGTCTCCCGGCTGTATGATGGCTAGCATCAGGGCTGCATTGGCCTGTGCACCGCTATGGGGTTGCACGTTGGCGTATTCGATATTAAAGATTGCCTTCAGTCGGTCGATTGCCAGTTGCTCTGTCTGGTCTACGATCTCGCAGCCACCATAATATCTGCGGCCGGGGTAACCTTCTGCATACTTATTGGTCATAACGCATCCTGAAGCCTGCATTACCTGTAGACTTGTAAAGTTCTCCGACGCAATCAGTTCAATACCACGGCGTTGCCTTTCTAATTCCTTCTTTATAATGTCAAAAACCTGCTCATCTCTTTGCATGATAGTTTATTTTGCCGCAAAAATAAATCTTACCGAAGAGTTATGGGCAATTTGTTGGCAGAGTTTTGGGCAGAATATCCACAAAAATTGCCCCATAGCCAGTTTTTTATACTTTCGCACCCTTGATGGATCTGCGAAGAATAACCATTTTCTTCAATCTGAAATACGAATTGTTGATAATTCATCATAAACTTACACCATGAAATAAGCATAACGAAAATTTGATACCAACCGAAATGTTTGTTAGCGAATTACATGTAACCAAAATCAAATAATAAACACATGAAATGAGCATAACAAAAGTTGTTGACGACCGAAATGCTAATTTGCGAATTACATATAGCAAAAATCAATTGATAAAAAATGAAAGCGATTATACCTGTGGCCGGAGCCGGAACTAAATTACGACCACATACCTATACACAACCCAAAGCCCTAATCCCAATTGCCGGTAAAACCATTCTAAGTTTTATTGTTGATCAGTTGAACGAAGCCGGCATTACCGAATTTATTTTTATTGTAGGTTATCTGGGCGAAAAAATTCAGGATTATGTGAATGAAAACTATCCACAGTTGACTACTCATTTTGTGTTTCAGAATGAACGTCATGGAACGGGACATGCGATTGAACTAACAAAAAAAATTGTAGGTGACGATGAAATTTTTGTAGTGTTGGGCGATACAATTTGTGAGTACGATGTAAAAGAAGTTTTGAATAGTCCCTATAGCATGCTGGGAATAAAAAAAGTAGAAGACCCCCGCAATTTTGGAGTGGCTTCGATTAATGAAGAAGGATTTATTGAGCAGCTTGTTGAAAAACCCGCCATCCCAAAAAGTAATATGGCTTTGGTTGGTTTGTATAAAATCAAAGAAACAAATTATCTCTTCGAATGCCTGCACCAACTATTCTTGCAAAGCAATTCAAAAAATGCGGAGTATAATTTAACTGATGCCTTGGACTGCATGATTAAGAAGGGAGCAAAATTTCAGTCGTTCAAAGTGAAGAGTTGGTTTGATTGCGGAAAGAAAGAGACTTTGTTGGAGAGCAATGCAACCCTGCTCAAAAAGTTTGGAGGCAATACCGGATTTGATCATGGCTATTTGAATACCATTATTATTCCTCCTGTGAGTATTGCCAGTGGTTGCGACATTTCTAATTCTATTATTGGTCCGCACGTAGCGATTGGTGCCAATACTTCGATAAAACATTCCATTGTTCGCGATAGTATTATTGGCTCTTATACCAATTTGTTTGAAGTTGTTTTAGACAATTCATTAATTGGAAGTGATGCATCTGTAAAAGGGCTTAGCAGGAGTTTAAATATTGGTGATAACACAGAAATCGATTTTGGATAAACAATACTCCCCACTTTATAAAAGCAATCTATGAAAATATTTCTGCCTGTTTTTTTGTTGCTTATATTTTTCTGTATGAGTGCAACTCGGGATACCAATAATACTGCATCATTTATAGTAGTGCGTGGTAAACAATTCTATAAAAATAACCTGCCCTATACTTTTATGGGTACCAATTTTTGGTATGGAATGAATCTTGGTTCGAATGGACTTGGAGGCGATCGAAAAAGATTGATCCGGGAACTTGATGCACTGTCTGCACTTGGTATAAAAAATCTTCGGGTGGTTGCAGGATCTGAGGGGCCGGATACAGAACCTTATCGCATGCTGCCTTCTTTGCAAACAGCACCTGGTAAATACAACTCCGATGTGTTGGAAGGGCTCGATTTTTTACTGGCAGAAATGAGTAAGCGCAATATGGTGGCGGTGATGTGCATGAATAATTTCTGGAATTGGTCGGGAGGTATGGCTCAATATTTAGTATGGGCCGGGGCTGCCGATAGTATTCCTTATCCTCCTCCACATCCCGGTGGTGATTGGAATAAGTACCAGCACTTTACTGCACAGTTTTACAGCAATGAAAAAGCGATGAAGATGTTCGAAGATCATTTACGTTTTATTGTAAATAGAAAGAACCCTATCACCGGAAAATTATACAAAGAAGATCCTACCATATTTTCCTGGGAGTTAGCAAATGAACCAAGGGGCATGAATAATCAAAATGCTTTTTTAGCTTGGGTGGATCGTACTGCCGGGTTCATAAAATCTTTAGATAAAAATCATTTAGTTACTACCGGAAGTGAAGGCAATACCTCCAGCAGTTATAGCGGAACAGATATGCTGAAAGACCACCTGAGTAAAAATATTGATTATGCCACCATTCATATCTGGGTGCAAAATTGGGGATATTATGATCCGGCAAAACCAACTACTACTTATCAACCGGCACTTGATTATGCATTGGGCTATTTGGATAATCATTTGAAACAGGCAGCACAACTAAACAAACCAGTAGTATTGGAAGAGTTTGGTATTTCGCGTGATGGCAATAATCACTCAGAAGGAACTCCTGTTACCATTCGAGATAAATATTATGCTGCATTATTCGCAGCAGTTGCTAATCAAACTAAAAAGCAAAACAATTCCTTAGCCGGTGTAAACTTCTGGGCCTGGGCAGGTGAGGGAAGGCCAAGGCTGCCACAAGGATTTTGGAAACTTGGCGATAATTTCATCGGCGATCCGCCCCATGAAACCCAAGGCTGGTATTCGGTGTATAATACAGATACCAGTACCAAAGAGCTGATTAAAAAATATGCTTCAATTATTAATCATTGATCAAGAAGACAGTTTCATATCGTTGAGATTGTAGAAAAAAAATATGTATGAGGATATTTATTTTTTCGCCAATTCCTGCATCAAATCAAAAAGAGAAATGGCGGTAATGCCTCCTCCCAGAATCCGTGGTTTCAGAAATGTTTATACAAGGGTTGTTTTTATAAAAATTCAGGCGGGAGGCAAATTTATTCTTTGGCGAGGATGTTTTTATAGCACGGCAATAACAGTTTCTTAATTTTATACAAACTAAAATAGATGCAAGCTATCTTATCCAATAATCGCATCACCCAATTATTTCAAATACAATATCCCATTATTCAAGCAGGTATGATCTGGGCAAGCGGATGGCGTTTGGCTTCTGCGGTAAGTAATGCAGGCGGACTGGGCATTATCGGTGCCGGCAGTATGTATCCTTCTGTTTTGCGCGAACATATTCAAAAAACAAAAGCCGCTTGCTCAAAACCATTTGCAGTTAACCTGCCATTATTATATCCCGATATTCAAGAACATATTCAAATTATTATGGATGAAAAAGTTCCGATCGTTTTTACAAGTGCCGGTAACCCTAAAACATGGACAGGCTTACTCAAAAACCAAGGCATTAAAGTGGTGCATGTTGTAAGCAGCAGTTTGTTTGCACAAAAGGCAGAAGCTGCCGGCTGCGATGCAGTTGTTGCAGAAGGCTTCGAAGCGGGTGGACACAATGGGAGAGAAGAAACCACTTCAATGATTTTAATACCTTCTGTGAAAGAAGCAATCAATATTCCACTCATCGCAGCAGGCGGTATTGCTACAGGCCGACAAATGCTGGCAGCAATGATATTGGGTGCAGATGCAGTACAGATTGGAAGCCGCTTTGTTTGTAGTGAAGAAGCATCCTCGCATCAGGCATTCAAAGATGCAATCATCGCGGCAAAAGAAGGAGACACCCAGTTGAGCTTAAAAAAATTAGTACCGGTAAGATTACTAAAAAATCCATTTGCTGAATCTGTTCTGGAGGCAGAAAAAAATGGGGCATTGCCAGAAGCACTGATGGAATTATTAGGAAGAGCCCGCGCTAAGAAGGGCATGTTTGAAGGAGATCTGATAGAAGGGGAATTGGAAATAGGACAAGTAAGTGCAATGATACACCAGATTAAACCGGCTGCTGAAATAGTTGAAGAAATCTGGAAGGATTTTAATTTGGCTTTGGCTATCCCTTTTTAACTATTTGTGCAAATAAAAAGAATTAGCCTGAGCCAAACAGGTTACTACCAGATCATTGATACAAACATGTGCCGGAAGATTGGCGGTATAATAAGCGATGTCTGCAATATCGCTTGCTTGCAACGCATGGTATCCATCATATACCATTGCTGCTTTTCCTTCATCGCCCTTAAATCGCACCATCGAAAATTCGGTTTCTGCTGCGCCCGGATGTATTACCGTAACTTTTATTTGATGAGGTAAAAGATCGATTCGCATGGCTTTACTAAGCGCATCCACGGCGTGTTTGCTGGCGCAATAAGCGTTTCCTTCTTTGTACACTTCTTTACCTGCAGTGGATCCGATATTGATGATATGCCCTTTCTTTCTTTCGGTTAAATAGGGTAACACCGCTTTAGTTGTATACATCACACCCTTAACATTGGTATCAATCATGGTTTCCCAATCACTAAGATTCGCATTCTCGAAACTATCTCTTCCCAGAGCCAGTCCTGCATTATTTACAACCACATCAATTGCTTGCCATTCTGCAGGCAGGTTACACAAGTTCGCAAAAACAGCTTCCCTATTTTGTACGTCAAATACTAGGGGCAATATTGCAACGCCATAATTTTCTTTCAGGGTTTTGGCCAACTCATTCAACTTCTCTGATCTTCTTCCGGTAATAATGCAATTCCATTTTTCGGAAGCAAATTTTTCGGCAATGGCTTTTCCGAAACCCGATGTGGCTCCGGTTATTAATATGATCTTTTGCATGCTGTAATTTTTGAAAGGAGCAAATATACAAATAACTAAACGGGATATTATCTTATCAAAACAATCGTTCCTTTTCGATATACCCTGTTTCCAAGATAATCTGTTCCCTCAGTTGAATATACATAAGTACCCGATGACTGAGCGGTACCTTTCCATTTGCCATCCCATCCTTTACCTAACTCAGTTGTATAAAAAATCTGATTCCCCCAACGATTATAAATGCTGAAATAATTGAGTTTTACAATACCTACCGTAATGGGTTTTAAAATATCATTCTTACCATCTCCATCAGGCGTAAATGCAGTTGGTACAAATATCTCAGGCTGTGACTTGTAAACACGAACGGTAACAAGATCCGATGCATTACATCCACCTGCATCATATCCGGTTACTTTATAAGTTACACTATCTGTTTCGCTGGTTAGCACAGCAACAGGGTTTGCAATTTTTGGATCACTCAGTCCAATTGATGGACTCCACAAATAAGTAGTTGCCCCAGTAGCATTTAATTGTAATGGCTGACTGGCAACTATTGATGTATCCCTTCCTGCATAAACACTTAACTGAGGAACAATCGTTACCTGAATGGTATCACTAACAGTTTTTAAACAACCACTGGAATAACTTGCGGTTAAAATATACTGAGTTGTTTTTGTTGGCCCCGCAATTGGCGCAATACTATTTGGATTGATTAGTGAATTAGTTGGCGACCAATTAAATGTATCCCCCAGTACAAATCCTTGTAGCATCACACGAGAGCCATAACAAATAATGGTATCTGCACCAAGTAGTGCCAATGGATAAGGAGATACTGCATAAAATATAGAGTCTTTGGCCTGGCATTTTCCAAGATTTGCTGTAACATAATATCTCGTATCTACCAACGGCTGCACCATGGGATTCTTTACACTGGCAACAACTTCACCTGTGGAACTGGTCCACTGAAAACTTAGCGCCTGACTCGCCGGATTCAGTCTGAAACTATCTGTTTTACACACATTCGAATCAAGGCCCGCTTTTACAGAAATAAACTGCAACACATTTACCTGCACCGTGTCTGTATTGATACAACCGTTATCGTTAATGGTAACAATATAACTAGTGCTGTCTTTTGGATAAACAAGTGGTGTACTCGTATTGTTATTGATGATGCGGAGTTTGTTTGCAGCGTTATTGGGTACCCAATTGATGAGCCCCGAATTAATATTTGCTTTCAGTTGCAAGGTATCGATACTGCATATCAAGGTATCTTTAAATGCAAGGCTCAGGCTTGGTTTGTCCAGAATGCTCACTGTTTTAGTAACACTATCTACGCAACCCTTATCGTTTGCAACAATTAGTTTTGCAGTAATGGTTTGAGCTGTTGCATATTTCCATGCACTGTCCTTATGCGTTGCACTGTCTGCCAAAGTAGTAAGATCTCCAAAATTCCATTTCCAATTAGCTACTACCCCCCATTTTGTGCTGGTCTTATCAAAGAATTTATAGGGGTTTAAAAAACAATTTCCGGTAACTGTAAAGTCGGGAGTAAATCCTGGAAATATTTTTACCAATGAACTTGCAGAGTCTTTACATCCACCGCTGCTGGTTACCACCAATTTTAAAGGATATACGCCAGTATCGCTATAGTTATGTGTTGGTGTTGGAAGAATAGAACTATTTGAGGCAGGAACTTTTGTGTCACCAAATGTCCAGAGGTATTCTGCTATATTGGAACTGGTTGACTCGTTCTGAAAATTGAGTGTATAACCATTGCAGGAAATATAGGTAGGCTTTAAACTTGCTGCTGATAAAGAACAGTCGGCTACCGTGATGTGAATCTCTTTTTTAGTGCTGCCAATCAATACACCTGCACGGTATTCCAGCGCACAAACTGCAATTACATAATCGCCAATACTACTTGGTGCAATTCCGGAAATGATACCGGTATTCCGATCAATCACTACGGTGGGGCCAAGTGGTTGAGTGCCGCTATATCCCGAGCTATAACTAACTGTTGTATAAGGCGGAGCTGAAGGAGGATTGGGTTGAGGATTTCCGGAACCTCCTCCAATCAACCCATCACAAAACACATACAATAAATCATCGCCATCTTTGTCGGTTGCACTAAAGTCGAAAGTGAAAGATGAATTGTGACAAACAATGGCAGTATCTTTTTGTGCAAATACAGGGCTACTGTTAACATGATAATCAACAGTATTGATTACTCCGGGAATTTTGTTGCTATAAGTAACGCCAATAGAATTTGAATTGCCATCTACATTTACAATACCAGCAATTCTGCAACAACGTTGAACTGCCAGTGTATACCCATTTGTATTATTTGGTAGCTCAGCAATCTGCACGTAGCTATCAATAAAATAACAAACCTTACCAATCGGTGGATTGCTCAAACATGCATTAAAGCTGGTTTTATTGGGGTTTTCTGAACCACTAAGCGGAACCGAATACGATCTTATTTCTGCTCCGGAAACTGCATCAAATGCTCCCAGATAAATGATCTGATCTCTTTGATTACCTGTTGATCCGCAATCGAGATATTGTTTTACAGTGATGCGATATTGCGATGTATTTGCTGCAACACCAACCCCCAAATATTCGTATTGAATCCAGCCTCCTTTTAAGTGATTAGCAAAACTATGGAGCACTAAAAAACTAAAGAATAACAGTAGCCAAAACTTTTTCAATTGCGAATATTGAAAAGCGTTCTGCCAGAGGGCAATAAATTTAAAATGGATATTTGGCTGCTTCATGTTCCACAATGAAAGTACAAATTGTTCTCCGAGTTTTTTGAGTTGGGAGTTTATTTAACTTGGCTGCAACATGTTTGGGAACGCTAAATGATTTCTTTTTTGTTGCCGCATAAGAACTGTGTTGATTATCGAATTAACACGGTTGTACCTTTTCTGTAAACCAATTTTCCAAGATAGTCGATTCCTTCTGCAATAAAAACATAAGTTCCGCTCGGAGCTTTGCCGCCATTAATTGTTCCGTCCCAGCCTTTTCCCATTTCGGAACTGCTGTATAATAACTGCCCCCAACGATTGTAAATATTAAAATAATGCAATTGCGCAATACCAACCGTAATGGGCCTTAAGATGTCGTTCTTATTATCGGCATTTGGGGTAAAAGCTGTTGGAACAAAAATCTCAGGACCCGACTTGTACAATTTTACTTTTATATCATCGATAGCAAAACAACCTGCCTCGCCTGTAACAGTTACTTTGTATGTGATAGAATCAACAGAGGGCTCTAGTATTGCAATTGGGTTTGCAATATTGGGATTGGTTAAACCAATAACAGGAGTCCATGCATAGCTGATACCACCCTTTGCGTTTAATTGCAGTGGCTGCCCCAACACTATTGAAGTATCGTTGCCCGCATTAGCATTAATTGGTGGAATGATCGAAATTATAATCGTATCGCTTACCTGTTTACTACAACCCAACGTGTCTGAAACAGTTAAAATATAAGCCGTTGTTTTATAGGGTCCCGCAATTGGGTGTAAGCTATTTGCATTTAGTAAACTGGTAGAGCCTGTCCAACTAAATGTGCTTCCCGAAATATTTGCATTTAATGTTATCCTGTTTCCGAAACAAATGCCAGTGTCCTGCCCTGCATTCGCAATTGGATATGGCACTACTTTGATGAGAACCGAATCTTCGGCTATGCATTTTCCAAGGTTAGCAAAAACCTTGTACTGTGTGGTTTGTAGCGGTTTTACCAGTGGATATTTGTCGTTGGGTAATTGCTCTCCTGTTGAAGTCATCCAATGATATGCAAGACCCTCACTTACCGGATGCAAATGAAAAGAATCTGTTTTGCAGATACTTGAATCTATTCCTAATTTTACTGTGATAAATGAAAGCACGTTTACCGTAACAGAATCGCTTCCAACGCATCCTTGGTCATTGACGGTAACAAAATATTTTGTAGTTGTTTTTGGAAATACTTGCGGACTTTCCGTGTTTGCGTTGATGATATTTGAGTTGGGAGTCCACGAAAAATTTCCTGTGCCTTCTACACCCAATAACAAAGTATCAATGCTGCAAATGAGTGTGTCTCTGAATGGTAATGTTAAAACAGGCTTGCTCCTTATTAAAAGTGTTTGAACAATGCTATCGATACATCCTTTACTACTCTCTACTACCAATTGTATAACCCTGGTTGCAGGAGCATTGAATTTATACGTAAACTGTTGCAGTGTAGAGGTATCGGTGGTGCTGGCTTCGTCGCCAAGATCCCAAAGCCTGCTACTGATAAAACCATAAGCTGCTGTGCTGATGTCGGTAAACTGATAAGGTTTCTGCAAACAACTGCCGGTTATTTTCATTTTTGGAAAGAAGCCGGGGTACACTAACACAATGGTGCTATCGATTCCAATACATCCTCTTGGTCCGGTAACTTGCAGCCTTGCTTTATATCGCCCTGTATCTGCATATTTATGGTCCGAATAAGGTTGCGTTGAAAAATTATCCGGAGCATTGGGTATTCCAAAATCCCATAGATAAGATGTAATTCCGGAACTGAAATTCTGGTTTTCAAAATGTACAGTCATGCTATCGCACTGAATAATTTTATCGGGTAAATCGGCAGCAATCAAATCGCAATCCTGCACTTTTAAAATAAAATCTTTGCGGTGGGTAGAAAAAGGAATTCTATTTCTCCACTCTGTGATACAAACATTCACAACATAACTTCCCGATGATGGTGCAGTGCCACTAATGATACCCGTACCCTGATTGATTGTAACATTCGGGCCTAATGGACTGGAACCGGAAAAAGGAAAACTATAATTAAGTGGCATCAACGAAAGTTGATCTGCCGGTGGCGCATTATTACTTCCAGCAGAAGCGCCAAAAGCTTCACAAAAGCTATACGACAAAGAATCGTTATCAACATCATTTGCTCCAAAGTCGAGCACGAATTTTTTGTTTGTACAAACCAATGCAGTGTCTCGCACATTAAACTGCGGACTACTGTTATGGCCCACCGCTAAACTTCTGGTACCGGGAATCTGTGTCATATAATTGCTTCCGATATTTCTTGCACCACCTAAACTGGTTATACCGTCGACCCTGCAGCATCCTGTTCTGGAAAGAGTATATCCGCTGGGATTATCAGCCAATTCAACAGTATTGGTAAAAATGGCGATCTGGTAGCAAACAACTGGTGACCCGGTTAAACAAGGAAAGGATTGTGTATTTAACTGAATGGTTCTAACAGAACCCTCCATCTTCAAACCAAGCGGCAATTTGAGCGCATCGTTCTCATAAATACCTACCGTAACATTTTCGTTTTCTAAAATGGGGCCGGTTGACTGGCAATCTCTGAATAATCTTAGACTAATTCTATAAACGCTTGTGTTTGGAAAATTACTGGGGCCGAGGTACTCATAAAATAATTCACCCCCTGCTATATGACGTGCTATAACAGCAGTACTGAAATTTAAAAACAAAATGATTAGGAGGAGTTTCCTCATTCATTTTTTATTGCTGTAAAAGGATGAAATCTAATAGGTATTGGTTCAATTTTTCAGAAGCTTCCCACATCCCCATATGTCCTGCTCCTTCAAGTATATGAATATAAGCAATGGCAGGAAGATGTACCTGTGGTAATAGATCGTTCAATGGAGCCGCAATATCCTCTGTACCAATAACGAATAATACAGGTAAATGGTTGCCTCTTAAAACATTCGTTTTGTCGGTTCTCAGCATCATTGCACGATAATATTGCTGACATGCCTGCGTGTTGAATGTGGAACTTTCTTCAATTAGTTTTGCAACCATTTCGGGGTGCGTTTTTTTGTACTGCGCACCGAATAAATTTGGGATGGTATTTTTTAAGAATGGGGCTGCGCCATACTGTTCCATCAGCGCAATGCCTTTTAATCTGTTCTCTTTTTTCTCAGGGGTGTCGGCAAATGCGGTAGAATGAACTAATCCAAATGAGTGTAATTTGCTAGGATATTTTTCTGCATATGCAAGAGTGATATAACCACCCATACTATGCCCGAGCATACAACAATTTGCGATATTCTCATGTATCAATAAAGCATCAATCAGCTCCGCATAGTCAGTAATTGTAATTGCTTTATTTTCATCGTCGCTTGAATCAATCGGAGATAATAATGTTGAATTTCCTGAGCCCGGCAAGTCGGGAACGACAAGTAAACAATGGGTTTGCAAAAAATCAATCTGGCGATCCCAGATACGACTATCCTCTCCAAAACCGTGAATCAATACAACAGGATTGCCTTTGCCGATGATACGGTAAGAAATATTGGATGACCGATATGAGAAAATTTTTTGCAATCCTTTAAATTAACTTCTTTTCGCGCATTACAAGAAATAAATTCCATCCAAGCATTAAAACCGCTAGTACACCTGCTATTTTATACAACCAATCACCAAAACGAACATAGAAAGTTATTTCTTCAGAAATCGGTACAGGATATTTAATAAATGCCGCTTTATTCCATCCCTGTGTTTGAATAATATTTCCCTTATCGTCGATTATGGCTGATATGCCGGTATTCGCGCTCCGTGCAACCCACCTTCTAGTTTCAATTGCACGCAGTCTTGCGTATTCAAGGTGTTGCTTGTGCCCGGGAGTATTGCCCCACCATCCGTCATTTGTAATGATGGTTAACAGGTTCGCACCTTTTGCAACATAACTTGCAACGTATTCGCCGTAAATGCTCTCGTAGCATATTATTGGCGCTGCGCTATAGGGATTGTTTTCTGAATGAAAAATGGATGAAGAATCTGACCTTCCATAACCACCTGTGCTGCCTCCGAATTTTTCAAATACAGGGCCCATAAATTTCAGGAAAGTGGGTAATGATTCCACGCCTGGTACCAACTTACTTTTATTATAAAATTCCAGATTCTGATTCGACTTAATCAACACTGCAGCATTAAACGCGTCCACAAATACGCCATCTTCTCTTTGCCTTGCTGTTGGAGAAGCATTGGCGCTGGAGTAGGATTTAAAAGTTTCGATACCCGAAATCAAACTGATATCGGGATGCCTGTTTGCAAATTCAAATACCGGTTTATAAAAAATATTTTCGCGCACATTCGATTGCCAGTCTGCAACACTCATTGCCGTTTCGGGCCAGACCACCAGTTTGGTTGCAGAATCAATTTGTTGCTCTGATAATTTGACTAAAATATCAATCTGTTGAGCGGCAGTGGACGCATCGAATTTTTGAAAGGGATCGATATTGGGCTGCACAACAATAATATTACTTGTTGCGGGTTTATTAAATGTATGCTGCAGATAGTAAAACAAATTATAAAAAGAAGTCAGGAGCGGGAAAATTAAGATTACTAAACATCTTAAAAGTATTTTACTTAGTTGTTGCTTATTTCTAACTGCAACAACCAATTCATAGATCAGAATATTGGTGACGATGACCCAGATGGTTCCCCCACTTACACCGGTAAATTCATACCATTGAATCCATTCTGGGTGAGCAGCAAAAACATTACCCAGGGTTAACCATGGCCAACTCAATTGCCAGTTTAAATGAATGTATTCAAATAACATCCAGAATACGACCAATGCAGTATACCCAAAAGTTTTACCCGATCTTTTTTTAACCGCAAAAAAACCAACCCATGGGATGCACATCATTAAACTATTGGCAATGATGGCTGCAACACTTCCTACATCCGTTGAATTCCAGATCCACCAGGTGGTACTTGCATTCCAGATAAGCATTGCCAGAAATACATGCCAGAAATAATTTGTTTTTTTATTAATGAATTCGGCAATAAATAGGAGCGGACAAAATCCAAAAAATATCAAAGGAGTAAGTGGCGAAACTGGCCACGCTGCGAACAAGAGTATTCCCGCAAGAATGCTCCATCCAATGCTGATTGACTTTTTCAAGAATCTAAATTTAATCTGCGAAAGTTCGGAAGAAAAATCGAAAGAGAAGAGGAGTAAAAATTTGTTAATGCTATATCCCTGCAGAGGACCAGCAAATTAAGATAGATAATCAATATGAACTTCGCCTTTTAAACGAAGTTCATATTGCCAGAATTTTATTTCTTGCTATAATTCGGTGCTTCTTTGGTTACATCCACATCGTGTGCATGACTTTCTTTCATACCTGCATTGCTGATTTTAATGAAAGTAGCTGTTTGTAATTCCTTAATATTTTTTGCACCGCAGTAGCCCATACCAGCTCTTAAACCTCCTACAAACTGGTAAACAATTTCACTCAGGTTACCCTTAAATGCAACACGACCTTCGATGCCTTCTGGTACATATTTTTTGATATCATCTTCCACGTCTTGGAAATATCTGTCACCACTGCCCTGACTCATCGCACCCAAACTACCCATGCCGCGATATTCTTTGAATTTTCTTCCTTCATAAATGATGGTCTCACCAGGGCTTTCTTCTACTCCCGCAAAAACACTTCCCATCATTACAATATTTGCCCCGGCAGCCAGCGCTTTTACCATATCACCTGTGTAACGAATACCGCCGTCTGCAATTACCGGAATGCCCTTTGCTTTTAAAGCTTTACTGGCTTCCATGATGGCAGTAAGCTGCGGAACTCCGGCACCTGCAACTATTCTGGTTGTACAAATCGATCCCGGTCCGATACCTACTTTTACACAGTCGGCACCTGCAGCAGCCAATGCCAATGCGCCTTCTGCAGTACCCACGTTTCCGGCTATAATTTGTAAGTGTTTAAAATTTTTGCGCAAACTTTTTAGTGCATCAATTACACCTTTGCTATGACCGTGCGCACTATCAAGTGTAACAACATCAACACCTACTGTTTGTAAAGCCGATGCTCTGTCAAGCAAATCTTTTGTAATGCCTAAAGCCGCCCCAACTATTAAGCGCCCCAATCCATCTTTGCCCGCATTCGGATAATTGCGGATCTGTAAAATATCGCGATATGTAATCAGACCGATCAGCTTACCCTGTTTATTTACAACGGGTAACTTTTCGATCTTGTAATTGCGTAAAATGGTTTCTGCTTTTTTTAGGTCGGTACCCTCCGGTGCTGTAATGAGTTTTTCTTTGGTCATTACTTCCGAAACCTTTCTTTTATTATTGGTTTCAAAACGAAGGTCACGATTGGTTAAAATACCTACCAGTTTTTGGCCAGCATCTACAATCGGAATACCACCTATCCGATTTTCTTTCATCAATTTTAACGCATCGCCAATGGTTGCATCTACCAATAAGGTAATGGGATCGATGATCATGCCGCTTTCGCTTCTTTTTACTTTGCGAACCTGTTCAGCCTGACGCTCGATGCTCATATTCTTGTGCAAAATACCAAGCCCCCCTTCGCGGGCCAAAGCTATTGCCAGATTAGCTTCTGTAACAGTGTCCATTGCCGCAGAGAGAAGGGGAACATTTAATGTAATACTCTTGGTAAGGTTAGAACGGATATCAACTTCGCGCGGTAAAACTTCGCTGTAAGAGGGCATCAACAATACATCGTCAAATGTAAGTCCATCGCCGAATAATCTTGAATTGGAGCTGCTTTTGCGTGGGGAACTATTTCTTATTGCCATGTGCAAAGATAAAAGAAAAAGTCAAAATTCAAAAGTCAAAATTCAAAAGCAAGGGAAGACTATTTTCTATTCCACCAATCGAAACATTTTCCCCGGAAGCGATTGAACCGCATTCTGTAATTCTAAACTTAAAATTGCTGCGGCAAATGCACTACTACTCAAACCGCTTTTTAAATAGAGCTCGTCGATCGACTTTGCCTCATATCCACTTAATAGGTCGGCTATGATGAGTTCTTCCTTTGTAAATTCATAAAAAAGAACCCTTTGTTTTTTTGGAACTAATTTTTTTTCTTGCCAGCCCATCCATTCCAGAAAATCTGCAGCACCATTAAAAAGGTTGGCTTTATTATCTCGGATTAATTTATTGCAACCACTGTTTTTTATATCTGTGATTTTACCGGGCACTGCAAATAATTCGCGGTTATAAGCAGAAGCCAGTTCTGCAGTTATCATGCTACCACCCTTCAAATCTGTTTCAATCACAATGGTGGCATCAGCCAAGCCTGCAACAATTCTGTTCCTTCTTGGAAAATTGTGTTTGTCGGGCAAAGTGTTTTTTCTGAATTCAGTTAGTAGGCCGCCTGTTTCGAGCATTTCTTTTGCAAGCATTTTGTGTAGCGAAGGATAAATGCGATCTAAGCCGTGGGCCAAAACACCAACCGTTGGAATTTTATTTTTAATGGCCGAACGATGTGCAATGGCATCGATACCCAATGCCAATCCGCTTACAATAATCAAATTTTCGTTCGGGATGGATTCCAGAAAGGATTCGGTTACCTGCTTACCATATTCGGTATTCGACCTTGTGCCAACAATGCTGATAACCCTGGATACATTGAGTTTTGCAGGACCAGAATAATATAAAATGGTAGGTGCATCATAACAATTCAATAATCGTTTTGGATACGCATCTTCTGAAATAAAAAGGGTTTGAATTTTATTCTTCTCCAAAAAAATCAACTCCTTTTCAACCAGCGAAAATTCGTTAAAATCTTTAATGCATTTTGCCTTTCGCTCACTCATCCCTTCCACAGCAACTAACTCCTTTTTCTTTGCCTGAAAAATGGCTGAAGCATCACCGAATACCGATAACAGGTTCTTTGCATGAACGGTACCGATTTCAGGAATAAGGGTGAGTGCAATTTGATGAAACTGCGATTCTTTCATCCTTCAATTTCAACAAAATAATTGTGGATAGAAAAGATGCTTCATTAAATCATTTTAGCCTCACTAAAATATTTACAAACCGATGATAGTAAATTCTGTTCTCCTGTTCTTAGCCCTTCCCGCATCTGTATTATTATCGGCAATGGGCTTGGTAGCAGCATAGCCTTTGTACACAAGTCGTTTTATATCAACCCCTTTTAAAGTTAAATAAGTAACAATGGCCTTAGCTCTGTTAGTGGAAAGTATTTGATTGTCTTCGGGCTTGCCGAGATTATCTGTATGTCCGCTAATCTCAACTCTGATTGTTGGATTCTCGTTTAATACCTGCAATAGTTTATCCAGCTCAATCAGGCCCGAGCTGGGTAATTCGTATGAATTGTTTTTGAAAAAAATATTATTGAAAACAAAATTGGCATTCAGTGTAACTGGTTGTAACGGAATATTTTTTTGATAAACACTGTCGGCTTCCTTCGAACTCAATGCATATAATTCGCTGTAAAATAAATAACCCTTTCTATTAACAGTAAAAGTGTAATCCCTTCCGGTTGGAAGCGTAATAAAGTATTCGCCTTTTTCATCCGTCTGCACTTTCATCAAGGCTTTATTATTCTCGTTGTCGAATAATTCAACCGAAGAAGGAAGTCCCTTCTTGCTAACCTTATCTGTTACAAAACCCTTTACAAATAAGGTTCTATACGGACGAATATCCGGGCGCATTTCGAATTTATATAAATCAAGTTCGCCCCTGCTATCTACTCTATCGCTTGCATAATAAGCCGTTAATCCGTCTGCAGAAACGGCAAGACTTCCTTCATTCTCAATGGTATTGATTGGGTACCCCAGGTTCTCAGGCGCACTCCATTCTCCATCCAATTTTTTTCGAAGCAAATAAATATCAGATCCTCCATAGCCCGGCAATCCATCAGAAGTAAAATACAATGTTTGATTATCGGGATGAATAAACGGTGCTAACTCATCACCGGCAGTATTGATACTTGGTCCCATATTTTTTGCGGGCGACCACTTACCTTCTGCATTTCTATAACTTACATAAAGGTCTTTGCCTCCATAGCCTCCGGGCCGGTTGCTGCTAAAATAGAGTACCCGATTATCCGGACTTAAACTGGGAGAACTTTCCCAAAATTCGGTATTGATATTGGCCCCCAAATTTTCCGGTTCACTCCATCCCTTTGGCGTATAAACAGATTTGTAAATATCGAAATTTCCAAAACCCTGCCCCGAAAATTGGCCGGCAAACAAAATCCATTCACCATCCTGCGACGAAGTAATAGCACCCTTCTTGGGTTCAATATTGATATCACCCTTGATGGGTTGGGCAAAAGATAATCCCTTTTTACTCATATTGCTTTCCATAAAATCTTCGCGCAGGTGTTCGCCCCTGCGGGTAAATACAAGAATATTATCCGATACCGTTACAGAAGGATAATACTCAGAATAAATGCTATTAACACTATCTCCCAAATTCACAGGCTCGAATCGATATAAGTTTTGTTGAGGATGTTTTTTTTGATAATCAATTGCAAACTCGTAACAACGTTTTCTGTAGTTGCCTGATTTAATACTACGGTCGCTGATTTTTGGAATACTCAAAAATTCAGTAACCTGTTGCAGCGCATCTTCAAACCTTCCAAGCCCTGCAAGATTAATGGAGTAGGGTAGCTTATAAACTTGAAAATAACTGGTGTCTTTTATGCGAGCTCTTTGATATAATAATACCGACTCTTTATAGCTTTTAAGTTGCCCGTATGCAGCCGCAAGAGAAAGATAAGCATCTACAAAATTGCTATCTATTAAAATGCAATCCTGCAAAACAGGGACGGCATCTTTTAGTTGTTCATCACCAAGCAACATAATCGCTTTATCGTAAAGATCCAATGCTTTTGGTTTGATCAGATCGGGTTGATAGGTTTGTGAAAAACCAAAGGAACAAACTAAAAGTGCAGATAAAAAAAATAATGACTTCATACTCTAATTGATGAAGGGAAGTTCGTGAAAAACAGGAATTGAGTTTGTTAAAATTCAGAAGATCAGTTAGGGTAGGTTGATGTATTTGTGCAATTGCAAACTCAGTTCCCATTTAGGGTTCTGCATGATATATTCAACGATGATTGCTGTAATTGCGGCGGCTTTGTCCCACTCGGGCTGCAAGTATAATTTGCAATTTGGATTCACTTGTGCCGCATAGGTTTCGGCCCAATCAAAATCGTGTTTATTAAATACAACTACTTTTAATTCATTGGCAAGCGGAACGATTTCAGGAATGGGAGCTTTAAATTTTTTGGGCGAAAGACAAATCCAGTTCCAACTGCCGCTTAAAGGCGAGGAGCCTGAAGTTTCGATATTGGTTTCAAATCCTGCGGCCTGAAGTGCTTCAGTGAGCTTCGAAAGAGGGTGCAGTAAGGGTTCTCCGCCGGTAATCACAGCCAAACGACCCGGATATTTCAGTGCTCCATTTACGATGCTTTCAATACTTTGTAATGGATGTTTTAATGCATCCCAACTTTCTTTTACATCGCACCATACACACCCCACATCACAGCCGGCTAGCCTGATAAAATAAGCGGCACGTCCCTGATAAAAGCCTTCGCCCTGAAGAGTATAAAAAGCTTCCATTACAGGCAGTAATGTGGTTGTTGATTCTATCATGATCCTTTATGAAAATTCAAAATTCAAAATACTGAGGCTGGCTGTTTCAGCGTTAGCATTATTGTATGCCATTGTTAATCTTGTATGCTTGCAAAGTATTTTTTAGCAAACCGGCAATAGTCATTAGTCCCACACCACCGGGTACGGGTGTAATTGCGCTGGTTAGAGGGGCTACTTCATCGTAAGCAACATCGCCTTTAATACGGAAACCTTTTTTTGCGGTGGCATCTTCCACGCGTGTAATACCAACATCAATTACAATTGCACCGGGCTTAATCATATCGGCTTTTACAAATTCAGGCCTGCCCAAAGCAGCAACTAGGATATCGGCCTGTAAACAAATCTCTTTCAGATTAGGTGTATGCGAGTTGCAAACCGTTACGGTACAATTGCCATAAGGTATATTACTACTTAAAAGTATACTCATCGGTCGGCCTACAATATTACTGCGGCCAATTACAACTGCGTGTTTGCCCTTTGTTTGAAGATGATAATGTTCCAGCATCATCATAATACCATAAGGCGTTGCCGGAATAAAACTAGGTAATCCCTGCATGAGTCTGCCGGCACTTGATGGATGAAAACCGTCTACATCTTTAGTGGGGTCGATGGCTTCAATTACTTTCTGCTCCCTAATTTGTTTGGGCAAAGGCAACTGTACCAGTATCCCATCTACCAGCTTATCAGCATTTAATTCGGCAATTTTTGCGAGTACAGTGTTTTCATCGATATTTTCGTCAAATCGCACAAGGGTAGAAATGAACCCAATTTCTTCGCAATTTTTAACCTTCGAAGCTACATAAGTCTCACTTGCGCCGTTGGTGCCCACCAAAATAGCGGCTAAATGAGGAGCCCGGTGTCCTTTCAATATTAATTTTTGGGTTTCGACTTTCAGGTTTTCCTTAACTGCGGCCGACACTATTTTACCATCTAATACTAGCATAATGCAAAAATATCTGAATTGCTTTTAAATAACCTTATTTTGCTTACATAATAAATTTTGTCTAGAAATGTAAAAATTGAACAATTATTTATTGCCTTGTCTTTTCTAACGAAATAATTTGCAGTGTTAATAATCAGATAGTTACGCATTTAAAAACTATGAAGCAAAGAATATTTTAAAGGGTTATGCAGCTTTTTTTTACAACTTTTAGTCATTTATCAGTATTTGTTACAAAAGTTAAGCCATTGTTAATGGAATGGTACATTAGTTTTTTGTTAACAAATGATAGTTATGTTATATTCGCATATTATTGGGACTAATTAAAACTAAAAACATGAAGAAAATCTTATCATTCTTTACAGTATTGCTTCTTGGTTTATGTCTAGGAGCAACTGCCCAAACAAGACTAGTTGTGGGTCGGGCGTTAGATAAACAGGGCAAGCCGGCAGAGGCAGTTACTGTACAGGTTAAAAATGGATCTACGATTGTCGCAGCTGATAACAATGGAAGCTTTAAGATTCAGGCTAAAACAGGAGATATATTGATTTTTTCGGGAGTCAATTTTATTTCCAAAGAAATAAAGTTGGGAAACGAAACGAGCCTTGCTGTTACTTTGGATAACCAAAGTTCTGTGCTTGACGAGGTTGTTGTTACGGCTTTAGGTATTAAACGAAACAGAAATCAATTGCCTTATTCTGCCCAACAAGTAACAGGTGAAGAGGTAAGCAAAGGTAGAGCTTCAAATTTTGTAAATGGATTATCCGGTAAAGTTGCAGGTTTGGAGCTTCGTCAAACAAATACACTTGGAGGTTCTACCAACGTAATATTGAGAGGCTCTAAATCATTAACCGGAAATAATCAAGCATTGTTTGTGGTAGATGGAGTTCCTTATGATAATTCAAGCCAAAATGATGGGAACCAAAGAACTGGACGAGGTGGATACGATTATGGCAGCCCTTTATCTGATATTAATCCAGACGATATTGCCTCCATAACAGTATTAAAAGGGGCTGCATCAACCGCATTATATGGTTCAAGAGGCAGCAATGGCGTAATTTTAATTACTACTAAGAAAGGGGCTAAAGGTTTGGGAATCACGATCAATACAGGGTTCTCACAAGGAACTATCGACAAAAGTACATTTGCTACATATCAAAAAAAATATGGTGGTGGTTATGGTCAATATTATGAAGACCCGAGTGGATTTTTCTTATATAGGGATATCAACAATGATGGGATTCCTGATTTAGTCGACCCTACTAGTGAAGATGCTTCTTATGGTGCAGCATTTGATCCTACCAAAAATGTATACCAGTGGGATGCTTTTGACCCCAGTTCGGCCAATTATCTAAAACCAAGACCTTGGGTAGCAGCAGCTAATGATCCAGTTACCTATTTTGAAAAACCGGTTTCATTAAACAACAGTATTTTTATTGATGGTGGTGGAGATAAAGGAAGTTTTAAATTAGGCTATACTAGAAATGATGATAAAGGTATTCTTCCTAATAGCAAGATTATTAAGAATGCATTAAACTTTTCGAGTACTTATAATGTAACTGATAAATTAGTTGTATCAGCTACTGTTAATTATACCAAAACAGATGGTACTGGCAGATATGGTACTGGTTATGATTCAAAAAACCCTGCTACAAACTTTAGACAGTGGTGGCAGGTAAATAACGATCTCAGTGAATTAAAGAATGCATATTTCAGAACAAAAAAAAATGTGACATGGAATTGGACAGACCCAACAGATTTAACCCCTATTTACTGGGATAATCCTTATTGGGTTAGATACGAGAGTTATGAATCTGATACTCGAAACAGAATTTTCGCAAATGCTACAGCTACATATAAGATTACAAATTGGTTAAATGTTCTTGCTAGAGCTGCTATGGATGGGTATGATCAGATACAGGAAGAACGGATTGCAGCAGGAAGTATTGATGTGCCTTTGTATAAGAGAAACAACAGGAGCGTAAGGGAATATAACTACGATATTATGTTCAATGTTGATAAGAAATTGACCAATACATTGACGTTAAAAGGATTATTAGGTGCAAATCTGAGGAAAAATAGTGACTCCTACATTATTGCAGAAACCAATGGAGGTTTAATTGTGCCAAGGGTATATTCTTTGTCTAATTCAAAAAATACACCTAATGCGCCGATCGAATATTTGGGAAGGAAGGAGGTAAATGGTGTATTTGCAGGTGCTACACTTTCTTATAAAAACTTAGTTACAATTGACGGAACCATAAGAAGAGATCAATCATCAACTTTACCTCAAGGCAACAATATTTATTATTACCCCTCAGTTTCCGGTAGTTTTACTTTTTCAAATTTAATGAAGGAAATTAGTTGGTTATCTAGTGGTAAAATGAGAGCTAACTATGCTGAAGTTGGTGCTGATGCTCCAATTTACAGTACAACTGATGTATACAATGTAGGGACTGCCTTTGGTTCTCAACCGATTATAAGTGCAGCTACTACAAAAAATAACCCAAATCTAGTACCAGAACGTACAAAAAGCTATGAAATCGGTTTAGATATGTCTTTCTTAAAAGGAAGACTAGGATTTGATGTCTCCTATTACAATGCGAAAACAATTAACCAGATATTGCCAATAACTGTTTCTAGAGCAACGGGATATAATTCAACATTCGTTAACGCAGGATCTGTTGAAAATAAAGGTATTGAGGTTAGCTTGTTTGCAACACCAGTTCAGACAAAAGATTTCTCATGGAATTTGAATATTAACTGGTCGCAAAACAGGAATAAAGTAGTAGAACTAGCTGGAGGCAATACCAACCTATTATTGGCAACTTTTCAAGGCGGCGTATCGCTTAATGCCTCACTTGGAGAGCCTTATGGAACTATCCGTGGTAGTAGTTTTGTGTATACTAATGGAGAAAAAACTGTTGGTGCAAATGGCAGATATCTATTATCTGCAACTTCAAATGAAGTAATTGGGAACCCAAATCCAGATTGGATTGGTGGTATCCAAAATACATTCAAGTATAAGGATTTCGCTTTAGGATTTCTTATCGACGTTAGACAAGGCGGTCAATTGTTTTCACTGGATATGAATTATGGGTTAGCTACAGGCTTATATCCTGAAACTGCAGGCCTAAATGATTTAGGACACCCACTTAGAGATGCTTTAGCAAATGGTGGAGGTATTATACGGCCGGGTGTTACTGCTGACGGCAAGCCCAACACAAAAAGAGTTAGTGCTGTGAATTATGGCGCTTATGGTTATCGTTATGCACCAGCCGCCGATTTTATTTACGATGCAAGTTACGTTAAGTTGAGAGAGGTAAATATCACCTATTCGTTGCCTCAAAAAACGATGGAAAAATTGGCACCGTTTAAAGGAATTAGTTTTTCTTTGGTAGGTAGAAACTTGTGGATTATTAGTAAAAAACTTCCTTATTCCGATCCTGAAGAAACAGTAAGTTCTGGCAACTTGCAAGGTTATCAAGGTGGGGCATATCCTACAACAAGAAACATCGGATTCAACATTAAGTTAAGATTCTAAACGCAGAAAAAATGAAAAAAATAATAGTATTTTCTATATCATTATTGCTCTTTGGATCATGTACTAAAGATCTAGCTAGCCTGAATAATGATCCTAAAAACCCTACAGTGGTTCCCTCGTATGCATTATTTTCAAGTGCTCAAAAGAATATGGCTGATGCTCTGTCTTCGCCAAATGTGAATCTGAACATTTTCAGGTTATTGACACAACAGTGGACGGAAACTACCTATACGGATGAAAGTAATTATGATCTAAATCAACGTAATATCCCTAGAGGATGGTGGAATACTTTTTATAGAGATGTACTTAAAAACTTTGAGGAGGCTAAAAAATTAATTCCAACTGATGTTGCTGACCCAGCGCAGGTAAAGAATGAAGTTGCTATGGCTGATATTATGGAAGTGGTTGCTTATTATCATTTAATAACTACTTTTGGAAATATTCCTTATACAGAGGCTTTGGATTATAACAAACCTAGGCCTAAATATGATGATGCTAAAACCATTTATGCTGACTTGTTAAAGCGATTGGACACTGATATTGCGGCTTTAAATACAGGGGCTGTTTCTTTTGGTTCTTCAGATTTGTTGTATGGAGGAGATGTAGCTTCTTGGAAAAAATTCGCAAATTCGTTTAAGCTAAAGATGGGTATTCTGCTGGCAGATTCAGATCCGGCTACTGCTAAAGCTGTTGTTGAGGCTGCTGCTCCTAATGTGTTTACCAGTAGCAATAATAATGCAATGTTTGCTTATCTTTCGTCTCCTCCAAATACCAACCAAATTTGGGTAAACCTTGTACAAAGTGGTCGTAAAGATTTTGTTGGTGCCAATACACTTGTGGATGCAATGAAAGGATTGAATGATCCTAGATTGTCTTTGTTTTTTACAACAGATGCCAATGGAGATTTCTCTGGAGGTATTTATGGTGCAAGTAATAGCTATGCAACTTTCTCTAAACCATCTGATAAAATAACTGCACCGGATTTTCCGCTTACTTTATTGTCTTATTCAGAAATTGAGTTCATATTGGCAGAAGCGGTAGAACGTGAATATAATGTTCCGGGTACTGCTCTTGTACATTATAATAATGCTGTAAGTGCGTCTATAAAAGAATGGGGTGGTAGTAGTTCGGATGCTTCTGTTTTTTTAACGCAACCCTCTGTAAATTATCTTTCTGCTCCCGGTACCTATAAACAAAAGATAGGTATTCAGAAATGGATTGGCTTATATAATCGCGGTTATGATTCTTGGACAGAATGGAGAAGATTGGATTACCCGCAATTGATAGCGCCAACAAGTGCTTTAACAGTAATACCTTTGCGTTATACGTATTCTGTCGATGAACAAAATATCAATACCGTCAATTACAACAGTGCTTCAACTGCTATAGGCGGTGATAAAGTAACTACTAAACTTTTCTTTGATAAGTATTAGTACTAACCTGTCACTTTCTAAGTGTGAACACTAGGTAAATTTAAGAGTTATAAATTAAACAATTTGATTGGTAAAGCCGCTCCCTAAATAAATGGGGCGGCTTTTTTAGTGTGCCAGCATGCTCTTAATTCTAGGGTTTATACCATGATGTAGAATCTGTCTTTACCAATAACAAAAGCAACTACGGCTTGTAAGTCCCCCACCGATACCATATTGTAAAGTTGTTAAGTTAGTTTGAGTTTTGCAAAAAGAGTAAACATGCAAAACAAAAAAGAGCAATGCGAACAAATTATGGCCATGATTGAAGATTGGCAATCCAGTGGATTAAATCAAAGAACTTATTGTGCAGCAAAAAAAGTAGCTTATTCTGTATTTCATTATTGAAAAGGGTGTGTATGAACTACCTTCTATTGCAGCCAATAGTAACGGTGCTATCATTGATGCCGTTCAATTGCAATTGATTTTACAAGGCATTGTACTTAACTCTGTTCGTAAAAAGAAGCGTTTTGCTTTGCCCGGATAAACAGTGAGGTGAGGTGTGATGATTTAGTCGGACAGTATTTTGTCTTAGTTAATAATAGTGTTTCAAATATAA
>JAIEMK010000053.1 GCA_019752295.1 Chitinophagaceae bacterium | reverse complement strand
CTAAAAAAAACTTGAAAACAACCCATCTCAAACAATTAATGTGGAATAATTAAAACAGCAGAACGAATTATTGGATGAAGTGGTAATTGCATTATTTAAAGGACCCACTTCGTATACCGGCGAAGACGTGATTGAAATCAGTTGTCATGGTTCGCAGTTTATTATCGAAAAAATCATTAAAGCAATTTGTGAGCAGGGCGTGCGCATAGCCCGGCCCGGCGAGTTTACGCAGCGTGCATTTCTGAATGGCAAACTCGATCTGGCCCAGGCCGAATCGGTGGCAGACCTAATTGCAAGTAATACCGAAGCCAGCAGAAGAACAGCCTTGAATAATATGCGGGGCGGATTTTCGTCGGCCTTGCATCAGTTGCGCGAAGAGCTGATAAAATTTTCGGCGCTCATCGAATTGGAGCTCGATTTTTCGCAGGAGGATGTTGCATTTGCCGACCGCATACAATTGCATCAATTGATAGATACTCTTGTACAATCAACAGAACAGTTATTACAATCCTTTCAATTGGGCAACGTTATTAAAAATGGTGTACAAGTGGCCATTATTGGCAAACCCAACGCGGGGAAGAGTACATTGCTCAATACTTTATTAAACGAAAACAGGGCCATTGTAAGCGAAATGGCGGGCACCACGCGCGACACCATCGAGGAAGTGTTGAATATTGATGGAGTATTGTTTCGTTTAATTGATACGGCGGGCATTCGCGAGCACAGTAAGGATCAGATCGAAATTTTTGGAATCGAGAAGAGTTTCGAAAAAATGCGTGCGGCGAATGTGGTATTGTATTTATTTGATGTAAATGAAATTAGCGTTACCGAATTGCAGGCTGTTGTAGATGGCTTTAAAAAAGAAAATATTCAGTATTTGCTGATTGGAAATAAGGTAGATGGCAGGGAAGCGATGGCCAAAGAAAAGTTTGCGGCATTTTCCGGAGTTATTTTTATTTCCGCAAAAGAAAACAGGCAGATCAATCAGCTCAAAACTGCGCTGGTAGCCAAAGCCGTTAGTGGCGATATCAATGCCGATGCCACCATTGTAACCAATGCGCGGCATTACGATGCCTTAAAGCATTTGAGCAATTCATTGGCCGACGTGTTGCAGGGCCTCGACAACAATATTCCCAGCGATCTGATAGCCCTTGATATCCGACAGTGCCTGCACTATCTAGGTCTCATTACCGGCGAGATCACGAATGAAGACCAGCTCGATTTTATTTTTTCGAAGTTTTGTATCGGAAAATGAGCGAGCGAAGCGAGTCCATCCCGACGAAGGACGGGATAGCCTCATCACGAAAGGTGCACATTCTACGGTGTTTACATTCTAAATCAGCCATTTACATTTGCCGATTCTTGCCTTTTTATGCCTTTAGTAGCCCAAAAGTTGTGACTAATTCGGTTACTACTCTTGATTTTTATTAATTCGATGTTATTGCGGATTTATTATGGGCAGCAATGATGCAATATGATACACAAAGATATAATGGTGAAATAAGAATTCCATTAAAACATTTAAAACTATGTAATATGTCAAATATTCAGTTTATATTGTAATTGATATCTCCCCCCATGGAATAGTTTCGATTAGGGAATCATTGCAGTTTTATGAACTAAGGACTTCTTTGATGACTTACAGATTAGTATAAAAAATAGAGTAGATCGTATGAGTTTTAATTACAGGGAAATTTATAAAATTTTAGGGAGGTCTTTTTTGGGAGCGTTTAACTGGAAAGTTTGGAAATGGTTAATAGGAAGTATAAGTACTCTATTTGCTGTTTTGAAATTCGGGAAGGATTTTTTTGAGCTTAATCCGGAAAAATCAGTTGTTATTGGCTTTATTGCATTAGTGATTCTTTTTCTGTTCAGATTCGGGTTGATTTTTATTAAGGAGAGTCTTAAATACTTTCATGAGATTTATACAAATTCGGTTTATGGAGAAGCAATAATAATCTTGAAAGATAGCTTTGCGCAAGCTCATGCTTATAGAAAAACTCCAGGTCATCAGGATACAGAATTTATGAGTGCAATGTTGTTGTTCTGTAATAATTTGAAAACTATTTATGACGAAGTAACAAAAAGCAACTGTGGTGTTTCAATAAAAGTACCCATTGGAGATAATAAAGTAGATGAAAAAACGGTTTTAGTAAATCTAACTAGGGATATAAATCATCAGGATAGAGATACCAAATTATATTCAGGTGTTAAACATACGATAATTGGAAACACAGCTTTTTCCTCTTCATTTAATAAGTTTATGCTAGGCCAAAAAGAAAAACATTTTATAAATAACAATATTAATGCCTCAACTAATTATGACAATACAAGTAGGCAATGTTACGACAGTGGAAAATTACCATATGAAAGTGAACTAGTTCATCCAATAGTTCCAATAAAAAATGTAGATTCAAAAAACCTAAATTGTCATGGGTTTATTTGTATTGACAGTAATAAAAAGAATGTATTTAATGGGAAGTATGATATCGCAATTATTGAAGGGGTGGCTGATGGTCTTTATGATATAATATCACTACGAAACAATTCAAACTAAATAACCATGAGTACTATTGAAAAAAAATCAAATGGGCTTGGCTTTGAAGTTTTTGAATCGGATGAAAACTCTGTTGTCTTTAAGAGAGTTATACCTAGTAAGGGTAGAAAACCCAAAGAGAAAGAAGCAATTGAATTAAACCTTCCTAAAGCTACAATGCATTTGTTTAATCAAGAAGATATCTCGCGACTAAAAGTAATTGAACAAGAATTAACAAAACACCTTCAGGTTGCACAGCCTGGAAGAAGTTGGTATGAAATTCTAAATCGAATTTTTGACATTAAATAAAATTCTTCAATTTCTAGACTGTCTTATTAACTTTTTGCAATTAGGCTGAACTTGTTAAACTAATATTAAATAAGCTACTTAACGGTAGAACTTAGGAGAAGATTACAAAGTGATTTATGGAAATCCCAGAACTAACAATTAAACTGATAATACTCCTAATACCAGGAGCAATAGCAAGCTTGATTTTTGAAAAGCTTACAATTCATAAAAAATGGAATTCTTTTCAATTTGTCGCTAATTCAATTTTATTTGGTGGCATTAGTTATTTGTTTGCTCAACTTGCATTTAATTTATGCGGAAGCGAACAAAGCTTTGCAAATTTTTGGTCAAACCTACCTTCTAAAGAGATTCCTTATGAAGCTGTGATTAAAGCAATAGTAACTTCGGTTCTGATTGGTTTTATTTGTGCTGGACTAGATAACTATAAAATAATTAACAAGATCGGTAAGTCTTTAAAGCTGACAACAAAATATGGTGACGAAAATCTTTATCCTTATTTTTTGAATGCAAATAATATAAATGAAATTTATTTTAGAGATATTAAAAACAATATTACCTATCATGGAATGATAAATTCATTCTCAGAAACTGATGAGTTTAAAGAAATTGTATTAAGTGATGTAAAGGTATATGACTATAGTTCGTCAACTTTGATGTATGAACTTGACAAAGTTTATTTATCTCGACCTAAGGATGATATTATCATTGAAGTCCCATTTACTAACAAACCTAAAAATGAAACAAATGGCGGAGAAACCAAAGTCGAAACCCCTTAATGAAGGGCAAACAAAAGGCAATACCAAAGTTACAACACAGAGCACTCAGGCGTCACCACCACCAAAACCTCCAACACCTCCCAATAGAGGCAAATAAAACTAATTTTGATATTGTGTTAAGTAGTAAGAGTTGTTTATATTTAAGGTGTAGCTAACAAATTTGTTTGTAGGATCAAACCACTATTTTTGGAAATTAATGTAAACAGATGAAACCAATCTTCGATTCTACGCTTCATGACATACTTAATGAAAGGCTTGCAAAACTTGAAAGCCATTTTAACGCTGATGTGATTTTCTATTATGGGCCAATTGCCGATTCATTAGAAAAGCCATTTAGAGATTTTATTGAAGATTTAAAGTTAGATATTGTTCAACATGATACTCTTTGTATTATACTTAATACTCCAGGAGGAAGTGCAGAGACAGTAGAAAAGCTTGTTAAAATAACTAGGCATCATTATCAGGAAGTTTGCTTTATAGTTCCAGATTCAGCGTATTCTGCTGGAACAATTTTCTGCATGTCTGGCGATAAAATCTACATGGATTACTCTTCTTCACTTGGTCCAATTGACCCGCAGGTATTCAACGGGAAAAATTGGGTCCCCGCATTAGGGTATCTTGATAAAGTTGAAGAAATGATAAATAAATCAGCCGCTGGACAACTAACACAAGCCGAATTAATAATGTTAAGAGAACAAGACCTCGCAATGCTTAGAAGGCATGAACAAGCAAGAGATTTAACTGTTGCCCTTTTAAAAGAATGGTTGGTTAAATATAAATTCAAGAATTGGAATTACCACAAAGCTGGATTACCTGTAACACCTGTAGAAAAAGAAGACAGAGCTAAAGAAATAGCAAAAGACCTCGGCGACAATAAACTTTGGCATTCACATGGACGTTCAATAGGAGTTGCCGCTTTGACACATATTTTAAAACTTAAAATTGAAGATTATTCTAATGATACTGTGTTAAAGCCTCTTGTAAGGGAATATAATGATTTGATTTGCCAATATATACTAAGAAATGGGTCTGAAGCGTTTCTCCATTCAAGAAAATTCATCTAAATTTGCACCATGAACTCAATTACTGAAAAAATTCAAGAAATAGTGAAAGCCGAAGAGCAAAAATGCTCTAAAGACACTAACTTCAAAGAACTCCAGCAAATTATTGATGCAATGAAAAATGTTGGGTTAGACAAAAGACCAGACTACACACTGCCTCTTGCAGATACAATTGGGAAAGGATATTATACGTCGTTAAATAGACATCAAGTTGGCAAATAAAGTTGCGTGACAACAAGATGTTGCTCAAAGTAAGAGTAGATGCTGATGAATATCTTCTTATTTTTTTAAGCCAGCAATTTTCATGCACAGAAATAATTAAACATGAAATGGCGAAGTTATTTCTTCCTCATTTCACAAGCAGCCTCCACCAACTTCTCTATCCGCTCTCAAAAACAAATAACAGCATCCCTCTCATTCGTTTCAGCATACAAATCATTGTTGTTTGTATCCACAACCGGAGATAAAAGCAAATTAGTGTTTATCTGCATCAAATTTTTTTACGAGGCTTCATTCTAAAGTTTTTTTCTGTAAGATTTATAACTTCGCATTGATATAGTAAAGGAACAGGCATTTACACCGTTTCTAAGATACCGGGACGCAGGGAACTAAAAACAACACAGGTTTATGCAAAGATGATAGACCAAACGTAAAGAAATGTAGCATACAAAATACAATTAGACTTTTAATAAAATCAGTATGCAAATAATACAAAGCATCCAAAATAGAATTTGCGAATTACGGGACGAAAGGGTAATGCTGGATTTTGACCTTGCCCAGCTTTATGAAGTTGAAACAAAGGCTTTAAACCAAGCCGTAAAACGAAATAGTAACCGGTTCCCGTTCGATTTTATGTTTCGGCTTACCCTTGCTGAATGGCAGACTATCCGGTCACAATCTGTTACCGCATCCCAAAGCAAACGAAATACAAGCGTTACACCCTATGCCTTTACTGAACAGGGTGCTGCTAAAGAACTTGGGTTAGAATGGCAATTTATAGGAATTCTTAAATGATTTGTGCAGAGGAATTAATATTTTAGATAAATTGAATACAACAAAGCATTTGCTTTAGGTTGGTGGACATTTACGAAACCAACACGATTATTGAATAAACTTTAAGGTGCTTAAACAAGGCGACGAAATATCTTAAATTCGTTCTATGGCACTTATAATTAATCCCCGGAATAAACAACAAGAAAAAATAGTAAGGGCATTTTTGAGCAGCCTTAATATCGGGTTTCATTCGGAAGCCGAAGAGGATGCTGCACTAGTGAATGCGATGCAAAAAGGAAGAAAAACTGCATTGCTCACCAAAACCGAGAAAGGGAATTTCTTGAAGCGTTTAAAATAGGCTAAGAGAATATTGACATCCATTAACCTTATATTTCCAGAACGAAAACTGTTACTATTCCGTCACTAATTTCTCTGAAACCCACCAGAATCATCCCAAGTCATTTTCTGTATCGCTCCAAATATTAATACGCATAATTTAAAAACATGCGTATACTTGAATCAGAGAAATTGAAAAAACCTGTTATCGGTAAGGGCGACGATTTAAAAGATTTGTACTATCAAGAAAATGCAAAAAAATATGGCTTCTAAAGTATTTCTAGATGCCAATATATTGCTCGACTTCACTTTAAAGTGCGAGGAGTATGAGCAGTCGAAACAAATTATTGCATTGGCCGTAAACGGAACTATTCAGGCTTTTATCACAGCTTCCATTGTACATATTGTTGGCTACTGGTTAACAAAGGCATATGGTAATGCAAAAGCAAAAGAGTTGTTGTTAACCCTAATGGCAGATGTAACCGTAATTGATCTACCTCATGAAATTGTGTTGAATGCCCTTCATTCAAAAATAAATGATATTGAAGATGCGCTGCAATACTATACTGCTGTGCATCATAAACTAGATTACTTCATATCGCGTGACAAACAATTGCAAAAACAATGTATTCCTTTATTACCTGTTTATACGCCTAGAGAATTTTTAATGGAGATCTCTGAATGATAGCAAATAAATATCCCCTTAAGCCAAATATCAACCAATATTCGTCAAGTTATAACTTTACTATTCCTTGCTTTTGTCAAGTAATAGCTTTACTTTATGGGCAAAAAATCACTACAACCACTGTTACATTTTTCAAGATCATAGTTCACCGTATTCCCGTCTACACAACAAATTGAAATATTATTCAAAAAATAACTGCAATAAAAATAGTTATCGTATTAATGAGAACGCCAGAAGGGCAAGTAAAAGATAGGATATTTAATAACTAGGTACTCTGCCGCCATTCAAATTAAAGAAGCTCATTTTGTGGACCATTAAAAAGCAGACAAAAAGAGGTTATTGATGCTATATGATTTAAAATCAGTATTTTAAATCATTAAAGACGGAAACTATTTATGGTGAAAATTAAAATGCAAAAGTTTATTGTAGTTTTCTTTTCGGTGCTTTTCAGCAATCAATTATTCTGTCAATTAGTATTAAATGTAAGTGTAACCAATACTACCTGTCAGTCTAAAGGCGGGCATAATCTGGATGGTAACAATATTGGTACTGGAAGAATTAATATAACGGCTACAGGAGGAATCCAACCCTATACATATGGAATATCTGGAAACCATACCTATACAAGAACTCAGAATAATGGATATTTCCCTCAACTCTATTTAGGAAATTATACTTTAACTGTAATAGATTCAGTTGGGCTTAGAAAAGACACTTTAATTAGTATTAGTTCTGATTTCCCTATTCCAGTATTTGCGAAACCGGTACTTTTAAATCCATCAACTTGCGAGAGTACTAATGGGAAAATAGTTTTTCCAACCCCCACCTCCGGTAAGTCACCTTTTCTATATAGTATTGATGGTGGCGCATCTTTTAATCCAGATAGCATATTTACCAATTTACGAGAAGGGTTTTATATGTGCAAGGTATTAGATGGAAATGGCTGCATGTCTTTTTATTGGCCTATTAGTTTGTATGATACTATGCCATGTGCCATTTCTGCAAATCAACTTGCTGTAAAAACAGCATGCGGAAATGATGCTGAAGCAATGCGTGTTCGATTTCATAATAAATTTGATTCGATTATTGCATATTCTTTTGATAGTATACATTTTACGACTTTAAAAGATAAATATCTCTTTTCTTCTTCTGGATATAATCGGGTAGATAGTTTTATCAATTTGAGTCCGGGAATACACAATTTATATTTAAAAGATACTGTCCATAATATTCGAAATACTTCAATAATAAATATTGCTAAATCTTGTGAACTGTATATACAATTTCTAAGTATTGATGCCTCTTGTGGAGGCGGTGATGGAGGACTTACCATCAATGCATCTGGGGGAATAGCACCTTATACCTATACTATTGATGGAATAAACTATCAAACAAATAATAGTATAACAGGATTGAAGTCTGGTACTTATACAGTAACAGTTAAAGACGCCAGCGGGGCATTGAGTTCAGCAATTGCATCTGTGTATAATAAATGCCCGGTTATTTCTTTTACTAAATACAACGATACCTGTGGTGCCAACGGGGGGGGGATTATTGCATCCGCCATTAAAGGAGTCACACCGTACATGTATTCGGTTGATAATGTTAACTACCAATTTGATAATACTTTCAAAAATCTGTTATCAGGCTTTTATAAAGTTTATGTTAGAGATGCTAATAATTTTAAAGATAGCTCCGCAAAAATAAAAATCATTCCAACTTGTATTGTGAACGCAAAAACAGTAACCAACGAATTATGTAATAATCAAAACGCTGCAGTCTCATTTAATACTACTGGCGGAACTAAGCCTTATTTTGTTCAGGTTATTAATACTTCGGGAATTGCAAAAATCAAATCCTATGACTCTACTGTAACAATATACTCTCTGACTGCAGGGAAATATAACATACGAGTGATTGATATGAACGGAATTACTATTTATGATAGTATTGAAATATTAAATACTATACCCACTATTAATCTGGGTAATGATACTACTTTGTGTGATGGCACTGCAATTGAATTAGTCGCTAATTTATTGGGTGCTAGTTTAACATGGCAGGATAATTCAAAAAACAATTCCTATCTGGTTACAAAAGCGGGGAAATATTGGGTAACAGCAAAATTGAGTAGTTGTCAGATAAGTGATACTATCAACGTTAGTTACTTATTGTTTAACAACCCTGTTTTTCCCAGTAAAGACACAGTTATCTGCGTAGATAGTTCAATTGTATTAAATGCAAATTATACTGGGGCAACTTATTTGTGGAATGATAATAGTACTACTCAAACAAAAATAGTTTCAAACCCCGGTAAATATTGGGTTAATGTTAAAGTAAACGGATGTGCCAAATCAGATACTATCAATTGCCGTTTTATAACTGGCCCAACTCTTGTGTTACCCAAAGACACAAGTTTTTGTATTGGAAGTAAATTATTGCTCGATCCGGGAAATAGAGCCACCTCATTTCTTTGGAGTACAAATGAAACAACACAGACCATTAAAATTACTCAGCCCGGTAAATATTGGTTAAATGCGAAAGCTTTGGGTTGTACCACTATCGATACCTTGCAAGTTATTGGATATCCGATTCCAAGTATTTCATTGGGAAACGATACAACCTTATGTGTAGATAGTACGCTAATACTAGATATTACAAAACCGATGGCAAATTATGTATGGCAGGACGGCTCTAAAAATCCGCAATATCGTATTAATCATTCAGGTAAATATTGGGTAACAGTAACTCAAAATGGTTGTGATACTACCGCTAAAATTTCTATAAACTATTTGGCAAAACCAATTATTAATCTTGGGCCAGATACAATTCTTTGTGTAAACGATCAATTAGTACTATACGCTGGTAATCCAGAAACAAAATATTTATGGCAGAATGGATCAACACTTCCCATATTTACAGTAAAACAAGCTGGCCGATACTATGTAGTTGCAACAAATTTGTGTGGACAGGCTTCTGATACTACAGTAATACAATATAAGAATTGCGCCTGCGAATTTAATATACCCAATGCCTTTTCTCCAAATGGTGATGGAATCAATGATGAATTTAAACCGCAATACTCTTGCACAACTTCTTACTATAGTTTAACCATTTTCGATCGTTATGGGATGCCCCTTTTTCAAACAGGTAATCAGGGCGATCCATGGAATGGAACCAGAAACGGAAAATCAGTGCCAACTGGGACTTATTATTATATTTTAAAAGTACAGGCAATAACAGATTCTACTCTAAGTATCAAAAGTGGGAGTATAACGATTATACGTTAAACTGTAAGTTGTGAAATTGCTGGGATAAAACTTAAACAGGGGGACTGATAAAGAGATTATCTGTGAGTGGATGCTGTTTTTTTTAAGCTGTCTTGAAATATTGATAGAGAAACTGGAGCATAAATATGCTTCTTATAAAGAGCCTACAGTTCAACAACAAATGATTAGTAAAGCGGGTGAGAAAAAAGGTACAGTTTATTTGAAATTGATAAATAAGTGATAACAATAACAGAATAACTTCAGTCAACAAAGGGAGATTCAAGTTTTTAACGTAACGGTAGTTATGTGTGAAAAATCTATAAGTACAAGATTGATAAATAATACATGCCTCCAATACTTGGCCCTCCGAGAAATGAGTAATAATATTTGTTAAGAAGATTTGTTGCACTCAACTTTAAAGACCATTTTGTTTTGGGTATTTGATAATTCAGATTTCCATCAATTGTTCCATAAGCAGGTACATTGCCATTTACAAGAAAAGATTGTAAGTAGTATGCACTTTGCCATTTATAACCAATTCCACCTCCAAGCGTCTTATATATATGTTGTTTTGAAAAGCTTAAATTAACCATCCATGAAGGAGTGTTAAAACCATCTTCTAATCCATCTTCATTAACCGACTTCTGCAATTTTGAATAGGTGGTATTCGCATTGGTTCTTATTCCATTTTCACTAATGTATGTTAGACCAAATGAGGTGCCATAATTATAAACTGTTGATTTTGAGTTGGTCCATACTCTGTACTGGCGTTGAAGCGTTTTGTCGTATAAAGCAAATGGGATAGAATCAGCTATAGCAGTTAATGGAACATTCTCATTTGTTTGAGCAATAAAATTGTGATAAATATTATAATAAAAGTCGGCATCAATATAAAGCTTATCTCTTAAAATGGAACCTCTAAACCCAGTTTCGAGAGATCTTATATTTTCTGGTTTGATGTAAGTGTAAGGACTTTTCTGAAGTAAATATTTTTCTTTAAGTATGGCATCATTTTTTGAAAGTCCATTTTTATTAATGTCGCTTAAAACGGACGATTGAAATGAGCTAATTGAATTTGCTAGCCAAGCATTCTCAAAAACACCGCTCGACATTATAGGTAATCCTCCAACTCTTTTTACACCCCCACTATTGATGTTTGAATAGGCTTCAAAAATACTAGGGTACCTAAATCCTTCTTGATATGCGAATCGAAAACTTGTATTTTGATTTGTAGAATAGACCAAAGTAATTCTTGGACTTACAGTTGCGTCGAAATAATCAGTTTTATCAATTCTTAAAGTGGATCCAATTCTTAATTTGTTAGATAAAACAGATTGATTATAAGAAATATATCCGCCAGTTTTACTGGAATAAATATTTTCATTTGTTTTACCAACAATCGGATTAATAAAATAGTTGCCATCGGGTTTTATGATATAAGTTCTGCTATCAAGACCAATATATAAATTCGTTCCTTTTTCTTTAAGGCTATGAAATAATTTTTCGACTAAATCAAATTGAGCTTCTGAATGAATAAATCTTGCAACTACTCTTAAAGCAGCCCCTGAGTCCCAATTATTAATATTCTGTAATTTCTCTAATTCACTTGTAAAAGATGGGTTATCAGGTAAATACCTACCGGCATCAGCAGCGGTTCTTGCAAGTTGATGTGATGATGCTACATTAGAACCATTTGCGATGGCGGCATTGAAAGCATTACCATAATCTTTATACCATGAGTTATCTGATTTATAACTTCGATCTAAATTTTCAGCCATTGATCTCAAATTGTATGAGCTTCCAGTATTTTCGCTATTGGTATATAATTTAAAGGAAATCCAATTAGATTGAAATTCAAGGCCATGTTGTTGTACCAAATAATTTTGTAAACTAAATCTATTTGATCTTTGATAAACGCTATTCAGTAATGCAAAATGATAGGTGTAAGTTAGTGAGCTTTGATTCTTAAATTTATAATAAAGTGCAATATCTCCCTTACTATTTTGTAAATTATAATTCGTAACATCTTTTTCTGCATAACCTGTTCTTGCAACAACATAAGATTTACCCATTAAGGTTATTGTTTTTCTATTAGACGATTCATTTCCATAAACATTTACTGGATCCTGTGCTGGGTTATTGTAACCGAATAGATTGGTGCTGGAATTTGCATTTGGATTTAATTCTGTTCTGTTATCTGCAATCCAATCATACCCTTTATTAAAACTAAAATTCAATTTAAATGCAAATCTTGAGCTCATTTTTTTGGCATACCTAAGACTGGTTTCAGTGAATAATCTAGCACTTGAATTTGAATCTCCTATATGCGTTATTCCAGTTTTTTGCGCTAAACTCAAACCTTCATAATCAAATGGATTTTTTGTTTTAAAATTTGCTAATCCATTTATCGTATTCATGCCATACAATGCTGATGCTACACCTGGTATTATCTCAACATCTTTTATGTCTAAATCAGTGGGTCCTAAAGAATTGCCAATTGGCCCCCCAATATGAGGTGATTGCACGTCCATTCCATCTACTAATTGCGAGAAACGTACGTTGGTAGTATTTGCGAATCCTCTTGCATTAATCACTTTAAATCCGAGGCTTGGAGTTATCATTTGAATACCTTGTACATTTTCTAATGCATCAAAAAAACTTGGTGCTGAACTACTTTTAAAATAAGTGTCTCCTAGTTTCTGAATGCTAATAGGAGATTTCAATAACTTCTCTTTTGTCTTGGATGCGGTAACAATTACTTCATCTAGTATTCTTATTTGTGGTAAAGTTGTATCTACAGAATTTTTTCTGAAGGGAATCTGGGTACTACCAATCGTAGAAACAATTAGGGAACAAAAGAATATTAATAGAGTGGAGGCTTTCATTGTATTACTTACGTTATGTATTTAAAGACATAACGAAAGTAAATGTAAGCCATTGATCTTAAAAACTAATATTCCTTAGTTGATTAAATTTGTTTGATTTTGAAGGAATTCTTTAAATTTTTCGCGAATTGAAGCGTATTTTTTCATCAAGAGCTTAGCTTCATCGGTTATAAAAGATCCCCCCCCTTTTGCCCCCCCTGTTTGAGTAGCTACAATTGGAATTCCTTCTACTTCATTTAATCGATTAATAATTACCCAAGCTTTTTTATAAGAGAGTTTCATTTGTTTCGCAGCTTCACTTATCGATCCTGTAACTTCAATTTTTTCTAATAATTCATATGGACCAGGTCCAAAATATTTAACCCCACTTTTTTCAAGCCAAATACTACCTTGTACGATTTGTAAAACTTTACTAACCTCCGTTTTCATGCTCATAAAATTTAAAGCCATCGATAATATCTAAATAAACGCCGTCAAACCCTGCGTTTAGAATCTTTTTTAGATACGAATTGTCATTGCCATATAGGATGCTTTGCCACTCAGGATACCAATATTTTACTTTAAAGTTTCCTGGCCAGTCAGGATTTTCTTTGTCTAACCACACAGGATTATTGGTACCCCAGCCCGATTGCCAATAATACCGATAGTTTTCTGCCTCGCCGATCGACATATACGAAATCACTAACCTTTTTCCACCATTAGCTTTGTTTCTTAATTGATTTATTTCTGCTGCAGTAAATTCTACCTGACCATTAAAAAACAAGTCAGTAATTAGTAAATCATAGTTAGTTGCAGTTACTGCGTTTATAAAATCGGCTTTGCTTGAAAAACTCGATGGATTTATTAAGTACAAAAAATTCTTCACCTGCGTCAGAGAACCCACAACAGTATTGTTTTCGCTATAAATGGGTAGTGGAAAGTCCGGAATATTAGTCAACTCTCTCTTATTTGCTGCAAATGAAACAAAACCCGCATGATTATTTTCGAGATAAGAGTTGCTCATGTTTGAATTTGTAGAGCAGTAATCTGTTACCAGTATTTTTTTTCCGGCAGTCTTAGCTATATTTAAAAACGCTTTTATGGTATTGTTGATATCTGTAGTGGTTGCCTGATCATCCTGAATATACCCGTAAAATAAATCTTCTTGCCCAGTGGCATCAATCGCATGCAGATATTCGGAATTGGGCAATCCTGTTGAATCTCCATTGCTGCTAACTAATTCAATCCCGTTTTGTGGTACGATATTAAAACTAGGGTTAATTGATTTTGAATATTTACTGATTCCAATAACAAAATCTCTCATTTTCTGTCTATAATCAGTTGTGTTCGCACTATTTACACTTTCATTTTTAGTGCAAGAAAAAAATAAGAAAGTCCCAACTAAAAGCAATGATGGATAGTTCATTGTGATTTGTTTTTTGGTGGGTAGAACTTTCTGCAAATAGTTTATTTCAACGCAATATAAAGCTTTACTTTTTAAGTTTAATTAACTTTTCGTCTTCGCCAAATAAAATAGCCCAAGCATGTAGAGAAGGAATATTTTCAAAAACTATTTTGAGCATTGCAGCAAAGGGAATAAATAAAAACATACCCGGAATGCCCCATACAATATCACCCGCAATAACGGCAATAATAGTAATAAAGGGATTCATTTTTACACGTGCACCAACAATTTTTGGGATAATGATAATGCCATCTATTAAGTGTATGAAAATTAAAACGATACCCACTTTAATAGCATCCGCGCCACTGCTATTGGCATAAGTGATGATCATGGCAAGTGCGGTAGCTGTATAGATTCCTATATAAGGTATTACGTTTAAAATTGCAGCAATTATTGCCAGCATTAGTGCATATTTTATTCCAACTAAAAAGAGTAATGCGCTATTCAATGTTAACATCATTAAAAACTCTACTAATAGCCCCATGATGTAGCTGCTGATTATTTTTTTTATTTGAGCTATAATTTGAATCATTTCGTTGGGGTAATCATTCTCAACCAACTTTACCAAAAAGCGCACAATTAGTTTCCGATAATAAAGTATGCAAAACGAATAAATGCAAACAAAAAACGTCCAAATAAGGATATTTCCGAAAGAGAAAACCAATGAACTCACAAATCCGGATAGCTCATTTACTGCATCGTTAAAGGAACCTTTAAAATAATTGCTTTGTTGCGCATGATCAATATTAAATTTTTCTGAAAGTAAATGTTGGAATGAGATAAATATGTTTTGGACTTTAGTATTGATACTTGGAAGCTCTTTTGAAAAGACAGAAATTTCGGATACTAAAAAATAGTTGATCAAAAAAAGTAGCAGGAGGAAGCAAAGCAAAGCGAGAAATGTGGCGACAACTCGGGGGATATGCATCCGCTCCAAAAATTTAGCAATGGGTAGTAAAAGAACCGCTAATAAAAGACCTGCAAAAAGTGGAATCAATAATGCGGAACCTTCCCTCAAAATCAGTACAGTAAAAACAATGCAGATTAATACAATTGTAAGCTTAAAATAAAATGGAAACTTGATAGTATTCATAGTAAGAAGTAGTATCTAAATTACTGTTTTTTTGTGAGCTGTTAGATATTTATTGAATCTGCCATATCTGGTTGACACTGTATCATTTTTGATTTGGGTATTTCTTAAGCCAATCTTAAGAATCCACTAAACCCTTGCTAATGCATGGGATGCCATCTTTGAAAAAATTTTAATCATGATCTCGGCCACACATCTGCACGCAATGCTAGTTCACTTTCCGATAGCCTTATTAATGGTTGGGTTCTTGTTTGAGCTTGTTAGTTTTTTTTATAAAAAACCATTCCTTAGCCAATCCGCTTTATACTTGCTGGTGCTGGGAACGCTCGGAACCATAGTTTCCTATTTTGCGGGCAACGCCGCCGGAGCGGGAATGGAGGAAGGCGCATTGAAAAAAGCGATGGAACTGCATGAAGTGGCAGCTACAATTTCGTTATGGTTAACCATATTTACTGCATTGCTATACGCTGCTGCTTACTATTTTAAATTTAACAAGGGCTGGCTAAGAATGATCAGTTTGCTGCTTTTTACAACTGTAATTATCAGCATAGCGAGAACCGGGTATTTGGGTGGGCAATTAGTTTATAAACATGGTGCCGGTGTGGAACTGGCATTGCCCGATTTCTCAAATCCCAATGGGAAGTAAATACAAAGCCTTTATTTCTTAACTTAACAACATGAGAGTTTTTTTAGCGGAAGACGAATCGGCGATTGCGGGCTTTTTAAAAGAAGGCCTGGAAGAGGAAGGTTTTGCTGTAGACGTTGCTACCAATGGCAGAGAGGCACTTAAAATGGCTCTCGATAATCTTGGCGAATATGATATTATTCTACTTGACTGGATGATGCCCGGCGTAAGTGGTATTGAAATTTGCAGACTCATTCGTAAAGAAAATACAAGTATCCCAATCATATTTCTAACGGCAAAAGACACAGTGGATGACACTGTATTTGGTCTGGAAGCGGGGGCAAACGATTACTTGAAAAAACCCTTTGCATTTGAAGAACTGCTTGCTCGTATAAAAGTACTCCTGAGAAATAAAGACGGAGAGCAAAATATTTTTGTGGCCGGAGATATTATTCTGAATACAGAAATACACCAGGTAACAAAAAATGGAATAACAGTAGAACTAACCCAAAAAGAATTTGCACTGCTTGAATACCTGCTTCGGAATAAAGGAAAAGTATGCAGAAGATCAAGGATAATAGAAAAAATATGGGACATTCATTTTGAAAAAGATACTTCCGTAATTGACGTATTCATTAATGCCCTCCGTAAGAAATTAGATGCTCCGGGGGCAGCGTCGTTTATTCAAACCATCAGAGGTGTTGGATACCGGGTAAATGAATACGAATAAAATGAGCATATGCGAGTTGTGTGGCCAAAACAATTAGAAATAGATGAAACTGAGTTTTAAAAAACGCATTGCGCTATTTAATACCATTGCTGTTGCTATTACTACAGCGATCGTATTTGTAGTAATATATGGCGTTGTTTATTATACTTCGTTTCGCCATCTCGATAATGATATTTTGATGGAAAAAGAAGAAATTTTAAACACACTCGATTGGAAACAAGATAGCATCATCATTAATAAACTGCCAGAATGGGAAGAAGCAGAACACAAGAAAGTTGAAGTAAATCCTACATTTATACAAATCGTGAATAGTAAGGATAGAATGGTATTTAAATCTGCCAACTTGCAGTCCAACCATTTTTTATTTGATCCACAAATTGTGTATGAGAAGTTTTATAATGCAGTGGTGGAAAAAAAACAACTCCGACTGGGTCAGTTTCCAATTAAAAACGATCAGGGTAAAATTATCGGACAACTAACGGTGGGCATTTCTCAACAGGAGTCGCACAATGTGTTGAATAATTTGCTTGTTACGCTTTGCATTTCTTTTCCGATACTGTTATTAGTGCTCTATATTGTTATTTACCTGACTGCTTCCAGAGCAATCGCGCCTGTTCAGCAATTAATCAAAACAGCTTCCGGCATTAACGATTCTAATATCAATACACGCCTGCCCCTGCCGGAAAACGAAGACGAGTTGTATCAACTTGCTAAAACAATCAATGAATTGCTAGCCAGAATTGAAACCAGCATACAACAACAAAAACAATTTACAGCCGATGCTTCACATGAAATAAGAACACCACTTGCTGCCATCAGGGGTACACTCGAGATTTTACTGCGTAAAAAAAGAGAGCCAGACGTGTATGAAGAGAAAATAAAAGAAGTGGTATTTCAAACCGACAGGTTGAATCAATTACTTGAACAACTGTTGCAGCTTGCTCGCCTTGAATCGGGAACAGTAAAACAAGAAAAAATTAATTTGATTAAATTAGTTTTGGAATCGGAACTCAAATTCAAAAAACAAATTGCAGGAAAGTCAATGCATGTTGCATGCGATATTGCAGAAACCAGTACCGTAAATGCTGATTATTTTTACTTATCTGTAGTTATTGATAATCTTTTCAGCAATGCAGTTAAGTACGGTGAGTTAAACGGAAATATAAGTTGCCGCTGGAATGATTCTTCTAAAATATTTACTATAACAAATGATGGCCCCGGTATTTCGCAAGAGCAAATGCCGCTATTGTTTAACAGGTTTTATCGCACGGATGATTCAAGAAGCTCGCTGGTTCCCGGAACTGGTTTGGGGCTTGCCATTGTAAAAAAATTAGCCGACCTGCAGCATATTGATATTGCAGTTACAGGGGCCGATAACAGCACTACGTTTTCTTTAAAATTCCCTTCCTAATCTTTAGCAAATCTTAAGGATTCACAAAGCAACACTGAAGGCGCGTGCTTGCAATTTTGTGTTATCGATTTTCGAAAACAATAAAAGATTATCAAATGAAAAAATTACTAATTATCCCGGCACTTTTATTAACAACAGGCAGTATATTTCTTACTTCCTGCGGTAATGCCAATAACAACAATGCGATGAAGTCGCCCGTGCAAAACAATGCTGATTCTGCCACACAAAAAACAATCAAAGAAAGCGGCGAGGACGAAACAAAAGAAAATGAGAAAGAAGAAAAGGAATCAAGTGTAAAGCCTGCCGGAAAAGCCAGCGGAACAGATGCCAATTCAAAAACAACCGAGAATATGCAGGCAGCTTTTAAAGGCGAAACAACTGCCAGTGCAAAATATGCAGCCTATTCAAAAAAGGCTGAACAGGAAGGACAGCACGAAATTGCTTTACTTTTTAAGGCAGCTTCCGTTGCAGAAAATGTTCATGCCAATAATCATAAGGCAGTATTACAGGAATCAGGTATTGTGGTGCCTACAATTAAACCAGAATTTACGGTTAAAACAACCAAAGAAAATCTGGAGGATGCCATTGCAGGGGAAACTTATGAGGTAACAACTATGTACCCCGGATTTTTAACCGTAGCAAATGAAGCAGGTAATCAGTTAGCCCTGATTAGTTTAAACTATGCTTATAAAACCGAAAAAAAACACAAGCTGTTTTATGAGGCAGCACTGGCCGCTTTACAAAACAATACCGTAAAAAAACTTCCTACTGTATTTTATGTATGCCCTACTTGTGGTAATACCTATGAAACAAAAGCCCCTGCACGTTGTGGCATTTCAATGACAGGCGGAGAAAAATTTCTTAAAATTACTTCACTTTAAAAATTACAAATATGAGTCAGGTACATTTGCATTTATTAATCACGCACCTTCCGATTTTCGGGTCTCTGTTAGGAACGTTGGTATTGGTTTATGGGCTTTGGGCTAAAAGTACCCAAACAAAACAAGCGGCTTATTTAATGTTTATTATTTCGGCAATCGGTGCAGCCATTGCTTATTTAACAGGTGAAGCCGCAGAAGAAGCAACCGAAAATATTCAGGGTGTTTCTGAGAGTATCATTAAGCTCCATGAAAACGCCGCGATGTATGCTTTGATAAGTCTGATCATATTGGGATTGGTATCGGTATTTGCTTTGGCGGAAACAAAGTTTAAAAATTCGTTGATGCGTTTTACCGCTACACTCACACTTGTTCTTTCGCTCATCAGTTTTGGGCTGGTTGCCAGAACAGGCTGGCTTGGTGGTCAGATAAGACACACTGAAATTTCAAATACGGCTCCACAAAATAACATCGGAGGTGAAGAAGGAGATAAAGATTAGTATAAAACCCTGATTGAATATCTTGGTATCAGCATTTGAATCCCTCATCATTTTGAGGGATTCTTTTTTTCTGAACAGGGCGCTTCAATTAATGTATAGATAATAGTTAGGTCATATTAAAATAACAGCTTCCATATTCCTTTGCAACTCACTAACAAATGGAATCATTATGAAGAAATTATTTTTTATCAAAGCATTTGCGTTACTATTTTGCTTTGTTTCCACATGCCGAGTTGTAGCCCAAACCACACAAGCTTCAATTTCTGGGGTAATTAGTTACTCTAATAATCAGTTGCTTCATGGCGCAACTGTAAAAGTTCGCAATGAGTCTACTGGATTTACTACTCAAACTGCTACCAATATAAAAGGAGAGTACACATTTAAAGAACTTCCATTGGGAAATCCTTACAGCATCATTGTTACTTATGTTGGTTTTGGTGAACAGAAAAGAACAGGGTATGCCCTTAATCAGGGTGATGCGCTTCGCGTAAATATGACAATGCAAGAGTCGGTACAAACACTGGAGGTAGTACAGGTAGTTGCATCGGGCTTAAAAAATAAAGTGGAGAATTTAGGAGCAGCAACAGCCGTTACTGCTAAAGCTATTACCCGCTTACCGGTTAACGGAAGAAATTTTACCACTTTAACCGATCTCTCACCGCTAAGCAGAGGAGGCAGTATTGCAGGTCAGTTGGGCTCGTCTATTAATTTTACCATCGATGGGATGAACGCAAAAAATCCAACATCTGCAGGTTCTACCACCAGTAGAAGCGGCGGTCCTTATTCCATATCAATGGAAGCTGTAAGAGAATTTAAAGTAGTTACCAATCAGTACGATGTTACTTATGGTCGCAGTGGTGGAGGAACAGTAAGCGCTGTAACAAAATCGGGAACCAACAATTTAACCGGCAGTATATTTAACTACACTCGTAATAACTGGTTGTCTAGTCCTTATGATATCCGCGGCAACCGTCGTGATGATAAATTTACAACCAGTCAATTTGGATTTTCACTTGGTGGCCCAATCTTAAAAGACAAATTGCATTTTTTCCTGGCATGGGATCATCAAATTGATTCGCGCCCATTAATTATTGCTGATGTGCAGTCGCCCGTTGATGAAGCCAAGTTCAACGTAACCAAAATAACACTGGATCGTTTTGTTGATATTGCGCGTCGTAAGTATGGTACTTCAAGTGCCGATCAGTATGGAGCTTTTGATAAAACAAGATCTTCGGATGCTGCTTTTGCTCGTTTCGATTGGCAAATCAATGGTAAGAACCTTTTATCTGTGCGCAACAACTATACACGCGATGTAAATAAATTGGGATTGCAGGATAATACTGCTATCAATATTTATGAATCATACGGTAATGATTTGAATGTGGATAATAGTTTACTTGCATCTTTACGTACTTCGGTTAATTCAAAATTAACGAACGAATTTAAACTGCAGTATTTATATACTTATCAAAATAGTAGCCCCGGCGATCAATTACCTTCTGCAAATATTCCAAGGGCTATCGTGGAAGGAGTGACTTCGATTGTGGGAGGAGTTACCAAGTCAACCAATATACAAATGGGTGGGCATCGTTTTGCGCAGGAAAACTTTACGAATAATGTGATTCAGTTGGTTGATAATATTTATTACAATACCGATAAAGTGAAATACACATTCGGAATAGATCTGATGTACACCAATGCCATTTCTAAATATGGAAGTGAAGTGAATGGCCGATTTCACTACACTGTGGATGCTGCAGCAGGGATGACTGCACTTGATAAGTTTGAGAACCTGCAACCCTATCGTTATTATAGGGAAGTACCCTTGGTTGCAGATCCAACCGTAAAAGGAAATACGGTGAATGCAGGTATCTATGGACAGATGCAAACAAATCTTGGCAAGGGGCTTAATTTTGTAGGGGGTGTTCGTTTGGATTATGCATATTATCCGTCATCACCATTTAATCAATTGGTGTTCGACGAATTAGGTTTGCGTACTGATAGCAAACTGAAATCGTTTATCGTTCAGCCACGCTTGCAGTTGAATTGGGATGTAAATGAAAAGCATACTGATTTTGTGCGCTTGGGTGCCGGTATTTTTAGTTCGGACATCAATAATTATATGGTTATTAATAACCTTACTTTTGATGGTAAGCACCTTGCTACAGTGGATGTTCGTGCTCCGAATATTCCTGTTCCTGATTTTGCATCTTATCGTGCAAATGCAGCTACCATACCATCTTTAGCGGCTTTTCAGGTACCTACTATTAACACCAATGCTACAGATGCGCAAGTGCCGGTATTGTACAAAGCAAACTTATCTTATACGCATTATATCACTGAGAAATTCAAAGTGGGTATTACTGGATTTGTTACACTGGGAAGACATAACTATATGTATGTAGATAGAAATATGGTTGCGCAACCATATTTTACTTTGGCTAATGAAGCCAATCGCGGAGTATATGTGCCACTCAGTACCATGCCTGCAAACGGTTCTGGTGATTGGTTACAGGGAAGGATCAGTCAAAAATTAGGTCGCGTATTGGAATTGAATAGCAAGGGCAAGGTAAATCAGTTTGCAGTGGTATTTGATGCAACTTACCAATATTATAAAGATGGAGAGTTTACGTTTAGCTATACTTGGAACGATACAAAGGACAACACTTCTTACAACGGTAATGTGGCTAATACGGCTACACTTTCTTTGCCAGTTAAAGACGATCCGAGAGATCTTAGTACCATGAGTTATTCAGATAATCATTTTCGTCATAAAGTAGTTTTCTATGGTACACTACCAACTTTTTATGGCTTTAGCGTAGGTGTTCGTTATTCGGGTATGTCTGGTACACGTTATAGTTTATTATCTGGCGCAAATACCAATGCTGACTTTGTTTCCGGAACCAACGACCTTGCTTTTATTTTTGATAGAAATGATCCGAATGTTCCACAAAATGTTAGAACAGGGTTACAAACTATTTTGGATAATCCTGCAGCAAGCCAGAGTATTAAAGATTATATTACCAATTACTCCGGTAAAATTGCGGAAAGAAATGCAGGTGTCAATGGCTTCTATGGCACATTCGATTTGAGGGTAACTAAGCGTTTTAAAATTTATAAAAAACAAAGCCTCGAACTTTCTGCCGATGTATTTAACCTCTCGAATTTATTCAAAAAAACATCGGGTGTAAATCAATCATTGGGTAATCAGGCTTTATATGCTTTAGGAATACCTGCCTCGGGCACAAATCCTGCAGTTGCCGGTTTTGATAAAACCAATCAGCGTTTTGTGTATCGTGTTAACAGTTCTGGTTTGGCTACCCAATCGGGTAATCCATACCAGTTTCAGTTGGGTGTGCGATACGCATTTTAATAATGAGGTAAGAAATAATAATAGTAAATAAAAAATGGGGAGCCATCAAAAGGCTTCCCATTTTTTATGTCTGAGTAAATTGTTTTCAACATTACGTGTATAAGAACTTAACACAATATTCATTTAAGCCTTTTATTTTACAGCAGATTTTGGTTGATAATACCTTGGGTATTGCATTAAAAGGGAATCCCGTTTAAATCGGGAACTATCCCCGTAGCTGTAAGCTCCGCAAACTTGTTTTTTCCTCAGCCACTGTTCCGAGAACTTGGAACGGGAAGGCTTTAAACAAAATGGAGTAAGTCAGAAGACCTGCCAGAATCTGATACTTAGTAACAGGGCTTTCGGGTGAAAGGCGTGGTACTGATAGTTTGTTGCTCGCGCGACTCAATCTTTCAGCACTATACGCATCATCCTAAAGCATAAAATTAAAACATTGATGATGCAGCATTCGAATGAAATATTGTTAAAGGAAAATAAAGACCGCTTTGTAATCCTGCCCATTAATTACCCACTTATCTGGGAACATTATAAACGCCACGAAGCCAGCTTCTGGACTGCCGAAGAAATAGATTTGAGCGGTGACCTGAAAGATTGGGAAAATTTAAACAATGGCGAACGCCATTTCATTTCTCATGTACTTGCTTTCTTCGCAGCCAGTGATGGTATTGTAAACGAAAACCTTGCCGTGAACTTTATGAGTGAAGTGCAGTTGCCCGAGGCAAGATGTTTTTATGGATTTCAGATTATGATGGAAAACATTCATAGCGAAACCTATGCTTTACTCATTGATACTTATATCAGAAATCCACAGGAAAAACATAAACTCTTTCATGCAATCGACACCGTACCGGCAGTAAAGAAAAAAGCAGAATGGGCTTTGCGTTGGATTCAGAATGGAAGCTTTGCAGAACGTCTTGTTGCTTTTGCTGCAGTGGAAGGGATTTTTTTCAGCGGTAGCTTTTGCTCCATTTTCTGGATGAAGAAAAGGGGACTATTGCCCGGACTTACTTTCAGCAATGAACTAATTAGTCGCGATGAAGGATTGCATTGCGAGTTTGCCTGTCTGCTTTACAGCATGTTGCAAAATAAATTAGCTGAAAAAGAAGTATTGAATATTATTCAGGACGCAGTAACAATTGAAAAAGAATTTATTACTGAAGCTTTGCCTGTTGACCTGATAGGAATGAATGCTAGAATGATGCAACAATATATTGAGTTTGTAGCAGATCGCTGGTTAGATGAATTGGGTTGCTCCAAAATTTACCATGTTGCTAATCCATTCGATTTTATGGAAATGATTTCGCTGCAGGGTAAGACAAATTTCTTTGAAAAACGTGTGGGCGATTATCAAAAGGCAGGCGTAATGGGCAATAAAGAATCACAAGTGTTTTCGACTGAAGAAGATTTTTAAATCATTAAAATAGTAGCATGTTTGTAATAAAAAGAAGTGGCAATAAAGAGTCTGTAAAATTCGATAAAGTAACTGCAAGGATCGAAAAATTGAGTTATAGTTTAAGCCCGATGGTGAACATCATTGATGTGGCAAAAAAAACCATTGCAGGCATTTATACAGGGGTATCTACAACTGAGCTGGATAACCTTGCTGCTGAAACTGCAGCATCGCTTACCATTACGCATCCCGACTACGCCATTCTGGCTTCCAGAATTGCAGTAAGTAATCTGCACAAGAATACGGTTAAAAGCTTTTCTGCAACTATGCGAAAGCTTTATAATTATATTGATGCTCCTACCGGAAAACGTTTACCCCTTATTGCAAATGATGTGATGCAGATTATTGAGGAAAACGCAGAACTGCTCGACAGCACCATTATTTACGACAGAGATTTTGGATTCGACTATTTTGGATTTAAGACGCTTGAAAAATCTTACCTCTTAAAAGTAGATGGTAAAATTGTGGAGCGCCCTCAACACATGTACATGAGGGTGGCTATTGGAATACACAAAGAAGATATTGAAAGCGCTATTGCAACCTATCATCTGATGAGTGAAAGATGGATGACCCATGCAACTCCAACATTATTTAATGCCGGTACTCCCAAGCCACAAATGAGCTCCTGCTTTCTGTTGACCATGAAAGAAGATAGTATTGACGGCATTTATGATACACTTAAACAAACTGCTAAAATTTCTCAAAGTGCAGGTGGTATTGGATTGGCGGTGCATAATATCAGGGCTACAGGAAGCTATATTGGTGGAACAAATGGAACAAGCAATGGGATCATTCCAATGCTTCGTGTGTTTAATGATACTGCAAGATATGTTGATCAAGGTGGGGGTAAACGCAAAGGTGCATTTGCTATTTACTTAGAACCATGGCATGCCGATATTTTTGAGTTTTTAGATCTCCGAAAAAATCATGGAAAAGAGGAAATGAGGGCAAGGGATTTATTCTATGCTTTATGGATCTGTGATTTATTTATGAAAAGAGTTGAAGCAAACGGAGATTGGAGTTTATTCTGTCCGAATGAAGCGCCGGGATTAAGCGATTGTTGGGGCGCTGAATTCGAAACCCTCTATACAAAATATGAGACCGAAGGCAAAGCAAGAAAAACGGTAAAGGCACAGGATTTATGGTTTGCAATCCTGCAATCACAAATTGAAACGGGCACACCTTATATGCTTTATAAAGATGCGGCCAATGCAAAAACGAATCATCAGAATTTAGGAACCATCAAGAGTAGTAACCTTTGCACCGAGATCATGGAATATACAAGCCCTGAGGAAGTTGCGGTTTGTAACCTTGCATCGTTAGCATTGCCACGCTTTGTGATAGATGGGAAATTTGATCAGCAAAAATTATACGAAGTAACTTATCAGGTTGCAAAAAATCTGAATAAAATAATCGACAACAATTTTTATCCTGTAGAGGAAGCGAGAACGTCAAACATGAAACATCGCCCGATTGGAATTGGTGTACAGGGCTTGGCTGATGTGTTTATTTTATTGAGGCTACCATTCGAAAGCGACTTAGCGAAGATCCTAAATAAAAATATTTTTGAAACCATCTACTTTGCCGCCATGACGGCCAGTAAGGATTTGGCAAAAACACAGGGCGCATACCAAACCTACGAAGGATCGCCAGTGTCGAAGGGCATTTTCCAATTTGATATGTGGGGAGTTACTCCAACCGATCGATGGAATTGGGCTGCATTAAAGGAGGAAGTAAAAAAATACGGCGTTAGAAATTCTTTGTTGGTAGCACCAATGCCCACTGCATCTACTTCACAAATTTTCGGAAACAATGAATGCTTTGAACCCTATACATCTAATATTTATACACGTAGGGTTTTAAGTGGTGAATTCATTATTGTAAACAAACATTTGTTGAAAGACCTGATACATTTAGGTTTATGGAATAATGCCATGAAGAATAAAATCATCGCAGCAAATGGTTCAATCCAAAACATCGATGAAATACCGACCAATATCAAAGAGCTCTACAAAACAGTTTGGGAAATAAAGCAGCGAAATATTATTGACATGTCTGCCGACAGAGGTGCATATATCTGTCAGTCTCAATCACTGAATTTATTTGTAGATAATCCCACTGCATCAAAACTTACGTCAATGCATTTTCATGCCTGGAAAAAGGGATTGAAAACAGGAATGTATTATTTGCGCACGCAAGCCGCCACACAAGCCGTTCAATTTACTGTGGAGAAGCAAGGAAGCAACGAAGTAGAACCGATTATTCCAAGGTCTGAAACGGGCAGCAATCAGGATGCAAACGATCTTAGTGATATAGAACCCACAACTGCTAATGGGCCGAGTTGCAGCATGCAAGACGGTTGTATAAGTTGTGGTTCATAAAACAAATCAGCGTTTTATGCTTCGATGTTACTACTAATTGCGAACCGATTTGGATGAATTATAATACTTTAAAGCTTCGGGCATTAAAGTTTCGAGCTTTTGTATTCTGTCTTCATCTGCTGGGTGATCGCTCAAAAAGATGGGTGGTTTTTCGCCTCCCATGGCGGCCATTCTTTTCCAGAATGGAATGGCTTCCTGTGGATTATATCCGGCCATTGCTGCAAAGATTAATCCAAAATGATCTGCTTCGTATTCCTGTTTTCTGGAGTTGGGTAGTAAAACGCCAATTTGGGCTCCCGGGGCATACACCTGATTAAATACTGCAACTGTTTGCGGATTATTTCCCAGTGCAATATCTCCAACAATACCAATACCCTGTGCTAATAATTGCTCACTCATTCTTTCGCGTCCATGTCCGGCTACCGCATGCGTAATTTCGTGACCTAGCACTACTGCCAGAGCTGTTTCATTCATCGTAACAGGTAAAAGTCCGGTATAACAAACTACTTTTCCTCCCGGCATGCACCATGCATTTATTTCTTTATTCTCTACCAGATTAAATTCCCATTGATAGCCCTTGAGTGCATCTGGCATGCCATTGTCTTTATAATATTTTGCTATTGCCAAAGCAATTCTGTTGCCTACCCGTTTTACGGTTTCAGCATCTTTTGTATTTGCAGGAATGACTTTGTTTTTATTTAGAAACTCTTTGTATTGGCCTACTGCTAAAGATTGCACTTCGCTTTCGGGAACAAGGCTTAACTGGCTACGGCCGGTAATGGTATTACGATAACAGGAAAACAGTAACAATAAAAAAAATGCACCTAAAATTTTCTTAGCCAACATAGATAAAGTATTTGTGCAAAACTAATAGAAAAAATAAACGAAAGTGTAGTAGTTATGTTAATAGCGGTAGATCGAATAATTGATTGTCAGTGCAGGGAAATGACAAACCTGCAATTTTCACCCATGTTATGGGCAACATATTCTGTGTAGATATCCTACTTTTGTTAAGAAGATTATTCTTTAATATCATTAGATACTGCACAATGAATCGCTTCCTAAAATTACTTGCCTGTTTGTTATCGATTGTTTTTGGGTTAAATGCTCAGACCAATAAAACAGCATTTAATAAACCTCCTGATTGGTCAAAGTCGGCCATCTGGTATCAGGTTTTTGTAGAACGTTTTAGTAACGGAGATCCCTCCAATGATCCCAAACCCGAGAATGTGAACGTGCCTGCATTGAAAGAATTTGTACCAAAGGATTGGACTACTACTACATGGACCTCGAACTGGTATAAAAAAGATGCTTGGGCCGAAAATGCGGGTCTCTCGATTGACGCCGATCTGCAAGCCAGAAAATATGGTGGCGACCTGCAGGGCCTGATCAATAAATTAGACTACTTACAAGATCTAGGAGTGAATGCATTATTTATCAATCCACTTAACGATGCTCCTTCGATGCATAAATATGATGCAAGAAATTATCATCATATTGACGTAAACTTTGGCCCGGACCCAGTGGGCGATAAACAAATTATTGCAAGCGAAAATCCTACTGATCCTGCAACATGGAAATGGACTGCGGCTGATAAATTATTTTTGAAGTTGGTTCAGGATGTACACAAAAGAGGAATGAAAATTATTATTGATTATTCCTGGAACCATACGGGTACCAGCTTCTGGGCCTGGCAGGATATTTTAAAGAATCAAGAAAAATCGCTTTATAAAGACTGGTACGATATTCAATCTTTCGATGACACTGCAACAGTAGAAAATGAATTTTCTTATAAAGGATGGCTGGGAATTAAGAGCCTCCCTGAATTGAAGAAAGTAAATATTACAACAGATCGGGTTGTTGGTCATCCTTATGAAGGCGATATCAATGAAGCTGCAAAAGCGCACATATTTGCTGTTACAAAAAGATGGTTAGCCCCTGATGGAGATAATACAAAAGGCATTGATGGGTATCGACTTGATGTGGCAGATCAAATAGGGATGGGCTTTTGGCGCGATTTTAGAAAGCAGGTGCGATCTGTGCAACCAAATGCATACCTGATTGGCGAGATATGGTGGGAGCAATGGCCCGATAAGATGATGAACCCTGCTCCCTATACGCAAGGCGATATATTCGATGCGGTAATGTATTATCAGGCTTATCGTCCGGCAAGATATTTTTTTGCTAAAAACGATTATGGCACAGATGCAAGGGTATTTAAAGATAGTTTGATGCTGCAGTGGAATAGAGTACCGCCTGCAAACCGATATGCAATGATGAATGTTTCTTCATCGCATGATGCGCCCAGATTACTTACTGATTTTAATAACCCAAACAAATATAAATTTCAGGCAAACCCCAAAGAGAATATCGGTTATCGCACAGACAGGCCTGGACAGGAAACTTATAAACGTGTAAGATTATATCTGGTTCATTTGTTTACCACAGTCGGTGCGCCACAAATTTATAATGGCGAAGAGATGGGTATGTGGGGGGCCGATGATCCGTTTAACCGAAAGCCCATGATGTGGAAGGGTATGAAGTTTGATCCGGAAACAACTAATCCTTTTCAAGCGGGCGAAAAATGGTACGACACCGTTACTTTTAATGAGGAGCAGTTTGAGTGGTATAAGAAACTTATCAAGATCAGAAAAGATAATCCTGTTCTTGTAAACGGCGACATCCATTTCGAAATAACCGATGGGAAAAAATTAGTGTACAAGAGATTTGATGCATTAAACGAAATTAAGGTGATCTTTAATTTAGAGACCGATACCCGTCAGTTTATCATCAACGACCATTACAATTATCTGGATCTCTTAACAGGAAAAACAATCCAGAGCACCAATATTTTATTGCCTTCTCTTTCGGCAGTAATACTTAAACGAATTAAATGATAGGAGTTGTTCTGGAAATAAAAATACTTTCATAAATTAACGCCATGAACAATATTCTTATTAAGCTTCTATTCTTTGCAGGCATGATGCAAATGTCATTTTCAGGAATTGCACAACAAAAATCAGAAACTCAAAAGCCTTTGAAAGTTGCTATTATAGGATTGGTGCACACGCATGTACACTGGATTCTGGGCAGAGACAAGTTAGGAGATATAGAAATTGTTGGTATTGTTGAGCCTAATCGCAAACTGGCTGAAGCTTATTCCAAACAACATGGTTATAGCATGGATATTGTGTTTAATACCATGGAGGAATTGATGGCTAAAACAAAACCCGAAGCAGTATTTGCATTCAATACTATTTACGATCATTTAAAAACGGTTGAGTTCTTTGCGCCAAGAGGCATTCATGTGATGGTAGAAAAACCTTTAGCTGTAAATATCGAAGCTGCAGAGAAAATGCTGTCGCTCTCAAAAAAATACCACACTTATTTGCTCACAAACTATGAGACTACTTGGTATGGTTCTAATAAAGCAGCCTGGCAAATCATTAACGACAGTGCTAAAATCGGGGCCATCAATAAATTTGTATTTCATACAGGACATCAGGGCCCTATTGAAATTGGATGTAATCCTGAATTTCTTGCTTGGCTTACCGACCCCGTATTAAATGGTGGTGGTGCTTTAACCGATTTTGGTTGTTACGGAGCCAACCTAGCAACATGGTATTTGAAGGGCGAGCACCCATTAACAGTTACTGCTATTGCGCAACATTTTAAACCTCAGGAATATCCAAAAGTGGAAGATGAAGCCACTATTGTGTTAACCTATCCAAAAACACAAGTGATTATTCAGGCTTCATGGAACTGGCCATACAGCAGAAAGGATATGGAAATATATGGTCAGGATGGTTATGTATTTTGTCTGGATAGAGACAATATGCTTGTGATGAAAAAGGATCAGAAACAGAAAGTAAACTTTAAGGCTGAACCTTTAGATGCAGGCAGGCAAGATCCCTTTATGTACTTTGCAAATTTGATAAGGGGTACAATTAAAATGGAGCCTTACGACCTTTCTTCTGAGAAGAATAACGAAATAGTGATGAAGATTTTAGAAGCGTCAAAGCAGTCAGTGAAAACTGGGAAGACAATTAAGTGGAATGAGTTTTATAAAAATTAATGGAACAAATTGCCCTTGCATATGAATAATCTTAAGTATAGCCAACGGTTGCTTTCGCTCGACTTCATGCGGGGTTTGATCATGATATTTCTAATGCTGGAAAGTGCAGGGCTATATCAACAACTATATAATTCAGCAGAGGGAACCATTTTAGCGCCGCTGGTACAACAATTCTTTCATCATCCTTGGAACGGTTTAAGATTTTGGGATTTGGTACAACCCGGATTTATGTTTATGGCTGGAACTGCAATGGCCTATTCATTGCACCGTCAACAAATTGCAGGGATGAGTTGGAGGCAATCATTTGCAAAAGTTTTGAAGCGTTCAGGTTGGCTATTTTTCTGGGGTGTATTAGATTATGCTGTGCGACCTGGAGGACTTTCGTTCGAACTTTGGGACGTGCTTACTCAATTATCTTTTACTACACTGGTAGCCTTTTTGATTTTCAGATGGAAGTTTCAATGGCAGATATTATTTAGCATAGGGTTGCTGGTTCTTACCGAAATTTTATATCGATATACAGGCGTGCCGGGATTTGATCATCCTTTCACAGATCAACAAAATTTCGGCAACTATACAGATCTTTTGTTGATGAATAAGATTAATAAAGGAGGATGGGTAGCCATCAATTGCATTCCTACTGCGGCGCATACGATTTGGGGGGTGTTAGCCGGAAAACTATTAATGTCTTCAATTGAGGGAAAAGAAAAAATGAAATGGCTACTGATAGCAGGTTGCTGTTGTTTGCTAATTGGATTTGGAATGGATGTTACCATTACTCCGATCATTAAAAGAATTGCAACAAGCTCTTTTGTATTTGCATCAGGAGGCTGGTGTTTATTATTTCTGGCCTGCTGCTATTGGTGGATCGATATGAAGGGGCATAAAAAACATTTGATTTTTTTTACGGTAGTGGGTATGAATTCAATTTTCGTTTATCTGTTTATCGAAATAGTGGGAGACAGGTGGTTCAGTGAATACATCCATGCAATCGGGAACGGCTTATTTCAGTTGATTCATCTCCCGCTTGCATTAGCAGGAATTTTGAGTGCGCTAATGGTATTTGTAATTGAATGGAGGATCTGCAGATTCTTGTATCAAAAAGAAATCTTTTTCAAGCTCTGATCACTTCAGTATATGAAAATTCAGGGTAAATTTCTTTTCGATCAAAAGCTTACGCCAGTCGATAAACAGCAACATACAAAGAAGAAATAGTCCCAATAAAATTCCTGAAACAGATTTCCAGGTAAACATTCCGGTAGCAAGGGAGGCAGTATTGTTGGCAATATAATCGCCCGAAAAAACCATAATCATATCGCTGGTAAATTTGCCTACCAAAAATGTAGGAATAAAATAAATCGGTTTGATTTTTGCGATACCTGCTGCTGTAAAAAGGGCTGTAGTTGGCAATGGCATCAGGGTATACAACAAAATGAAAAACTGGATCTTTAATCCTTTTTCGGCTAATTTATTTCCAATAAAATGCAGGTCATCATTCTTCTCAACCTTGATATAACGGTTCGAGAGGTAAGGAATATACGAAAAAAGCGTGTACCTGCCCAGTGTGGATCCTAAAACACCTGTTACTAAAACCATCCAGATATTCAGGTCGAATTTCATTTGAAAAAACACCATGACCACCCAGGCCGGTGGCCCGAAAAATGGAAGCAGATCAACTAAAAATGCTGCAATAAAAACACAGAAATAGTACCACATGAAATGAGCCATTTAAAATTTTGATACCAACCGGAATGATTAAAGGCGAATTCCATTTGGCAACTAAAAACAATAGAAATAATCGAATGAAAAAGGAAGTTAGTTATTCATTTTTAATTATCAACTTGTTTGATGCCGATTCTTTTGTCGTTTTTGTTTCGCGTTTCGTAAATGAGGCCAAAACCGGAAAGTTTGGGGCGATATTTTCTGTTTCTACTTAGCTCGTACCGATAAAAAGTTCTACCAATATCATTTAAAAAGGGCAGGCCAATGGTTTCGTACTCATACTTATCATCATTGAGAATCCCGTCTTTGTTAGCATAGAGGGTTGCCGACAACATGTACTCAATATTATTTTTAATATCTAAAACATAAGATACATCTGTTAAGAAACCATATGCCCAACCTACCTTGTTAAATACTCTGATATGATCGGGCATACGATGTGTACTGTCTTGAAAAAAGAATTTTACATAACTGTCAAAAAAAAGAGAATCATCGTATTTGGGATAATTTGTTTCGGAGGGGTATTGCGACAGGTATTGCAATAAGAAGTTCCTGTCGTTCTTTCCTAAATCGAATCTTTGTTTAATTGGAACAGAGGAGGGAAACAATACCGATTGAAGCAGTTGCTGAAAATATTCAAGAGGCACATAATTATGCTTTGTAAAATCAAAAGGTTCGTTAATTAAACTGTCTTTTTTATTTAGGTATCCCTTTCCAATTTTAAATTCCATGCTGAAATCAAAAGGCTTTTGATGATAGGCTGCGGGTTGATCGTATATTAATTTGCCTTGCTTATCAAAAAAGCGAATGGGATTAGTATGCCTGTTTTGCTCTTCATTGAATCCCATAAATTGCCGGGTTATTCTCAAAAGCTGATATCCCTTATCCTTTAAAGTTTTGTTGATTGCTTCCTGACCTATAAACTGATACATTCTGTTATAAGGATCATTCTCGCTAATTAGGAAAGCTCTTTTTATAAAAGTTGCAATACTGGGCAATCCATCTTCTGCAACACTGTCTCTCAACATTGCTTTTTGCCCGGGGTAACTGCTGTCGAAAGCCATTGCGCTAAACTTATTGAGCCCCGAAATTTTTAGACGATTCAATTTTTCAAGCGATAAAAAAGCCAGAGGCATTTTTACCATGGAAGCTGGATTGAAATAGTCATTTACATTGTAGTGATAATAGTAATTTTTAAAACTTGGTTTGTTTTGCAGATTCCTGTTTATCTGTGTGTAAATAATTTGAAGCCTGTATGTTTTTGGATCTTGTAAAACCTGTTTTGAAACAGCACTTTGAGCCTGCTCTAAAATGTGCAGCATCAAACTATCTGTCTTTGACTGGGCAAAACTGCCGGTACTTATAAATATTGTAATTAGTGGGATGATTTTTCTAACCATACCGGAAGTTACAAAATTTAAATCTTGAAATTTAGGAGAAAATATCAGCGATGCGGAAAGATATAGGAAGCAAGACGGGTAGTATTGTACACTAATGGATCAGTAAGGATATGTAGGGAAGCATAAGAAATAAAGCGCATGGTTAATGCTTTCAAAGGTAGAACTTCATATGGAGTCATTAACCCCAGCTTTTAAGCTGGGGATTCTACGAAACCCGCGAAAAAACAGGGCTTTAGCCCTCATGCTTTTTTGATTCTGATGTAGATGATCTAAGCTGATGGGTGATGGGCTAAAGCCCAAAATCCAGACAGAGCCTGTCATCCCCAGACTGAAGTCTGGGGTTAATGTATCCAAGAGAAGAATTTTATTTCAGAGACACTAACCCTAGCTTTTAAGCTAGGGTTACTATGAAACTCCCCTACAACACTGGGCTTTAGCCCTCACCCCACTCCATCGTGAATCTCATTATGACTAATAAAATCATTTTACACTTAAAACGATGCATCGCCAGATTCTTTTTTTAAGTGGTACAATTTTGTAAAAGCTATGAGCTGCTATTTAGTCAGAAGCCTATTTTGAATATTGTACTCTCTCGCCAGGCCACCAGGCATAAAGCATCAAAAGGATAAAGCTGATTAATAGAAATGGTAATAAAATAAGGTGCTTCATAAATATGGATCAAATGATGAACGAACTTATTTACAAATCCTAAATTGGGAATTTAAATCGGGATGCTAACTTGAAATTCGGCGAACACTTTAAAAAAATCGGCAATGTATTTTTTTTAACTCCTGATTGTTAAAGAACTTAACAATTGTTACACTTAATTTCTTGTTACACTAATCGAAAAATCAACCTTTACTTCCTCCGACATAGTGATATAGCTTCTGCCAACACCGAAATCCTTTCTGTTAATTTTAAAACTTCCCTCAAATAAGTAGCCCATTGTTTGTGGTTTTGCGCTAAACTCAAATTGTATCTTTTTGGTGATACCACGCATCAGTATGCTGCCATCAAAAGTATAAAGACCATTTTCTTTTGGCGCAGTGATTGAATTAGAAGTGATATAAATGGTGGGATATTTTTCCGCATAGAAAAATTCTTCATCCATCAAATGTTCATCCCTCTTCCTGTTTTTTGTAAATACGGTATTTGCTTCAACACTCATCTCAATACTGGCATTTTCAAGATCTTTTGGATTAAAATATACTTCTCCTTTTAAGCCTCCGAAATTTCCATCGGTAGTTAATCCAAAGTTTTTGATATGGAAATTTACCGCTGAACTTTTTGGTACGGGTACAAAGTGCTGCGAGAAAAGAGAACAGGTAAGCAGCAAAAAACCAAGAGAAAGCAATAGTTGTTTCATGTGTTTAATTATTTGATTTTGGTTCCGAGTGCTCGAGATTCGCTAACAAACATTTCGGTTGCTGTAAAATTTTTGTTATGCTCATTTCATTTTATACTTATTATTCGTTTAGAGGCATCGGGGTGCTTGCAAATAAACGTTCAAATACATCAATTTGGTATTTGAAAGGTTTTTATAAACCTGTATTATAGAGCGAGAAAAATATGCCGGTTAATTTAAAATAGAATAAATTTAAAATAGCTTTTACAAGAATCACTTATTTTAAAACAATTTGTTCTTATCCCGATTTTATAAAACAGCGATATTATGATTACTAAAATTCTGGTGAACGGTTTAAAATTAATAGCAGTTTTACTAGTACTATTTCTGATTTTGTTTTTTGCATACGGCTCATCCTTTTTTGAAAAATCGACCAATACGGTTACGCTGAAAACGACCGATATCAAAAAGAATAGTTGGTACGACTCGATTCCTTTTATTGCCGATTTACATTGTGATGCTTTATTATGGAACCGCGATCTGACCAAAAAACATAATTATGGGCATGTAGACATTCCAAGGATGCAGGAAGCGAATATGGCATTTCAGGTTTTTACAATTGTAAGTAAAACACCCAGAGGAATTAATATTGAACAGAATAGCGATAAAACCGATAATGTAGCCATCCTGAGTTTTGCGCAAATGCAACCCTGGCGAAACTGGTTCAGCATCAAGAGCAGGGCTTTATGGCAGTGCAATCAATTGTATCATTATGCTGATAAATCGGAGGGCAAATTCAGGGTAATCAATAGCAGGAAAACTTTGGAACAATACCTGATCGACAGAAAGAAAAATCGAAATCTTACTGCAGGGATGCTGGGTTTAGAAGGCGCACATTGCCTCGAAAATTCTGTAGAAAACCTCAAGGACTTTTATAATGCAGGAGTCAGGTATATTGGCCTGACACATTTTTTTGACAACGAATGGGGTGGTTCTGCGCACGGAATGAAGAAAGACGGACTAACTGCAAAAGGAATATTATTGGTACACGAAATGGAGAAATTGCATATTACCATTGATCTGGCACACGCATCGCCAAAAACAATCGACGATGTGCTGGCAAACACAACGGCCCCCTTGCTGGTATCACATACCGGTGTAAAGGGCATTTGTGAAAACCGAAGAAACCTGTCGGATGCACACCTGATTGAAATCGGAAAAAGAAACGGATTGATAGGAATCGGTTTATGGGAAACTGCAGTTTGTGGTACAGATGCTGCAGCCACAGCAAAATCGATCAGGTACGTTGCCGACAAGATCGGGGTAGATAAAGTGGCGTTAGGATCTGATTTTGATGGAGCCATAAAAACGCATTTCGATGTTACGGGCCTGCCCCTGATTGTTGCCGCACTCGAAAAAGAGAAGTTTTCAAGGGCCGATATCGAAAAGATCATGGGGGCTAATATTCGGGACTTCTTTCTACGAAATTTGCCAGAAGAATAGTTGCATTTTGTAGTGATTATACTACATGAATTAGGTGGTTTAAGTTATTTCAATAGAGGGGGAACAAGCATTCCTTTGTATTGTATCAGGAAGGCTTTAGCTGGTCTTCTTCAATAACCCAAAGCGCTCACCCCTAATTCAAAAAACGTGCAAAACAGTACTTATCACCCAAAATTACTACAGCAGAAGCGGGTACCTTACCTGCTCTTGTTTGCCATTCTGGCTAACTGTTTTTTTATTTGGTTGATCATCGATAACCGTAAAAATACTTCTGAAGCAAATTTGATTATTGCTTTACTGGCCGGCGTTTTTTCTGTTGTATTCATCAGCTTTATTCTGTTCCAGTTGTGGAAGGGCCTGAAACTCTTAAACAAAGCAGAGCGGGAAGTAGGAAAAAGCGAAGAAAAATATCGGAACATCATCGATAATGTGGCTTCGGTAGTTTTCAGCATCAACCTCGACGGAAAATTCAATTTTGTAAGTAAGCGTGGATTTGAATTAACCGGATATGCACCTGAAGAATTAGTGGGAGAGCATTTTACCGCCATACTCGATCCGATGTGGGTGGATAAAGTAGCCAAAAATTATTTCAGTCAGTATGAGCAAATGGTTAATGAAACCATTTATGAGTTTCCAATCATTTGCAAAAATGGATATCGTAAATGGGTAGAACAATGCGCTGTACTGATGATGGAAAATAATAGGGCGATCGGATTTCATTGTGTTGTGCGCGATATTTCAGACAAAAAACAAATTCAGGTTGAATTAGAAGAAACAGAACAAAGCCTGAAGCATCAGCAACACCAGTTACAGGCAGTATTGGATAATACCACTTCATTAATTTACATCAAAGACCTTCAGGGTAAATATACCGTTGCCAACAAAAGGTTTATGGACATTTTGCAGGTTACTAAAAAAGATGTCATTGGATTTACGGACTATCATTTTTCGTCTAAAGAAGACGCAGATCATTTTGCAGAGCTGGATGCTCAGGTAATCAGGGAAAGAAAGCCGGTAGAAGTGGAGCAGATTATTCAGGGGCCAGAAGGACCGATTAATCTTTTATCAATAAAATTCCCCCTCTTTGATCAAAACAATAATGTGTTTGGCGTGAGTGGTATTGCAACCGATATTACTGAAAGAACCCAGTTTAAGAACGAATTGATTGTGGCTAAGCAAACTGCAGAAAATGCAAAATTATTGCAGGAGCAGTTTTTGGCCAATATGAGTCACGAAATTCGGACACCAATGAATGGCATTCAGGGTATGACAAATTTGCTACTCGAAACAACACTTAACGATACACAAAAAAATTATGCAACCATCATCAAGAGGTCTGTCAATAACCTTTTGGTGATCATCAACGATATACTTGATTTTTCAAAAATTCAGGCAGGGAAATTAACCATCGAAGAAATTGGTTTTAATCTAAGGGAAGCGGTAAATGCTTTTGAGCCCATGTTTGCGCATCGCTTGCAAAAGAAACATTTGGAAATGGAAGTTAATGTGGATGAATCTGTTCCAAACTATCTGATTGGAGATCCTTATCGCTTGAATCAAATACTGGTAAACCTGCTTGGAAATGCAATCAAGTTTACTGAAGCGGGAAAGGTTTCATTGAATATTAGTTTGGTTAAACAGGAGGGAGGAAGTGGTACCATTCAATTTACGGTAAAAGATACCGGCATTGGTATTCCGCAAGATAAATTGAAATCTGTTTTTGACAGTTTCTCACAAGCAGGAAATGATGTAGCAAGAAAATATGGAGGAACTGGTTTAGGGCTAACAATCAGCAAGCAACTGGTAGAACTGCAGCATGGCTCTATAGCAGTTAAAAGTGCAGAGGGTTTTGGTTCTGAGTTTATCTTCCAACTGCCTTTTAAATTTGCATCCGCAAACGATGTGATTGGTTTACATAGAATACAGGATGTTGATTTTGCCGGTATACTTGCAGGATCGCGAGTACTGATTGCAGAAGATAATTACGTGAATCAAATTCTGATTGAGCACGTATTAGGAAGTGTGGGCATAAAACCAATCATCGTAAACAATGGAAAAGAAGCCATCGCAAAACTGAAAGAAGAAAGGGCGTTTGATGTGATTTTGATGGACTTACAAATGCCGATCATGGACGGTTATAAAACAACCGCCTATATTAGAAATACACTTAAAATAAATACACCAATTGTTGCAATGACAGCCACTGCAATGAAAGGGGAGTTGGAAAAATGTATCGAAGCAGGGATGACGGATTATATGTCAAAGCCATTTGAATTCATTGATCTCTACAAGAAATTATGTAAAGTTTTAAATAAAAAAATCATGCAAGCCGAAGAACAAAATAGCCTGCAACCGGTTCCTGAAATGGATGTTACGCTACAGGCAGTTAAACCATACGACCTGAGTATGTTCGAAAAAATTATGAAGAAAAAAGATTTGATTGCTTTACTCGAGCCCTTGTATAAAAATTTGGTAAACGATTCAAACGAAATCGAAAACTATAGCAAATCCGAACAATGGGAAAAAGCTTCTGCTGTGGCACATAAACTAAAGAGCAGCGTTGGTTATATTAAAGCAACCGAATTGTTTAAAACACTTCAGAAAATAGAAATGGAAGCGGTTCCGGAACAAGATAAAAACTTGGTGAGGAATTATATAGAAACAATGAAGACAATTGCAAACGACCTGATTCTGCATCTGGAAAAAGAAATCAAAGACATTTCAACAGACTTAGCTGTGGCATGTTAACGCATTTCAGGCGGAGACGATATTTACCTATTTCTGAAATAGATGAGGTTGCCTGCGAAGGGCAACCTTTTTTGTTGCTGGTTTAATGAAATAAAGAGTTGTAAATTGCGTTATATGCTACAATTATCCGGCTTTTTTTGACCAAGGCCGGCCCCTAATAGTTAATTGTATATGAAGCATTTTCTACCCCTGATTTTTTTGGTACAACTTTTATTGAGTACCCACAGCAGTAACGCCCAGCTTCTGAGTAAACCCTTTGGGGTAAAAATATGCGGCCCTGAATTTGGCGATACAAAATTTCCTGGGGTTTACGGAGTGGATTATATTTATCCCGATTCACTAGAACTACAATATTTCTACAACAAAGGTTTCAGAATGGTAGACCTCCCGTTTAGGTGGGAAAGGGTTCAACCCCAACTAATGGGTAGACTAGATAGTGTTGAGATGCAAAGGATGCAAAACTTTGTGACACAGTCAAGCCATATTGGATTGCAGGTAAAATTAACCTTACAGAATTTCGGAAGGTATCACGATAAAAATAAAGTTTACACTGTGGGCTCGAAGGAATTGCCCTCTGCTTATCTGGAAGATGTTTGGAAAAAACTGGCTTTGGCTTTTATTAATAACGATAATATTTACGGATTCCAGATTATGAACGAACCGCATGATATGTGGAACACGCCCTGGGTGAGTATCGCACAGAATGCATTGAACGCCATTCGTTCTGTAAATAAAATACACACCGTTTTTATTTCAGGTTCGGAATATGCAAATTCGGTTGACTGGAAAATAAATAACGACAAATTAAAAGCCCTTGTAGATAGTTGTGATAATATTGTATTTGAAGCACACTGTTATTTCGATAGGGACTTTACAGGAAGATATCTGAATTCAAACGGCAATACCAATAAAGCATACGAATACAATGTATTAAATACCAATGCCGGAATTGAAGTAATTAAGCCTTTTGTTAAATGGCTAAAGAAAAATAATAAGAAAGGTTATATCGGCGAATATGGTATTCCTGATGATGACCCAAGGTGGCTTGAAGTGCTTGATAAATTTTTGAGTTATATCAGCGCCAATGGTGTGAACGGCGCTTATTGGGCAGCAGGGCCATGGTGGGGAAATTATCGATTATCGATTGAGCCGCGTAACGGCGTAGACCGACCACAAATGCAGGTACTGGAAAAGTATAAATCAATCGGCGAATAGTTTGTATCAACTCTTGAGTCAACAGGTTGTGTTCTCTATCATTTATAATCCGATTGAATCATTATCTTTAAGCAGCTTTAAACTTTTAAAAATTCGATTATGCAATTGCGCCATACAAAATTAGCGTTTGTACTTTCTGTGGTAATGCTCGCAATATCGAGCTTTTGTTTTGCACAGGAATCCATCAAATTATATCCTACCAAAGCTCCCGGCAGCGAGAGTTGGAACTGGCAGGAAAAATCGGGCTATAGCAATGTTTTTAAAACAGAGCTCGTTTACAATGTAACGGAACCAACTTTATTGGTTTATCCTGCACCCAAAAATATTGCAACAGGAACTTCGGTGATTATTGCACCTGGAGGAGGTTTTCAAACTCTCTCAATTAACAGTGAAGGTATTGATGTTGCAAAATGGTTGAATGGAAAAGGCGTAACCTGCTTTGTATTGAAATATCGTTTGGCAAAAAGCAATACCGATGATCCTGCAACGGAGTTGATGGCCAAAATGGCCGACCCTAAAAAATTCGAAGCTGAAAATGCTCCAGTAATTCCACTAGCTACAAATGATGGTTTAACGGCCGTAAAATATGTACGTTCACACGCAGCAACATACGGATTGAATCCAGATAAGATCGGATTCATGGGTTTTTCTGCAGGCGGAACAGTAACTATGTCGGTTGTATATCATGCCGACGCAGATAGTCGCCCCAATTTTATTGCACCCATTTATGCATTTGCACCCGAAGTGCTTGCCGGATCAGTACCATCACAAATAACACCGGCTTTTATTGTGGCAGCAAGTAACGATCAGTTAATGCTTACAAGTCATAGCACTTCAATCTATCAAAAATGGTTTGAAGCCAAACAACCTGCTGAATTGCATATTTATGAAAAAGGCGGACACGGTTTTGGAATGCATAAGCAATACCTTACTTCTGATAAATGGATAGAAAGATTTGGTGAGTGGCTGGGGCAACGTGGTTTATTAAGACCGCTTAAAGAAGATGAGTGGTCGGCTAAATTAACTCCCGAAAAATTAGAAGAGATTAAGCAGAATCAGGAAAATCAGATTCATCTTGATTGGGCAAATTTTGCACGTTTTGCTGCAGAAAATAAGGCATTATCTGCACCCCTTAAAAACGAGAAGCGTGTTGTTTTTATGGGTAATAGTATTACCGAAGGATGGATTAATATGGATCCTGATTTCTTTCGTGGTAAGCCATATATCGATCGAGGAATTAGTGGCCAAACAACTCCTCAAATGTTGGTTCGTTTTAAGCAGGATGTTGTTGACCTGAAACCTGCGGTAGTAGTTATTTTAGCGGGTACCAATGATGTTGCAGGAAATACCGGCCCCACTACTCCCGAGATCATTCAGGAGCACCTGATATCAATGGCAGAATTGGCAAAAGCAAATGGTATTAAAGTAGTGATGTCTTCGATTATACCGGTTTATGATTATCCATGGAAACCCGGATTGAAGCCTGCCGAAACCATTGTGTCGATCAATCAATTTATTAAAAGCTGGTCTGAGAAAAACGGGGTGGTATATCTGGATTATTTTACTTCAATGGCCGATGAACGCAATGGCCTGCAAGCTAGTCTTACTTATGATGGCGTACACCCGAATCTTGCAGGATATAAAGTGATGGAAGCTTTGGCAGAGAAAGCAATTGCACAAGCTTTGAAATTGAAATAAACTCAGAATAAGATGTACAGTCAATTAGTGATTGTAGGAAAGTCTTTAAATTATGAGAAGAACCGTGCCAGTTTCTCGTGTTTTTTGAGGCCTTCCAATTCTTTTTCGCCAAGTGGTTTGGGCATAAACCCAATTACCAATGGATGAGTTTCGGCCTTTTCGAGGTCTGCAGGATTTACGCTAGATGATAGGATAATTACGTGTACCTGATCATGAAACGCAGAAAATTTTTCGGCAAAAATGTCCAAAAACTCCCATCCATCCATCACCGGCATATTAATATCGAGGAAGATGAGTGTAGGTAATTCCTCATTTGAATTAGGTTCTTTTTGTCTTTCTTCAAAATAAGAAATGGCTTGTTCGGCCCTGTCGAATTTGAGCAGGTTTTTACAGAAACCCTGCTCTTTTAGTATCAGATCATTCAGCATCAAGACTATCGGATCGTCGTCGATACACATCGCTAATTGAATCATAAGCCTTCTATCTTAAATAGTTACCGCGAAGGTACTGTCTTTTCTATTTCAATATTCAACTCAATTGTTTTCGGTAAAACTGTTGGATCTGCGGGATTTGCGGGTACATCAATGGCCAACTAAAAATAAAATTGCTATACAAATTCCGAATAATTTTATTAGTGTTTATCCATCGTCTAATCTCGGCACAGAATCTTAAGCCCCAATACACAACAATCCCTTGATTTAAGAACTTTAGAGACATGAAATGAGCATAACAAAAATTTGTCACCAACCGAAATGTTTGTTAGCGAATCCCGAGTACTCGGGACCAAAATCAATAAAAAACACATGAAATGAGCATAACAAAAATTTGACACCAACTGAAATGTTTGTTAGCGAATTACATGTAGCTAAAATCAATAAAAAACACATGAATTGTAACTTATATTTTGTGTTGCTTCAATCATTTATTATATTTATTCTACTTATTGATTGTTGGGAATTATGTTTTAGCAAGGATTTAAAGGAATATTAATTAGCTGATAGAATGAATGAAATTTTTTTAATAGATGATGATCATCTCGTAAACTTTTTAAACCAGGAAATAATTAAAGAGGCTTACCCTCAGCAGATAGTCAACGCATTTGATAATGTGATCGATGCTATTGAGTACTTCAGACTACTAGCAAACACCCCGGCTTCAGAAAACTCCACTAAGTTTATTTTTCTAGATATCAATATGCCTGTATTAGACGGATGGGACTTTTTAGACCTCTTTGAACAATTACCCGCTACTGTTAGAGATCAGTGTAAAATAATAATGCATACATCTTCGATCGACCCGAGAGATATTGATAAAGCCAAAAAATATAAATCAGTAACCGACTATATTAGCAAGCCCCTAACACCGCAAATACTAGCAAAAGTGTTTCTGTTGTAGTTGCTAAATTCCTCCTGTATCATCTTCTGCGGATTTGTATCTTTGTAATAATTAGTGCAAGCAATTGCTGACCCAAATTTGTAGTCGTGAAATGAGCATAACAAAATTTGTAACCAAGCGAAATATTGATTAGCGAATTACATGTGGCCAAAATCAATAAAAATTAACACATGAAAAATGCGTGCATCTCCTTATTCATAATGGCTCTTATCGTAAATGCAGTTTCTGGCTTCTCCCAAACACCTGCTGAATTATTTGCGTTGGGCAACGAAAAACTCGAGCAGCGCGATTTTAGAGGCGCCATTAAAGATTACACAAAAGCATTGATCACAGATCCTAATAATGCAGATGTTTATTTTAATCGGGCTTATTGTAAAAGTATGGTTAATGATCAACTAGGTGCCGTGCAGGATTATACCAAAGCAATTGCCATTTATCCCGATATGCCCAATGCCTACTATAACAGGGCGATTGCAAAAGAGCATATCAAAGATTATAAAGGAGCAATACAAGATCACAGCCTTGCGTTAGTACAGGATCCGAATAATGCTGATATTTATTTTAGCAGGGGTATTGATAAGAGTGCAATCAATGATCACCTCGGCGCTATTCAAGACTTCAACAAAACCATTTCTATCAACCCGGCAACCGTTAATATTTATTTTAACAGAGGGATCGAAAAAGGATATCTGCAGGATTATAGCGCGGCCATTCAAGATTATAATACCGCGATTGCTCTCGACAGCTCCAATGCTGATATCTATGCCAACAGGGCATTTGCTTATAATAGTCTGAAGAATTTTTCAGCTTCGATACGCGATTTTTCGAAAGCCATACAACTGGCTCCAAATAGGGCGGATCTGTATTTCGGGCGTGCTGTAACTAGGGGTTATATGAATGAATCCGCCGCTGCAATTAAGGACTATACAAAAGCAATAGAAATAAATCCCGGTACTGATCATGTTTTTTTTAACAGGGGGATCGAAAAAAGTCGTTTGAATGATTATAAAAGTGCATTGGTTGATTTCAACAGAGCCATTGAACAGGATCAGGACAATGCCGATATTTATTTTAACAGGGCCATTGTAAAATCAAATTTAAAAGACGATCAGGGTGCTTTGTTAGATTATAATAAAGCAATCATACTGAATCCTAAAATTGTAAATGCTTATTTTAACAGAGGAATTTTAAAATCGGGAATGGGCGACCATGCTGCTGCATTAAAAGATTACAATCGGGTAATTGAATTGGATGCATCTACTACTAATATTTATTTTAACAGGGGAATAGCTAAAGCTCGTTTAAGCGATCCCAATGGCGCAATAAAAGACTTTAATCTGGCGATTGAACGAAATCCTAGCAATTCAGATATCTATTATAATCGGGCTTTTGCAAAACAGGCAATTCAATTAAACAACGAAGCATTGAATGATTTTAATAAAGCTATTGAGTTAAACCCAAAAAATTCGTCAATCTATTTCAGCCGGGGAATTGTTAAAGCTGCACTAAAAGACACGGTAGGAGCCATTCTGGATTATTCAAAGTCGATCGAACTGGATGCCAAGAATCATTTTGTATGGATCAGTAGAGCGAACCTTAAGGCAAACAACAAAGAGTTTGTAGGAGCTATCAAAGATTATACAACAGCAATCGAACTGAATCCTAAATCATCAGACGCATTCTATTATAGGGGATTGGCAAAAATGAATTTACAGGATAAAACCGGCGCCTGCTCAGACTTTGCAGTGGCAAAGGATTTGGGATCGGCATTAGCGAAGGAACAACTTGCCAAAAACTGCAAATAATACTTCGATATTATCATTGGCAAAGCTTATTTATCTTAACTTATTTGTATATTTAATAGCCCTTAAATGAAACAGTATTTATGATTGATACTTTTGCATAGGCCAGAGTGTATAGTGTAGAAAACTATTAAGTTGCAAATGCGCCCAATGGAAATGCCTTTAAATTTATTCTCCAAAAATGCAATAGGACTTTGTATTACAGATCCCGATGGGATTTGTTTGGAGGTGAATGATTATTTCTGTGAGGTGCTGGGCATACAAAAGACTCAGCTAATACAAAAATCCTTCCTTGAGATTTCGAACTCCTCGCAAAAAAAATCTTGGATGGCACTGTTCGAAAAACTTAGAAAGGCCGACACAAATAATATAGAGTTTACTTTCAAAAAAAATAATGATTCCGAAGTTTTTCTTAGGGTCAATTCGGAATGGGTAAAAGCAGAAGATGCAAATGACCGTTTATATATCAGCTTTCAGGAATGTACAGAAAAGAAACAGCTCGAATTAATTCAGACACATCAAAATGAAAATGAATGGGCAGATTTCAAGGCATTGATCAATAACATGCCTGATATTTTTTATTCATTGGATATGGATCTGAAACTCATCAATTTCAACAAGGCATTTAATGAGATCAGCATTGATTATTTTGGGCATACTCCTATGCTGGGCGACAGCCCCGTAATAATCATGTCGAAAGTCGACAAAGCGCGACTAAAGCAATTTACCTCAAAGGCGCAAAAGGGAGCGCACTTCTCGTTCGAAGATAAGATCAGCAAAAATCACATAGAAACCTATTTCGATGTTTCGGTGAACCCCATCGTAAACGACGATGGCCACCAGATCGGCATCTCGGTTTTTGCAAAAAATATTACGAATCGAAAACTGGCTGAAAAAGAGGTGAAAGAAAAAGAAGCACTTCTAAATGCCATGATCCAATCAATGCATGAAGGAGTAGCTTTGGTAAATACAAGAGGAGAGTTATTGATTTACAATGCCGGCATCGATAATGTATTGGGAATTTCAGCAAATGATATTAATAAAACAGATTGGTTATCGATCTGTCAGTTCTACGATCCTGAAACAAACGCACTAATTCCTGCTAACGAACTTCCTATTCAAAAGGCACTCGATGGAATAAAAACAATCAGGCAGGAATTTCTTGTGAAGAATCCGTTGCGGGGAGATGTATATATTTTATGCTCCGGTATTCCGATCAGAGATTTTAGTGGAGAAGTGATTGCTGCCATGACAGTTGAACAGGAAGTTACAGAAACCAAACTGGCTCTAAGAAACACAAAACTGAGTAATGAGCGATATGAATACGTAACCAAAGCAACTTTTGATGCCATTTGGGATTTGAACCTGATCTCGGATGAGCTTTATTGGGGTGAGGGTTTTAGAAGTTTATTCGGTTACGAAACGGTTGACAATAAAGGGGACATTGTTGTTTGGTATGAACATATTCATTCGGAGGATCGACAAAGAATATTAGACAGCATTAATTCTTTGATTAAAGGAAAGGAAAGAAACTGGGTAGAAGAATACCGGTTTATGAAAGCAAATGGCGAAATGGCATTCGTTCGAAATAAAGGGATTGTAATTCGTGATGCAAAGGGTAGAGGCATTCGTATGATCGGAGCCATGCAGGACATTACTGCATTTAAAAAAGAGGAAGAACAGTTAAAACTATTTAAATCTGTTATAACCAATACAACTGATTCTGTTTTAATTACCGAAGCTGAATTTATTGAAATGCCCGGGCCAAGAATCCTTTATGTGAATGAATCTTTCACAAAAATGACGGGCTATACAATGGAAGAAATAATTGGTAAAACGCCAAGAATTCTACACGGACCTTTAACGGAGCGAACTGAGCTGGAGCGTTTGAAGTTGGCCTTGAACAAAAAAGAACCCTGTGAGATAGAGCTTGTGAATTATAAAAAAAATGGAGAAAGCTTCTGGACGAACATTTCAGTTGTACCTCTGATAAACGAAAAAGGAATCAATACACACTGGATATCTATTCAGAAAGACATCACACAAAAGAAGAACGAGGAAATAGAAAAAGAATTCTTTTATGAGTTATTGCAGACTATTAATAATAATGAGATACTCGAATTGTCTTTAAGCATCCTTATTGAAAAAATTTGCAATTACTTTAAGTATTCTTATGCGGAAGCATGGTTGATAAATGTGGATGGTATACGCATGTTGTTTAGGGCTAATTGGGCTAAGGATGATGTAAAAGCTAAGTTTAGAACCTACAAAACAATCGACTATGTTGAACTGGGGCAAGGGGTTATTGGAAAAGCATGGGAAGAGAAAAAGATTTTATACTTCGATGATATTCAGGAATCGGATTCTGTTTCAAAATTAAGTGCAGAAAAAACAAAACTAACAAGTGTACTGGCAGTTCCAATAATACTGAACGATCGGGTAATTGGTGTGTTTACATTTTTTAATGATCAACCATTTACGTTTAATCAGATATCCTCAGATTTACTAAATAAAATAAGCAAACAAATTGGATCGGATATTCAGAAATCCAGAACAGAGGACGAACTAAACAGGTTTTTCAATTTATCTCCCGACTTATTGTGTATTGTTGGATTTGATGGGTATTTCAAAAAAATAAATCAGGCTGTAATTGGTTTGCTGGGCTATACCGAAGCTGAATTACTAACGAATCCTACTGTGTCGTTTCTTCATACGGGGGACAGGGAAAAAAGAAACAAGACCTTTAAAAAACTGATCGGGGGTGACCGGGTGGTAAACTTTGAAAACAGATACCTTACAAAATCAGGTGAAATTAAATGGCTTTCTTGGACGGCTGTTCCGATTATTGGAGAGGAAGTGGTTTTTGCAGTTGCAAAAGATATTACCTATAAAAAACAATTGGAGATCGAAAGGGAAAATATTCTGGATAGCATTTCAGACTGTTTTTATGCACTCGACAAGGCCTTCAATTTTACTTATGTAAATGCGGCAGCACAGGCCTTGCTAAAGAAAACTTCTGATGAATTGATTGGAAAGAATTTGTTTGATATCTATCCGGTTCTCCGTGAAGGACTGTTTTATAGAAATTTGGAAAAAGTGGTTTCAAATAAAAAGCCCGTACATTTTGAAATATATTTTGAGGGATCGATGGATTGGTATGAGGAAAGTTTTTACCCCACTGAAGAAGGAATGTCGGTATTTTTCAGGTCCATCAATAACCGTAAAAGAATCGAATCAGAGATCAAAGCTGCATACGAAGAAAAAAATACCATACTAGAAAGTATTACCGACGGCTTTTTAACGATTGATAAATCTTTCAAGGTAACTTATATTAATAAGGAAGCGGAACGAATGCTCAAAATTTCCAGAGAGGGTTTTGTTGGGAAAGCACTTCGAGATACTTTTCCAGAAGTGTTGGCGCCTGAGCCTTTTGCACAATACACCCACGCATTGCAAGATAATGTAGCTGTTCACTTTGAAAATTATTTTGAATCACTGAACGCATTATTCGAAGTAAGTGCTTATCCTTCGGAGCTCGGATTATCGATTTATTTTAAAGACATTACTAAAACCAAACAATTAATAAATCTTGAGCAGCTCGAAAAAGAAGTGCTGGAAAGAAATGCAAATCCAGATAACGATTTAAGCAAAACCATTGAGTACTATCTCTCAGAGATTGAGAAAATACATGTTGGAATGATTGGCTCTGTACTTCGTTTAGAAAATGGTAGGCTCTTTAACTGGGCTGCACCAAGCCTGCCCAACGAATACATCAATTTTATTGAGGGTGGCGAAATAGGCGATAATCAGGGATCTTGTGGCACTGCCGCATATTTAAAACAAAAAATTATAGTATCAGATATTGGCAGCGATATTCGGTGGAAAAACTACAAGGATATTGCACTGCAATTTGGATTAAAAGCCTGCTGGTCGTATCCAATTATTTCGGGTGGAAAAGTGCTGGGAACATTCGCTTTGTATTACAAGGAGAAAAAGTCGCCAACACTCGATGAAGAAATTACGATTGTTAGAGCAGTCAATATCTTAAAAGTGATTATTGAGAATAAGCTTTTCGAAAGAGAGATTTTGGAAATGAATGAACGGTACGACCTTGTAACAAAAGCTACTAACGATATTATCTGGGACTGGAATATCAATACCGATGATGTTTTTAGAACGGGAGATGGATTGAAAGAGATCATAAATTTAGACTCCAATCCGGAATTTAGAAAGAGTGTTGTTTGGTTAACACGAGTACATTCAGAAGATTTGGCGAGCTTAAAAGAGAAATTGCGCCAATTCTTAGGAGACCCCGGTGCTACCTATTGGTCTTCTGCTTATCGGTTTTTGAAGGACGATGGCACATACGCGCACTTTCTTGAAAAAGGATACCTGACAAGAAACGAAAAGAAAGAACCCGTTAGAATGATTGGCGCTACACGCGATATCACAAAACAAAAAGAAACGGAAATAGTATTAAAACAGTTGAACGAAAAACTAAAAAAACGTGCGGAAGAATTAGCAGACTCAAATATAGAACTGGAAAGGTTTGCGTATGTTGCATCGCACGACTTGCAGGAACCTCTAAGAATGGTAACCAGTTTTTTACAATTGCTGCAAAAAAAATATGAACCTCAGCTCGATGAAACGGCCAATAAGTATATTGAACTGGCAGTGGATGGGGCCAGTAGAATGAAAAACCTGATCAATGACCTGCTTCAATTTTCAAGGGTCTCCAGCTCAACAATTGTGTTAAGTCAGGTTGATACCAATGAAATTGTAACAGAATTGAAAGAGTTGTTTAAAATAAAATTGCAACAAACGGGAGGTGATATTATATGGAGTAATTTGCCTGTAATAAAAGCCGATAAAACCCCGATTACTCAATTGATGCAGAACCTGATTGGTAACGCTTTGAAATATCGTAGTGAAATGCCTCCGGTTATTAAGATTAAGTGTGAGGAAGAATTGTTGTTCTGGAAATTTAGTTTCGAAGACAATGGTATTGGTATTGACCCGAAATTCTTTGATAAAATATTTGTAATCTTTCAAAGATTACACAATAAGGATGAATACAGCGGAACCGGAATTGGGTTGGCAATTTGTAAAAAAATTGTGGAGCGCTTTGATGGAAAAATATGGTTAACATCAAAACCGGGTAAAGGAAGTACGTTTTATTTCAGTATCCCAAAATAGATCAAAATGGGTGATATGATTAAAATACTGATTGTAGAAGATAATGTCGGCGACTTTATGCTGGTAGAGGAATACCTGAAGGAAGTGTACGAGTTGCTTGAAATAGATCACTGCTGGCGCATTTCTGAAGCGATCAACTATCTAAATAATAAAATTTACGATATCGTTTTACTCGACCTGACATTGCCGGATAGCAACGGGCAGTTGTCGGTACAAGAGATTGTAGAGCAAAGTAAAAGCGCTCCGGTAATTGTGTTAACCGGGTATGCCGATAAAAATTTTGCAATAGAAACAATGCATTTAGGCGTGCAGGACTATCTTATAAAAGATGAAGTGAATGCAACCATTTTATTAAAGAGCATCAGCTATAGCATCGAAAGAAATAATATACAACAACAGGTATTAAAAAACGAGAAACGTTTTCGCTCAATTGTTGAAAATAGTACAGATGGTTTTGCATTGATCGGACCCGATGGGTCAATAAGAGATTTAAGTCCGTATGGAAAAGCAGTAATCGATTTTAATCCCAAAGATGATTCTGTACTTTTCAGGGCGGAATTATTGCATCCACGGCACCGCAAAATGGTTGTTCAAAGCTTTTTGGAAATTTTAGAGCACCCGGGAGCCATGAAAAGATTGGAATTTAAATACAAATCTTCGGAGGATGAATATCGTTGGATTGAATCTACACTGCACAACTTGCTAAAAGATCCATCAGTTGAAGCGGTTGTTTTAAACTATCGCGATATTACTGCACGAAAATTGGAGGAAGAAGAACGGAAGAATTTGATTAACGAATTGCTGCAATCGAATGCCGACCTGAAACAATTTAGTTATATCACCACCCATAATCTAAGGGCTCCTGTAACCAATTTGTTGTCGATAGTAGAATTGCTTGATTTAGATAAGATAACAGATCAGCAGACAAAGGAGTTATTCGATGCTTTTAAATTTTCTGCTTTTCAACTGAATGATACATTGACCGATCTAATGAAAATTCTGTTCATCAGGCAAAATAAAAATATTGAACTGAAGGAAGTTGATTTTGAAAGCGTGGTTAATAAATCTATTCAGGAATTAAGCTCACAGATTGCCCATGCCGATATTATGATCCATACTGATTTTTCGGAAGCCCCTTCTGTTTTATTCGATCAGAACTATTTGGAAAACATCGTAATAAATCTACTCAGCAACGCTATTAAATTTGCTGATGCTAACAGAACATTAGAAGTAAATATTGTTACAAAGAACGAAAACGAAAACACGATTTTTGAATTTTCGGATAATGGAATCGGAATGGATATGGCCAGGGTTAAAGACCGCATTTTTGGCTTGTATCAACGTTTTCATGATCGCTCTGATAGTAAGGGAATTGGTTTATACTTGGTTCATACACAGGTTACAGCTCTGGGAGCCAAGATCTCGGTTGAGTCGAAAGTGAATGAAGGAACGAAGTTTGTGATTACATTCAAACACAGTGATTCGATATTGGATAACTATTAAAACTATTTTGATTAATGAATGAATCATTGGAAATATTGGTTGTGGAAGATAATGAAGGTGATTATTTTCTGGTGCATGAATACTTAAAGGATTGCTTTCCCGGAAGTAAGATTCGGCACAATGAATTATTGAGAGATGCGATCAGTAGTTTAAAGGAATCTACCTTCGATGTAATTCTGCTCGACCTCTCTTTGCCCGATAGTAATGGTAAAGATAGCATTTGTGATATTTTAGAACTGGCAAACGATATACCCGTAATTGTATTAACTGGTTTTGGAAACCTTCAGTTTGCGATGGATAGCCTTAAGCTGGGGGTACAGGATTACTTGTTGAAAGATGATGTGAATGCTCTGGTGCTTCAGAAAAGTATTACGTACAGCATCGAAAGAAATAATATCAAGAAAACGCTGAAGATCTCAGAAGGAAAGTATCGATACCTTTTTGATAATAACCCCGATTCGATTTTTATTTTTAGTCCAGACGATTTTTCCATATTAGACGTAAATGAAACAGCCAGTCAGATTCTTGACTTTAAGAAAGCCGATTTTTTAAAGATGCGAATCTGGGATATTTATCTTGCTCAGGATATTGATGAAATGCAACTGCTCGTAAAAAAACTGATCGAGAAATCAAGGAGCATACAGAGCCGTGTCATGCAATGCAGGAGCGCATCAGGAGAAATATTTTTTATCAACCTTGCTTTGCATAAAATCAATTATAACAATCAGAATGCAGTATTAACAATTGGTACTGATGTTAGTGAAAATGTGAAGCTCGAAAAAAAACTAGAGGAAGAACGTACTAGGAAAAGTCTGGAAATTGCGGAAGCTGTAATAACAGCCCAAGAAAAAGAGCGACAGGAAATTGGTTTGGAGTTACACGATAATATTAACCAAATCCTTGCTGGCTCAATGATGTACCTCGGACTGCTAAAGAAAGAACTCAAAACAGACTCGGAACTATTTAGAGATATTGAAAAACTAATTACCGGAGCAATTCAGGAAGTACGAAAATTGTCGCATAACCTGATACCACCTTCTCTGAAGGATCTGGAATTGGGAGAAGCGATAGATCATATCATCACCATTGCAAAAAAAACCGGTGTATTTGATATCAAAAAAGATTTTTATGATTTTAATGAATCTTCCATCTCCGATAAACTAAAATTGACTTTGTATCGGATTATTCAGGAGCAGTTTAATAATATTTTTAAACACGCCAGAGCAAAAAATATTGAGATCAAACTCTATCAGGAAAATGACCAACTAATTTTAAGGGTCAAGGACGATGGAGTGGGCTTTAATCCAAAAACTACAAAGCATGGGGTGGGACTAATTAATATACAAACGCGCGCCTCACTGTTTAATGGCGTAATGGAAATTAATGCCAGCCCCGGTGCCGGCTCTGAAATTATTGTTACTTTTCCCATGAAGGACTTGTTAGACTAAACACTATTATTTGTAACTAAATCCCAGCTTTGTGAGGCCACTCTGCACTTCGGGACAGCTCATAAATAATTTCCAGATGAGTCCTGAACGGTAATTTTCGATCATCACTATTTGCGGACCCTGATCGATAGCCAGATAAGAATCGGCCCACCAATTTTGCGTTTCATTAAAAGCATCTTTAAAGCCGTATTCGCCCCAAACTTTATTGCCCAGATCAAAATAAAAATGTTTTAGCGCTTTCATAGAATACTCAGGCGTATAGGGAAATGCACTGATGGCGGCTGTTGGCGAAATTGTGCCATGATCGTTTGTAGGAGAGTGTGCATCATATCCTGTATAAGTATCGCTTGCAGTTAATCCCCAACTGTCTTCGCCATATCCCTTAAACTTTTTTGGATTGTCGAGGCAGTAAGCATGATTAATTAGTGTATGGTTTTTATTTTGCTCCCAATAGTCGGCATAATTATCTTTAAGGTGTCGCGGATCTAATCCTAAAAACGAATACTGCGAAAAAAATAAAGGACCACCATAATCAAATCCGAGTGGTAATTTATATCCGTAAAAAGTTTTTCCGTTGGTAAAAAAACTACTTTGAACCCAGCCGCGGTGGTACACATTTGCACTCACGGGATAACGGTTGGCAGATGCGGCCAATACATACATAATCAGGCATTCGTTAAAACCCCTTACCGGAAAGTTCATTGCCCATCCGTTGTTTGGGCTCCAATGCCAGTAGAGCACTTCTTCTCCACCTTTTGTAAACCAATTCCATTCAATTTCATCCCATAGCCAGCCAATACGATTTCTCAACTCTGTTTCAGTTGCTGTGTTTTTTGTAAAGTACTGACGGGCGCATAATAGGCCTTGAAACAGGTAAGAAGTTTCTACCAAATCGGCCCCATCATCTTTTCTGCCAAAAGGAATTGTTTTTCCTGTTGCTCCATTTAGCCAGTGTGGAAATACACCATGATAAGCATCCGCTTTCGCTAGAAACTTTATCATCTTTAATAAATGTTTTGCAGCAGTGTCGCGGCTAATCCAACCCCTATCTGCTGCCACAATAATGCTCATTACGCCAAAGCCGGTGCCGCCTGTTGTTATCACTTCATTTCCATAATCAAATGCGATGTTGGATCTTTCTCTGGCCATGCCACTGATGGGGTGGGCAAATTCCCAGAAATAACGAAAGCTTTGTTTTTGAACCAGAGTAAGTAATGCAGTGTCTGATATAGATTGAGCTGAGTACCCACTGATTTTTTCTTTTGGTTGTTGTGCATTAACTGGAAATATTCCTGAGAGGAGGAATGAAACAAATAACAAGCAGCTTCTAAAAATTGGATTCATTTTGTAAAAAATTCTGTGTAAAAACGAGCACTATATTAAACAGATTTTGGCAATAATGTATAAGTTCTTTGGAGGAGCCTACAAATTATGATTCATTTTTGAGTACATTACTAATGAAGTATTTTAGATCGATCCACCGTTTACCAGTTTTGCTTCAACCATCTGTTCAGGGATTGTATCACTTCCTGCTAAGCAAGCCATCATTTGTGTAAATGCGAGCTTGCCAAGTTGATAACCGCTTGTTTCTACATAAGTGATCGACGGATGGTATAAACCGGGAATAAAACCATTGCTGATGGCGATGATGGAAATATCAGCGGGTATGCTAAATCCCTTTTCCTGTATGGCCTTCAGCGCACCAATTAAAATTTCATCACTCATGCAGAAAATGGTATCTATCAATATTTTTTTGTTGAGCCAACTGCTCACTATTTTTCGGGCACTCTCCGAATTTGAAGCGTGTTCAACCAGTAGTTTTGTTTTAGAATTTTTTGATTTAAATGTTGCGCAAAAAGCCGTTTCTCTTTTTTTGGTAATAGAGAGATTTGTATTTCCGAAAATAGCCAGTACCGTTTTCTTTTTGGCTCGAAGAATAGTTTCGGCTGCAATTTCACCTGCCCTAGTATCGGCCATACATACTTTATTCAGGCCGTCTATTTCAGGAACCTTATCAAAAAAAATGGTTTTAATATCCTGCTCTTTCATTTTTAAAAAGCCGCTAATATCTTTTGTGTTCGAGCCAAGGCATGCAAATAGTCCGCTAACCCTGTTTTGTCGACATAGTTTTAGATTCTCATTTTCGGTTTCTATATTGTCGCCAGATTGAAGTATGATTAGCGAAAAACCCTGCTTCCTACTTTCTTCCTCAACCGATGCAATGAAGCTGTCATAAAAAAAATTAGAGATCGTTGGAACCATTACTCCGAATATTTTACTATGTCGGGTTCGGAGTTGTACAGCACTTGCATTGGGTTCATAGTCAAGCGCCAGCGCCAGTTCAATTACCTTTTGCTTTGTTTTAATAGAGATGTCGGGATGGTTTTTGAGTGCTCTTGAGATCGTAGAAATGCTAAAGCCGAGGACTTCAGAAATTTTTTTTAGGGTGGTGTTGGTCATGTTTTTGGAGAATCGTTGGTACAAATTACTTAAAAAATAAGGAAGTACAAATGAATTATAACCCTTATGGGTACTAGAATTGAAAGATTTTTGGGGGTGTTGAAATTCAGAAGATTTAACCATAAAATATTTCAACAGCAAAGCATCTCGCAAACGTTTGCAAATTATCTTAATCTTTTTTTAAGCCGATTAGTTGCAGCGCGAGCTCTATTTTCATGTCCTGATTAAGGATTGTTTGTTAACGATTGTTGCCATAGTTGATTTGTGTATAGGGTTCGAATTTGACCATCGAACTTAAAACTCCCCCGTTGCTCCACTTGGTAATAAAAATTAGCAAATTATTTTTTTTCTTGTAAAAATGTGTATTTTGTACACGCTTGTTAATTATTAAACTGCTATTTATGAATGTAAAGATGCTTGCCAGACTCACGCTCGTGGGTCTATTTGCCTGCGTACTATCGCTATTTTCGCAGGCTCAAAACAAAACTATTTCAGGTAAGGTTACAGATGCCAAAGATGGATCTGCATTAGCCGGTGCCTCAGTAGTTGTAAAAGGTTCTAAAGCTGGCGCCCAGACAGGTGCAGATGGAACTTTCAGATTAAGCGTACCTACTGCTACTAGTACTGTTGTAGTAAGTTCTGTAGGATACGCAACACAGAGTATTGATATCCAAAACAAAACTTCAATTGATGTTGCTCTGACTGCTATCAGCGATAACATCGGAGAAGTAGTTGTAATTGGATATGGTACTTCCAGAAAAAAAGACCTTACTGGTGCTGTTACTTCAGTTAAGGCAAAAGATTTTAACCAGGGACCTATCACTACTCCGGATCAATTGATTCAGGGTAAGGTTGCCGGTTTACAAGTGATTAACAATAGTGGTCAACCAGGTGGAGCTACCACAATCCGTATTCGCGGTAATAGCTCTGTAAGATCTGGTAACTCACCATTATTTGTTATTGACGGAATTCCTTTGGATGGCAGAAATGCTCGTCCGGGTTTGAGTGCTTCAGGTATCGGTCAAAGTCCTGATGCAAACCCATTGTATTTCTACAACCCTGCTGATATCGCATCAATGGATGTATTGAAAGATGCATCAGCAACTGCTATCTATGGTTCCAGAGGTGCTAATGGTGTTATTATGATTACCACCAAAAAAGGACAGGCTGGTGCGCCTAAGATTGATTTCTCAACTTCAGTAGGACAAAGCTCTATTCGTAAGAAATACGATGTATTGAATGCGGCTGGTTACAAAGCTGCTCTTTCATCTTATGGTTTAACTTCAGGTGATCTGGGTGCTAACGTAGATGCACAAGATGCTGTGTTCCGCAAAGCCTGGAGTCAGAATTACAATTTAGGTGTTAGCGGGGGTTCAGAAAATGGTAAATACCGTTTCTCTTTGGGCTACTCAAACCAAGATGGTATCATTCTGAAATCTAATCTGAAAAAATATAATATCGGCTTGAACGGTCAATACAAATTCTTGGAAAGCAAAAGACTTTCTTTGGACTTCAATGTTTTGGCTGCACATAATACCGATATCGGTACACCAATCACCAACGATGCAGGCTTTCAGGGAAACTTGATAGGTATGGCATTACAGTGGAATCCTACCAAAGCTTTATATAAATCTAGCGGTGCTATCAATATCACTCCAGGTGAGAGCGTAGTAAATCCACTAGCAATGTCGGATGGGTTTAACGATCAGGCTGATATCACTAATTTATTTGCAACAGTTGGTGTGGGTTATAAATTAACAGATAATTTGGATTATAAATTCAATATTAGTTTGAATAACCAAACTGGTGTTAGAAGAGCAACCGAAGCTCCATTTATCACTATTCCGGGTGTTGAAGGACGCGGTTATGGCTTCTACGCAAACTCAGAATTAACTTCTGAAGTGTTACAACACACTTTGAATTACAATAAAAAAATCTCTAACAGTCTTAACCTTTCTGCATTGTTAGGTTATGAGTATCAGAAATTCTCTTACAGAGGTGCTGGTATATCTGCTCAGGATTTCACTGTTCAAAATGATGTATCATACACAAGCATTCTGCAGAACTCTAGCGCTGCTAGTCGTTCTATTTATTCTTGGAATGATCCTAGCTCTGAATTACAATCTTACTTTGGTCGTTTGGTTTTAAACTACCAAGACAAATACTTATTTACCGGTACTTTTAGAGCGGATGGTTCTAGTAAATTCGGTGCTAACAATAAGTACGGTTACTTCCCTTCAGGCGCATTCGCTTGGAATATTCACAATGAGAAATTCATGCAGAATAGCCATGTTTTCAGCAACCTGAAATTTAGAGCGTCTTATGGTTTAACCGGTAACTCTTCATTCCCTGCAGGATCTGCACAGGCTCAGTACACTTTTGGCCAGCAATCAATTGCTCTGGCAAACGTTGCTAACCCAGATTTGAAATGGGAAACTACCAAGCAGTTAGACTTAGGTTTGGATTTTGAATTTGCTGGTGGAAGAGTTTATGGTAACGTAGATTACTTCAACAGAAATACCACAGATATTCTTTTCAATTTTGATGCGATTCAACCAGCACCTGCTACTAAATACTGGGTTAACCTGCCTGGTAATGTAAAGAACAATGGTGTGGAAGTTTCATTAGGAGCAGTATTGGCGAAAAAGAAAGATCTTCAGTGGAATTTAACTTTCAACGTTGCATTCCTGAAAAACGTTCTTGAAAACTACAACGGACCTTCTGTATTAACTGGTGCAATCAGTGGTCAGGGTCTTTCTGGAGCTTCAGTAGAGCGTTTAGCTAGCGGTCATCCTTTGAATGCATTCTATTTGAAACAGTTCAATGGTCTTGATCAAACTGGTAACTCTACTTTCACTGATAATGGTAATACACTTTACTATATCGGAGATCCTAACCCAAGAAAGCTGTATGGTTTGAGCACAGATGTTACTTACAAAAAATGGTCATTCGTTGCTAACCTGAATGGTGCTGCCGGACATACCATCTACAATAACACACTCAATGCGTTAATTCCAATTGGTAACTTAGGTTCTAGAAATATCGCTTCTTCATTAATAGGAGGTGCGGTTAAAGAAAGTTTAGCGAATCCAATCACTACTTCTAGCCGTTATTTAGAGAAAGGCGATTATTTGAAATTGGCTAACCTATCTGCATCTTACAATGTGGGTAATGTAGGTGTAATCAAGAATCTTCGTTTATTCTTAACAGCTTCTAACCTGTTCATCATTACAAAGTATAGTGGTTTCGATCCTGAAGTTAATACAGATAAAAATATCGGTGGCGTACCTTCTTTAGGTATCGAATACACCCCTTATCCTTCTGCTAAGAGCTTCAATTTTGGACTTAACTTTAGTTTATAAAGAAGACAACCAATTATTAGAAATAAACGTTTAGAGTAAATTATAAAAATGATATTTATGAAACATATAAAAAAGTCTGCGATTGCTCTGGTGCTGACTGTGGGTGTTGGTTTTATGTCTTGTACAAAACTCGACGAAAAATTAAACTCATCGCTCACTGCTGATCAAGCGCAAGCGATCCTCTTAAAGAGTACGGATGTATCCGTGCTATTACAAGCCGCCTACGATGGTTTGCAGGGATTCCAATCACAAGACGTTGCAACTTCTTTGGAAGAAAACAGCTCTGATGAATCTTTGGTTCCAACCAGAGGTGGTGACTGGGATGATAACGGTGTTTGGAGAGTAATCCACGCACATACATGGAATGCAGACCATTCTCAGGTTAATAACGTGTTTAATAGTTTATTGGGTCTGGAATTCAATACCACCAACATATTGAGTTTTAATCCTAATGCATCTCAAGCTGCCGAAGCCAGATTTCTGCGTGCGTTTGCAATGTACACAGTATTGGATTTATATGGTCAGGTTCCTTTCAGAGAAGCTGGTGAAAACCTGCTGAATGCACCTAAAGTATTATCAGGTGCTGATGCTGCAAGTTTCATTATCTCTGAATTGAATGCTGTGAAAGGCGCTTTACCAAATGGTCCTTCTGCCGGTGGTCCTGCTTACAAAGCAAACAAAGACGCAGCAGATTTCTTATTGATGAAGATGTATCTGAACAAAGGTGCTTACCTGAATCGTGCAGCACCAACATTTGATGCTGCTGATATGGCACAGGTAAAAACACTTGCCGATGGTTTGATCGCTAAATATTCTTTGTCTGATAATGTTTGGGACAACTATGCTCCAAGCAATGATGTAATAGGAAAAGAAAACATCTTTACAAATCAGAATATTGGTGGATCTAAAGGTGGTAACCTAAGAGCTGCTTGGTATAAAACCAACCACTACAATATGAACAAAAGTGGATGGAATGGTTTTACTACTCTTGCTGCTGTGTATGATAAATTTGAATCAACCGATACTCGTTTAGGTGTTGCATATCCTGATCCTGCCGGTAAGTGGCCTAATCCTAAAGCTGTTAACACAACAGGTTTCATGGTTGGTCAACAGTACGACCTGGTTTCTGGTGCTGCTTTACAGGATAGAAAAGGTGCTCCTTTATCTTTCACAAGAGCAGTAGCTCTACAAGAAAGTGGTACTAATCTTGAGGTTACTGGTATTCGTTATTGGAGATACGTTGTTGATACCAAAGATGGTAACGATGGTCAACCGGATAATGATTATGTATTCTTCCGTTTCGCAGACGTAGTTCTGATGAAAGCTGAAGCTGCTTTAAGAACTTCTGATGCGACCACTGCTTTAACCCTGGTTAATCAGTTACGTGCAAAACGTGGCGCTTCTGTTGCTACTTCAGTTGTTCTGAAAAATGCTGACCCTAATGCTCCTGATGCAGGTGGTGTTATTAGTTTGCTGAACGAAAGACAGAGAGAATTTCATTGGGATGGCTGGAGAAGACAAGATCAGATCCGTTTCGGAACTTTCTTATCTGCCAACGCTCTGAAACCTGTTACAGATGCTAAATATTTATTGTTCCCGATTCCAAACACAGCTCTCGCTGTTAACCCGAATCTGAAACAAAATCCTGGCTATTAATTCTAATTAATAAACAAGAACGGCAAAAAGGTCATTAATTTTAATGACCTTTTTGTTATTTATCTATGAAAGCCCGAATACTCAATACTATATTCCTGATTTTTATTTGTTCTGCTCCATTCCTTTCTTGCAATAGTAAAAAAGAAAAGGAAGAGACACCTATTTTTCAGTTGATGGAAAACACAGGAATTAATTTTGCCAATAATGTAACCGATACAAAAGATTTCAACATCTTCACTTTCCGAAATTTTTATAATGGCGGAGGCGTTGCCATTGGCGACATCAATAATGATGGCCTGGCAGACGTTTTTTTTACTGCCAATATGGGGAGCAATAAATTGTACCTCAACAAAGGCGATTTTAAATTTGAAGACATTTCTGAAAAGGCCGGTTTTAAAAATAAAGACCAGTGGAGTACTGGTGTAGTGATGGTGGATATTAATAACGATGGTTGGCTCGACATTTTTATTTCTAATTCGGGCCATATCAATGATGGGGTTAGTAGAGAAAACCAACTCTTCATAAATAATCACGATCTTACTTTTACCGAGTCTGCTAAAGCGTATGGCCTGGCAGATAATGGCTATACTACGCAGGTAGCTTTCTTCGATTACGATATGGACGGCGATCTGGATTGCTTTATTGTAAACAATAGCCCGATTCCTGTAAACACTTTGAACTATGCTAATAAACGCGATCTGCCTGCAGAAAACTGGCCCATTAAAGATTTTTTAAAAGGAGGTGGCGATCATTTACTGCGTAACGATAATGGAAAATTTGTAGACGTTACGCATTCAACAGGTATTCATGGAAGCCTCATTAGTTTTGGGTTAGGCGTTACAATTGGTGATGTAAACGGAGACCATTATCCCGATATCTATGTATCGAACGATTTTTTTGAAAGAGACTATTTATACATCAATCAAAAAGACGGTACATTCAAAGATGAATTGGAAAACTGGATGCAGCATACCAGTCTTGCATCGATGGGGGCCGATATGGGCGATATCAATAACGATGGCTACCCTGATATTTTTACAACTGATATGCTAGCTGACAATGATTACCGCTTAAAGACAACATCCTCATTCGACAATATTGATGTATATCGCCTGAAAGAAAAATCAGGGTTCTATCATCAGTTTCAACAAAATACTTTACAGGTCAACAATAAAAATGGTAAATTTTTAGATGCCTGCTATTATAGCGGCGTTGCAGCATCGGATTGGAGCTGGGGAGGATTATTGTTTGATGCAGACAATGACGGACTTACTGATTTATATATTTGTAACGGCATCAACAAAGATCTAACCAATCAGGACTTTATTGATTTTTTTGCGAATGATATTGTACAGAAAATGGTGATGACGGGTAAGAAAGATGAAGTGAATGCAATAATCAGCAAAATGCCTAGACAAGCTTTATTAAATAAAGCATTTAAAAATGAGGGGAATTTAAAATTCTCAGACCATGGTAAAGCATGGGGCTTTACACAACCTTCTTTTTCGAATGGTGCCGCTTATGGTGACCTCGATAATGACGGAGATCTCGACATGGTTATCAACAACGAAAATTCACCGGCATTTGTTTATAAAAACAATAGTCGCGAGTTGAATAAAAATAATTACATCGGATTTAACTTAAAGGGCAAGGGTAAAAACACTTTTGCCATCGGCAGCGAGATTAAAGTATTTATAGGTGATCAGATACTAAGCCGTGAAGTTCAACCTACGCGTGGGTTTCAATCATCAGTAGATTATAAAGTATTGATAGGGTTGGGGAAACAGGCCAAAGTTGATAGCTTTCAGATTATATGGCCCGACAGGACTTACAGTATGGAAAAAAGTCCTGCGATTAATCTGGTGCATCAAATTAATGAGCCCGAAAAAGCGCCTATTATTCGTGATAAAAAAGAGCAGGCTGTAAACACTTTATTAACTGCTACAAAATCTAGTTTTGAGAAGCACACAGAAGATGATCTGATTGATTTTTATACTGAGCGAAATATACCAAGGATTCTTTCAAAAGAAGGTCCCAAAGCTGCAGTAGGAGACGTAAATGGGGATGGCTTGGAAGATGTGTACATCGCAGGAACACCTAAGCATGCAGGGCAGTTATACTTACAAAACAGAAACGGCGGGTTCGATAAAAAACCTAACCCCGCGTTTGAACAATTCAGCGATTTTGAAGATGTGGCAGTTCTATTTTTCGATTGCGATGGAGATGGAGACCTTGATCTGTTTGTTGGCGCTGGAGGCAATAATACCCAGTTGGGAAACAGAGTATTTCAGCATAGACTATACAAGAACGACGGCAAAGGAAATTTTACTATCGACGTTGCCGCATTTGGAAATAATGAAATGAATATTGCGGTGGCAGCGGCTTACGATTTCGATCACGATGGAGACCTAGATCTGTTTGTTGGTGCAAGAAGTTATCCGGGAAATTACGGAATCACTCCCACTAGTTATCTGTATGTGAACGATGGAAAAGGACATTTCACCGACATGGCAAAAAGCAAGAACCCCGATATATCCAATATTGGAATGGTAACTGGTGCAGTTTGGGCGGATGTAACGGGTGATGCTGCAAAAGAATTAGTAGTAGTGGGTGAGTGGATGAACCCTAAAATATTTTCGTTCAATAAAGATCATTTTGATGAGATAAAAACGAACATGGGAGATATGCAGGGTTGGTGGCAGTCTGTAGCTGCGGCTGACTTGAATGCTGATGGAAAAGAAGATTTGATATTGGGTAATATCGGCGAAAATTTTTACCTACATCCTGATAAAGAAAATCCGGTTAAGATTTGGATCACTGATTTTGATCATAACGGGATCGTTGATAAAATTCTTACCAGAACCATCGACGGTAAGGACGTACCCGTATTTCTAAAACGAGATCTGGAAGAACAGTTGCCCGTACTAAAAAAACAAAACTTGCGCCACGAGGTTTTTGCAAAAAAATCTGTACAGGAATTATTTTCATCCGAGATTATCGACAAAACAATTGTGCATCTTTTCAACTACACAAGCTCCTGTATTGCTTTTAATAAAGGGAATGGACAGTTTGATGTACAAAAATTATCGCCATACCTACAGCTTTCATGCATCAACGCAATTAAATGTGTTGATGTAAATGGAGATGGGATCAAAGACTTGGTAGTTGGGGGAAATAATTTCGGATTTCCACCGATGATGGGAAGACTGGATGCCAGTTTTGGTAATGTACTCTTAAATGATGGTAAGGGTAAGTTTACTGCTCAGGACGCTTCTGTAACGGGGCTTGAATTGCGCGGTGAAATAAGAGATATTCAAGAAATAAAATCCACAGGAAAAGATTATTTACTGATGCTCCAGAACGATGCCATTCCAGTATTATATAGCATCAAAAAAGGTACAAAGAAAAAATAAAATGCCTCTTATAATTGATAAAAATATTTCCAGGAACCTGTTAAATAAATCGAGTGATCTGATAACGGTTTTGTTATTGGCCATTTCCATTGGCTTTGTTTCTTGTTCCCGAGAATCGAAAGACCCAATTGCTTTTGAAGTAATGGAAAAGGCGAAGACAGGGCTTGACTTCACCAATCAACTGAAACCTACTGCGGCATTCAACATGTTTAAATACATGTATTTCTATAATGGTGCCGGAGTGGGTGCGGGTGATTTTAATAACGATGGTTTGGTTGATGTATTCTTTAGTTCGAATCAGGGCGAAAGCAAACTGTTTTTGAATAAAGGGAACTTGCAATTTTTGGATATTACTAAAGAAGCCAATATACCTCAGGACGGCTCTTGGTCAACTGGTGTTTCTGTTGTTGATATAAATAACGATGGACTATTAGATTTATATATCTGCCGTGTTGGCAAGTACGAAACACTAAAGGGCCATAATTTGTTACTAATATGCACTGGTATAGATAAGAAAGGCATTCCGCATTATGCAGAAAAATCGAAAGAATATGGATTAGACTTTTCGGGCTTCAGTACACAAGCAGTATTCTTTGATTACGATAATGATGGAGATCTGGATATGTTTCTGCTAAACCATTCGGTACACCAAAACGGAACATTTGCACCACGTGCTTCTTTTCTGGGAACTTATAATGAATTGTCGGGCGACAGAATGTATCGTAATGATGGGAATAAGTTTACCGATGTTACAAAAGCATCTGGAATTAATAGCTCAGCAATTAGTTATGGTTTGGGTGTGGTAGTGGCTGATATTAATTTAGATGGATATCCTGATCTGTATATTGGCAACGACTTTCACGAGAACGACTACTTGTATATCAATCAAAAAAACGGAACATTTAAAGAAGATCTGTCAAATCAAATAATGCATACCAGTCAGTTTTCAATGGGTGTGGATGCAGCAGACATCAACAACGATGGATTTCCCGATCTAATTTCAATGGATATGCTTCCTTCAGACCCATATATTTTAAAGCGATCTGAAGGAGAGGATACTTACGATATTTTTAATTTAAAAATTGGCTACGGTTACAACTATCAATACACTAGAAACAACCTTCAGTTGAATAGACGCAATGGGCATTTTAGTGAAGTAGGTTTATTTTCGGGTGTAGCTGCTACCGACTGGAGTTGGGCGCCTTTGTGGATGGATTTTGACAATGATGGTAAAAAAGACTTGTTTATTTCAAATGGAATTCCCAAGCGAATGAACGATATAGATTATATCAACTATGTTTCGAACGATCAAATACAGAACAAGATCAAAGCGAATAATCTGGAAGATGCGGATATGGCACTGATCGATAAGTTTCCACAGATTAAGATTCCTAATAAATTTTATAAAAATAAAGGAGGTTTGGTTTTTGACGATCTGCAAGATCATATAAAAGGAGATCAGCCAACTTATTCAAATGGTTCTATTTATGCCGATCTTGATAATGATGGTGATTTAGATATTATTGTCAATAATATTGATGCTCCTGTATTATTATACGCTAATAAATCAAATGATACAAAAACAAAAGCATTTGCTTCGGTCAAATTAAGGGGCTCGGAGAAGAACATTAACGCATTGGGATCAAAGATTATGCTATTTGCAAATGGAGAGATTCGAACGTATGAGAAATATCCCGTGAGAGGTTTTCAATCCAGTATGGAAATCCCAATTCATATTGGCCTTGATCAAACAAAGATTGATTCAGCATTTTTAATTTGGCCGGATAATACCTATCAATCAATTGGGTTCAAACCAAATCAGTCGCAATACCAATACACTTATAAGAAAGGCCTGCCTCTGTTCAACTATCAATCGGTCATTGGCTTCAAAGCTTTAGCAGGCAGGCCAATGACAGATATAACTGCATCAACCGGCATTCAGTATAAGCATGATGAAAATTTATTTAACGAATTTAATCGCGAACCATTACTGCCCCATATGCTGTCGACAGAAGGCCCTGCACTTGCAGTAGGAGATGTAAATAATGATGGCCTCGATGATATTTATTTTGGAGCATCCAAAGGCTATAAACCTTCATTGTATTTACAGCAATCCTCAGGGAAGTTTATAAAGTCGGCTCAACCGGGATTCGATAAAGACAGTGTATACGAAGATGTGGATGCTAGTTGGGTGGATGTAAATAATGATGGTTTTATTGATCTGGTGGTAGCAAGCGGAGGTAACGAATTTTATGGGCAAGACGAGAATTTATTACCGCGTGTTTATTTGAACGATGGCAAAGCCAACTTCACCCGGCTACCTCATGCAATCGATCATATTTTTGTAACACAGTCAACAATTATCCCTTACGATTTTAATGGTGATGGATATGTAGATCTTTTTATTGGAGGCCGCTCTGTTCCTTTTGCTTACGGGCAAATTCCAAATTCTTATCTGTTACAGAACGATGGGAAAGGTCATTTTAAAGATGTTACAAACCAGTATGCAAAAGAGCTTGCTCAGGTAGGAATGGTAACTCAGGCAATTTGGTATGATATTGATAAAGATGGCGACAAAGATCTTTTGGTTTGTTCGGAATGGGGTGGGATTGATGCATTTATTAATACAAAAGGAAATTTTGTTCGAAAACAATTAACCGATAAAAAAGGATGGTGGAATTTTATTTTGCCTGTTGATATTGATAACGACGGAGATATTGATCTGATCGCCGGGAATCTTGGTTTAAATAGCCGTTTAAAAGCTTCAGATTCAAAACCCGTTCAGATGTATTATCAGGATTTTGATGATAATGGAAAGAAGGAACAAGTGCTCACTTATTTCTTAGGTGATAAAGAATTGCCTTTTGCAAATAAAGCAGAACTGGAAAAACAGATGCCTGCTCTTAAAAAAAAATATCTATATGCAGCCGATTTTGCCAAAGCAAGCCTGAGCGATATTTTTTCTTCGGAGAAGCTGAATAATGCCACAACATATTCAGCAAATTATTTTTCAAGTGCTTTGCTCATCAACAATGGTAAACTCGATTTCAGTATTCAGGCTTTACCATACGAAGCACAATTAAGTTCTATGAAAGATGCCGTTGTGATCGATGCAAATCACGATAACCTTCCCGATATTTTACTGCTTGGAAATTATTACGATAATAATATTCAGATGGGAAGATACGATGCAGATTATGGAACAGTATTGATCAATAAAGGGAAGGGAGTATTGCAAGCTGAAACAATTAATGGCTTGGCAATAAAAGGGCAGGTACGCAAAATAAAACCCATTATTATCAATAAGCAGAAAGCATTTGTTCTGGTTAG
>JAIEMK010000027.1 GCA_019752295.1 Chitinophagaceae bacterium | reverse complement strand
TGTAGAGTATTAATTGGCTCGTTCCCCTCGCTATGCTATTCTTTTTTTTCTTTAAAACCTTTCTGCCATCCCGTGCTTTTTCAGTTAAGGGCTACGCTGAAAATTTAACTGAAAAGCACCACAGCCCTACCACACTCAGACATAATATGAGTTATATAATTTGGTTATCTCTCTTTAGTGTGTCCGCACGAACGGACATGGCGGGTTTGCTATATTGCGATTTTAAAGCAGCTCACAATCCCAGGGCACTTTTAAAATCGCAATATAGCAAACCCGAAGGAAATAACCAACTCATATAACCAACTTTTATGTTAAGTAAATACAAGAAAGATTTAAAGAAATAAGTCCACACTTCTATTTCAGGAAATTTAGATGTTGAGTAAAATAATTCTACATGTTTTCCAATCTAACTCTTGTACTTACAGGTTATTATTTTATTTTAGGTCAAATAAAATTTATGGAGCCAATAATTTCGCAGACTAAAGTAATTAAAATAGGAAATTCGATGGGTATCGTCATTCCTAAAAGAATGCTTTCTACTCTGGGCGATACGGTTCGTTTGAAGTTGGAAAACGAGTCGATTTTAATTGAACCTATACAAAGAAAGGTTTTGCCGCAAGATCAATGGGAAAAAATATTTTCTAAGCATAAAAAAGAGTATGATTATAATGATTTTGCGGATTTTGACATATCCTTAAATGATGGCTTAGATAGATGATGTGTTTCAAAATATATTGCCATGATATTGTCTGAGAATTAAGCAAATGAATTTTATCAAAGAATAGGTTGACTAATTTGCAAATGAATATTGATAGAAAATGGTATCAACCGGCATTCTGGGGAAACTTGCAGGCAAATCCTTTACCTCAACTCTAACAAAATTATTCTTCTCATAAAATCGATGGGCTGCTTTTAAAACTTCTACTGTTCCCAGATAGATATGCTTTATTTTTTTATCTCCACACCAATCAAATACTTTCTGCAATAAAAGTGAAGCCACACCTTTTTCTTTACCTCTGCTTGATGCTTCCACAAACATTTTGCGGAGTGCCACATTTCCATCTTTCATATCAACCAACGCAATCGTACCAATTAGTTTTTCATTTTCAATAGCTACCCAAAAATTACCATTGCCTTGTTGATAAAATTCTTTCACGTTGAATAAGTCGGGTTGATCTTTTATGGTAACCGGAACCCCAAATTCATTCTGCTGAATATTCAGAATCAAATCAATTACATTCTGTTCATCATTTATGTTGTACTCAACAATTTTAACCATATAACACAATTTAAATAAATCTTATCAAAGGAATTATTTAACAACTCAACAAAATGCTAAAAAAAGCCGCTCCTTTTGGAAGCGGCCTAAGTTTTTTTTTCTTAACAGTATTAGAACTTATCGTGTTCTCCGTCGTAGAGTTTGTACTTCAAATCCATGGCATCATAGCCTTTCACATCTTTACCGCGAAGTAAATCGCGTTTGTATTGGTACATATTCGCAAGAAAATCTACAGTTTTGTTTCCAATACTTTTATCGGTTGAAGTTCGGTTGGAAGTCTTTGCCTTTTCAATGGTATAAGTTTTCTCTAACCACTCTATTGCCAGATCCAGATTTTCGTTGATGGGCTTCAATAAGTCCTGATTCGCTTTCAGAATCGGATCTGTTTGGGCTTTAAATTTAGCATCTATCGCCGCCTTCTTTTTAGGATCTTTTTCTGAAGGCTTTGTACTGTTAATTGCCTGCACTTTCTTGATATTGGCAGCAACAGTATCATCCAATATACCAAAATTATTATAATAGATTACACCTACATTATAGGTTGCAATTGGGTTCTGCGGGTTTTTACCATATGCTTTTTTATAAGCTTCCACACCCTTCATCTCGTATCCGTTTAACTGGGCGGCATCGAATTTACCCTTCTCTTTCTCGTCATGCTTCACATTTACAAAGATTTCACCAAACTGTAAATATTGCATTTCGGTTAATGTGCCTGCAGCTTCTGCTTTGTCGTAATAGTTTACTTTATCTGCCAGACTAAAGTTGCGATCTATAAATTCGACTTCATAATCTTCCCAATTTTCTTTAGGGAAAACCCTTTTAGCGAGACTCATATATTTTCTGAAATCAGCTTCGTTCTTATTGTTCATGTATGTAATCACCAAATATTTATACACGTCTAAATATCCTTCGGTGGCAACATGTGCTTCGGCCAGGCGACCATAGTATTTGCAAGCTACATCTGGCTTATTGGCATTTTGTCCAGAATAACCTGCATATAACAATGAAGTAGTATCAAACGCCATTGTTTGATCTTTCGATAATTTATTCTGGAAAATAAAATCGCTATACTCTACCGCAAATGCAAAATAAGTGCAGGCAGAATCCCATTTTTTTTCGTTAAAAGCATGAATCCCATTATTAAATCCGTAGCCATATAAATCAAAAACTGCTTCAGGGCCTTTTTCTTTTACCTGAACGAATGTTGGATCCATACTTACCAACTTTTTGAAAGCGATATCCGCATCTGCTACCAGATTACTATATTTTTTGCTCGCTACGGGATCCTTACTTAATGCAGCGTATACCCTGGCTTTATAGTAATAAGTCTCTGCTTTTGCTTGTCCTTTTGGTTCAGCAGCAATTTTATCGATCTCAGTTTTTGCATCCTCCATTTTATTAATTAAAACGGCGGTAGTAACTTTTTTATAATCCTGCGCATTCAATCCAAATGCGATCAGGGTAATCATAGAAAGCAATAGAAGCTTCTTCATAAAAGGAGTGTTTATTATTGATTTTCAGTTGGTTGTATATCAGTATCGGAACTTGTTGTTTGATCATTTTCTGAACTATTTTCGCTATTTTCAGATGATTCGCCTTCTTCTGAAATGGTTTCCGCTATAACTTCTTCTTCCTGATCTTCGATCTGCGAAATGGCTGCAATCTCATCACCTTCGTCCAGTCTGATCAATTTTACACCCTGAGTTGCTCTTCCCGCAGCACGTATATCGCTGATTCCTGTTCTGATGGTAATACCAGATTTGCAGGTAATAATCAGATCTTCTTTTTCGGTAACATATAAAATACCTACTAGGCTGCCCGTTTTTTCGGTTACATTAATGGTTTTTACACCTTTACCGCCTCGGTTGGTAATTCGATACTCATCAATCGCCGTACGCTTTCCAAAGCCCTTTTCACTTACTACCAATACGGTTCTGGTATCGTCTTCTTTATTTACACAAATCATACCCACTACTTCATCAGTAGCATCATCTACTTCTATACCACCCACTCCAATTGCCCCCCTTCCGGTTGAGCGTACTTTTGTTTCTTCAAAGCGAATGGCCCTACCGCTCTTCAAAGCTAGCATGATTTCTGAATTTCCGTCAGTCATTTTAGCTTCCAGCAGTTCATCTCCTTCTACAATAGTAATAGCGTTCACACCGGTACTGCGGATGCGGCTAAAGTCTTCGAGTGAAGTCTTTTTAATAACCCCTCTCTTGGTACACAGAACAATAAAATGATTTTGAACAAATTCTTTATCGTCGAGCTTCTTCACTTCGATAATGGCTTTTACTTTATCATCACCCGGTAGTTGAATCAGGTTCTGGATAGCGCGGCCCTTGCTTTGTTTTTCGCCTTCCGGAATCTCATACACCCGCAACCAGTAACACCTTCCCTTTTCGGTAAAGAACATCATAGTATCGTGTGTTGAAGCCACAAACAAATGCTCTACGTAATCTTCTTCTCTGGTTTTTGAACCCACTGCTCCCCTGCCGCCACGACGTTGCTGGCGATATTCTGTAGCAGAAGTACGTTTAATATATCCCAAATGAGAAATGGTAATTACCACGTCTTCGTCTTCGATCAAATCTTCAATACGCATTTCATCAGCCAGATATTGGATCTCGCTTTTTCTTGCGTCGCCGAATTTTTCTTTTACTTCGAGTAACTCTTTTTTAATGAGTTCAAAACGTAAAAACTCGCTTCCTAATAATTCTTTCAAGCCTTTAATGGTTAAGATTAAGCCATTGAATTCTTCCACAATCTTATCTCTTTCCATTCCGGTTAATCTCTGCAAACGCAGTTCCAGTATGGCTTTCGCCTGAATTTCGGTTAACCCACGAGCCTGAATATAAATATCATCTGTGAGCCCGCTGAACATAGCATTGTTGAGATACCAGTTTTCGGACTGGCTCTTTTCCATCAATACTTCTTTTGCTTCATCCGGAGTTCTGCTATTACGAATCAATGCAATCACTTCATCCAAATGATCCAATGCTTTCAGGTATCCTTCTAAAATATGGGCACGCTCTTCGGCCTTACGCAATTCGAATTTTGCGCGACGGATCACCACTTCCATTCTGAAATCGATGAACTCTACAATCAACTCACGCAAGTTCATGATCTTAGGGCGGCCCTTGCTAATTACCACATTATTGGTACCATAGCTGGTTTGTAATTCTGTGTATTTGTACAATTGATTGATGATCACTTGTGCAATCACATCCTTCTTCAAATCAATAACGATACGAGTACCTTCGCGGTTATTACTTTCGTTATTCACGTGAGCAATACCTTCAACTGTCTTTTCATTTACCAACTGACCGATGCGATCCGTTAATGTATCTCTATTTACTTGGTAAGGTACTTCGGTAATAATGATTTGTTCACGACCTGAAGCTTTTGTATCGATCTGCACTTTTCCTCTTAATACTACCCTGCCACGACCGGTTAACAAACCCTGTTTTACTCCCTCCATACCAAAGATGATACCTCCGGTAGGAAAATCAGGCGCTTTTACATAGTTGATGAGCTCCTCGCAGGTAATTTCTTTGTTATCGATATAGGCAATACAGCCATCTACCACTTCACTTAAATTGTGCGGAAGCATATTGGTAGCCATACCAACAGCAATTCCCGAAGAACCATTCACCAATAACTGGGGAATTCTGGTAGGGAGAACAGTAGGCTCTTTTAAAGAATCATCAAAGTTTAACTGGAAATCAACCGTGTCTTTTTCAATATCGTCGAGCATGGCTTCAGCGATCTTGTGTAAACGGGCTTCGGTATAACGCATAGCAGCAGGCGGATCCCCATCCTGATTACCAAAGTTACCCTGACTATCCACCATAATATAGCGCATGGTCCAGTTCTGAGCCATACGTACCAAAGTATCATAAATGGATGCATCCCCATGGGGGTGATATTTACCCATTACTTCCCCAACAATACGCGCAGATTTTTTATAAGGCTTATTGCTGTAGTTCCCCAATTCAGTCATGGCATATAAAACACGACGGTGAACCGGCTTAAAACCGTCCCTTACATCGGGAAGGGCACGACCTACAATTACCGACATCGAATAATCGATATAGGCCGTTTTCATTTGCTCCTCAATATTTACGCGTATAATGCGATCGGTGTCGCTCGTTTGTTCCGGTAATTGCTGATCTTCCATGTATCTAATCTCTGCTTATTTTGTTCATTTTTAGGGTCATTTTCAGGCCCATTTCCAAGGTTGGCAAATATAGGCTTTTTTAGGGGCTAAAAACAGCCTCTTTAACTGTTTTTCAGGCTGTTTTATCCACATTGTTGCATAGATATTTATTATAATTTTTTACAATAAATAACTGTTTATCTGTTAAACAATAGCGAAATGTTTTTTATCGGTTTTAAAACTAAAAAAGCTCCCTCTGAATCAAAGGGAGTTTTTTGGTTTGTAAAGGGAAATTTTAATCCCGTTTTTTTATCGATCCATCTCCCGAACTGCTGCTTTTTGTAATGGCATTTCCCTTGTAATAAATATCGCTTCCACCGCTGGCATGACTGTTTAATTCTTTATCCACATAAATGTTGGCATCACTGCCCCCGCTGGCATTGATGTTGCAGTTTTCGATTTTAAAATCATACCCTTTAAAATCACTTCCTCCACTAATACCGATAGTTGCTTTTTTCGTCGAACCAGATATTTTAGCATCACTACCACCGCTTGCATCCAGTGCAAGTTCGTCAACAATCAGTGCACCTGATAAATCAGAACCGCCAGAAAGTTGAATATATAGTTGAGTAGCCCTCAATTTATCTTCAATATACACATCGGCGCCGCCAGAAGCGTGTAAACGATCGATTGTTTTAACAGAAACATAGGCTTTTAACTTATGGTTTCCCCAATTAACACCCCAATGGCTTTTATCGCCATAACTGATTTTTAGAATTCCGTTTTCTACCTCCGTATTGATCTTATCGCGATACTCGCTACTGGAAGCACTCACGGCTACAGCTTCTTTGTCGGACTGCGTCAGATACAAATCAATACCATCCTGTATTTGAATGCCATGGAAACCACTCAGATTTCTAACAACAGCATTTGCATCGTGAATGTTTTTTTGTGCATGAATTAGGGGTTGACCAAAAAAGAAACAAAAGATGAGAATGAGTATTTTTTTCATTGCAATAGTTTTAACAATATACGTTTCAATAAAAAATATGTTACATGTCGTAAAAGAATTGCTTTAAACTAGATTTGCCTCAGTTTTGAACCAATAGTATATAAGAATGAATCTAAGCAAAAACATAGTACTCTTTGGTGCTGGAAAATCGGCTACCGTTTTGATCGATTATCTTAAAAAAAAGGCGGTAGAAAAAAACTGGACTTTTACACTTGCCGACAATAATCTTGAACTGGTTCGGTCGAAATTAGAGGGGCACCCAAATACTCGCGGTATTAGGATAGATATTGAAAACGAAACTGAAAGAAAGCAACTGATTGCAGGGGCGGATATTGTGATTTCAATGATGCCTCCATTCTTGCATTATCTGATTGCAGTTGATTGCATCGAATTCAATAAAAATTTACTAACCGCTTCTTATATCGATCCCAAGATAAAATTGTTGGCAGATCAAATCAAAGAGAAAGGTTTGTTATTTATTTATGAGATGGGATTGGATCCGGGAATTGATCATATGAGTGCAATGAAACTGATTCATCAGATTAAAAAATCGGGGGGCATTATTAGCAGCTTTAAATCGCATTGCGGAGGATTGGTAGCCCCAGCGAATGATGATAATCCATGGCATTATAAAATAAGCTGGAATCCCAGAAACGTAGTATTGGCAGGCAAGGCTGGGGCTATTTATCGTAAGAATGGGAAGGTATTGGAAGAACCTTATGAAACAATTTTCGAATCGGGTGAATCTGTGTTAATCGATGGAATGAAACCACTCACCTTTTACCCCAACCGCGATTCGATTAGTTATATTAACACGTATGATTTAAAAGAAATTCAATCCTTTATCAGAACAACACTGCGCTATCCAGCATTTAAAAAAGGATGGTCTAAAATAGTTGCCTGGGGACTAACTGATGAAACCTATCGCTATCATACCAAAGATCTATCAATCGCCGCTTTTTTTGAGATGCATTTTCAAAGGATTGGATTACAAAACGAAATCGTTGAACTGAGGAAAAACGAATCTGATTTACTCAATCAATTTCGTTTTATTGGCCTTGATGATATAGATACTATTTTGCCAATGCAGGATGCAACTGCTGCAGATATACTTCAGTTTATTTTGGAAACCAAACTGGCATTAAAGAAAGGTGAAACCGATATGGTGGTGATGTTGCATGAACTGGAATATACCATCCATGATCAGTGTTTTAAAACAAACAGTTCGTTGATTGCAATTGGTGAAAACGACCAGCATACGGCAATGGCAAAAACGGTAGGACTACCACTTGGTATTGCTACCGTAATGATACTCGAAGGCAAGATCAAGGAAACTGGGTTACAAATCCCCATAATCGAATCGATCTATGAACCGGTATTGGCGGAATTAGCAAAAGAAGGAATTGTTTTCATCGAAAAGACAAGCCAGAAGGAAGTATAAGATAAGCTGAACAAAAATTTGTTACCAATGGAAAAAGATATTTTAGAATACTATCTACAAAAAATTACGATTGTAGAGAATGGATTAAAGGTTTTAGCAGGTAAATTGAAGATGGCTTCTTTTTTCAGGTTGATTAGTTTCTTAGGGATTTCATTTTCGGTGTTCAAATTATTTCAGCAATTTTCACCACTCTGGATAGTTGCGTTTTTGATTTTTTTTGCTGCATTCTTAGTGCTGATCAGTTTTTATGTTAACCTAAAAAACAAAGAAAAATACCAGCAACAGCTATTGTTTTTATATCAAAATGAATTGGAGCAATTAAACGGTAAGTCAAATAAGTTTAATGATGGCTCTGCATTTGATACAGGCGAAAGTTACTGGGGCGATCTGGATCTTTTCGGTAAGGGATCGTTATATCATTTAATCAATAGAACTGTTACACAATATGGTCAAGAAGCTTTAGCAAAACAATTTAAATTTCCTTACCAGAATATAAAAAATATTTCTGAGCAACAGAAAGCCTTGCAGATATACTCAAAACAATTGCCAATTGTAGAGTCGATTATAGCAACTGCATTATTGCATCGGACTGAACTCGGAACATTTGATACTATTTTTAAATGGTTACAAACTCCTAATAGCTTGCATAACAGTAATTGGGCAAAAATGATACGCTGGGTGTTGCCCGCCATCAACATTTGTCTGATAGCGCTTGCTTTTATAAAAGGAAGCAATGCTTTTATAGGATTGGTTTTTATTGCAGGCTGGATTCAGATAGTTTATTATGGCAAGTATTTGCAAAACGATTTTGCCTTGTTAGGAAAAAAAGAAGACCTGCTAAAACAATATGCTTCTATTCTCCAAAAATTTGAAAGTATTGTAGTGGAGGATTCTGAACTTTTAAAGCAATATCAATCCAGTTGCTCTGAAGCATATACAGCCATTAAAGCACTATCAAAGCTTTCCAGCAGAATTGATCAACGATTAAATCTTTTAATCATCACAATTGTAAATCCCATATTTCTCTATGATATTCAGAATATGTTTTCGCTGGAATCCTGGAAAATGAAATACAGGGATAGCCTAAATGGTTGGATTAATACGGTTGGTGAAATAGAAAAGCTGAATAGTTTTGCAGTGTATGCTTTCCAAAATCAGGAGAATTGTTATCCTAAAGTATTGGAAGGAGTTTCACAAATAAATGCTAAAGCAATTTCGCATCCTCTCATACCAAAAAACAAAAGGATTCCAAATGATATTAGTATTGGGGTAAATGATAAATTATTATTAATCACCGGCTCTAATATGAGCGGAAAAACAACATTCTTGCGCACACTGGCCGTGAATTTAGTGATGGCAGAATCAGGCCTGCCTGTTGCAGCTACTGATTTTTCTTTTACACCGATGCAGATTTTTTCAAGTATCAGAATTAGCGACTCTTTACAGGAAAACACTTCTTATTTTATGGCTGAACTTAAAAAATTACAATCCATAAAAACAGGCGTTCAGCAAAATCAATCCTCTCTGGTATTGATTGATGAAATTCTGCGTGGCACCAACTCTGATGATAAATTTTATGGTTCTGAACAGTTCGTGAAAGAGATGATACGATATAACTGTATCACACTATTTGCAACACATGATCTCAAATTGAGTGAGTTGGAAAACGAGTTTCCCGATCAAATAGTTAATTATTGCTTTGAAAGTAAAATCGAAAACAACGAATTGAGTTTTGATTACAAAATTCAAAGAGGCGTTGCTAAAAATAGAAACGCCTCTTTCCTGATGAAAAAAATGGGGATCATTTAAATTCACTTTTGCTTTTTGACTTTTACCTTTTGACTTTTTACTTTATCACTTTTTGGATCCTCTTCTTTTTCAACACGCATCACCCACTCGTAATCCAATTGTCTTTTTTCGAGATTGGCAGAAATTACTTTTATCAGTACTTTGTCGCCTATACGAAAAGTTCTGCCTGTTCTTCTTCCAGCCAAACAGTAATCGGTTTCAACATGCCTAAAATCGTCGTAATCGCTTAGTCCAACCACGCTTACAAGCCCTTCACATTTATGCAAAACGGTTTCTGCCCAGAACCCAAAGCTGGATACACCGCTAACAACAGCTTCGAATGTTTCGCCAATATATTCTTTCAAATACTCTACCTGTTTGTATTTGTTTCCCGCGCGCTCGCATTCCATCGCCGCTCTTTCTCTTTCACTCGAATGTTTTGATTTCTCCTCCATCTTTTTATCGATGATCGGCTTTCCGATTAAAATGGATTCAAGAACCCGGTGCACTAATACGTCGGGGTATCTTCTGATGGGAGAAGTAAAATGGCAATAGAATTCAAATGCTAGTCCGTAGTGTCCAATATTCTCGGTAGTATAAATTGCTTTGGCCATGGTTCGAATGCCCAGTTGTTCCAGTACGTGTTGTTCAGGCTTTCCGTGTGCGTCGGCCAACATCTGATTAAAGCTTGCAGAAATATGTTCAGGTGTGTCGGTATTAAATGTGTGTCCGTATTTTTTTGCAAATACTATGAAGGGTTTTAATCTCTCTTCGTCGGGCTGATCATGAACACGATAAGGGAAAGGAATTGGTTTTCGATTGACATGCAGTTTTGAAACATTTTCTGCCACAGTTCTATTAGCTAGCAACATCAACTCTTCAATTAATTGATGCGATTCCTTGCTTTCTTTTACCACAATACCAATGGGCTTTCCTTTCTCGTCTAATTTGAATCGAACTTCTTGCGAGGAGAAATTGATAGCCCCTTTTTCGAACCTTTTTTTACGCAACCTCTGTGAAATATCATTGAGTAATAAAACTTCTTCTTTATAAACACCATCGGCTCCATCAATAATTTCCTGCACATCTTCATACGCATAGCGATGATCGGAATGTATTACTGTTTTCCCCAACCAATACTGTTTTATTTCTCCCTTTGTTGTCATCTGAAAAATTGCGGAGAATGTAAACTTATCTTCATGCGGTCTGAGTGAACAAAGTTCATTCGAAATCTTTTCTGGCAACATTGGATTTACTCGATCGGGCAAATAAACCGAAGTAGCCCTTTTATAAGCTTCCGCATCCAAATCAGAATCAGGTTGCACGTAATAGCTTACATCAGCTATATGAACGCCAATTTCGTACACGCCCTTACTAAGTTCTCTGATAGAAATGGCATCATCAAAATCCTTTGCATCAGCCGGATCGATCGTAAAAGTGAGGATGCTTCTGCAGTCCTTTCGCTTTGCAATTTCTTCCCTGTCTAAAATTTCCGGGATTCGTTCAGCCGCTTCAATCACATCGGGAGGAAAAGTTAGAGGGAAGCCGGCCTGAGCCAGTAATTCCTGCATTGCAGCATCGTTATCATCTTCTGGCAACAGCACTTTCAGGATTTCTCCTACCGGTTTTTTATCGGTCTTTTCCCATTTTACCAGTCGTGCCACTACCCTATCTTTATGTTGCGCCCCATTGATTGCGATCAAAGGAATAAAGAGATCGGGCATGGGTTTATCGGTATCAGGAACAAAAAAAGCGTGGTTTGTAGAGAGTTGTAAGTGGCCAATAAATTCAGTTTGTTTACGTTCTATCACATCCGTGATTCGCCCCTCTTTCTTACCGGTTCTGGAATTTTCTTTAACCAATTTTACTCGTACGGTATCGCCATTTAATGCAGTAGCAAAATCACCGGGCTTTACCATGATATCGTTTTTTTCGCCATCAACAATTACAAAGCCCATTCCCGAACGGGTTATTTCTAATCGCCCTTTCTGAGAAAGCTGTTCTGTTGATTTATGCTTTTGTTTTTGTTTTTGCTTTGATTTTTGTTTACTCATTTAGTGGTTGGATTAAATCGGAAGTTTTCAATAAAATCAGAAACCATCTCATTAAATAGAGGCCCTTCATCGAATAAAAAACGATGCCTGATTGGTAATACATACATGGGAAGGTCAACAAGTTCCTCTGTAAATTTAATAAATCTTACTGCATCTTTTTCAGTAGTTAGAATCAATTTATCTCTGGCATGTATTTGATCAAATTTTTCTTTTATTTCGTTAAAATCATCAATCGAAAAAATATGATGATCTGAGTAGTCCTGCTGATAATAAGTATGCACATTGTTCAATAAATAATCTTTCAGTGGTTTGGGATTAGCGATACCACAAACCAACAAAGCCTCATCTCTAGGTGTTAAGATCCATTCATCCGAGCTGTTAAAAATGTGATAAGGCGTTCCATATTCGATACAGGTAAAGAATACTTTTTGACTCGCTTCAGGATCGAGGCTGCGAATGATTTTTTGTTTTTTTTCTTCCGACAGATCTTCCGGGCATTTGGTAACCACTATAATCTGTGCCCTCTTTGCAGATGACCACTCGTCTCTCAAGTCTCCGGTAGGGAGAAAGAAATCATGCGAGTATAAATTACTGAAATCAGTGAGCAAAATATTCATTCCAGCTTTTACAGACCTGTGTTGAAAAGCATCATCCAATATGATGGCCTGAAGATTGGGATGGTCTTGTAATAAATGAGGGATCCCTACTAATCGCTCTTCACCAACGGCAATTGGAATATTTGGAAATTTCAAGTGAAATTGCATGGGTTCGTCCCCAATCTCTAGTGCAGTAGTTTTATTATTTGCTAGTACATACCCCTTTGTTTTTCGTTTATATCCACGACTAAGTGTAGCAATTTTAAAACTGGGTTCTAATAATTTGATCAGGTATTCTACCATGGGCGATTTGCCAGTACCCCCTACTGCTAAATTACCAACACAGATCAAGGGAAAATTAAATTCAGAATAAGGCAGGTAGTGCTTATCGAATAATCGGTTTCTAATAAAAATAACGAGCCCGTACAATACTGCGAATGGGAATAAAAGAACACGAAAAGACTTTAGAAACAGCGTGTTAAAATTCATAGATATGCTGCGGTGTAATGCAGTAATTTAAAGGTACGTCAAATTGATTGGTATCGCTAATCTCCTCCACGGGATCAAAATATGAAAACCCTATTTTTAACGCCTCATTGCATTCAGGAAGGAATCGATCATAATAACCTTTTCCAAAGCCAACCCTGAACCCCTTTTTATCAAATGCCAGCAAGGGCACAAAAATCAGATCCAGTTTTTGTGGATGAAATACAGCACCATCCACAGGCTCTGTTATTCCCCATTGATTTGTTTTAAACTGGGTATCATCGTTTGTTACAACTGCATTCATTGAATTTTCAACCGGATTAATTTCAGGATAACAAATTTGCAGTTCAGGGATCATCAGGTGAAGGTATCGGGTAACTAATTCAACGTTTGGTTCTGTATGATGCCCCATGGGCCAATACGTTAATAAAGACTGTGGAAGACCCAAGTGCAGTTCCTGAAATTTTATCAGCAGCAGGTCATCCATTTTTAAGACCTCTGATTCAGCAAGCGCATTTCGTTTTGCTTTATAGATTGATCTTAATTGAAATTTTGTCATGCTGTAAATTTATTAAGTATAGCCCTTAAACCACTAAAGCGCGCCAACAGGGTTACGATTTACAAAAAAGGAGAACACCGTAGTTCCATAATTTCTTTGAAATTCAAAAGATGCCATTTTCTGGTATTGATTACGTGGAGTATGCTCCAACACAAAGAAGCCTCCTTTGGCAATTAGTCCCTGTTGCTCAATGATTTTTGGTATTTCATCGATTGCACCTAGTGCATAAGGGGGGCCGGCAAAAATGAAATCAAAAGCCGGTTTCGCTGTATTCAAATAAGCAAACACATCCATTTTGAAAAGTTGATAATTTTGCATTCCTAGCATGTCGCAATTCTTTTTGATGAACTGATGCATGATGGGATCTTTTTCAATAATGGTTAGTTCGGCAGCGCCTCTCGACCCGAGCTCATAACTGATACAACCTGTTCCTCCAAATAAATCAAGTGTTTTAATTCCCTCAAAATTCATTCTGTTCTGAAGTATATTAAACAAACCTTCTTTTGCGATATCAGTTGTTGGCCTGGTATGTGGCATATTCGCTGGTGGTTGAATTCTTCTTCCACCCCAATTGCCGGAAATTATTCTCATACCATCAATTTATAAAATGGGGTAAAGAAATAAGAAGCGTAATTGGAAGGTTTTGCGTGGATATTATCTTCATCGGGCAAAATATCAAAACTAATAATGCCGAAAGATTTTTTTAATTGCTCCAACAACCCCTGATGAAAATCAATCATCCCGCTGATTTCAATATGCGCCTGTAAAGAGGGCGCTCCTGATTGTTGCGTAATGCTGATGGCGTAGTATAAAATATCATCCGGTACATTGAATGGATAAGATTGAATCAGTTGTAGTTTACCTTCAACAACTAAAGCAATGATAAAATGTTTGTGATAAACAATCAGTTTCAAGAAAACATGCGAGTCAATATCACGGTTAAGCAGGTCGTTTAATATTCTGGTATAACTATGCTGTGTTTTATATAATAGGAAATTGCGGTTCAATATTTCTGTAAGCGATTTTCTGATTCTGTAAATCGTTACGGTAGGCAAACTGGTTTGAATGCTATCGAATTTAGTATCTGACCTTTCATCAGAACCATAAATGAGCGATAAGTAATTTTCTGCAGCAGTAGCACTCATTTTTTCAAGGGGCAAAATTAAAGCTTCTTCAGAATTGTGGAATACAACCACATTCGAATAGCTCGGGCCAATCAAACGGGAGTTTTGTTTTATCTCAAAAAAAATATCACTCCAGTCTGCATTATTTTGTTCGAGTTGAAATATCTCTATTGCATCAATTTCAGAATTGGCCGTATTTTGTACCATACACACCATTTGATGACTACCTATCTCAATTGCCAGTTGATCTGTAGTTTTTGGTATGTACTCAGGCCTGTCGCCATAAAATCCTATCAACTTATGAACCATAAACTGCTAATTGCTTATGCAATGATATAAAAAAACAAGCAAGCAGGGAAAGCGATTTCTGCAGATATTAAAATTGTTACTTTGCAGCACATTATGAGCAGCCTATCCAATCAGACCAATTTGCAGGTTACAACCAATCACAAGCAGATATTACAAATTGCTTTACCTATTAGTTTGGCGATTGTGGTACCTCAGTTGAATTTTATTACGAACAATATTTTTCTTGGAGGTTTAGGGCAGGAAATACTAGGACTGGCAGGCATTACAGGGGTCTACTATTTAATTTTTGCGGTAGTAGGGCACGGATTGAATAATGGCCTGCAGGCTTTGATATCCCGGAGAGCGGGCGAAAATAGAATTGGTGAAATTGGCAAATTGTTTACACAGGGGATCTATATATCGGCGTGCTTTGCCATTTTGGGCATTCTGATTACTTGGTTTGTGGCCCCAGCTATATTAAGACTTTCGCTACACGATCCACAGAGAGTTGCAATTGCAGTCAAGTTTTTGAATATTCGTATTTTAGGCCTACCCTTTTTATATGTGTACCAAATGCGGAATGCATTATTGGTTGGAACTAATCAAACCAGGTATCTGATTCTGGGAACAGCTACAGAAGCAATTGTAAATGTTTTTTTTGATTATACCCTCATCTATGGTAAGCTGGGATTACCCCAATTAGGTTTTAATGGCGCCGCTATTGCATCCATCATTTCTGAATTTGCCGGCTTATTTGTTTTATTTCTTGTTTTAAGATATAAGGGAATCAGCAAACAATTTAATCTCTTTCATAGCTGGGAATTGGAATTCGACAAAGCCAAATTGATTATAACACAATCGGCACCTTTAATCGCCCAGCATGCTATCAGTATCATAAGCTGGGAGTTCTTTTATATACTCATCGAACACCATGGTGCAAGAGACCTTGCCATCTCAAATACCATGCGTAATATCTTCGGCTTCTTCGGTTGTTTTACCTGGGCATTTGCTGCAACTGCTAATACTATGGTAAGTAATGTAATCGGACAGAATAAGCATCATCTGGTAATTCCATTGATCTATAAAATTATGGGCTGGAGTGTGGGATTTGCTTCGATGGTTTGTGTACTGCTAAACCTTTTCCCGCATTTATTTTTGTCGATTTACGGACAGGGGGAAGATTTTATTCAGTCTGCAATACCGGTAATTAGAGTGGTTTCATTTGCGTTGGTACTAATGTCGGTTTCGGTAGTATGGATGAATGCTGTAACCGGATCTGGAAATTCGTCTATGAACCTTGCTACTGAATTCGTTGCGATACTGCTTTATTGCATTTATGTATATACTGTATTAGAGAAATTGCAGTTACCAATTACATGGGGCTGGGGCAGCGAATGGCTTTATTGGTCTACCATACTCATTCCTTCCTTCTGGTATATGAATAGTGGCAGGTGGAAAAAATTAAAAATATAAAATAGTACCTTCGTATAAATAAGTTTTCTATTTACCCCCCCCGTTATGGAAAATGCAAGGATTTTTTTGAATAGATTAATAGAAGAGCAATCTTTCAAACTCTTGAGTAAGGCTACTCTTATTTCCATAACTGATACAGATGGCGTAATACAATATGCCAATCAGAATTTTGCAGAAATTAGTGGATACAGCATCGAAGAACTGATAGGTCAGAAGCATAACATCATTAATTCAGGATATCACCCAAAATCTTTCTGGGCCGATATGTGGCGCACCATTATGGAAGGAAAAACCTGGTGTGAAGAAGTAAAAAACAAGGCAAAAGACGGAACTTATTATTGGGTAGATACTAAAAATATGCCCTGGGCTGATGACAATGGAAAAATTTGCGCCTTCCTTTCGATACGAAATAATATTACCAAAAAAAAGGAAATCGAAGCCGAGAAAAATGAGCTGAACAACAAGCTGAATATTCTTACAGAACATATACCCGGTTTCTTATACCAGTATCATTTACTGAACGACGGCAGTTCGAATTTTCCATACGCCAGTACAGGTATCAAAAACATTTATGGTGTAACTCCCGAAGAAGTTAGGGAAAATGCAACAAAGGTTTTCAAGTAATTCATCCCGACGATTTGGAACACGTTATAAATTCAATACGCATTTCAGCAGAAACTTTAAAAGAATGGCGCGATGAATACAGGGTGATTCTTCCTTCCGGAGAAACGATCTGGTTGGGTGGTTATTCCTCTCCTCAAAAAATGGATGACGGCAGTATAGTTTGGCATGGGTATATCAATAATATCACAGAACGAAAAAAAACGGCCGCAGAAAAAGAAGAAAGTGAGAAACGCTTTCATATTATGGCCGACTCGGCTCCCGTGCTAATTTGGATGTCGGGCACCGATAAACGCTGCAATTATTTTAATAAGGTTTGGCACGAGTTTACTGGAAGAACGCTGGAACAAGGAATTGGAAATGCCTGGTCCGAAGGAATACATGCCGATGATTTGGATCGCTGCCTCGAAATTTATGTGGGGCATTTTGACCAAAGAAAACCGTTCAGGATGGAGTATCGGCTGCGCAGAAACGATGGGCAGTACCGTTGGATATTGGATCAGGGGGTTCCGCGGTATTTGGCCAACGGCGAGTTTGTAGGATATATCGGATCCTGTATTGATATTACAGAAAGGGTTCAGGCCGAGATGCTCCTAAAAAAGCAGAACGAACAGTTGCGAGAAATTTCATGGATACAATCTCACGAATTGCGTGCACCTGTTGCCAATATTTTAGGCCTTATCAATTTATACAATAATATAGACCTTGCAGATCCCGACAACAAAGAAATTATCTGTAATCTTAAAATAGCTGCCCAAAAACTGGATGGCATTATCCATAAAATAGTGGACAAAACATAACCTGAACGCCCTTTAACAAACGATTTTTTTATTTTGGCCTGATGTTTGATATTATTGAAATATTCAATTCATTTAAAAGCCATTTATGAAAAATTTACTACTCTTTTTTCTTTGCATCTTAGTGCTTAACACAGTAAATGCCCAGTTTACCAAAGGGCAAAGAACAATCGACGGGCAATTTTCGTTCTTTAACCAGCATTATTCGGGCAGTACTAACACGTACAGTGCCCCTACCAATAATTCCTCTCTGGGATTAGCCCTTTCCCTTTCCCGTTTTTCAAACCCAAATACAATTAAAGGTTTCGGATTACGCTATTTTTATAGCGACAATGGTTCTTTTCAAATTCGAAATGGGGCTGCTGCTTTTTACAGTTATACAAAACTGGAAACACTGGCTAAGCAATTCTATTTAAGTTTTTCAGGAGTTGGAAACGTCTATTATAACGAGGATAAATGGGTAGTTATAAATACGCCTTATAAAGAAACCGGTTTGGGCGTAGGGATTAATCTGGAGATGGGATTATTGTACCAGTTGAATCAACGTTTTTTAATTACTGCAAGATTGGTGAATCTGGCAAACCTCAATTATACCAATTATCGTACACAACAATATCCCACAAGCGGCAGTTTGCCAGAACCGGCAAAAAGCAGTTCGGTTAATTTTTATACCGGGTTAAACGGATTTTCTTTGAACAATATTTCGATAGGTTTCAGATACCTATTGAAATAGTATAATAACGGGGATAGTGCTGATTAAAAAACCACTATCCCTTTTTTAATTGATTCACCAGATCAATATATTGTTGCATTGCATCTGCATTGCTCAAGCCTTTTAATTTTTCCCAGGCAGTATGCTTGAATTTTGCAACAAAATCAAATGAGTTGGATGGTCCATCGCCCTGCGCATCCCCTTCTGTGGCTTGCTTATACAAAGCATACAATTTCAATAAAGTGTCGTTGTCGGGTTTTTCAGCCAGGGTTTTACTATTCGCTGCCGCCTGCTTAAATAATTCGTTTAATTCCATTTTTATTTTTTTTAGAATTGATTATTGAATAGCATCCAGCATCTTCGCTCCTTCAGCTTTGATGGCTGCATCATCTCCTGTTCTAAGAGGCAACTTCAGCAATTTATTTAAAACTTCAATAGCTTGTGTTGGTCGATGATTATCCCGGTATGCTTTTGCGAGATCTAAGTAATTTACTGCAAAATATGGATCCAACAATCTGCACTTCTCAAAATATACAATTGCAGAATCCAAATCCCCATTTGGAAGCCCACCATAAAATAGTTTCACTGCAGCTTTTTTGATACCCGAAAGGTTCACCATTTCTGAATGCCATTTACCAATACTGTAAGTTGCTCTTGCATGGTTGGGATTAATTGCAACAGCCCTATCGCTGTATATTTTTGCATCTTTCACAAATGCAACAATCTTTTTATTCTCTGTTTCCACATCCGTCATTTTACCAGAAACCATTCCCATCGCATAATTTGCATCTGCATTATTATGATCCTGATCAAATGCTCTTTTTGCAAAAGCCAATGCACTTTCATAATAAAGCCTTCTAGTATTTTTATCTGTTTGCCTCCCCCCTATCGATATATTTAGCTCAGCAGCTCTCACCAAAGATTTCATATTATTTGGAGCGATACCCAAAACCTGTTTATATTTTTCGAGTGCTTCAGGTTCTTTAATTTGTCGCTCCAGATTATCGGCTTCTTTTAATAAAATAGAAATATCCTGTGCTTTAAGATTCAGTGCAAATGGAAATATTAAAAGAAGAAAGAATAGCTTCATCAGTTAATTTTTTGGATTCAATTATAGGTCTTTTCTATTTAAACGATGTGTCACTGCAACATTTCCAACAAAGGAATGTATGGGAGGATTCTTTTTTTGAATACTAAAAAAAACAGACTCCGCAATTGGAAATTCCGCTAATATCTGCTGAGAAAATTCTGTTGCAATGGTTTCTAAGAGTGCTGTAGGCTGTTTCATTCTTTTCAACAACATCTCATAAACTACCGTATAATCAATTGTATCAGAGATTTCACGGATTAGTTTTTTGGAAGGGTTATATTGGATAGAAATATTCAATTCATAATAAGCTCCCAAAACGCTTTCTTCTTCAAAAAGGCCGTGATAAGCGTATATTTCTAATTGCTGCAACTCTATTGTAAGCATAGGCAAAAATAAAGGCGAACGCAAAGCTCCGCCCATTTATTTTAAAATTGATTAAGCTAATCCGTTTGCTGTAAGATAGCGTTCTGCGTCTAGTGCAGCCATACAACCGCTTCCGGCCGCGGTTACGGCTTGTCTGTAATTTTTATCCTGCACATCTCCTGCAGCAAAAACACCGGGAATATTTGTTTTAGAAGTACCGGGAATAGTTTGAATATATCCGGTTTCGTCCATATCAATAAATCCTTTAAAAATGCTGCTATTGGGTTCGTGGCCGATTGCTACAAAAAAACCACTGATCGGAATTTCCTGTTTTTCATTTGTGGACACATTGTGTAAGCGTACAGCTTCTACTTTGTTCTCACCCAGAATCTCATCTGTTACACTATTCCAATACATTTTAATATTCGGAGCATTTAATACACGCTCCTGCATTACTTTACTTGCGCGCATCTGATCTCTTCTCACAACCATATGCACCGTTGAACATAGTTTTGATAAATACAATGCTTCTTCTGCTGCAGTATCTCCGGCACCCACAATTGCAACCTCTTTACCCCTAAAGAAAAATCCATCACAAACTGCGCAAGCGCTTACTCCAAATCCGTTGAGCCTTTCTTCGCTTTTCAACCCCAACCATTTAGCTGAAGCGCCCGTGCTAATGATCACCGAATCCGCTTCGATCCATTTTTCTTCGTCGATTTCAACTTTAAATGGACGCACACTAAAATCAACTTTTGAAGCTATTCCATATCTGATATCAGCACCCATGCGGGCTGCCTGTTTTTCAAAGTCTACCATCATTTCAGGTCCCTGAATTCCATCCGGGTAGCCAGGATAATTTTCTACTTCAGTAGTAATTGTTAATTGACCTCCGGGCTGAATACCCTGATACAATACCGGTTTCATATTGGCTCTTGCGGCATAAATGGCTGCGGTATATCCTGCAGGTCCGGATCCTATAATTAAAACGTGTACTTTTTCTATTGCTTCCATTGTTTATTATTTAAGACGAACAAAATTAAATTCCTTGCTAAATTCCTTTGTTTTCTTTGTACACAAATTTATTTATTTGGGGATAATAAGTGTTTTATACTGAACCGAGTAACCACAAAAAGCGCCAAGTGCAGAATTATCTACGTTGCCAATTACTTTTCCCGGGGCTGAAAATGGATTTCCAATTGATTGAAAAGCGTATTCCCAAGTTTTCCAAAAGTCAAAACTCTCTTTATCGATATTGCAAAATTTGATTACTGCGGTATCTCCTCTATAAAAATAACCATAGTTGGCTCTATTGATTGGTTGGTTACGATCTACTCCTTTATCAACTTGTATCGTATAGGTTTTTCCATCCACAACCTGATCGTCGAAAACACTATTTAGTCCCGGAAAAAAAGGTTCAGAATTCTCCTTCGTAAAATACCTGATATAATTACCCAAGCCGGGTGGATCGGTAACTTTTGCCATGAGTACTACCTGAGGTGCATCGGGATAATTTTTTAGCGATTGCCACCACACCGAATCTATTAGTTTCGTTAGAAATGGTATGGAGGTAATAGCGGAATAAGATTGGTTTTTATATACAATTTTCAGGGTATAGCTCTTTCCTAATTCACCCTTCATATAAGTTGCAGGGTTTGCAGGGTCGCTACTGAAATAATAAAAGTAGCCCCCAGCAGTAGCAACTTTATATTCTTTTAATTGATGCGTTTTTGTACCGTCAGAAATGGTGAGTACAGCATCATGAATAAAACTATTATTCAAAATAGTGGAATCGATGGTTGAAAAATATCCGAATGAGCTGGACAAGACTACTGTTGGTGCCTGATCGTTTTCGATCTGTGCATCAACAACCAGTTTTGTATTTGTTGCATCAGGCTTAATATCAATATTCTTTTCGCAGGAGCCAAATCCCATTAAAAAAATAAAACAGAAAAACCATTTCTTCATTTTTCAAAGTTATTGTCAATCTCCAAATAAATAGGGTTTATTGAAATGTTAACTTTTACTAAACCGTCTTAAAAAATAAGCCCCCTGCTTTTTTTGCAGAGGGCTATCAATCTATTGACTAGTCAAACTTATCCCAGATAAGCTTTTAATGCATTGCTGTATCGTGCTTTCTGTAAGCGTTTAATAGCTCTTTCTTTGATCTGACGGATTCTTTCCTTGGTAAGGTCGTACTTCATTCCAATCTGCTCAATGGTAACACCGTTTTCGCCATCCAATCCAAAATAGGCATTTACTATTTCGGCTTCACGTGGACTCAACGACTTTAACACCCTGCGAATTTCTTCACGAAGCGAATCTTTCATCACGTCTTCATCTGTGTCATCACTACCTTCCAGTAAATCACCCATGGCAACATCTTCTGCTTCGTGTACCGGAGCGTCTAATGAAGTGTGACGGGTATTACTTTGGAAAATATTGTTGATCTCGGTTTCGCTCATTTCAAGAATCTCAGCCAGCTCTTCTGTAGAAGGTTCACGTTCATGCTCCTGTTCAAAAGCCATATACGCTTTATTGGCTTTATTGTAGGTGCCGATTTTGTTTTGAGGTAAACGCACTAACCTACCTTGCTCGGCTAAAGCCTGCAAAATAGACTGACGAATCCACCAAACCGCATAAGAAATGAATTTGAAACCCTTAGTTTCATCAAATCTTTGTGCAGCTTTAATAAGACCCAAGTTTCCTTCATTGATCAAGTCACTCAGGGAAAGGCCTTGATGCTGATATTGTTTTGCTACCGACACCACAAAACGCAAGTTAGCCTGTACCAATTTGTCCAAAGCCCTTTGATCACCCATTTTAATCCGCTGAGCCAATGTAGTCTCTTCTTCAGGCGTAATCATCGGAATCTTTGAAATTTCCTGAAGATACTTTTCAACGGCCTGTGAGTCGCGGTTGGTGATCTGGGTAGCAATTTTGAGCTGCCTCATAGTTTATTATTCTTAATTAATGTTAAACGTAGAAAAGACTGCAATTGTTATACAATTATATTTATAGCATCGTTAAAAATGGCGGCAGGCTTTTTCAGAGCCTGCAAAAGTATAAAAAAAGGAGCTTTCTTGCTAGGATTTGTGGAAAAACTTATTAAAATGGGTAAAATTGGTTAGCCCCCTCCTGTAAATGAGGATAAAATTAGATGTTGATTTATCATTAAAAAAGCTGTTTTTCGGTTTATCTTCGCCAATATGATTGATTTTCGGTCTGATACTGTAACCCAACCAGGCAAATTGATGCTCGAAGCTATGATGCAGGCCAAGGTGGGAGATGATATTTTTGGGGAAGATCCTTCCATTAATCAACTGGAGTCTATGTCGGCCGCTATTTTTGGGATGGAAGCCGCCTTATTTTGCCCAAGTGGCACTATGAGTAATCAAATAGCAATTAAATGCCATGTTCAACCGGGTGATGAAGTGATTTGTGATAAACTCTCTCATGTTTATCTCTATGAAGGGGGAGGGATCGCTGCCAATTCTGGTTCATCAGTAAAATTATTGGAGGGTAACAGGGGCAGAATTACCGCAGAAATGGTGGCAGAAGCCATTAATCCCGATGATATTCACAAGCCCAGAACCAGTTTGGTATCTCTTGAAAATACGGCCAACCGCGGTGGTGGAAGCTGCTATAATTTTATTGATATTCAATTAATTAGAGAAGTTTGTTCAAATAATAAATTGGGTTTTCATTTAGATGGAGCCCGCCTTTTTAATGCCATTATTGCCAAAAACGAAACGGCAAAACAATACGGTGCAGTGTTTGATTCCATTTCGATTTGTCTGAGTAAAGGACTTGGAGCGCCGGTAGGTTCTGTTTTAATTGGCAAGAAAGATTTTATTAAAAAAGCTAAAAGAGTAAGAAAGCTTTTTGGAGGTGCAATGAGGCAGGCGGGGTATTTGGCGGCGGCTGGCATTTATGCTTTGGAAAACAATATTCAAAGATTGGAAGAAGACCATTTGCACGCCAAATTGCTTGAATCGGCTTTAAGAGAAAAAGATTTTGTTGGAGAAATACTTCCGGTAGAAACCAATATCCTGATTTTTGAAGTCAAAGGAAGATATACGGCCACAGAACTTTCAGCCATACTAAAAGAAAAAGGAGTACTGGCAATTGCGATCTCCCCCACCCAAATTAGATTTGTACTGCATTTAGACATTTCACAAAGTCAGGTGCAGGAAACAATCGAGCTCATTCAAAGTTTGTAGAATTTAAATAGTTTGTAATCCCTTATCCAAATAGAATAGATATGCTACCCAGAATTAACCCTACTACCACACAAGCTTGGTTTTTATTGAAGAAACATTTCGACGAAGAAATGAACCGCAAGCATATGCGCGATTTATTTGCTTCAGAACCTGATAGGTTTAATCAGTTTTCTCTTGTTTTTGAAGATTTGATTTTTGATTATTCAAAAAATATCATTAATCAAAAAACCTTGAAATTATTATTGGAATTGGCTACAGATTGCAAAATCAAAGACGCCATCGAAGCCCAGTTTACTGGTGATAAAATCAATGAAACCGAAGGCAGATCTGTATTGCATACAGCATTGAGAAATTTTTCGGGCAATCCTGTTTTGGTTGACGGGAAAAATATTATGCCCGATATTTTGAAAGTACAGGAGCAGATGAAATTGTTCTGCGAATCGATACACTCAGGTAAATGGAAGGGCTATACCGGTAAACGAATCCGCTATATTGTAAACATTGGAATCGGTGGAAGCGACCTTGGCCCTGTGATGGTAACAGAAGCTTTAAAACCTTATTGGGTAAAGGGTATCGAAACATTCTTTGTAAGCAATGTTGATGGAACACATATTGCAGAGACATTGAAAAAAGTAAAGGCCGAAGAAACTTTATTTCTGGTAGCTTCTAAAACTTTTACTACTCAGGAAACCATGACAAATGCAATGACTGCAAGAGAATGGTTTTTAAAATCGGGAGCAACTGAAGATCAGATTGCAAAACATTTTGCAGCATTGAGCACCAACGAAAAAGCTGTTACTGCTTTTGGAATTGATAAAGCAAATATGTTTGAATTCTGGGATTGGGTGGGTGGACGATATTCTTTGTGGAGTGCTATTGGTTTGTCAATTGCACTTACTATTGGCTTCGATCAGTTTATTGCTTTACTCAAGGGGGCCGAGTCTGTTGACAAACATTTAAAGTCTGCTCCGCTCAATAAAAATATTCCTGTATTAATGGCACTAATTGGAGTGTGGTACACCAATTTTATGGGGGCACAAAGTGAGGCAATACTTCCTTACGACCAATATATGCATCGCTTTGCAGCCTATTTTCAACAGGGCAATATGGAAAGCAACGGTAAAAGCGTTGACAGAAATGGCAATCCCGTAAACTATGCAACAGGTCCCGTTATTTGGGGCGAACCAGGCACAAATGGCCAGCATGCTTTTTATCAATTGATTCATCAGGGTACGCTGCTCATACCATGCGACTTTATTGCGCCCGCGATCAGCCACAATCCGATTGGTGATCATCATGTAAAACTGATGTCGAACTTTTTTGCTCAAACAGAAGCATTGATGAATGGCAAATCAGAAAATGAAGTAAAAGTGGAGTTGATGAAAGCCGGAAAATCAGAAGATGAGATCAAGAAGCTGACCCCTTTTAAAGTTTTTGCAGGAAACAAACCTACTAATTCCATTCTAGTAAAAGAGATTACGCCTTATACATTGGGAAGTTTAATTGCTTTGTACGAACATAAAATATTTATTCAGGGGGTGCTTTGGAATATTTTCAGCTTCGACCAATGGGGTGTTGAACTGGGCAAACAATTAGCCAACAAAATTTTACCAGAATTAGAAATAGAAGACAGTGTGGATGGGCACGACAGTTCAACAAATGGATTGATTAACACATTCAAGCAATTTCGAAAATCTAATTAAAAATGGGGATACAGATCAGGCCAATTGCCCTTGCAGATAATGTGGCAATCGCATCCATTATTCGATCGGCTTTGAAAGAATTTGGTGCCGATAAACCAGGTACTGTTTATTATGATGAAACAACGGATCATTTATTTGAATTGTTCTCATCCAACCAACGCAGCGCCTATTTTATTGCAGAAGAAGATGGTGTTATTTTGGGTGGAGCCGGTTATTTTCATTCGGCTGGTTTACCCGACGACACTTGTGAACTGGTAAAGATGTACCTCACGAAAGAAGCCAGGGGAAAGGGTTTGGGAAGAAAAATGATTGCTCATTGCTTGGCAGAAGCAAAAGCGAAAAACTTCGATTATGTATACCTGGAAAGTATGCCAGAACTAAAAAAAGCCATTCAGGTTTATGAGCAATTTGGATTCGAATATCTAAAGGGGCCAATGGGAAATACCGGGCACGATGGCTGTGGTATCTGGATGATAAAAAAGATTGAAGCATAAAAAAGCCGTCCTAATTGCTTGGGACGGCTTTTAAAAAATTATTCAAATTACCATTTATCTACTTCTTCAGTAGCAGTTGGATTGAAATTAGTGGTTTCAGGTTCAATCGGAGCTTTTGCCTCACTTACTATTATTGGTTCAATTCTTTCCACAGTTTCAATTGTTTCAGCAATAGGATTTGATTCAGTTTCAGATTCACCCATTCCTTCTTCTCCTTCAGGATACTCGTGATTGAATGCGTCAAAATCAAAATCAGGCATCAAATCAGTCTTTACATAATCCACAGCTTCAGCCAAAGCCTTGATGAATTTATTAAAGTCTTCCTTGTACAAGAAAATCTTGTGACGATCGTAGCCATTATTATCAAACCTTTTACGGCTTTCTGTAATGGTAAGATAGTAGTCATTCCCCCTGGTAGCTCTTACATCAAAAAAATAAGTTCTTCTCTTACCAGCTCTGATACGTTTACTATAAACGCTTTCCATTTTCTTCTCGTTGTTCTCGTACGACACAGTTAATTTTGTTTTAGTTGCAGAATCATTTAAGCGGCACAAATATAGGATTGTTTCAGAATTACCAAAATTTTGAAACACAATGTTTCACTTTTTATATTTGCGGACTAATCTCAGTAATTTCTTTATCCTGTTCTGTTAACTGTACACGGTATAGTTCGGCATAATATCCGTTCAATAACATTAGCTCTTCATGCGTTCCTTTCTCAATGATAGCACCGTTTTCAAGTACTATGATGGCATCAAACCTAAACGTAGAAAATATCCGGTGGGTAATGATGATAGCGGTCTTTTCTTTTAAGTAAGTATATAAATTAGTAAGGATCCGGTACTCGGTTTTTGCGTCAACTGCACTTAGGCAATCATCAAATACAATTATTTCAGGATCTTTAATGAGGGCTCTGGCAATCGAAATTCGTTGTTTCTGTCCCCCACTCAAAGTAACTCCCCTCTCTCCGATCATTGTATCGTATCCCTTGTCGAAGCCCAGAATCTCTTCATGCACACTCGAAAACTTAGCGGCTTTTTCAACCATTTCAGTACTTGCCTGCTTACTCATTCCAAAACTAATATTATCGGTAACCGTATCGCTGAACAAGAAAACATCTTGCTGCACATAGCTGATTTTTTCTCTGAGTGTATTTAAATCGATCTCTTTTATATTCTTTCCTCCGATGCGTATTTCACCCTCTTGCGGGTCGTAAAATCGAAGTAACAGTTGAGCCAGTGTGGATTTGCCGCTGCCTGTTCTTCCCAATACCAATACTTTATTTCCCTTCTCAATTTTCAAATCTAGGTGCTGTATGGCTTTGATACCGGTATGCGGATATGTAAAACTCAGCTTGTTAAAATAAATATCGCCTGTAACATCGCTTTTAACCGCATGTTTACTGTTTTGAATGGTGGGTTCAGTTTCCAAAAACTCGTTCAATCGCTTTTGAGAAGCAGCAGCACGTTGTATCATGCTGGCAGTCCATCCAATTGCACTCACAGGGAATGTGAGCATATTGATATAAATCACAAATTCTACAACCAGTCCGATTTTGCTGCTATCGTGTAATGCCTGAATTCCTCCGATACAAATGGTAAAAAGTGTACTGAGCCCGATCATCAAAGCCATGCTTGGAAAATAAATGGCTTCTACTTTGGCCAGTCCCACAGCTTGTGCACGATAAGATTCGCTATTCTTTTTAAAAAATCCCAACATTGCTTTTTCCTGAACAAAAGATTTGATAACACGAATTCCGGAATAAGATTCCTGCGCATTTGAAGTGAGATCGGATAGCAAAGCCTGAATACGCTCGCTCTTTTTGTTAATGACACTGTTAACCAAATAAATAGTAATTGCCAGAATGGGCAATGGTGCCAAAACATATAAAGTAAGGGTAACGTCTTTTCGCAACATACTTACCACACTAAATCCGATCAGTGCCACCAGATTAATCAGGTACATTACTGCGGGGCCGGTATACATTCTAACCCTGCTAACATCTTCCGACATTCTATTCATCAAATCGCCTGTAGTATTGGTCTTATAAAAATTCGTATCCAGTTTTTGATAGTGTTGAAAGATTTGATTTTTCTGGTCAAATTCAATATGCCTGCTCATTACAATAATTGTTTGGCGCATAAAAAACATCAGGATTCCTCTGATAATAGCCAAAAGAAGAATGGTTACGCTGCAGATAGCAACTAAACTGCCAAAATCGAAATTCCCGACTTCAATCTGATGGATAAACCAGGCAACCGCCCAATCGTGTACCGGTTTTGAAAGTACAGGTTTAGCACCCGGAAGATGCAATTGCACCTGATTTACAACGAATCCGGTTATTTGTGGAGTGAGTACGGCAAAATAGTTGGCGCCGATCACAAAAATGATTCCCACAAAAAATCTTGTGCGATATTTCCAGAAAAAAGAGTTGATAGCAGAAAGCTGTTTCAAATATATGGGTTTGTTTCAAAGATAATAGAACATTGGGTATAGCATAAAGGTTTAAAAGCAATATTGAAAAAACTGATATAACAATAAAATTTTGTCCACATTGTCAGCAAGTTTCAACTTCACAAAACACGCTGTTTTTTATACAAAAAACATGATAAAAATCATCTGCACATGTGCGCAATATCAATGTTTATAGTAAATTCAATGCACTAACTTCATGCCTTCTAAAATATGACTATGGGAGCTGCCTATTTAATTGTTTTGATCGCTGCCGCTATTGCATTTTCTGCCGGCGGAATTTTAATTGCAAAAATTTTTGTTAAAGGCACAAAGAACCCACAAAAGGGTCTTGCATATGAGTGTGGTATTCCCTCTGAAGGTTCTCCCTGGAATCAGTTTAATGTTGGTTATTACCTTTTTGCCCTGATCTTTTTAATATTCGATGTGGAATTAGTATTCATGTACCCTTGGGCGGTTGTGGTAAAACAAGTTGGCATGACAGCACTATTCGAAATCATTGTTTTCTTTTTTATATTATTTATGGGTTTTTTATATGCACACAAAAAGGGTGCATTAAAATGGATTTAGTAAAAGTTATTTTAAACTAAAGAGATATTCAATCCTATGGGTTCTGCAGAAAATAAAATTGTAAACGAATTTCCAGGTTCTATTCACGAAACAGTTGGCGGAGGAATTGTGCTTAGCAAACTGGATGATGTAATTAATTGGGCGAGATCAAATTCTTTATGGCCACTCACATTTGCTACCAGTTGTTGTGGTATTGAAATGATGGCTGTAGCATCTGCCAAATACGACTTTTCTCGTTTTGGATTTGAAGTAGCAAGGGCCACCCCGCGACAGGCTGATGTAATTATTATTGCGGGAACTATTGTAAATAAAATGGCCCCGGTCTTAAAAAGATTGTATGATCAGATGGCTGATCCAAAATATGTAATTGCCATGGGGGCTTGCGCTATTAGCGGAGGCCCATTTTTTTATAATACTTATTCTGTTGTAAAAGGCGCCGACCATGTTGTTCCGGTAGATGTGTATATACCCGGATGTCCCCCAAGACCAGAAGCACTTTTGCACGCACTGATTAGCTTACAGGATAAAATAAAGATGGGAATGACAAGAGAACAGATCAAGCAATCTGTTTAAAATATTGATCGAATTAATTATCTGGAAAACCGACTATACTTATATGTCAAAAGAGGAAATCAAAACGGCCATCAGCGAATTACTGCCAACTGCGGTTTTTGACGAAACCGGTGAATGGCTGAATGTACAGATTGAAGCAGGGGAATGGAAAGATGCTGCGCTCAAACTCCGATCATTAGCAGGACTATCGTTTAACTTTTTATTTTGCCTTACCTGTGTGGATTGGAAAACCCATTTTACAATGGTATATCATTTACGCGCTACAGCAAGTTTGGATGATATCGTGGTGAAGGTAAAATTAGACAGAGAGAAACCCGAAATAGCAACCGTTTCTGATATTTGGCGCACTGCAGAATTATTGGAAAGAGAAGTGTACGATTTATTTGGTGTAATATTTCTTGAACACCCCGATTTGAGAAGACTATTACTGACAGATGATTGGGTTGGTTATCCATTGAGAAAGGATTATGAAGACCCGATTAACATGATCAAACTTTAAAGTTGATCGCGCAAAAAAGTCATTTATTTTTTTGCGTGATATAAAAAACAAATCAACAAAAATGGTTGAAGAAATTGGCAAAACAGTAGAAGGCGATTTGATTATTAATGTTGGACCACAACACCCGGCAACGCATGGTGTATTGCATCTGGTACTTACTTTGAATGGCGAGACCATCAAAAAAGTAGAACCCCATTTGGGATATATCCACCGTTCGATAGAAAAAATGTGCGAAAGCCTTAGTTACAGACAATTTATTTATAGCACCAGCAGGATGGATTATCTATCTGCCCATATCAATAATCATGCTTGCGCACTATGCGTAGAAAAAGGATTGGGTATCGAAGTGCCTGCGAGGGCGCAAGTAATTCGAGTGTTGATGGATGAGTTAACCCGAATTGCATCGCATGAATTATGGTGGGGAGCAATGGCAATGGATCTTGGCGCATTTACTCCTTTTTTCCACGCATTCAGAGAAAGAGAAACCATCAACGATATTATGGAGGAAACCTGTGGTGCGAGACTGACCATGAATTATAATGTTCCCGGCGGAGTAATGGCAGATTTACATCCTAATTTTCAGGAAAGAGTCAAGAATTTTTTAAAGCTCTATAAGCTGAAAATACACGAGTACGACGAATTGGTAACGGGTAATATCATTTTCCAAAACCGTATGAAAGGTGTTGGATATTTATCAAAAGAAGATGCTATTTCATACGGCGTTACCGGCCCTGCAGCACGCGGTAGTGGAGTTTCGAGCGATATCAGAAAATTATATCCCTACGAAATTTATAAGCAATTGGAATTTGATGAAATTCTGGAAACAGAAGGTGATTCATTTGCCAGATATATGGTGCGCCTGCGCGAAATGAACGAATCAATCAAAATCATTGAACAACTAATCGACAATATTCCGGATGGTGATTTTCAAGCCAAAACAAAAGCGGTTTTAAAATTACCAAAGGGCGAATTTTATCAGAGAGTAGAAACGGCTCGCGGAGAATTGGGTGTGTATATTGTTAGCGAAGGAGGAACTACTCCATATCGTATCAAATTCCGTTCACCCGGTTTTTCTAATTTATCGGCGCTCGATCATATGGCTAGGGGTGGAAAAATTGGAGATTTAGTTGCTACAATGGGAACATTGGATTTAGTAATACCTGATATAGACAGATAATAGAAAAGATATTTTGTTACTTAAGACAATAACGTACATGTTTAGTTTAGAAAGTATAACAACAATTGTTCAGAACTGGTTAACCAAAACCTTTTCTCCCAATCTTGCTTTGTTTTTCGAATTTGTAATTGTTGGTGTGTTGGCTATTGCGCTATTCGCCGCACTGGGATTGGTATTAGTATTAATGGAAAGAAAAGTTGCAGCATGGATTCAGATCCGCCTCGGACCAAACAGAGTTGGCCCCAAAGGAATTTTACAAAGCCTAGCTGATACAGTAAAGCTGATCATGAAAGAAGGATTAACACCTGATGGATCAGATAAATTTCTATTCAATCTTGCACCATTCATTGTAATGATGGTGGCTATGTTGGCTCTCGCTCCTATTGGTTTCAGTAAAGGATTTCATATTTGGGATATCAATATTGGGGTATTATATGTATCTGCTATTTCTTCTGTATCGGTGATTGGCATTTTGATGGCCGGATGGGCCAGTAATAATAAATATTCTTTGTTGGGAGCCATGAGAAGTGGTGCGCAAATGGTAAGTTATGAATTGTCTGTTGGCTTGTGCATCCTTTCGATTATTGTACTCACCGGAAGTTTAAGTTTAAACGATATCGTTCTTTCTCAACAGAATGGCTGGTGGCTTTTTAAAGGTCATATACCCGCCATCATTTCCTTTGTGATATTTATAATTGCCGTAACTGCCGAAACCAACCGTGCTCCGTTTGATTTATCGGAAGCTGAATCGGAATTAACTGCAGGATTTCATACGGAATATTCCGGAATGAAATTCGCACTGTTTTTTCTAGCAGAATATATCAACATATTTATTGTTTGTGCAATCGGCGCTACGCTTTTTTTGGGAGGATGGATGCCATTTCATTTAGGAACATGGGAAGGCTTTAATCATATCATGGATTATATTCCATCGTTCATCTGGTTTTTCGGAAAAACATTTTTTCTGATTTTCGTAATCATGTGGTTTCGTTGGACTTTCCCAAGATTAAGAGTAGACCAGTTATTGAATCTGGAATGGAAATATTTATTACCAATCAGCATGGTTAATCTGGTGATTATGACGTTGGTGGCAATTCAAGGATGGCATTTTTAAATAGTGTATGTGAACCAATTTTAAACTGAAATTAAAACAGTACAATGTTTATAGTAGATTATATCAAAGACATTTATGGAGCGATCAGGTCTTTGCTGGTTGGGATGAACAGAACCGGATATTACTTTACGCACCATAAAGAAATCATTACACAAAACTATCCTGAAAATCGGTTGGAGTTAAATTTGCCAGAACGGTTTCGTGGAGAAGTGGTAATGACACACGACGAAAACAACGAACACGCCTGTACAGGTTGTTCAGCCTGTGAACTGGCTTGTCCCAATGGCACAATCAAAATCATCAACAAGTTTGATATCAGTCCGGAAGGGAAAAAGAAAAAAGCGATCGACACTTTTGTATATCACCTTGAATTGTGTACCATGTGCAATTTGTGTGTAGATGCTTGCCCTACTGGGGCTATCAAAATGGCACAAACATTCGAACATAGTGTGTACAACAGAGGACTCTTAACCAAACAATTGAATAAACCAGGTTCTAAACTAAAAGCAGGAGTAGAATAAAAAATAAAACAAGCATATGAGCGCATCATCTATTATATTCTATATCATCGCCGCATTTATTCTTGCTACAGGAATTTTAGCGGTAACCACCCGAAAAATATTCAGAGCATCGATCTGGCTTTTGTTCTCTCTTATTGGAGTTGCTTCTCTTTATTTCTGGATGCAATTAGAATTTCTGGCTGCAGTTCAAATAATTGTTTATGTAGGCGGGATTGTGGTGTTGATTATCTTCTCTATTTTTCTTACCATCAAGTCGGGCGAAGAAATGCCAAAACCCATTTTAATGAGAAGTATTTTTTCGGCGTTGGCTGTGATTTTTGGAACTGCATTTATGGTTCGCTTAATTAGTCAATACAATTTTAAAGCAGGTAGCGAGGGTACTTTTGTTTTACGCATCAACGATATTGGCACGCAAATGCTCGATACTAAAAATTACGGATACTTATTACCCTTTGAACTGATCAGTATTTTATTGCTTGCTGCAATGATTGGCTGTATTGTAATTGCGATAAAACAAAAGGAACAACCAACTACCATTTCTTAAAATAATATTCAATAAGCATATGAATGAAATTCCTTTAAATCAGATTCTTTTTCTAAGTATTGGCCTATTCTTTATCGGTGCTTATGGCTTATTTACAAGAAGAAACATGATCACAATGCTGATGTCGATTGAGCTGATGCTAAATAGCGTGAACATCAATTTTGTTGCATTTAACAAATATCTCTATCCCGATAAACTGGATGGAGTATTCTTCAGCATTTTCGTTATTACGATCGCCGCTGCGGAAGCAGCAGTTGCAATTGCGATCATTATTAATTTATACAGAAGTCATCATTCAATCGACGTGGAAGATGCCGGTGAAATGAAATATTAAAAAAAATTAGCGAATTCACTTATCATAACAACAACTGTTAACATGAGTCATCCAATTTATATCGCACTTATTCCTTTAATTCCACTTGCCTGCTTTTTTATATTGGGGCTTTTTGGAAGAAAATATTTTTCAGGCTCGGCCGGAGTAATCGGCACGCTCTCTTTGTTAGCCTCTACCCTGCTTTCTTTAATTACAGCATACGAATACTTTTTTGTTTCTGGAAAGAGCAACGGTGTTTTTCAGAAAATTTCTGTTTTTAAATATACCTGGCTTCAATTTTCGCCAAGCCTCTCCATCGATATGGGAATACTGATAGATCCCATTACCGTAATGATGCTGGTAGTTGTAACATTTGTTTCGCTAATGGTACACCTATTCAGTTTAGGTTATATGAAGGGCGAACCCAGATTTGCAACTTACTATGGATTCCTTTCGCTATTTACTTTTTCCATGTTGGGATTGGTGCTTTCTTCTAATATTTTCCAGATATATTTATTCTGGGAATTGGTAGGCGTATCTTCTTTCCTTTTGATTGGATTTTATTTTGAAAAGCCAAGTGCAGTAGCTGCTTCGAAGAAAGCTTTTATTGTTACCCGTTTTGCAGACCTTGGTTTTTTAATTGGTATACTGGTGCTCTCGTTTTATTCTCATACACTTGATTTTGGGATATTAATTGAGCGCCTCACAAATACCGGATCTCCCTATCTGATCGCAATTAATTCGGCTTCTTTTTTGGGTGTATCGGCACTAACATGGGCACTATTACTGGTATTCATGGGCGGTGCTGGTAAGTCGGCAATGTTTCCATTACATATTTGGTTACCCGATGCGATGGAAGGCCCCACACCTGTATCAGCACTGATCCACGCCGCAACGATGGTAGTGGCAGGTGTGTTTCTAGTAGCAAGATTGTTTCCTGTGTTTGCCTTATCTGATCCGGAAGCGCTTCAGGTAGTAACTTATACCGGAGCTTTTTCTGCATTCTTCGCAGCCATCATTGCATGCACACAAACAGATATCAAAAGAGTGCTTGCATATTCTACCATGTCGCAGATAGGTTATATGATGTTTGCGCTGGGCGTTTCAAAATATAGCGGCGAAGATGGTCTGGGTTATATGGGCTCTATGTTTCACTTATTTACACATGCTTTTTTCAAATCGCTATTATTTCTTGGTGCAGGATCAGTAATACATATGGTGCATAGTAATGAAATGAAAGATATGGGTGGCCTCAGAAAACTGATGCCGATTACACATATCTGTTTTCTAATTGCTTGTCTGGCCATTGCAGGTATTCCTCCTTTTTCCGGATTCTTTAGTAAAGAGGAAATATTAATGGCAGCATTCGAATCCAATAGATTGGTTTATGGAATTGCACTATTCACATCCGGGCTTACCGCATTTTATATGTTCCGTTTATATTATTCCATATTCTGGAGTAAACCTGCCGATACGCATCATGCACATCATGGAGAAGGGACATGGACAATGAAAATTCCTTTGATGATTCTTGCTGTGCTCGCATTATTTGCAGGCTTCACACCAATTGCAAATTGGATTAGTGCTGATGGTGCACCCATTCATTCAAAAGTACCCATTACATTTTCCATCCTACCTGTTGCATTGGCATTGGGAGGCATATTATTTGCAACACGCTTATTCATAACTGCAAATGAATTACCGGGCAGAATTGCAACACAATTAGGGGGCATTTATAAATCTGCTTTACACAAATTTTATATTGATGAACTGTACTTATTTGTTACAAAAAAAATATTGTTTAATCTGATTGGCCGGCCAGCAGCATGGTTTGATAAAAATATTGTAGACGGTTTTATGAACCTTCTGGCTAAGATTACCGGATACCTGTCGGATATGATTAAGGGATACCAATCGGGAAAAGTACAAGACTATGCTTTGTATTTTTTTGGAGGTGTTGCCGGATTAGTTATTGCATTCATTTACCTGTGGAAATAAATTATAACACATGAACCTGACTTTATTCTTATTATTTCCTTTGTTTACTGCTGTTGCTATTTTGTTTGCGCAGAATCTAAAACAAATTCGCAGTATCTCGCTTGCAGGTGCGCTTTTGCAACTTGCTCTTGCATTGAAACTGCTGATGGCCTATTATCAGCAAAGAGCCGAAGGCAACAAGTCGCAGATGCTATTTGAATATATCCAAAACTGGTACGCCCCACTTAATTTGCAGTACCATATTGGCGTTGATGGCATTTCAATTGCAATGATTCTGCTAACAACATTTATAGTAGTAGCCGGAATTCTGGTTTCCTGGCATATGGAAACACTATCTAAAGAATTCTTCTTCCTTCTAATATTGTTGAGTCTGGGAGCATATGGTTTCTTTATATCACTCGACATTTTTACAATGTTCTTCTTTTTAGAAGTAGCCGTTATCCCTAAATTTTTACTCATCGGTATTTGGGGGAGTGGAAAGAAAGAATATAGTGCCATGAAACTGGCCCTCATGCTAATGGGTGGCTCTGCACTGATATTGGTGGGCATTTTCGGAATTTATTTTAACTCTCATACAGGCACAGGTACACATACTTTTGATCTGCTGCTCTTATCAAAAATGAATATCCCGATTGAAATACAAAAAATGTTTTTCCCATTTGCCTTTATCGGCTTCGGCATCTTCACAGCTATCTTTCCATTTCATACCTGGGTTCCGGATGGTCACGCGTCGGCACCTACTGCAGCTTCCATGTTTTTGGCGGGCATCTCTATGAAATTGGGAGGCTATGGTTGTTTAAGAGTAGCCACATTCTTGATGCCCGATGCGGCACATGCATATTCCTGGGTGATCATTTTAGTTTCCACCATCGCAATCATCTACGGTGCATTCGCTACCATGATGCAAACGGATTTAAAATACATCAACGCTTATTCTTCGATTAGTCATTGCGGATTTGTTTTATTAGGAATTGGGATGCTCACCCAAACATCCATTACCGGTGCTGTAATGCAAATGGTTTCGCACGGATTAATGACAGCCTTATTCTTCGCTGCTATTGGCATGATCTATAGCAGAACACATACCCGAATGGTAGCTCAATTAGGTGGCTTATTGAAGATCATGCCATTTATTTCAACCGTATTTGTTATTGCAGGCTTGAGCTCACTGGGCTTACCAGGATTTAGCGGATTTGTGGCTGAAATGACCGTATTCATTGGTTCCTGGGAAAACCCGGATAAGATGTATCGATTAGCCACCATACTTGCTTGTGCATCTATTGTAGTAACTGCAGTATACATATTGCGTGCAGCAGGGCAAACTATTATGGGCCCCATCACGAATAAATCTTATGATCAATTAAGTGATGCAACATGGAACGAAAAATTTGCAGCCGGCTTGCTGATTACCGGAATTCTGGTAGTTGGACTGGCACCATTCTGGCTGATTAATTTAATACAACCCGGTACAGAATTTATTATCAATAAACTCGGAGTAGCGCTTATAAAATAAATGCTAACTGAAAATTTGAAACTTACGATATGCTGAACGAATATTTACAAGTACTTAAGTCCGAATGGTTGATCCTCGCCATCATCTTTATCCTGCTATTTATAAAAGTGGGATCAAAAGAATGGAAGAATGAATCTTTATTATACTTTATCAATTTTCTGTTACTGATCAATCTGATCGCCGGGTTTATCAATAATCTTCCCGGTAGTTTATTTAATGGCATGTATCTGTCGAACGACTTGATTTTTTTACAGAAAAACATACTTAATCTTGGCGTCTATCTCATTTCGCTGATCGCCTATCCATGGTTAAAAGAGCACAAGCATTTATTAGAATTTTATATTTTAATGCTTTCCACTTTGCTGGGCATGTTCTTTATGATTTCGAGCGGTAATTTGCTGATATTTTATTTAGGATTGGAACTATCAACCATACCGCTTGCCGCTTTAGCAAACTTTGATCTGGAGAAAAGAAAGTCATCAGAAGCTGCCATGAAGCTGATCATTTCTTCGGCCTTCTCCTCAGCTATTCTATTGTTCGGTATTTCATTATTATACGGTGTTACGGGAAGTTTATTCTTCTACGAAATTGCTCCTGCAATCCATAGCAATACACTCAATACCCTTATTTTCATTTTAATATTAGCAGGTTTTAGTTTTAAAATTTCGGTGGTACCATTTCATTTATGGACAGCCGATGTTTATGAAGGTGCTCCTGTTCCTGTTACTGCCTACCTGTCTGTAATATCCAAATCTGCAATCCTATTTATTTTCATGACGGTATTGTATAGCGTATTCCGGAATATGGAAACACAGTGGTATTTCATGATATTCCTGTTAAGTGTATTCACCATTTTAATAGGTAATCTGTTTGCAATCCGTCAGAATAATTTAAAAAGGTTTCTTGCATTTTCATCCATTGCGCAAGTGGGTTTTATATTACTTGGTTTATCGGGTTCGTCAAAAATCGGAATGGCTTCAGTAATTTACTTTTTGGTTATTTATTTATTTTCCAATCTGGCTGCTTTTGGTGTAGTAGGATTGGTTTCTGCAACAACAGGAAAAGAATCTATTGAAGATTTTAAAGGGTTTTATAAAACCAATCCCTTCCTCTCTTGGGTATTGGCTATTGCCCTATTTTCATTAGCGGGAGTACCACCTACGGCAGGATTTTTTGGCAAGTTTTTCCTGATCATGGCAGGTGCAGAAAGAGGAAATTATGTGTGGATTATTTTTGCTGCATTGAATATGATCATTTCATTCTACTATTATTTAAGGATAGTGAAAGCCATTTTCATGGATCAGAACAACTCACCCATACCTGCTATCAAAACTCCTCCCCTGCCAAAACTGGCGATGGTTATTTGTTTGATAGGCACTATATCAGTTGGTTTTCTTAGCTGGGTATATGAATACATTTTTTCGTTCTGTAATTTTTAAAACATTCAAGATCAAATATTGTTATGGCAATTAATTCAAATCATATATCAGAAGAACTGGATGGAATAAAATGTGCCATCGTTGAAAAAAGCGTATCAGCCGAGCGTGTTGCTTTCTTAAAGCCATTGCTTGAAATAAACGGATTAAAAGTTGTGGTGGTGCCTTCTCCTCCTGCAAAAGTGGCGGCTGCACCAGTTGTACCAGAAACCGAAACAACTCCCGCCGTTGAAGCACAGGAAACCTTTACAGTAGGCGTTACAAACCTGTTTTTTAATCCAGTAAATGCTGTATATGGCAGATTATTAAAATCTGCAGACGGACATACCGTTACACTTGCCTACTGGCAGCAAAAAGAAACTGTTTCGAGGGATGATATTCCTTATTATAGCAAACAAGCTTAAACACTGTTCCAAATTCTTATCAGATTGTACCGCTCATTCATTCATCAAAATGAAATGTGGTGTTGGGATTATTTTTTTATATTGGTGATTGTTAAAATCAGCACATGAAATGAGCATAACAAAAATTTGACCCCAACTGAAATGTTTGTTAGCGAATTACATGTAACCAAAATCAATAAAAAACACATGAAAAAATTATCCATTCTTCTTGCATGTAGTTTTTCTTTTATCATGATTCAGGCACAATTAAACTATCCTGTTACCAAAAAAGTAAATCAGGTTGACAATTACCATGGCGTATCGGTAGCAGACCCTTATCGATGGCTGGAAGATGATCATAGCGATGATACGAAAGCCTGGGTGAAAGCTCAGAACGAAGTAACGTTCAAATATTTATCCCAAATCCCGTATAGAGAGGGTTTTAAAAAGCGTATAGAAAAACTGAGTAATTATGCTAAGTTTTCCAGCCCTCAAAGAAAAGGCGAATGGTTTTATTTTTATAAGAATGACGGATTACAAAACCAATCTGTGCTTTATCGCCAAAAGGGAATAAATGGCGCTCCCGAACTCGTTTTAAATCCCAATATACTTTCACCTGATGGCACTACCCGTTTAATTGGCTTTGTTTTAAATAAAGACGGGCGTTATGCGGCATGGGGCATTTCGAAAGGAGGAAGTGATTGGCAAGAATACTATGTTCGCGATATGCAAACCGGAATGGATATGGGCGATACCTTAAGCTGGGTAAAGGTTTCAGGGATTGCGTGGAAGGGAAATGGTTTTTATTATAGTCGCTATCCGGCTCCTGAGAAGGGAAAAGAGCTTTCCACAAAAAACGAAAATCACCAGGTTTGGTATCATCTGGTTGGAACCAAGCAGACTGATGATAAATTAATTTATGATGATCCCAAAAATCCGCAGCGCTTTCATGGAGTTTCCACCACAGATGATGAAAGATTTGCTTTTCTAAATATTTCGGACAGAGGAAAAGGATTAGATGGCAATGCCATTTTGTTCTCGGATCAGCAAGCGGCAGACAAATCATTCAAACCCATTATTGCTGAGCCCGGAAATTTTCGTTACAGTATTGTTGATAATATCGGTTCTGATTTATTAATCGAAACCAATGAGAATGCACAGAATGGTAAACTCATGAAAGTGTCAAGTTATCACCCTGAAAAAGCAAATTGGAAAACCATTTTACCAGAAAAGTCCGAACCTTTAACGAGTGTATCGAGTGTTGGCGGGAAATTATTTGCCAACTATTTAAAAGATGTTACCAGTAGGATTTATGTTTACGACTTTGAAGGAAAATTACAGAGTGAAGTAAAATTACCTTCACTTGGAAATGCAGGTGGATTTGGCGGTGAACAATCCGATCCTTTTACATTTTACACATTCTCTACTTTTAATTATCCTGCCACCATTTTCAAATACGATATTGCAACAGGCAGCAGCACCGTTTTTCAAAAACCGGAATTGCAATTCGATCCCGCAGATTATACGGTAGAACAGGTATTTTACAGCAGCAAGGACCAAACAAAGATTCCGATGTTCTTGGTATATAAAAAGGGATTAAAAAAAGATGGCAAGAACCCCACCATCTTGTATGGCTATGGTGGATTTAATATTAGCTCCACGCCAGCATTTAGTGCAGCCCTGATTCCGTGGATGGAGCAAGGCGGAATCTATGCAGTGGCCAATCTTCGTGGCGGTGCAGAGTATGGCGAAAAATGGCATGAAGCCGGAATGAAATTAAAAAAGCAAAATGTATTCGACGATTTTATTGCAGCGGGTGAATTCCTGATTAGTAAAAAATATACATCTACTAATTTCCTCGCCATACGAGGAGGTAGCAATGGAGGTTTATTGGTTGGGGCAGTTATGAATCAGCGACCGGATTTGATGAAAGTTACGATAGCACAGGTAGGTGTGATGGATATGTTACGCTTTCAAAAATTTACCATTGGATGGAACTGGATTGCAGACTATGGTTCCAGCGATAATAAAGAAGAGTTTGAAGCACAATACAAATATTCTCCCCTGCATAATATCAGGGCTGGAACAAAATATCCTGCAACCCTCATTACAACTGCGGACCATGATGATCGTGTAGTACCAGCACATTCATTTAAGTATGCTGCCACTTTGCAGGAAAAAAATGCAAGCAAAAATCCAACTGTAATAAGGATTGATACCAATTCGGGACATGGTGCCAGTAATACGGCAAAAAATATAGAAACAACCGCAGATATTTATTCTTTTATTCTGTTTAATATGGGAATTGTTCCCAAGTTTTAATTTAACACTTATTACAAACGGCCCTTAAGAAATTTCTTAGAGGCCGTTTTATTTAACGCAAATTTTTTAACTGTTTTCGAATCACTTGTTCATTATTAAATGCGTCTGCTTCCCATGGTCGCGATTCATAATCCCATTCATTGAGTGCTGTTAGGTCGCGCCCTTGCCAAATAATGGCATCCGGGCAAACAATCAGCTCATTTGTTTCATATTGCTTAATATGTATCAGCTCATGGCTGATTATAGTTATCAATTCATGCTTTGTTAACCCCTTCAGAACATGAATAATGTATCCTCCCTCTTTTCTGCTTACATACCCTTCCAGATCGATCCCTTTTTCAAATGAACTTTTAAAATTTGGATCCAGATTAGTGATGACAATATTAACTGCATTAATATGTAAGATTTTCAAACCCAACCGAACATAAGTTTCAACGTTTGGAACAAAGCTATAGTTTACAACCCGATTGGTGTCGGAGTTGCCTTTAACAATTGGTGTTAAGACAGAAAACAGCAATACGATCAAAAAAATTTTAAACATTTTCATGCGCTAATTTTTATTGATTTTGGCCGCATGTAATTCGCTAACAAACGTTTCGGATGGTGTCAAATTTTTGTTATGCTTATTTCATGTGTTTATTATTTTATTTTGGTTACATGTAATTCGCTAACAAACATCCCGGTTGGTGACAAATTTTTGTTATGCTCATTTCATGCAAAAAGTTTAAAATGTAAATAATCAACACAATTTCTTAGAACTTATTTATTAATTCAACATTAATAAATTGTTATGTTTAAGTTACGAATAATTTTAAAAAAAACCTATCTGGCTACGTTAAATTTGGCATAGAAGGTAAATGGTAACATTTTGTTTGTGCAGACGATAGAAGTCTCTTTTTTATGAATGCTCTGCCAGAACCGGATTTTAAATATTTTTCAAATTCAAATGCCTGAAGTTGATTTACAAAGGCGCAATAAAATATTAGCACCACCGGTATTTTTGACTTGGTTGCCGTTACGAGTCCTTTAGAATGTCTGGCAAAACGTTCTCTCAGATCAGACGTGCAACCAGTATATGTACTGCCATCCCTACATCGCAAAATATATACATACTGCATGTTTAGAATTTTATTCCAGTAATCGTCTTTATTAAAGTTATTAGTAAGAAGTAAAAAGAGAAAGGAATGGAGCTAAAAACATTTCACTCTCCTACGTTGAAGCTTCGGCGAGCGAGGCCAGATTGTCTTTACCTGCGCTAAAGCTTCGGCGGCGACGAAAAAAAAAACATCTGCGCGTTAGCGTAGATGTTTTTAAGTCTCTTTGCAAACCTTCAGCGGACTTGTCCGCCGAAGGTCGCTTCAGCGACCGAAGGCGGAGAGTTAGGGATTCGAACCCCAGGACCTGTTACAGTCAACAGTTTTCAAGACTGCCGCAATCGACCGCTCTGCCAACTCTCCGGGTGCAAAATAATAGCAGCGGAATTGATATTCCAAAAAAACTATGCAATTGAATTTGTTTAATCGGGGACGAATGCCCTAAAATGCAGTACTGGCAAGGATTTAACAGAAAGATAAAACAAGAAAAAAAATAGATTTTGTAAATAAAATGATACCCAAAAAGTCGTTTTTATGAGTTGCATGGCTAATTCGATCCATTTTCTTTGGGAGCTTCTTCGATTTTTTCTACGGTAATCAGGTCGGCCAGATCCACATTCATCGGCAACAAACCGATTTGCACAATCGCACGCTTACCCCTGATCTCTTTTACTTCACCCACCTGATAGTTCTTTTTAGATTTCACCAATGAACCTACTTCAATCGATCTGTTGAGTTCCTTGTATTTTAAATCTACTTTTTTGGCCAGCTTATTTACTACAATGGTTTCTTTTTGCTTAAACAAAAGGTTTTGCAGATTCTTGACCACTTCGTTTTTATTCTCCGACTTTTTCCAGTCCAGCACAATCTGCTTCAACTTCCTCTCCATGTCTTTTAAATAAGCAATCCTTTCTTCGGCAATTTTATTCTGTTGCTTCAATAATTCAACCTGCTGCTCATGCTTCTCTTTTTGCAATACCTGCTCCATCTCTTTTTTAAGTTGTTCGTTTTCGCGCAGCAACTTATTTAATTGTTTTTTTTCTTTATCGAGATGCTGTAAATCCTGCTCAGTTCTATTGAGTAATTTATCCAGTTTAAAGTGATCTTCATCCACTAATTGTCGGGCCCGATTAATGAGCTTTGGCGATAACCCGATTCTTTCTGCAATCGCAAAAGTATAAGAACTACCTGGCTTACCCACAATCAAGCGATACATGGGCTGAAGATTCACTTCATCAAACTGCATCGCTGCATTTAATATGCCCGGAGTATGATTGGCCATTACTTTCAGGTTCAAATAGTGTGTGGTAACTACTCCAAAAGAATGCCGCTTACAAAGCTCTTCCATAATTACTTCGGCAAATGCACCACCAAGGCTGGGATCGCTTCCACTTCCTAGCTCATCAATAAAAAACAAGGTTTTACCATTTGCGATTTCAATAAAATATTTCATATGCATTAAGTGACTTGAATAAGTACTCAATTCAAACTCAATGCTCTGTGTGTCGCCAATATGTATAAATAATTGTTTAAAAATACCCATCGTCGACAACGCGCTCACCGGTACCAACAAGCCGCTTTGCAGCATCAACTGATTCAAACCAATTGTCTTCATGGTAACCGTTTTACCCCCGGCATTTGGTCCGCTTATTACCAGTATCCTGTTTTTATCGTCGAGCGTTAGTGTAACGGGTATAGTTTTTTTCCCCGATGTTTTATGATAGAGGTATAATAAAGGATGATAGGCATCGATCAAATGAATATGTGCTTTATCAACCACATTCGGATATTGCCCGTTCATGTCCAATGCCAACCTCGCTTTGCCTCGGATAAAATCGTATTCCCCAGCAACCGTTAAATAACTGGATAATAGTGGTGCATAAACAGCCATCCTTGCAGTAAGTGCGCGTAGAATTCTTTGCACTTCTCTGGTTTCTTCATGCTCTATATTAAAAACATCATTATTCAATTCGATGGTCTCTTCAGGTTCGATAAATGCCGTTTTCCGGCTATCGCTTTCACCATGAAGAATACCTTTTACCTGACGTTTGTGCTCTGAGAATACCGCAACTACCCTTCTGCCATTACTGAAACTTTCATCAATATCAGCCGTATATCCTGCTTTGGCTAATTTGCTAATCACTTTTTCGAACATCCTTCTGAGTTCATTTCTTTTACGAAACAAATTCATTCGAATCTTTTGCAGATCTGCTGATGCATTGTCTTTTACCACACCGGATTCATCCAATACTTCATCAATCCATTCCAAAATCAATTTCTCGTAATAAGTGCCTTCAATTACTTTTGCCAATGCCGGAAAAGCCTGACGACGCTCATTATCAAACCATCTGAATATCGACCCTGTATTTTCCGTTAACCTTCTAATGGGCATCCATTGCTCGCCTCCCAATAAAGCGCCGGGGATTCCAAGTAGCTTGATGTCTTTAGAAAGGTTTAAAGAAAAATCATTCGGAAAATATTGTTGTAGCAGAGATATATTCTTGAACTCGTTTGTTTGCTTCAATTCAAGTTCTATATATTCCCTTTTAGTGTGAATCCGCAGGTTCTCGGCTTTAAGTCGGGCATAATCTGTATTGCATAGGGCTTTTAATAAAGCTTTTACCTTATCGAATTCGAGTTGAACAGTAGCCGATTCTGGATATAAACGCATGGAACGATGATCTAAATAAATTCAGGCAAAGGTAACCGCTGGAAAACAAAAAAAGCATCCTTTCGAATGCTTTCAAATATTTTATAAATGAACAGGCTAAGGAATCAATTTAATTATTGCGTAAGCGCTAAATGAAACCTGCAAAAGAAACTGCGAAACAATCAAAACATATGTGCTTACAGTTGCTTCCATCCACTGACGCTGATAAGGCAAGCCCCAGAAAGAACCCGCAATAACACCATTATGAGGAATATATAACTGATACGTAAAAAACACAGATATCAACAAAATCAAGGAAAGAACAATATGACCCGCAATAATGTTTTCATTACCAACTTTTTGCTGCTTCAAAAACAAGTGCAAAATAAAAGGGATAATCATCAAAGCCCAGAAAAAAATTGCGATATTACCGAACGAAAAAGAGAAATAAGTGCTAGTATAGTGCGTGTCTAAATCGGCTGTCCGGATAAATAGATAAGATACAAGCAATACAATACAAGGAACAATCATTAAAAGACCTTCCATACGATTGTGAACTTTTCTGCTATATCCTAATTGTAGTATCATACAAAAAAGAGGGCAATACCTCCGAACGTAAAAGTAGCAATTATAGTATTGAAACTCAAAAATATTTTTTACAGCCGATTTGTTAAAACAAATACCTATCCCTATTTTGATCAACTTTGAATCAGTAACTTGAGGCCATGAAAACCCATTTTAGACCTATTTTATTGCTTTTCACACTGGTAATCACCTTTTTAGCTGCTTGTTCGCAGCCCACAAAAACATTAGAAAAAATGAATAATCAAGCGATCCCAAAGGGGGTTCATACTGAAACAGCTACTTTTGGCGAAGGTTGTTTTTGGTGTACGGAAGCCTATTTTCAACGTCTCAAGGGCGTATATAAAGTGGTTAGCGGATATGGTGGAGGTCATGTGGAGAATCCCAGTTATGAGCAGGTTTGCGATAAAAATACCGGGCATGTAGAGCTTTGTCAGATAGTTTACGATCCAAAACAGATCAGTTATGATGAATTATTAGAGGTTTTTTGGAAAACCCACGATCCCACTACAATCGATCGTCAAGGTAACGATGCCGGCCCACAATACAGGTCTGTGATATTCTATAAAACATCTGAAGAAAAACAAAAGGCCGAACAATATAAAGTAGCTCTGGATAAATCCGGCGCTTGGCCAAAACCCATAGTTACTGCAATTGAGCCCTTCAAAAATTTCTATCCTGCAGAGAAATATCATCAAAACTATTATAACGACAATCAAAATCAGGGTTATTGTAGGTTTGTGATTCAGCCAAAACTCGAAAAGTTTGAAAAAGTTTTCAAGGATAAACTTAAAAAGAACTGATCAGATCAAAGGCAGAAATTGAGTAAATTGAATCTGCCGAATGACTTATTTTTATAGAATGAAGACTACTGCAATTTGGTTTTTGATTTTATTCAATTCGCTATCCGCATTTTCACAACATTCCACATCGGAGTTTACCAAAGCCGATACTTTAAGAGGTAGCATTGGCCCGGAAAGGGCTTGGTGGAATATTATTTACTATGATCTGCACGTTGAGCCAAACTTGGAAAATAAAACCATTAAAGGTTATGTAGATATCAGTTATACAGTGCTAAAAAAAGCTAGATTAATGCAGATCGACCTGCAACAACCGCTCGTGATGGATAGCGTTTTTGATTATACAATAGAAAAATCTACACAACTTAGTTTCAGTAGAAATGGCAATACAGCTTTTGTGCATTTTCTAAAAGCTCAAAAAATAAAAACATCCCATACAGTTCGTATTTATTATAGTGGCACTCCTCAGGAAGCAAAGAATCCGCCTTGGGATGGAGGAATAACCTGGACAAACGACAAAATGGGCAATCCATTTATCAGCACCAGTTGTCAGGGGTTAGGGGCAAGCGTTTGGTGGCCCTGCAAGGATCATCAGAGCGACGAACCCGATAAAGGCGCAAAGATTTCGATCACTACTCCCGACACGTTGATGGATGTATCGAACGGATTGTTGACACAGGTAATCGATCATCCATTAGATCACAAGAAGACCTGGGTATGGGAAGTAAAAAACCCGATTAACAATTATAGTATATCCATGAATATTGCCAAATATGTATCATTCTCTGATACCTTAAACGGCGAAGGAGGAATTTTACCATTGAATTTTTATGTTTTACCAAACCATTTAAAAGAAGCCCAAATACAATTTCAGCAGGCAAAAACGATGCTCAACTGTTTTGAATATTGGTTTGGAAAATATCCTTTTTATGAAGACGGATATAAGCTGGTTGAAGTTCCTTATCTGGGCATGGAACATCAGAGTGCTGTTACTTATGGAAACAAATTCAAGAATGGTTATTTGGGGCGCGACCTTTCGGGTACGGGTTGGGGATTAAAATGGGACTTTATTATTGTGCATGAAAGCGGGCACGAATGGTTTGGCAATAATATTACTACAAATGATATTGCAGACATGTGGGTGCACGAAAGTTTTACCAACTACAGTGAAACTTTGTTTACGGAATGGATCAGTGGCAAGCAGGCGGGGTATGAATACAATTTTGGGATACGCCGTAATATCAGTAACCAAAATCCCATCATCGGTCAGTACGGAGTAAATAATGAATCTGCTGGAAACGACAAGTATTATAAGGGTTCTAACCTGATTCACCTGATTAGAAACAGCACCAATAATGATTCATTATTTAGAGGCATGCTCCGAAATTTGAATCAACAATTTTATCACAAGACCATCAATTCTTCTGATATCGAAAAATCGATCAGCAAATTTTTGGGCTTCGATTATTCAAAAGTATTTGACCAATATCTTAGAAATACTTCTATTCCTGAACTGCAATTATTTTTTAATAAGGAACAGCATACTGTTTCATTTCGCTGGGCTGATTGTATAGATGGATTTAATCTCCCCATCATTGTTAGAACTGAGAAAGGGAAAAAGCGATTAAATCCGGTAACTTCAAAATGGAATTCAATAAGTGTTACAGACGAGGAAGCAGGTTTGTTTACTCCGGCCGCAATTAAATTCAGATATTATATCAGGGTAAAAGAATTAACCAGTACACAATAACCGGGAGCATACAATGGGCAACATTCGCAAACAAACGATTATATCTAGCCTATTGGTATATTTTGGATTTTTTATTGGCGCAGTAAACATTTTTTTTTACAGCAAGATCGGAGATCATCATGGTGCTTTTACTACAGAACAATTTGGTTTAACACGCATCTTTTTCGACTACGCTCAAAATATGTATGCATTCAGCAGCTTGGGTGTAATTCCAATCATTTACAAATTTTATCCTTATTATAAAGACAATTTAGCGGAGCACGAAATTGATCTAATGAGTTGGGCAATGCTCTCGGCCTTGTTTGGATTTTTATTGGTGTTGATTGCAGGATTTTATTTTCAACCTTTTTTTGTTGCACAATTTTCTGTCAGGTCGAAACTAATAATTGACTACTACTACTGGATGTTTCCCTTTGCACTGGGGATGTTATTATTTTCAGTGATAGAAGGGTTTTGCTGGGGAATTCAAAAAACAATAATCTCTAATTTTTTGAAGGAAACAGGGTTGCGAATTTTTACTTTCGCGCTCATACTTTGTTTTTATTTTAAACTCATCAGCTTCGATGTTTTTATTAAAATTTTTGCTTTCTTATACCTCTCCATTTTCTTGATACTTGCGATTTATTTGTATAATACCAAGAGATTATTTTTTCCCTCAAAGATCAGCCACGTAACCAAGAAATTCAGAAAGAAAATATTGGGTATGCAGTCTTTAATTTTTGGAGGTACACTTATTTCATCTATTGCAGCTACTATTGATAGTTTTATTATCGCAAAATTTTTAGGCCTTGGAGTGGTAGCTGTTTTCGGTCTGGCTCAGTATGCCGCTAATCTGGTGCAAGTACCACAAAGAAGCATTCAGGCAATTGCTGCCGGAGTTTTGTCGAGGGCCTGGAAAGATAAAGACATGAAAGAAATTGAAAGGATTTATCAACGCTCCAGTATCAACCTTTTATTAATTGCCCTTTTTATTTTCGGCAACCTTTGGTTAAATGTGTATCAGGGCTTACAGGTATTGCACATTCAGAAAGAATATGAAGCGGGATTGGGTGTAATATTTGTTTTGGGAATGGCGCGAATTATTGATGCAGGAACAGGACTAAATAATACCGTGATTGGAACATCTACTTTCTGGAAATTTGATTTTTATAGTGGTGTTATCTTGTTGGGCTTCCGCCTGCCCCTCACCTATTTTTTGATTAAGCATTATGGGATCATCGGATCTGCTTTTGCAGAACTTGCCGCTTTTAGTATGTACAATTTTATACGTTTTGAATTTCTTAGAAGAAAATTTAAAATGCAACCCTTTAATGCTAAAACAGTTTATGCTTTGATTCTTGGTGTTTCGATTTATCTGGGATGCTATTTTGTATTGAATTCAGTAGATGGATGGCTAGGTATTATTTTAAGAAGCATTATCTTTTCAGGATTTTTTGCTTTTGGAATTTTTTATTGGAATATCACTCCCGATGCAGGGCAGTTACTATTCAATTTCAAAAAGCGTTTTAAGATATTACAATAAGAAATCATTTAATTCTTCCACCACCTCTGAATTTGGGTTCCCAGTATTTTTCATTCAGGTCGCTGATCATAACGCCCCCGCTTGTGGCTGCATGAACAAATTTATTATTCTGCAGGTAAACTCCCACATGTGTAATATTTTTTCTGCTCCTGCCGGCAGTATGAAAGAAAACTAGGTCGCCTTCCTGCAGATTAGCACTCCTTACCTTCATTGATGCATCGTATTGTTCCTGAGCAGTTCTGGGTAAATTCACATGAAATACATCGCGCATCATAATTTGGGTAAATGCTGAACAGTCTAAACAGTTCTCAGAAACTCCTCCCATACAATATTTAGTGCCCCACCATCTATCCATCTCATTCAAAAGTGGGATGTTTGAGAGATCCTCCACTGGCACACCAATTAATACCGAAAACTTTAATTGTAAGTAACCGGCATCCTGCAAAGCAAATTTTGTATCCGAACCAACCAGGTTATCCTTTGCAACAGCGGTATAGGCTGTGCTTGATTTGTGTTTGGTAGTAACTGCTGTTCCCGGAGTAACTTCAATATTATCGAGAAATTCTGTTTTCTTACCAGTATTCGCCTTTTTCCGTACAGTATTTGATGCAACTGCATTATCCTTTGAAGAAAGCTGCCTGAACGATCGACAACTCGAAAAAATCAGCAATAATCCAATAAATATTAAAAAATCTTTCTTTTTCATATTCGATCGCTGCAAGATAAGTACATGACTTTAATAGGCAAAATGCTCAGAAGAATAACCTTTAAATTCCCGAAATATTGTTTTTGTGAACAAAAAACAGTGTTAAATCGGGGTTGAAATTGTGGAAAATTTTTGCAGGATACAGAACCGTTTAGTAGCGATATTTGATTAAATACTGTTTGTAAAAGTTTACGAATAAATAGTAAATTACTATTTATCTACAGCAGTTTTCTAAACAAATTTTTGCTGCATGTCTCGATTTTCGCACTTACACGTTCATACGCAATACTCTTTACTGGATGGAGCAGCCAATATTGGCAGTTTATTCGCAAAAGCAGCAAAGGATCAAATGCCTGCTGTTGCCATCACCGATCATGGCAATATGTTTGGTGCATTTGAATTTGTAAGTCAGGCCTGGAAGAAGACCAAAGTAATTGGAAAAGATGCAGATGGGAAAGACATATTAGCCCCCTTGGTAAAGCCGATTGTTGGTTGCGAATTCTACGTAGTGGAAGACCGTTTTCTAAAAACGTTTACAAAGGAGGTTAAAGACAAAAGATACCACCAGGTTTTATTGGCCAAAAACGCAGTGGGCTATCAGAATCTGGTGAAGCTTACTTCAATGGGATTTATTGAAGGGATGTATAGCAAATACCCCAGAGTAGACAAAGCTCTGATCGAAAAATATCACGAAGGCATTATTGCAACAACCTGTTGTATTGGTGCTTATGTTCCACAAACGATACTGAACGAAGGTGAGGAAAAAGCAGAACAGGAATTTAAATGGTGGCTCGATTTGTTTGGAGATGATTATTATATCGAAATACAAAGGCACAATATTAAAGAGCAGGAACTGATTAATAGCACCCTTTTAAAATTTGCTAAGAAGTATCAGGTTCCGGTAATCGCAACCAATGATAGTCATTATACCGAAAGAGACGACTACAATGCACACGACATTCTTCTATGCATCAATACCGGCGAAAAGCAGTCCACACCCGGATTTGACGACTTTGTAAACGATGAATTGCAGTTAAAAAACAGGCGGTTTAAATTTCCGAATGATCAATTTTATTTTAAAACAACCGAAGAGATGTCGAAATTATTCAGCGACATCCCCGAATCGCTGGATAATACCAATGCGATCGTTGATAAAGTAGAAGTGTTGAATTTAAAGAAAGATATTTTATTGCCGGCCTTCCCCATTCCTGAGTCCTTTCAGATCCATCCTGATTCGAATATGAACCAATGGGAGTTTTTGAAACACTTAACATTGGAAGGTGCTCAAATGCGCTATAACGAAATTACGCCAGAAATTCAGGAGCGACTCGACTTTGAATTGTTTACCATCAGAACTATGGGTTTCGCCGGATATTTTTTAATTGTGAGCGATTTTATAAAAGCGGGAAGAAAAATGGGGGTATTTGTGGGGCCGGGTCGTGGTTCCGCAGCCGGTAGTGTGGTGGCTTATTGCATTGGCATCACGAATATCGATCCCATCAAGTATAATTTGCTGTTTGAAAGATTCCTGAATCCCGATCGTAAGAGCATGCCCGATATTGATACGGATTTTGATGATGAAGGTCGACAAAAAGTGATCGATTATGTAGTAGATAAATACGGAAAGAATCAGGTGGCCCAGATCATTACTTATGGCACTATGGCGGCTAAGATGAGTATTAAAGATGTTGCTCGTGTAATGGATCTTCCACTGGCCGAAAGCAATATGCTTGCGAAGCTGGTACCTGATAAACCGGGTACCGAATTGCGCAGGGTATTGCATGCTCCCTTTACGATCAAAGAAGGGGAAAAATTAAATCAGAAATCTTTCGAAGAAAAAGAAGGTTATCAGCAGGATGATTTGGAGAATATCAAAAAAATCAGGGAAATCTATAACGGAACTGATATCCGCGCGCAGGTATTAAAAGAAGCAGAACGTTTAGAAGGTTCGGTTAGAAATACTGGTATTCATGCTGCAGGAATTATTATTGCACCAAGAGACCTAACAGATCTGATACCGGTTGCAATTTCAAAAGACTCTCCTCTTTGGGTTACACAAATTGAAGGAAGTACAATTGAAGAAGCCGGTGTAATTAAAATGGACTTTCTGGGTTTAAAAACCCTTTCCATTTTAAAGACAGCGTTGGAGTTGATTGAACAAAACCACAAAATTACTATCGACTTAGATACGATTCCTTTGGACGATGAAAAAACATTTCAATTGTATCAACGAGGCGAAACCAATGCAACGTTTCAATTTGAAAGTTTGGGTATGCAAAAATATTTGCGTGAATTAAAGCCTGATAAGTTCGCAGACCTGATTGCAATGAACGCTTTGTATCGCCCGGGCCCTATTGCTTATATTCCAAACTTCATCGACAGGAAACACGGTCGCGAAGCGATTACCTACGATCTGGCTGATATGGAAGAATTTTTAGCGGATACTTATGGTATTACAGTATATCAGGAACAAGTGATGTTGCTATCGCAGAAGATCGGAGGATTTAGTAAGGGAGATGCTGATGTATTGCGTAAAGCAATGGGTAAGAAAGACAGAATGACCCTTGATAAAATGAAGGGAAAATTTGTTGAAGGTGCCATCAAAAAAGGGCATGCATCAGACAAACTCGAAAAAATTTGGACAGACTGGGAAGCATTCGCTCAATACGCTTTTAATAAATCGCATTCTACTTGTTATGCTTTTGTAGCTTACCAAACAGCCTATCTTAAAGCGCATTATCCGGGAGAATATATGTCGGCTGTTTTGAATCATGCAGGCGGGATTGAGAAGATTACATTCTTTATGGAAGAGTGTAAAAGAATGGGCATTAAAGTACTTGGGCCCGATATCAATGAATCTTTAAAGGGATTTGCAGTAAACCATCGTGGAGAAATTCGTTTCGGAATGGGCGGCATTAAAGGTGTTGGTGAAGCAGCAGTAGAAAATATCATTTCGGAAAGAGAAAAGAGTGGTGCTTATCAGGACATATTCGATTTTATCGCCAGAGTGTTACAGAAAAGTGTAAATAAAAAATCACTTGAGTCGCTTGCTTATTCGGGCGCTTTTGATTGTTTCAGCACATATCATAGGGCGCAATATTTTAATGTTCCTGATGGAGAAAAACAAACGGGGTTAGAAAAAATTGTAGCATATGGACAGGCCAAGCAAACACATGCTATTGGCAATACCAATACACTTTTTGGGAATCTTTCAGCAGCAATGGAAGTGCCTAAGCCAAAGATTGCGATTTGTGAACCATGGACGCTGACAGAATTATTGGATTTCGAAAAAGAAGTTACCGGTATGTATATGAGTGGCCACCCGCTTGATCATTTTAAATTTGAATTAAAGCATTATGGCATTACAAAGATCAACGATTTTAATGAAATAAAAGACAGCATACAGTTGCAACCCAATCCAGGAAAGGGTTTGAAAGTAGCCGGACTGATCATTGATGTTCAACATCGCGTAACCAAGACAGGAAAAAATTTCGGTTCATTTGTTATCGAAGATTTTACAGGCAAAACAGAATTTTTATTGTGGAGTGAAGATTATATCAAGTTTCAAAACTATCTCGATAAAGGGCAAAACATTTTATGTTCCGGAACATTCAGGATGAAATACAATCGACCCAATGAATTCGAGTTTAAGATACAAACCATGTCGTTGCTTGAAACCGTAAAACAAAATCTCACAAGAAGTGTCGACATCACTGTGCATCCTTCTGCAATCACAAAAGAGCTGGTAAATTTTATTGATTCGAATATGAAGAATAACCCGGGCAAAACTTCTTTGCGTTTCAACCTCTATGAGCCAAAAGAAAATTTGCGTGTAAGTTTATATAGTTTGGAAAAAAGTTTCCTAATGAACGAAGATATGGCAGGTTTCCTGCTAAACAACCCCGATCTGGATGTGCATGTAGGAATGGTAAACTGATCCATTAATTATTTTTTGTGCCGAGCTGTCAGGTTTATACTGCTGCTACGTCATTAATAACAATGGTGGAAAAGTCAAAACAGCATAAACCGGGCTTTGGATTTATATTTGACATCTTACATTAATTACAAATCTTAAAAACTATAAAAATGGCTTTAGAACTAACAGACGCGAACTTTCAGAGCACTGTGCTTGACAGCGATAAATTAACCGTAATAGATTTCTGGGCAGAATGGTGTGGACCTTGTCGTGCTATCGGACCAGTTATTGAGGAATTATCAAAAGAGTATGCCGGTAAAATAAACGTAGGGAAAGTGAATGTAGATCACAATCCTAACTTGAGTGTGAACTATGGCATTACTTCAATTCCTGCAATTTTATTTATTAAAGATGGCAAGATCGTTGACAAACAAATTGGTGCAGTACCAAAAAGTGTTTTAGACAAAAAAATTCAGGCGCATTTATAATTTAAAAAAGCGTTTTTAAAAAGAGGCATTCATTAGTGCCTCTTTTTTTGTGCGTGTATTGTTATGTCATTTATGTGTTTTCATGATTAATATTTTATTATCTTTCGTTCTAATTAGCTAATTGTTTAATTATGGAACGATTTCACGGATTACTGGGGATAATACTGATTTTGATGATTGCATTTTTGTTTTCTAATAATAAAAAACGCATTAATTACCGATTAGTAGTCAGCGGAATGTTCTTACAAATTCTGATAGCTGTACTGGTTCTAAAAGTTCCTCCGGTAACCTGGTTCTTTCAGCAATTAGGTCATGGAATGGAAAAGATCGAAAAATTTGCAAGAGAAGGTGTTTCGTTTGTGTATGGAGGCATTATGGTAAACGCACCCGGCGGTGTACAAAATTTTAGTCAGGGAGGTTTTGTTTTTGCGTTTAGTGTAACGGCAACTATTATTTTAGTTTGTGTGTTGGTGGCCATCTTATATCACTTCGGAGTAATGCAATTGATCGTTTCCATCATCGCCAAAGCAATGAATTTTATTATGCGTGTTAGTGGCGCTGAGGCTTTGAGTAATGTGGCAAGTGCATTTGTGGGTCAGGTAGAAGCACAGGTCATGATCAGGCCCTACCTAAGTTCCATGACCAGAAGCGAATTATTAGCAAGCATGAGTGGAAGTTTGGCCTGTATTGCAGGAGGTATATTGATTGTGTATGCGAATATGGGTGCAAAGGCAGAATACCTGCTAACAGCGAGTTTGATGGCCGCACCAGGAGCTTTGGTAATTTCAAAAATCGTATTCCCGGAAACAGAAGAATCACAAACCATGGGCAAGGTTAAACTTGAAGTAAAAAGTCCGTACAGTAATATTATCGATGCCATTTCGCATGGAGCCAGCGATGGAATGAAAATATCAATCAATGTAATTGCGATGCTGATTGGTTTTATTGCACTAATTGCATTTATCAACTGGGGAATGGGAAAGATTTATACCGGCCTGACACTAGACGTTATTTTCAGCAAACTATTTTTTCCTATGACCTGGGCCATGGGTGTTCCGAATGTAGATGTTGCAAATGCTGCAACTTTATTAGGGCAAAAGCTAACTATCAACGAATTTGTTGCTTTCAATAATCTTACCAATAAATCAGTTCCGATTGTTTCAGAAAAAGGATTATTGATTGTAAGTATCGCCATTTGCGGGTTTGCCAATTTTAGTAGTGTAGGTATGCAAATTGGCGGTATTGGTGAATTAGCTCCAACAAGAAGGGCCGACCTTGCCAAACTAGGGCTCAAAGCATTACTCTGTGGTACCCTCGCCTCTTATTTATCGGCAAGTATTGCTGGAATATTAATGTCATAAATCATTGGATAATTTGCAGGATTTTACTATTGAATACCTTTCAAAAATACTATTCTATAATTAGCAATTGATGCTGGTTATTTTGATTTATTTTTGCTGAAATTTCCACGAAGATGCAACAAGAAACAGGTATTCAAACATTGGTAGCTCAGATCAGCGATGAACGTCTAAAACAAATCGGGCAAAAAATTTTGAACAAAGAGCGCATCAGCTTTGATGATGGTGTTACACTTTTTGAAAAAGGCTCTCTCTCCTATTTGGGTGCATTGGCCAACTGGGTACGTGAACAGAAGCACGGCAATAAAACTTATTTCAATCGTAATTTTCATATCGAACCAACCAATCTTTGCGTATTCAGTTGCAAGTTTTGTGCTTATTCCAAATTATACGCGCATCGCGAAGAGGGCTGGGAATTGAGCATTGATCAGATGTTGGATATCGTTAAAAGTTATGATGGCAAACCTGTTACGGAAGTGCATATTGTGGGTGGTGTTCATCCAAAAATGGATATGAATTTTTTCCTTGAATTACTTAGATCTATCAAAGCGCACCGCCCTGAATTACACATCAAAGCATTTACTCCGGTTGAATTGGATTACATGTTTCGTAAAGCAAAATTGAGTACCGAAGAAGGAATGCGTTTGGCACATGAAGCTGGTCTGGATTCATTACCAGGCGGTGGTGCAGAGATTTTTCATCCTGAGATCCGTAAACAAATTTGCGAAGACAAAGTAGATGCAGATGGATGGCTGTCGATACACGAAGCTGCGCACAAATTGGGAATGCATAGCAATGCCACACTCTTATACGGACATATCGAAGCATACAAGCATCGTATCGATCATATGGAAAGGCTGCGTCAATTACAAGATAAAACTGGCGGCTTCAACACATTCATTCCATTAAAGTTCCGCAATAAAGACAATGACATGAGTCATATTGCAGAATCATCGATCATCGAAGACATGAAAATGTATGCCGTATCGCGTTTGTATCTGGACAATTTTCCGCATATCAAAGCTTATTGGCCAATGTTGGGCAGACAAAATGCACAACTTTCTCTCAGCTTTGGAGTAAATGATATTGATGGCACTATTGATGATACCACAAAAATTTATTCAATGGCAGGAAGTGAGGAACAAACTCCTGCAATGAGTACAGCCGATCTGGTTAATTTGATCAAGCAGGTAAAGCGACAGCCTGTAGAGAGAGGCACTTTGTACAACGAGATCAGAGACTATTCCAAAATTTCGGTAGAAGAAATTGAGCTGAATCCTTTATTAAATTAATTAGCATATAACAAATATACCCGTCAGCATTCAGGCAAGCTGATGGGTATATTGATAGCCAATCCCCCATCGGCAGTTTCTTTGTATTTACTGTTCATGTCCAAAGCCGTGTCCCACATGGTTTTGATTACTTTATCCAAACTCACTTTTGCAAAATCGGGAGAGCTCTGCAATGCCAGTTGCGAAGCGGTAATTGCCTTAATAGCACCCATTGTATTTCTTTCTATGCAGGGTACTTGAACCAGTCCGCCAATCGGATCGCATGTTAATCCAAGGTGATGTTCCATTGCAATTTCGGCAGCCATTAAACTTTGTCGCTGAGTACCGCCCATCGATTCCGTGAGTGCGGCTGCAGCCATGGCAGAAGAAACGCCAATTTCGGCCTGACATCCACCCATGGCTGCAGAGATCGTTGCGCCTTTTTTAAAGATGCTTCCCACTTCTGAAGCAGTTAACAAAAATCGAATGATTTTTTCATCTGTATTGCCATCACAAAATGCAATGAAATATAGTAATACTGCAGGTATCACGCCGGCAGCACCATTGGTTGGGGCAGTAACAACCCTTCCAAATGAAGCATTCTCTTCGTTTACAGCAAGCGCAAAGCAGCTTACCCAATCCAGAATATACGTAAAATCATGTCCCCCACTTTTGATCTGCTGCAGCCAACTTTCATAATCGTTGAATTGTTGATTTTTCAGCAAGCGATTATTCAATGCACAAGCCCTTCTTCTCACTTCCAATCCACCGGGCAAATCGCCTTCTGTTTTACAACCTCGAAATATGCAATCTCTCATGGCCTTCCATATTTGCAATACGCCTTCTCTGGTTTCTTTTTCTGGCCTCCAGGCTGTTTCGTTTTCTAAAACCACATCGCTAATACTCAATCCCTTCATACAATTGTGCAAAAGGTCATCGGCCGTATTAATTGGGAAAGGCAGGTCGACTTGTTTTTTTTGGAGTGCCTGATCTTCTTTAACAATAAATCCACCCCCAATCGAAAAATAGGTATCGCACCAGTTTTCTCCATTTCTAAGTTGCACCAAAAACGAAAGCCCATTGGGATGAAAGTCGAGGCAATCGTGCATTAAAAAATGAATGTCTTGCATCGGATTAAAACTGATTGTGTCTTCATTTCCCAGCAATAGTTTGCCGGAAACTTCTATCGCTTTTATTTTAGCATTGATGCTGTTTACATCAATTGTTATCGGGTCTTCTCCGCACAAACCAAGCATTACCGCAATATCGGTACCGTGCCCCTTCCCTGTTTTCGCCAGCGATCCATATAAAAGAACTGTAATTTCTTCTACTTCTTTTAAACTCGTTTTAGCACGAATATTTTCAACACAAGCTAATGCAGCACGCCATGGCCCCAGTGTATGAGAACTGGAAGGGCCCACCCCGATTTTAAACATATCGAATACAGAAATGGATTCATGTGGCATAGAAGGCTCAATTGAATTTCAAATTTAAGTGATGCAAACGCTTTTTAAATATATTTTGTATAATCACTAAATATCCACCAACGCGGATTTTGCTTTAAAACTGAACTAAAATTGGATTGTTTTAACGAACTTCGCACTCCAAATTAAAAAGACAAATCAACAAGCAGTTATGGAACTTTCTTCACTACTAGATCGCTTTGCCGAACCGGAAACATTGAAAATGGCCAAATTGGGCCGCGAATTAAGAGCTCAGGGAATTGATGTGATTGACCTAAGCTTAGGTGAACCAGATTTTGATACCCCCCAACACATTAAAGACGCAGCTATCAAAGCCATCAACGATAACTGGAGTCATTATACACCTGTTTCGGGTTTCTTAGACCTGAGAGAAGCAGTTTGTACCAAATTAAAAAGAGATAACAATCTGGATTACAAACCCGAGAATATTGTTACATCAACTGGCGCCAAACAAAGCCTTGCCAATACCATTTTAGCATTGGTTGATGAGGGCGAAGAAGTAATTATACCAACACCTTACTGGGTTACATATTCAGAGTTGGTAAAGATTGCAAGAGGTAAAGTTGTTGAAATCAGAACCACGGTAGAAAACGGTTTTAAAACTACTCCCGCAGAATTAGAAGCAGCCATTACAGCAAACACCAAAGTATTCATGTTCTCTTCACCTTGTAACCCTTCAGGCGCTGTTTATTCAAAAGCAGAATTAGAAGGTCTGGCAGAAGTATTTCGCAAACATCCAAACATCATCATTCTTTCGGATGAAATTTATGAGTATATCAATTTCGAAGGCAAGCACGAGAGTATTGCACAGTTTGCAGATTTAAAAGATCGTGTTGTATTGATCAACGGTTTGAGCAAAGGTTTTGCAATGACCGGATGGCGTTTAGGTTATATTGCTGCAAATACCACTATCGCAAAAGCATGCGAAAAATTACAAGGTCAATTCACAAGTGGAACTTGTTCAATTACTCAAAAAGCAGGCGTAGCAGCATTGCTAGGCGATTTGAAACCATCATTTGAGATGACAGAAGAGTTTACCAGAAGAAGGGCTAAAACTTTAGAACTGGTAAAATCAATTCCCGGATTCAAATGTTTTGAACCTCAGGGAGCGTTTTATGTATTTCCTGATGTGAGCTATTATTATGGGAAATCAATTGGTGCAGAAACCATTAAAAATGCTGCTGATTTCAGTATGTACCTTTTGAATACTGCACACGTTTCTTCTGTAATGGGTGATGCATTCGGTGAACCTAATTGTGTTCGCTTTTCGTTTGCCAACAGCATGCCGAATATCGAAAGGGCATGGGCAAGAATTAAAGAAGCACTTGCTAAATTGAGCTAATTAAAAATAAAATAGCCGAAGCCCAATAGATAATTCAATAAATATCTATTGGGCTTTTTATTAGTTCATTTTTCTGTCTTCGAGTAAAAATGTTTTGTGAAACAACCATTTTTCAAAATGGTATTCTATCTGATAGCCGGTAGCAATATTAGATCGCCGATTGTATTGGATCTTCAAAATATATAACTGATTCTTCGATCCCCTATACCACTCTTCTTCTACATTTCCTTTATCGTTTAGAATTAGTGCAGGAGTTCCTAAAAAGGAATGAACGATAGCAGTATCTTGTTTCATAGGAATTGTTTTCCACTGATAAGGTATGGCTAATTTGGCTGCGCCCGGAACAATATATTCAAATGCAAAAAAATAAAATAATACAACCGACACTATCAAAGCTATCACTGCAATTAGATATGTTTTTCTGTTCATTGAAGTCGTTTTAAGATAGTATTGAAAGTGGGTTTAAAATAAGCCGCTATCGAATCCATAATCCCGCTCTACCAAACAGATCCTGGTTTTATAAGCGCGATACCATTTTTCGCGCCCAAATTTTTGGGCCTGTAAATGTTCTGAAACAGCTTTCCATTTTTTGATCGAGTCAAGACTGTCCCAGTAAGATACAGTTATTCCCAATTCTTCACGTGCTGATTCGTGGCCAAGATATCCAGGTTGTGTTTTAACAAGGTCAACCATTTGCTGCGACATTTCTTTGTATCCTTCCAATTCTTGATTTACTTCAGAACTAAAAATTACAGCATAATAAGGGGGCTTAGGAGTTGTAGCAATCATAAGATTAGTTTATTTGATGTTTCAGGTTCTCCGACAGAATAATAAATCGCTCGTGCAACACAAGTATTTGTTTCATCAACAATTCCTGCTCATCATTATGGATTACGAAATCGCACAAACGCATTTTAATGGTGTCATCTACCTGACGGTTAATTCTTGCCATCACATCATCGCTTGTAATAGCATCCCTTTGTATGACACGTTGGATGCGTATATGCTGGGGAGTAAAAATTCCAATTACAAAATCCAATCCTTCGCCGGCACCGGCTTCAAAAAGCAAAGCGGCTTCTTTAATGGCATAGGGCGCATCTTTTTGTTTGGTAAACCAATTAGCAGCTTCTGCTAAAGTTGCAGGATGCACAATGGCATTTAACAAATCCAATTGATAGGGGTCATTGAAAACGATATCAGCCAAATATTTTCGGTTTAATCGGTCTCCATTAAATGTCTTTTCTCCAAACTGAGTGATCAGCTTTCCTCTCATCACCGAATTTGTTTCCATGAGGTGTTTCGCCTCAGCATCGGCATCAAACACAGGAATACCCAATACCTTAAAGATATTCGCAACAGTACTTTTGCCACTACCAATACCACCTGTTAATCCGATCTTGAGCATAAAAAATCCGAAATTCAATTACTCGAATTTCGGATTTAAGAATTGTAATTAAGAATTATTTCTTGTCGGCAACAGGTTTGTTTAGAGCAGCAGTCCATTCCATGCTAATGGTAGATTTTTCAATCTTTAAATAACTACCCGGATTAACTTCTAATTGTAAAGTGCCGTCTTCATTAATTTTGTTGATTGTACCATGAATACCGGCAATGGTTACTACTTTATCGCCTTTCTGCATATCATCAACAAATTTCTTCTGGTCTTTTGCTTTTTTTGCCTGCGGGCGAATCATAAATAACCAGAACACCAGAATAATGGCTCCCATCATTACCAACTGAACCATACCTCCACCCTGTTGAGGATTTCCTGCTAATAAAACTGAATTCAAATAGAACATTTTCTTGATTTTTATTTTTTAAATGTAAGGTTGTTTTTTAATTTTTAACCGGAGGTTTAATGGGTGTACCCGGAGTAACAGACGGACTCCGATTATCTTCAATGATTCCATTAAATAAAAGGGTTTTATTCACTCCATTTTCGGTATTGGTAGTTACAAAAATGCTTTTACGCACTTCACCGGGATGTGCTTTATTGCTATCAAATTCACCCAACACAAAGCCTTCCCCACCTGGTGGAATCGCTTCTTTGGTATAATCAGGTACCGTACAACTACAGCCTGCTCTTACGTTGGTAATATAAAGGGGCTTATCTCCAATATTCTTCAATCTAAAAGTAACACGCTTAGCCTCTCCCATTTTGATGGTGCCAAAATCGATGATAGAATCTATCCATTGAATTTTGGTGAATTTGGCAGAGTCCTTCGCAGAAAATTCACTCAATTTAAATGTAGGGTTGGGATTTTTACAGGCAACAAATACTGTAAAAAAAGCTAGAAATAAGGGTATGAATTTCTGTTTCATCCTGCTAAGATTGTGATTTATTTTTAAAGTTCACTTTATGAATATCGCCTTTGCCCACAAATTCTTTGTGAATATTATCTAATATACCATTCACAAACTGACCACTCTGAGCCGTGCTGTATTCTTTTGCAAGATCGATGTATTCGTTGATCGTAACTTTTGTGGGAATGGTTTCGAAAAATAATAATTCGCAAACACCCAATCGCATCAAGATCATATCCAAGAGGGCAATCCGTTCTGCGTCCCAGTTTTTTAGTTTAGGTTTGATGAGTTCTGCTGTGTACTCTTTTTTATCTATTGCAGTGGTGAGCAGTGTTTTAGCGAAATCCCATTTTTCTGCACCAATCATTTCCTGTAAGTTATACGACTCTGGTTTGTGCAGGTAATTCAAAACCAGTTGATCCATCATTTCTGCATCATCATCCCAGTTCGAGAAAAGCTCTTCCACATGCGTAATAAAATCTTCATTCGGAAGCATCAGCGCTGTAAAAATCAATTTTAGAATTTCTTTTTCCTTTGATTTATCCCTGCTTTGGGCGGTAATATATTCCTGATATTTTTCGGTAAGAGTAAGCGCCTGATAAACTTTTTTCAGCAGATCACGATCCACCTTCAGTTCAGGTTTAAACTGTGCGATCGCCTTTTTATAGCTATCGGATTCAAGAATCAGCCAAAGGATTTCGTTTCCGGCAATCTTGGTATTCACATTCAGGTCGGCTTGCGACGGAAGGTTCTTTGCAGCCCTTTGCGCAGAACTGGTTTCTGCATACCGAGCTACTTCTGTAACAAAATAAATTAAATAAACAAATAACTCACTGCTCTGGTCCAAGTGTTTTTGTAACTGAGCAACCGGATTGCTAAACGGATTAGGCGTATCGGCCGACTCTATCATGTAGAGTAACTGCATTACCTTGACACGAATATTTCTTCTACTGATCATTGATAAGAACTTATTTGGAAGACGCGAAGGTATTGTTTTCGACTTGCCTTGCAAAATGAAAATGAGGCGGCAGAGTTTGTAAAATTGCGAAAAGAGTATCAGCTTGGGCAAAATAGCCCAGATCTAAGAATTGTCTGAAAATTTGGCACTGCCGATTCCGGAACTTACCCCATCTTTGCGCCGTTTCTGACAGTCTATGTATCTGCCATACCCCGCGGGTGAGGGATTCTGAAAATTTGACCTAACTCAGCCTACTGGCACAATTATCGTTGACTATCAGTACATTTTACTCAATCAATTAAAAAAACTATCACACATGGCTAAAAAATTACAAGTTACTCCGCTACATGACAGAGTAATCGTTAAGCCTGCCGCTGCTGAAGAGAAGACCGCAGGCGGAATCATTATTCCGGATACCGCTAAAGAAAAACCTCAACGTGGTACTGTTGTTGCTGCCGGTACTGGTAAAAAAGATGAACCAATGACTGTTAAAGTGGGCGACACTGTTTTGTATGGCAAATATGCTGGAACAGAGATCACCATTGAAGGACAGGATTTGTTGATCATGAGAGAAAGCGATATTCTGGCGATTGTTTAATGTATACAAACTGATTTAGGAATAAATCGATAGGATACTTTAATTCATTTCAAAAATTACAAAACCAAAAATATTATGGCTAAACAGATTTTCTTCGATATCGAAGCAAGAAATAAAATGAAAAAAGGCGTTGACACTTTGGCCAACGCAGTAAAAGTAACCTTAGGACCAAAGGGTCGTAACGTGGTTATTGAGAAAAAATTCGGCGCACCACAAGTAACTAAGGATGGTGTTACCGTTGCAAAAGAAATTGAACTGGAAGATGCAATCGAGAACATGGGTGCTCAGATGGTAAAAGAAGTGGCTTCTAAAACCGCAGATATTGCAGGTGATGGTACTACTACAGCTACTGTTTTGGCTCAGGCAATCATTGGTGAAGGTTTGAAAAACGTTGCTGCCGGCGCTAATCCAATGGATCTGAAGCGTGGTATTGATAAAGCTGTTACAAAAGTAATTGAAAGCTTAAGAGCTCAATCTCAGACTGTAGGAAACGATAGTAAAAAAATTGAACAAGTTGCTACCATCTCTGCAAACAGCGATAGCGAAATAGGTAAGTTAATTGCTACTGCAATGGCTAAAGTAGGTAAAGAAGGTGTAATTACTGTGGAAGAAGCAAAAGGTACCGATACAACCGTTGACGTTGTAGAAGGTATGCAATTCGACCGCGGATACATCTCTCCATATTTCGTTACCAATAGCGAAAAAATGGAAGCTGAATTACAGAATCCATATATCCTGATCTACGACAAGAAGATCAGTGCGATGAAAGATATTCTCCAAATTTTAGAGAAAGTTGCACAAACTGGTCGCCCATTGGTAATTATTGCTGAAGACCTGGAAGGTGAGGCACTGGCTACTTTGGTAGTAAATAAATTACGCGGTACTTTGAAAGTTGCGGCTGTTAAAGCTCCTGGCTTCGGAGATCGTAGAAAAGAAATGTTGACAGATATTGCAATCTTAACTGCAGGTACAGTAGTTAGTGAAGAGCAAGGTTTCAAATTGGAGAACGCCGACCTTTCTTATTTAGGTCAGGCAGCTTCTATTACAATCGATAAAGACAATACAACAGTAGTTGGCGGTAAAGGTAAAAAAGCTGATATCGTTGCTCGCGTAAATCAAATCAAAGCACAGGTTGAAAATACCACTTCAGATTATGATCGCGAAAAATTACAAGAACGTTTGGCTAAATTAAGCGGTGGTGTTGCAGTATTATATGTTGGTGCTGCTACAGAAGTTGAAATGAAAGAAAAGAAAGACCGTGTTGATGATGCATTACACGCAACTCGCGCTGCTGTTGAAGAAGGTATCGTTCCGGGTGGTGGTGTTGCTTATATCCGTGCTGTAGAAGCTTTGGAAAAACTGAAAGGCGCAAACCAAGATGAAACAACCGGTATTCAAATCATTAAACGTGCTATTGAAGAACCATTACGTCAAATCGTTATCAATAGCGGTATTGAAGGTTCTATCGTAGTTCAGAAAATCAAAGAAGGCAAAGCTGATTTTGGTTTCAACGCTCGTACTGAGGTTTACGAAAATCTGTTTAAAGCAGGTGTTATCGATCCAACCAAAGTTACTCGTGTTGCATTGGAAAATGCGGCTTCTATCGCAGCAATGTTGTTAACAACAGAATGTGTAATTGCCGACAAACCAAAACCTGAAGCTCCGGCTCATGGTGGCGCACCTGATATGGGTGGTATGGGTTATTAATCTAAACAATTGTGGAGCGTTCCACTAAATATAAAATCCCTGTTGCATTTTGTAGCAGGGATTTTTTATTTAACAACGTGCATTATTTTATACTCGTAAGTTTTATAGAAACCCATCGCAAGATATAACTGTGCTAACCCATAAGTCAACATCACAAACAGATCCAATAATGGCTCTTGCAAACTAAATTTATTAAGGGCCAAAATTCCATCCGACATCACAAATAAGCCTGCTCCGGGAATAAAATATTGCAGGGCTAAATCAGTATAAGCAACATCACTCAAAAGGTTGGAAGCCAAACAGGCCATAACTCCGATGATGACCATATATACCATTATCGGAATCAAATAAGCCCCCAGATTATCCTTGATCGTATAAATTACAATGGAACTAAAAAAAGCTAAAATCAAGAAAGTGATGAATACAGGTTTTGATTTTTTAAAGCGTAGCGGATTTAGTTTTAAAAAATAAATGCTATTACAAATATGTGTAACCATAAAGCTCAGCATGCCCCAAAGAAAAAATTGTGCATCTGAAAAACCCAAGAGCAGGTCGCCCGTAAAAGAAGCCAGCATGGCAATAAATGGAAGCATTTTAAAACTACCCAAGCCAGCTCCTCCCCACATATTAACACCCATCAAAATCATCAGGAAAGGAATAATCAGGAGCTTGGAATAAAAACGCATATCAATCCATTCGAAATAGATTGCGCTGCAATGGAATAAGAGTAACATTAGAAAAAGGAATATTCCATATTTCTTCAACCAGTTCATAAGAAATTTTGCGTTAAGCTATAAAAAAATATTTCACGAAACCAATTTCTCTACCGACTCGCAACAATTTTCTACCGTTTTAGCTAAATTTGCAGATGCTCGAAAATGATGATGCCCTATTTTTTGAATACTGGACTGCAAACAGGCTAAAAAACAAAAGATCATCGCGCCCTTTTTTGAAAGGACTTTCAGTAGGATTTGCAATTGGAATTGGCATTTTGGGAGTGATTTATTTAGGTTGGTATCAAAGAGCCGACATGCAGGTGAGCAGTAGCCTGAGTCCTTTTTTATTCCTGTTTGCCATTATGGGGCTTTCTGTTTTTATGGCTTTTACGTATCGGAACTATCAATGGGAAATGAAGGAACAGCGTTATTTATCAATCCTTGCCAGAAAAAAAAGGGATGAATTAAAAAAAGAGATGCAGCCTTAGTTATATAATTGGCGTCTTAACATTAAAACAGATACATGAGAAAATTGATTTTCGTTTGGATGGTTCTTTTATTTGTGTGTTTCGCAAACATTTCGTGTGGAAAAGCAGATTCAGGATGTACTCCTGCTACAGTGGCTTCTGAAAGGGCAACTTTAATTAGTTATTGTACCACCAACACTATCAATTATATAGAACATAGCTCCGGAATACTTTACGAAGTAATCAATCCGGGAACAGGGGCTAATCCAACAACCAGCTCCAGAGTGTATATTACTTATACAGGCAAGCTCTTTAACGGAACTGTGTTTGATGCCCAAACGAATCCTACAGGTACAGGTTGGGTGTTGAACACTTTAATTGATGGATGGAAAATTGGTTTGCCGCTGATCAAAAAAGGTGGAAGAATTAAACTGGTAATACCTTCATCGCTTGCCTACGGTTGTGCCGGTAACGGGAACATTCCCTCAAATACCCCTTTATTTTTCGATGTTACCTTGGTAGACGTTCAATAATCAAAACTAGGTTCAAATAAAAGCTATTCTTAAGGCCAAAAAATAGTAGAAATCCACATTTTTACCCGTTTTTTGGCTTTTTTGAGTCCCAATACATTCTTTATAAACCAAACTGTTAACGGTAATGCATTATTCATTACCAATCCCCTATCTTTGCCGCTCTAAAAAATTTTGTAAACCGTTACTAATATGCAACTGAAAGGTTTAGTGCGCTTTTTCGCGATTGCTCTGATTTTGATCTGCCTGTATCAATTATCCTTTACTTGGTTCGTACGTAGCCATGAAAGCAATATGGAAGCTAAAGCCGATATCTGGCTGAAACAGTTTTCCAGTCCTGAGCAGAAATATCCAGGAAACAAAGAACAACAGTCTCTGTACGCAGACAGTTTGAAAGAACTGAAAAAAGAACGCTTGCAGCGTTTGCTCGACAGTACTAAAGA
>JAIEMK010000026.1 GCA_019752295.1 Chitinophagaceae bacterium | reverse complement strand
ACTTTTAGCGATAAGGATCGTATTGTAACCGTAAAAGGGCTCGCCGAAATGAATATTACGGCGACCTCCGCTTCAATAGCTTTAAACTTTTCTGTTTCGGGCGACAATTTGCAAGACATCATTAAGCAATCGGAAGTAAAGAAAAACGCTATCCTTGGATATTTAAAAAGTATTGGATACAACAAATCGGATATTCAAATAAGCAATATTGATATTACTGATCGACAAAAATATTACGAAACAGCCTGGCAGAACGGACAACAAGTAAAGACGAAAATAGATAGATATACTACTACACAAAGTTTGGCAATACAATCGAAAGACATAAAAGCCACAGAAGATAAATCCGCTCAAATAAAATTAGATTTAGTGAGTAAAGATTTAACATCTACTATTACAAGCAACTATTCTTTTCCAGAATTAAACTCAATTAAACCCAAATTAATTGCCGAAAGCACTAAAAATGCGAGAGTTGCAGGCGAACAGTTTGCCAATGATTCAAAAGCAACATTGGGAAAAATAAAAACTGCTTCGCAAGGGCAAATTACTATTGCCGGAAAGTATCATTATGACGAAGATGGGGCTGCTGATAGTGAAAGCCCAAAAGAGCCTTATATTCAAAAAGCCAGAGTGGTTAGTACGATTGTTTTCTTTTTGGAATAGCAAAGACCTAACACTGGCGGTCATTCCGCTATGATCATATGCCGAAACCCTGAATGACGGTTGGACGATGGTTGGAAATAAAGGAGGTTTTATGGCTCAGCACGAGCATACAATTGTTGTAACTGACGGAAGGCCAATTGTATTAACTGAGATGAATGAAATTTGGAATTAAGAAAATTTGCAAAGGAATCCCCAGCCCAGCTATCATCAACATATTCACTTTATTAAAGCCCTTTCAGTTTTGCTGATATCTGCAAGCGAATAACGTTTTACATCATCGATCTTCATTTCATCAAGCACTTTAACAACATCTCCATAAGTAGATAAATCTGCCGGCTTAATTACCACAAAAAAATCCTTCTCTTTGGTTCTGGCTTTTTTGTTGATGATCAGGTTTCGCATCTCTTTAAGATCCGTTTCTTTAAATTGAGCAGTCTCAAATTTTCCCTCATAATAATATACCAATCCATTTGAAGCAGGCAACAATGTCAAAGCACCGCTCTCTTTAATATTCATGGGGTCGCCCTTATCATCGGGTATGATGAGCCTCATCGCTTTCGGCTGGCTCATTGTTGTAGTAAATATAAAAAACGTGATAAGCAAAAATCCTAAATCAACCATCGGTGTAAGATCAACTCTCGTAGAATGTACATGCCGATTCTTATTTACCGTCCCCCGTTTTTGAGCGTTTGATTTCAAAGTGATTTCGGCCATAAAATAAGGTTTAAAATAAGATGCACTTTTAAACAAAATCCATAAATAAAAAAAGATTCTGAAAAAATGCCGCAATCGGAAGGGCTTTGGAAAAATTGAGTATTAGAAAAATGCCCAACAACTGTGGATTTCTGGATTAACTTCTGTAATTTGGTTTTAGTTAATCGAATTATTAGTGAACAAAGCAAGCCATAGAACACCTCCCCGTTCTTCGAAAAGCCAAAGTTGTTTCCAGGATTTTTTTATAACAGCACGTTAATCAAAGTTAATGACACAGCCAATCACCTACAAGACATCATCCTTTAGCGACAATTATCAAATATTAAAAGACAGTTTACAAATTGGGAAATTGTATAAAACGGAATGGTTGGGTAGCACAATTGACAGCACACTGAATGAACAGAAATTTAGATTCGTTTCAAAAGGATTATTGAAACCTACAATAACAATTTTAAATCTTTCCACAAATAAAATAGTCGGAACCATCAAAATAAAACATTTACGCTTTCATCAAAATGCTATTTTAACGCTACCAAACGGGGTTGAATATAATTGGACCTGTAATAAAATTTTCGCAAACGATTGGCAATGGATCGCCTTGAATAGTGGGGAAACTCTTTTCACTTCCAAAGAACCATTAGACCTATTCAAACAAAATGGAACAATCAGTTTTAGCGATAAAACTTTAAATACAGAACTATTTATCACACTTGGTATTCATTTACGAAATGTGGTAAGAAGAAAATCTCATTTTATAAAATTGATAGGAGCCTTGATTTTAATTATTCTTTTGCAGCAACTGTTTATTTAAAAAAGGCGATGACGGAAAATTGATCTATTACGATAATGGAATTAGAACATTCTAGTTTTCGACAAGACCCCAAACGATTAGGAACTTCTTGCTGTTGACCGAGAAGAACATGTTATATACATCCATTGAATAATCATTTCAATTCATTCACATCATCCAGAAAATAGCAATGCTCGTGTTTTGTCATGCCAATTTTGGGGTAATACCCTACAGCTTTGGGGGCAGCCAGTAAAATCAGTTTTGCCCTGGGGATCTCTAATTTTGTGCGTCTGATCAATTCTTTTCCAATTCCTTGTTTTTGAAATGCATCGTCAACGGCAAGGTCAGATAGATAACCACAATATAAGAAATCGGTTAATGTTCTGGCAACGCCAATTAATTTTCCATCCAAACGAGCAGTAATAATAAGGTTTCCATATTCTAACATTTTAGCGATCCTTTCAGGTTCCTGTATGGGCCTCCGTTCTGCTAATGTGGAATTGATCAATACCTCTGTAAATTCTGCTACGCTAAGATTTTTTTCAACTTGATAGGTGATCATGAATAATTGTGTTTTAAAATTCACTAGGTTGATTTTTTAGTCAACTTATATCAGTACAAGTTAGTTAGTAATTGCTCAAAGAAAGCACCCATTTTATTTTCTTTATCTACAAAATGTAACTCCAAAATCCAATTCCTTTTGTTTCCATGTTTATCTAATTGGAGAATGTCATTATGATTGTCGGGATGTACATCTAGACATAAGTCATTAGGGTCATCGGGTTGTTCATGTGGAAACTCGCCAATAATATGTCCTGCAATAGCATTTCCAAATTCGTATCCATAGCGTTTTGCTAAGTCTGTTGCGTAATTGAAAAATTCGGCGCCTGTTAATTTATTCTGATTAAAATACCAACTGTTCCCTTCGTACCATGCGGTTTCTACATCTTTCTTTATCTTTTGTTTTAAAGGATCTTTACCCAAAACATATGTTCTTCCAAGGTCTGCTTCCCAACCATCAAAAACAGGATGAAAATCGAAAAATAGTATATCGCCTTCTTGAATAACCAGATCTGGAGGATCTGCCATATAGGGTTGTAAAGTATTAATTCCTGTACGCACAATTTTTTTACCCCAATGCTTGTCTACCCCAAAATCTTCTTTGGCAATTTGCACAATTTCATCGCAAAGTTGCTTTTCAGATTTTCCAGGAATTATTAACCCTCTATCCTCAATGGCTTTAAATAATTCTTTTGCTTTTTGTTCAGACAGGGAAAGTCTTTGTTTTACTTCATTCATAAATTTAATTTGTATGACTCAAGCTTCAATACAACGACCGCTAATGGTTTACGCATTCTTCTTAGCCATTAATAATGTCTTTAATTTGTTCAATATGTCGTTGTGTATGGTGGATTGTAAGGTTAAGCCAATCTGTAATAGTCATTTCATTTAATAGTGGATGCTTGTGAACTCTATTGTCAACTACTATTTTACCTGTCAAGATGTCGTTCTTGAATGTTTCTCGTTGAGCTAAAAATGTTTTCTCAAACGAATTCAAGTCTTTCATTTCTCCTTTCGGTTTAAGGAGCTCGGGTGCATTTATTCGTTGGTCTCTTTGCTCTACCAATATTTTTTTCATTCTGTCATTTCCAACAATTTCAATGGAAGGGTTTGTATCAATTGAGGGTCGAGAAATTATGGTATAGATAACTTTGTCTGTTAAGCAAATGTGTTCAAGGATTTCAAGAATGTTCCATCTACCCTCCTGTTTAAAATGCAGTTGCTCTGGGGAACATGGTTTTACGGTTTGTAAAATATCACTTGTCGTTTTGTTAAGTCTGTCTATAAATTCCATATTGTCCATATGCTGAAACTTCATTTATTGAAACGGATTTTAAAGCTAGTATTAAAGTTTCAAACGAGAAAGGAGTATAAATGATAAGAAAACTAGCTAAGAGGATGATTTGTTGGTGAGGTTAAGGAAGGCATGCGGCACTTTCGATGGCAGGTAGGCAAACTTCCGTCTGCCTGTATTGCGCCAATGCTGTTGCCTGTTGTTTTATTTGAAAATTCGTTTATCAAATGGGAATTTGTCCTTGTCTATAATTTTTATTCGTTTGAAATCTGGATGATTTGGATTAATAAGCAGATTGTAATCTCCTTGGGTTACTGCTGATGGAACTTGAAGAACGCAAAATTTATTTTCAACAACAAACTGGTCTCCTATTGTTTGCGTTGTGGAAGGATGAGGGAATGTATTCCAATCAGTCGGTAAATCGGAGACATTTAGTTTTTGAAGCGGTATGTCGTCCGGAATGAAAATACTAATTATCATATAGTCGCTTGGAAGCGTTGCTAAAGTAAAATGAACAGCTACTTCTGCCATTGCCAAAGACCTATTACTTGCTGTATATATAAGTTCCACTCCAATTGAATTCCATCTTGCTCCTTTAAGTGCCGCACCTTTACCTGACAAGTTTGCTGCAAACTTTTCTCTTGATAATCTGTATGCTTCCATTTAGGATAGTATTCCGTAATTAATTCTTGTTAACTCACTAATTACCAATTCCTTTCCGTATGAATCTTTTAAAAGTTCTAATGGTTTTAGATTACCTAATGAAAAATTAGGAGTTTCTAACCATAGTTTAAACTTTTCCATATCCCCAAATACATCAAGCCCAACATTAGTAACTTCTGCCATTTCAATTATCTTCTCAGACTGAATGGACTTAAAACTCTTAGAAGTCTGCTTATATCTTTGTAGTGATTTCGTAGAAATATCTAAAAAGTCCGCCCAGTTATCATCAGTAAAAGGTGTAAAGTGCTGAATTAAGTTGAACAAAGAATAAGGTACACCCTCTCTTATTATGAAAATCATAAGCATTTTATTAGAGAGAAAGTCTGAGTAAGTAATATCTTTTGTCGCAGATATAAACTTTTTGTCGAAGCTTGAACGCTTCACTATATTCGAAATTTCTTTGTCAAGCCTTGTTGTAATATTTGTAGTTGATGTTGCCATAGTATTCAGATTTAGACATTTGTCCTCAAAATTAGGACAAATTTCCATAAAAACAAACTGTGTTTTTTGTTAATTTTTTTATCACCCTATAGCAGTACGAGAGCGCTCTGAAATTAAATCAGCAAATTCGCTCCATAATGGTTTAGGAAGTCCGTGTCCCATGTGTTCAAAAAGAACCAGTTTTGAATTTGGAATAGCTTCTGCTGTTGCTATGCCCCCGCTAACATGTATCATTTTATCCAGCTTGCCATGTAACACTAAAGTAGGCATCTGCAACTTTTTCAATAAACTTGTACGATCGCCCGATTTTAATACGGCAACTAATTGTCGCACCATTGCTAATGGGTCATGGTCTCTATCCCAAGACAAACCTGTATTTTGGATGGCGGCTTCTTCGTCAAATGGGTAATAAGGTGACCCGATTATTTTTAATGAATTAATGCGCCATTGTATGTATTCTTCCCGATTATCATAATTCGGTTTTCCAATAGTAGCTAGTGCCGCAAAGTCGGGCTGTCCAACAGAGGGGTTGCCTGTGGTTGACATGATGGATGTAAGAGATTTAACCCTGGAAGGATATTCAATTGCAACGGTCTGTGCAATCATTCCGCCCATTGATGCTCCCACAAGATGCATTTGCTCAAATCCCAAAAAATCGATTAGACCGATTGTGTCGGCAGCCATATCCGATAAAGAATAAGATACGGTTGAAAAATCCCCTTTCATTACCGCCTGAAAGTCAGGAATTGGAGCATTGCTGAAATGTGTTGTCAAACCAGTATCACGGTTATCAAAACGAATAACTTGAAGGTTCCGTTTAACCAACTCTGCACAGAAACCATCATGCCAAGCAATCATTTGAGCCCCTGCTCCCATCATCAGTAATACAGGTGGTGCATCGAGTTCACCCAAACGTTGATAGGCGATATCAATTTTTGAAGGCCCAATGTTCAATGCTTTTTCTTCAGTCATGTTACTTGTTGAATATTTGAAATTTTGTCATTATGGGGTGCATCATAGATAATCCTAGATGATTGCTTTTGAAAGTGGTTTGGTTTCCATGCTAATCAAAGTTTACTGTATTCGTAAAATCTTTTCCATTGTTTTGCCTTTTGCTAATTCGTCTATCAACTTATCTAAATACCTCACTTGTTGAGTAAGTGGATATTCAATTTCTTCTACCCGATAACCACAAATTACACCTGTGATCAAACTAGCGTTTGGGTTCAATTTTGCTTTACTAAAAAATGTTTCGAATGTTGCTTTCTCATCAATGAGTTCCTGCAATTTTTTGGAATCAAAACCAGTGAGCCATTCAATTACTTGATGCAACTCTTCAATGGTTCTGCCTTTAGCTTCCACTTTTTTAACATACCAAGGATAGGTAGAAGAAAAAGTCATTTTCCTAATCCTAGCATCTTGTTCGGGTGTTACTGTCATATTATTTTTATCTTTCAACATTATTTTTTATTGCTGATCTTCTCGTTTTGAATTGGAGAATAATCCGTTTTTGTTTCACCATTCACCAGTATATTATCGAAATAACATTTTACGCCCGTTGCGGCATTCATGTCTTCTACATTTTGAATGTGAAAATGCAAGTGTGGCTCGGATGAATTTCCTGAATTTCCACAAAGTCCGAGGAGTTGACCCTGCTTTACAATTTGGCCTTGTTTCACTACAATAGAATGTTGTTTGAAATGTGCAAAAAACAAATACTCATTGTTTGCTGTTTTAACGATCACAGTATTTCCAGGCACATACACGGGATTTAAAGTTCCTGGCTGATTGTCTTTAACGCCATCCACAACCAAAACAACTTCACCATCACAGGGTGCCAATAAATCCTTACCAAAAGCATAGAAATCTACATTAAGTTTTCCATCTGTTTTAAAGGAAACACCTTTATCGTTTTTAATTACAATATCAAATGCATTTTTTTGGGCTTCGCTCTCCACATGGTAATTTAATTCTTTGGTGTCGCCACCCCAGATTACGGTCCACTCCTCTTTAAATGGAAGGATCAATTTCGTTTGGTTACGCGTGATCTTCGGCAAATTACTTTCCTTGAATGGCTTAATAAACAATCCATTTATTTTCGACTCATTGTCTATTGAAATGTTTAAAGCAAATAAGGCCCTTTCAAAGTTTGTTTTATAAGAAGCGTAAGACTGTTCATATTTGACGAAAGCTCTTTTAGTGATTTTTCCTGCCTGTGATTTTAGCCCGGTTAATAGTTCAATTGTTTTGTCGTGTGGCAAAGCATTTTGCATAACAGTTGCGAAACTTAAAAAAATGGCATCGTAATTTTCGGCATTATAGTTTTTCTCAAATGAATCTGCTACTGATTTGTAGGCTATTTTTTCAGACTGCGCAAATGCGAAGCTGGCAAATGCTGAAAGGAGAATTGTAACGATATATTTTTTCATAAGGAAGCTTTAAGTATTCAGTAAACTACAAATTTATTTTGTTAGTTCAACACCGTATCTGTTAGATCGGTACTGATCAAGGTTTGCCTCGATATTCAGGTAAACATCAAATGCTTCCAAACCTCCTTTCATAAATCCACGCAGATGCGGGAAATGATCTGCCTGAGCCTACCCAGTTTTTCCTCCACTGGTTTTTGCTGTCGGTTTTGTTTTAGACCGCAACGAATATTCCACGATCACTTCGTCAGCAGTTTTACAAATCAGGAAACCCTGCCGGATTTTGGTCTACAGCCTGTGGACTTGTTGTAACCAGCTCAGTTCCAGTCAAATCCAATTGCGGATCTTTTCTTTTACTTCCTGCAACCATTGCATGTACTCGCTGTCGTCACTTAACCGGATATCCATCTCAAAAGATTTAATGAATAAAATTAACCATGAATCGAATCAATTAAAAATTCAAGTTGTGGACGATCTGGAACTAATGTCGAATTGGGGTCCGAAGTTTGAAATTTGAAGTTGAGTTATAAATATCATCCTCTTACTAATTTCTCAAATTCAGTAATAAATACTTTAAGTTTTTCTGTTGTTTCTGTGTCAATCAAGTTGTCTTCGGCATCAAATTTCCCTTTCACACCTTGAATTAGCAATGTCGTTTCTGCTGTAAATTTAGTCATTGCAGTTTTCATTATAAGCTGTAATTCTTCGTGTCCATTTTGTCCACCTGCCGAAGCTGTTATAAGTCCAATTGGCTTTTCAGAAAATATGGTTGTTGCAATACACCATTCTATTGCATTTTTAAGTCCACTTGGAATACTAAATACATATTCTGGTGTGCAAATAATTATTCCATCTGCTTGTTCAATGTTATTTCTGAATTCAATAATTTGTTTTGGTGGATTGTTGGCTGATAGTTCAGGGTCAAAATGAGGAAGTGATTTTAAGTCGTTAAACATTGTCAAGTTAAATTTATCAGTTGTCAAACTTGCAATTTTTTTAACAATCTTTAAGTTTGAAGAATCTGAACTTGCACTTCCAATAATCGCAAAAATATTTTTCTTATCAGTCATTATTTTGTCTTGTCTTTGTTGGGTTCGCTTCGCTTGCCACTAACGTCAGGCTGTTATGGGCTAGTGTTCGTATTTAAATTGATTTACCAAGGCATTTCATTTCCTTCTTCATCAAATAATTTTCCTGTTTGTGAATCTTTTATTGTTGCATATTTCACAATTACATTCGCAGAATTTTCTGGGTTCCTATTTCCACGATAGTTGTTGAAATCTGTTGCTGTATATCCCGGGTCAATAACATTTACTTTAATGTTTGTATCCTTTAAATCAAATGCTAGCATTACTGTGTAAGCATTTAATGCTGTCTTTGAAACGCTATATCCCCCAGATTTAAAAGGATAATATTTCCAAGTGGGGTCGTTGTGCAATGTCAACGATGAAAGACCACTTGTAACATTTACTATTCGTCCTTCTTCCGACTTTTGAAGAAGTGGAATAAATTCTTGCGTTACTTGAATTGTCCCGAAGAAGTTAGTGTCAAATATTCTCCTGATTTCGTCAACTGAAAAAGTTGCTGCTGGTTGTGGAGTCTTTCCTAAAATGCCTGCGTTATTTACTAATATGTCAAGTCGTTTAAATTTTGTTTCAATTGTTTTTCTTGCTAGTACAATTGTTTCCAAGTTTGTAACGTCAATAAGAATAAATTCGGTGTTTGTTAATCCAAGGTTGTGCAGACTATTCACTGCAAGTGTTCCCAAAGTTATATCTCTGCAACCAAGATAAACGTAATGTCCAAGTTCTGCTAATTGTTTTGCGGTTTCAAATCCGATTCCTTTGTTTGCACCTGTTACCAATACTATTTTCATATTGAATTATCATTTGATTAAAATCTGCATTCTCTTTCTTTATTTGGTAAGTTCAACACCGTCTTGAATTGCTTCATCAAGCGTATTCATATTAATATCTTTAAGCGTTTTGAACTTAATACAATAGCCTGTTACAGTTGCCTTACCTATAGTTTTTCCGTAAGTTTCTGGCAAATATTTTTTATCCTCAATACCCATAATATAAACCGAGATTCCTGTAGTGTTTGCACTAATCCCAATTTGAAAAAACGCTTTGGTTTTTCCGTCGGCATATTTTATTGTACGAAGTCCATATCCAATATTGGGGTTAGAAACAATTTTACCAGTATCATCCTTGCCGTCTAAAAACCACAATTTGCTGTTGGGTAATAATTGAAGTATATGATTATGCAACTCTTCAATTTCAGAACGTTTTGGTTCGAGAAGGCTGTCGGTATACTTTTTTATTTGTTCTTTAATATCCAAATTGTTATTTTTTTTGTTTTCAATAGCCCGCATGCTTTTTGCGTTTAGTGGACTAATCACCTTTTTACCTGTTTCTTCTTCTAAACGCAAGCGAGCTTCTTTTGCACTATTGCCTCCCCTCTTTGCCACATCTTTGTGTTCCGGAAATGATTCCGGATTGGTTGATTCTGAAATTTCCTTAGTTGATATTTCAGCAAGCATACTCAATACAAGTTCTTTATTCGTCATATTGTCTCTGAGATTTTCCTTTTTTAACCCTTTGAACTGTTTATATTCTTTGTTGGTTTTGTCTGCCCATGTTTTATAAATAATATCGGTTAAAACAGCAAATGAAACTCCTTCCTGTAATCCAAGACGTTTCCACTCATCTGTTAAACTCTTACGGATTTCTAAACTTTTTAATCTTTGATTGATCCAATTATCGGAGTATCCTAAGCGTTTATAATCTGTCATTGCCTGCTCAATAGACAATTCTGGATCTTCCAATTGGTCTAAACGAATTTTGGCAATTTGGGCTAACCACAATTTAAAAGGCTCAGCTTTTTTTGAAGGAATGGATTGTATAATTCGAAAAAGCTGTTCAGTATTTGCAGCCAGTGTTCTCCGCTGTTTTCCAGTTTCAGTGAGCATTGTTACCTGGGGACAATTTGTCCCTATGTACTCTCCTAATATTAAATCTCTTTTTCGTAATTTTTTTAAGTAATCGGTAGGATTTGCACTTTCAGTAAGCACTTCAATTACATCAACTAAGGAAAAATACCACTCCTCAACAACATCATTCCACTCAGATCTGATTTGCTTCTCTTCAAAAAGCTTAATTGCATTTACCTTTTCCATTAGCACTATTTATTTAATGAGGGCTTCTCAATAAAAGTCCTTTTAAAATCACTATCATTAAAATAATGAATATTTTTTATAAGTTTGACTGAAAAGATTTTAGGCAGACTAATTCTTATTTAAATATCATCGTAGCAAACTCAGAAAGATAGACGCGCCAGTTTGTCCAGGTATGTCCGCCGGCGCTTTCGCGATAGGTATATTTAAATTGTTGTGCATCCAAATCCTTACGCATTTTTACCACACTTTCGTACAAGAAATCGTCTTTACCCACTGCGATCCAGTATAAAGCTGGTTTTGCTTTTTTCAAATCCTGAATTTGCTGCGCTCTTTTAGAAGTGTCTACCTTGATGCCGAAGCGGCTGAGGTCTGCAAATCCCATACTCATCACACCGATGTATTGAAAGAGGTTAGGGTTTTCAAAGCTAAGATTCTGGGTTTGTAAACCACCCATACTTAATCCGGTTACGGCCCTGCTTTCCTTATTTTTCTTTACCCTGAAATTGGCTTCGATATAGGGGATTACATCTTTAACCAGACTTTTTTCGAACAACATGCTAGCCATGCCTGCAGGAGTTTGAATGTCTACTTTAATAGGCGGACTCACCGTTAAAGCAGCAGCCTGACCGGGATTGCCATTGGTCATCACTACGATCATGGGTTTTGCTTTTCCGCTATTGATGAGGTTATCTAAAATATTTGGAGCCACACCCAGGGTTGGCCAAGCTTCTTCATCGCCGCCGCCACCGTGTAATAAATAGAGTACGGGATAATTGTCTTTGGATGTATTATAACCCGGAGGTGTATACACGATCATTCTTCTGGTTAAATTCAATGTGGGTGATTGATACCAGATCGTTTGCACGGTACCTTTCGGACCTTCTTTGGCCCAATACAAATCTGATGCAGCACCAGGGATATAGAGCATATTTTCAGTTCTGAAAGTTCCATCGCGAGCCACTTTTAAATTGGCAGGATCGAGGGTAGTAACGCTATCAATCACAAAACTATATCCATACAATTCCGGCGCCAGAGCCGGCACTTTAACAGACCAAATCCCCTTCGCTCCTTTCACAAGATCAACCAATTGGCGCTGCCCCTGCGGCGAACTAGGCATCCAGTTGCCAGATAGTTTCACAGAATTAGCTCCCGGCGCTTTGATGCGAAAAGTTACTTCATTATTGGCGCTGATTTCAGGTGAAATGATGCGTTCGTTTTGACCAATTTCTTGCGCGAAGAGATGGGTGGAAATGAACGCAGTTGTGAGAAGGAGGAGTTTTGAGATTTTGATAAGCATATGGCGAGGTTTATGGGTTTAAGTTAAGGATTTTTTCGGAGGGATTTTCTTCCGTGAAACTTACAGGGCTGTAGGTTTTGTTTTACAGAGTATTAAGACTTTTGTTGAGATGCAAACTGACCCATTTTGTTTTGTCGAGCTGCATATTTATTGTATTCCAAACTTTATTTTGGATTCTTCTTGAATGTTTCTTGTCATGATTAATGGTAAAGACGTACTAATAATTTGTAAGATTTTTCATATTGCAGTGTCTTCATATGGAAATTGCTAACGTTTTGCACCAGATGGCGTTCTGTCTGTCGAGTTGTTGTAGTCCTTTTTGAGTCCATTGTGAGCCCTTTGAGCCCATTAATTTATCCGCCATATATCAGCCAAAACTTCATTATATCCGCCATTTTCTCAAGTTTTCTAAATACTCTATGGTGCAATTGAAGCAATTATTGTGCAATCAATGTGCAATTTGTGCAATTAATGTGCAATTGATTTTAGCTGATAAAATGCCCCAGCTCCCTTAACATCACTACCAACAAGAATATTCTTCTGAACTAAATCTCCAAGGTCGTTACTTGCAGTATTTCTCGAACAGTCGTTTAATTCCTGATATTCTTTATTCGTAATTTTTCCTTTCTCCTTCACAAAATTCACTGCTTTTAATTGTCGGTCATTCAGTCCAAGTTTTGCTAATTGGTCTTCCGTTAAATTGTCTTTGAAAAGCGTTACCAAAAAACCACCTTGAAATTCTTTTATTTCAGGTTCGGGTAATTCCGCTTCTTTGCAAGCATCGTAAATTTTTAACGTTCCTCGTCCCCACGAATCAATAAATCCTCCTTTAAAACAAACATCTGCAATTAATACATTTCTTGGTCGTGAAGTATGAAATCCTTTTAAAGCTTCAAATGTTAGCCCTTCGGGAAGTGTTCCTTCATTCCAAAAATTAATCTTGTTATCATAAACCCTTATTTGAGTTGGTGATCCCATATAGTTGCGATGCACAAGAGCATTTAAAATAATTTCACGCAGGGCAGCAGTAGGGTATTCACTCTTTTCAATTCTATTCATTCCTTCAAATTCCACTGGTCTTGTCAGAAATTTATGATTGAGTTGATTTAAAACTGCTCGAAGCAATAAAATCAAATTGGCTTCTTCGGTTTCCTGAAATTTAAGATCGGCATCAGCTTTTCCGAAGCGACCAATTTTTACAAAGGTGTTTGGATAAAATTTAGCGGGTTCTTTTCCGAATAAAACGAGTGCAGCTCGTTTTAACTGACCGTTTTCGGTAAGTCTTAATTTTTCAAATAATTCAGGAATGATTAAGCCTTTATTTTCAGGCAAGCGACCTGCATTTTCAGATGCTTGTAAAAATATGGCAACCGTTTTTTCGTCAATGTCTGCGAAGGTTGCTCTAGGCTCTACAACATCGTCCCAAGTTTTGCCCGATTTTCTCAATAGGAATTCGTTCAATGAAGTTCCTGTTAATTCTTGTTTCGTGCTTCCGCTTCGGTAATAATATCTTCCTCTTATCGAAATAGGAACAGAGTAAGGATGTGTTATAATTTCAATAAAATATTTCCCCTTTTCTTCTTGTAAATTTACTTCGACAGAAATACCCATTGTGTTTCTAATTTTGTTGGGCAAATCTTCCATCAATTTTTTAGAATCATCAACGCCAACAATTTTTCCATCATCGTCTTTGCCGATAAAAATAACCCCGCCTTGGGCATTGGCAAAACCACAAACCCATTTCAGGTAGTCATCGTGCCAACTTTGTTTGTATTCTATGTTTTGCTGTTCGGGCATTGGTTAAATAATTTCATGTGATAATTGAATTAGATTGTTTGAATCTACTATATTATAACATTGGTCGAAAATTAGAATTGCCAATTATCATTTCCAAAGAATCTTCAAGAGTAATATTTTCGTTTACCAAATGCCATTGTCCGTATGTCTGAAGTAAGAGAAGTTGAAATTATTTTCAGAAATAAATTCCAATCTCACAAATTTAGTTTCAAATTCATCAGCAATTCTGTTTTCACTTTCGGATTTATATTTTTTACAGAAATAAAAATAGGTTTGATACCATTTGGTATATATATCAACCACATAATTGAATTTTTTATTTGGTTTTATTTTCTGTAATTCCTTTTTAAATTGAAGTATAAGCGGTTCAAAAAACAGGCTCAATTCATGTTTTTGTTCGTCTGTATTTTTTTGCTTTTTTGCCTTCGCTGGGCTTGGTATCCTAATATATTTTTTTGCCATTTTTACAACTCTGATATATTAGTTAAAATTTTATTGAGTGCAATATGAAACTCTTTTTTTACAGGAGGCTCGCCAAAAAACATATCATCCATATCAACTTCATCATAGGTAAGCATTTCTTTAATTAACTTATTCGCCTTTTTTATAAAATTAGCTTCATCTTGGCATTCATAAGATAGTAATCCAAATTGCAAGGTTAAATTATGGTCAAAACGTTCGGCTTCTATCATAATAGCCTCGTATGTTTTGTCGGTTAAATCGCCCGTATCTATTGACATGATTTTTATTTTATAGGTCTGAAAAATTTACACCCGTAAGCGAAAAACAATCATTGCTAAGGTCTTTCACATAACTAAGTGTTTTTATGTTTTCTTCAACATAATCTTGATTAAAACAATGATAAATATATTTTGTTGTTGGCTTTGTTGGAATATTGCCTTTAGATACGTTTACAGTAAAATCCTCAGAAACGGTATTGTCTTTAGCTGTTATTTTTAAAGAAAAGGAACACTTGCTTTTTTCGAAGGAAATTAACTTGTCGGTTGAGAGTTTCCCTTTATCATCAGGAGTGACGATATAGTCCTTTTCAGCTAAGCGAAACATTCGACTTAAAAAGGTTTTGCCACTTCCGTTATTAGCGAAAATGGCAATTTTCAATGTATCCGACTCAATTTCTTCGTCGAACTTTAGCAATGGTGCTAAATTTTCGCAGGTAATTCTTGTCTTTATTTGTTTAGCCATTGTAAAGTATTAGGGTGTTGCCAAAGCCTTGCACACATTGAATATACGCAACCTAACCCAAATACATTATCTTTTTGCATAATTTAATGAAAGAAAATCTTCGTAAATCATTCTAAAATGGTTGGCTTTACGCAACTCGTTTGTGTTTTAATGTTTGTGGGCTTTTATTGAGCTACTTACTAAATGCAAAAGAATTGGTGGGCATAAAAAAGCACCTCATTTGGATCGCTTGGTGCGGAAGAGGAGATTACGTCCCGTGATCTCTAAGTGGGGCGCGTACTCAAAAACCTACGCGTGCTTCGCCCGCGGGTTTTGTTGTTTCGCTCCCTTACCCAAATGCATTTGGGACGGTCGCAAAACAACAAAACCTCCCCGGTTCCCGGGAAGGTTTTTGTGCGGAAGAGGAGATTCGAACTCCCACGGCTGTTACCCCGCTACCACCTCAAAGTAGTGCGTCTACCAATTTCGCCACCTCCGCTTTAAGGACTGCAAATGTAGGGAGTTTTTCCATTTCGTGGCAATCCCTTACTTTGTAAAAAAAATACATGGCCGCTTTTATTATAACATGCCCTAATTGCCAACACCAATTCGAACCCGGCGACAGCATGCGCGACGAAATTCAGAAAGAATTACGTACCCAAATGCTCGACTGGCAGAATAAAAAAGATCAGGAATTTAAACTCAAAGAGCAATCCTTTCAGCAATTATTATCGGATCAGGAAAAAGAAGCTGCTGCTAAACTGGAGGAGGAAAAGAAAAAATTACAGGCCGAACTGCAAGACAGCATCCGAAAATCGGTTAGCTCCGATTTCGAGAACCAATTAAAAATGCTGGAACAAACTGCATCCGACAACGCAGAAAAATTAAAAGAATCACGCAAAAAAGAATTGGAATACCTGCAGAAAGAACAGGCCCTTCAAAACCGGGAAGCCGAATTGCAAATCAATATTCAGCGCCAACTAATGGAAGAACGCGAGAAGTTGAAAGAACAATTAATTAAAGAAGAAGCCGAAAGAATTAGCATCAAGGATCAGGAATATCAGTTGCGCGTAAAAGAATTGGAAAAGCAACTCGAAGATCAGAAACGCCTGGCCGAAGAAATGCGCCGGAAATCAGAACAGGGCAGCATGCAATTGCAGGGCGAAGTGCAGGAACTGATGCTGGAAGAATTATTGGCCTCCAGTTTTCCATTCGATAAAATTGAAGAAGTGGGCAAAGGTGTTCGTGGCGCGGATTGCATACAAATTGTACGCAACCAGTTTGGAACCGAAACGGGTAAGATTATTTATGAAAGTAAAAGAACCAAAGACTTCTCCACCGACTGGATTGAGAAACTCAAAAATGATATGCGCAGTCTCGGTGCCGACGTGGCCGTAATTGTTACACAAGCTTTTCCGAAAGACATGGAAAGGTTTGGTGAAAAAGATGGCGTGTATATCTGCACTTTTGCCGAAGTAAAAAGTGTGGCACTTGTTTTACGCAATGCCATTTTAAAAGTGTGGGATGCAAAGAAGAGTCAGGATAATAAAGGCGATAAAATGGTGATGCTCTACGACTACCTGATTGGTTCGGAATTCAGCGAGCAATGGAAAGCCATACGCGAAGGGTTCATGAGCATGAAGCTGAGTATTCAACGCGAAAGAGATGCGATGGAAAAATTATGGAAGGCAAGAGAAAAACAATTAGAGAAAGTTTTATTGAACGCCGCACATATTAAAGGTTCGATAGAAGGGATAGCTGGCGCAGATGCTGTAAATTTGAATTTGACCGACGATAACGAACCTTTATTACTTGATTAATTTATTCGAAAATCAGAAGACCAGCGATCAGCCCGATCGGCCCTCCAGAAAGAAACCCATCTTTCCGGTGAATGCACAGTTGCGCAAATACCTTGTAAAATATGGCAGAGAAGTAAACCTCCCGGCAAATTATAACGACCTTCGGAATTTTACTTATACCGTTCCCATCAAAGACAAGAACGGTAACGATACGGCATGGGAAAAAGCTTCGTACGATATGCATCACTGGGAATGGTTAAGAGAAGCATTGGTGATGAATTATGCTTTTCTGAAAACACAAGGCGACCTGAGTTTTGTGAATCATCTGGATGTGGCAGGAATTGATTTTTGTTTTTTTGGAAATAGTCAGCCCATACGCATCCGGATTATTAATAAATACAACGCCAACTACGACCACTATTATATTAAGAAGGCCGACTCCAGCAGAATCTACGGACTAGAACTGGAACACCTGCTATCGCCCAACAGGATTACTTATTTTACGCACCAGGATACCTTAATCGAAGAACATATTCCGGGCATACCGGGAGACATTTTTATACAGGATTATTTGAATCATCCTACTACCAATCAGATACGCTTTGCAAAAGAGTTCGTGAAATTTAACGAGCGTTGCTTTGCGCATTTGTTGGGCGATATGCGCAGTTATAATTTTGTGGTAAACATTACTCCCGATATCGTGGATTTCCAATATCGTATTCGCCCCATCGACTTTGATCAACAATCTTATGAGGGCAGAAAGAACCTTTATCTTCCACAGTTTTTTAAAGAAAACAAACCCTTTGTAGATGTTGTTACCAAGCACCTGAATAAAGAATCGATTGAGCAATACCAGGCCGAAGAAAGAACGCAGATGGCATTTCGTTTATCGTCTGCAAAATTCAGGATCAAGGAACTATTGGATATTATGATCGGTGACGATATTTCGAAAGAAGAAAAAATTAACCAACTAAAAAAAGAGTTGGCAGAATTATTTCATCAGGATAAATTTTTGGCAGCCACCACCATGGGGCAGATCGTAAAGCTGCAGTTAAAGCAAACGCTGCTGAAGAGTTTGAGAATGATTCCAAGAAATAATATCCGCGTGGCGGATTAGGAAAAAGGAAAAAAAAATCAAAATTCAAAATTCAAAATTCAAAAGTGAAAGTGGAAACTGGAAACTGGAAATTAATTTCCCCTCCAAACCGTGGTTTGGAGGGGTGGCCGAGCGATTTAGCGATGGCCGGGGTGGTTGATCTTAAATAAAGTATTTTTCATCGAATCAAGTTTTGTCCCACCCCGCGTCGCTGCGCTCGCACCCCTCCCAAACACGTTTGGGAGGGGAAATATTTTTATTTTTTATTCTTTTTAATTTTCACTTTTCATTCTCCATTTTTGAATTTTGATTTTTGAATTTTGAATTTTGAATTTTGAATTTTACCCTTCCACCCCCCACACCAAACTCATCCCCTCCATCATTTTATAATGCAATTCAATGGCAGTTAAAATTTCGTCTTTTACAAATCGGGCATTTATAATTCCTTCATCGCTCAATGAAAATGGATCGATGCGTAATGATTCACTAAAATCAACATCAGTCCTACCCCACCATTTAAACATGGCTTCTTTGGCGCTCCACAAAAGTGTGAGTAGTTCGGTTTGTTTTTCTGGGGGATATTGATTTACAAATAATAATTCTTCGGGGTGTAAATATTTATGCTTGATTTTATGCACTCGTTCGGTAATTATTTCAATATCAATTCCTACTCTTTTATCGGAACTAACCAGTGCTGCTGCAAAATCGCCGCAGTGTGAAATAGAAAAATGGTATTGTTCTTCGGGCAGAAAGGGTTTGCGTGTATCGGCAATTTCGATTTGGGATAAAGGAAAATCGGGAAATAATAATGGCAGCAAATAGCGTCCTGCAAAGTGTTGCAGCCTTTTATGAGGATGCGTAATATTTTTTTGCAGGGGCAGTATTCCCGAAAAAAAATCTTCTGATTCTTCGATCTTCCAGACGGCTAATCTGGAACTTTGGTTGATATCTTGTTGATAAAACAATGCCACTGCGAAAATTTAGAAATTAGATTGCAGATTTAAGATTTATTTGCATCCCAACCATAAATAATAAAGGAATGATTCTCTCGGACAAGCGTATACTCGAAGAAATGGAAAAAGGAACAATCAAAATAGTGCCTTACGACAGACAGGATTTAGGCAGCAACAGTTATGATGTGCATCTAGGAAAAATTCTTGCAACTTACGATGCAGAAGTGCTGGATGCCAAAGCACACAATACCATTTCGCATTTTGAAATACCCGATGAGGGGTTTGTATTGCTTCCACACGCGTTTTATCTGGGCGTAACAGAAGAGTATACCGAAACCCATGCACACGTACCCTTTCTGGAAGGAAAGTCGTCTACTGGCCGTCTGGGCATCGACATTCACGCCACTGCCGGCAAAGGCGATGTGGGCTTTTGCGGTAACTGGACACTTGAAATTTCTGTTAAGCAACCCGTTCGGATTTATAAAGGAATGCCCATTGGCCAATTAATCTATTTCCCTGTTGACGGTGAGATTGAAGTAAAATACAACCAGAAAGGGAACGCCAAATACAGCGGCCAGCCAAACAGACCCGTTGAAAGTATGATGTGGAAGAATAAGTTCTAACACTAAATCTTTCCAGTCCTTTTTCGGTAAGCCATTAACCAACCCAGCACGTCATCGTAGCTTTGAATGCCCTTGGTTTGTTTGTTGATTTTTAAATACTGGTCGTAAATGCTATCGAAAGCGGGACTGATTTTATTTTTTCTTTTCTGAAAGAATTGCCGGATTGCAATTCTATCTTTTTTGACCAGAGTATCCAGATAGTTGCGATTAAATTTAATCACACTGTCGAAACCCTTCGCGTCTTTTTCTTTGCTGTACAGGAGCAATTCTTCGTTCTGGGCATAGCTAAATAATTCGAGGTACAGAGAGTATTTAAAATAAGGATCTTTTGATGTGGAAGCAGCCAGATATCCCACAAAGCTGGCTTCGCTTTCGCTGGCATAACCCAACTGATGCGCCATTTCGTGGCAGGTAATATAGGGTACCATTATCCGGGGGATATCGGACCGTATCTGCGCTTCGCCGGTAAAGGGATTGAAATAGCCTATAAATCCAATCAGGTCGCCAACACCACTAAACATACTCTGTTTCACCGACCGATTTCTATAATTCAAAAAATGGTAAGTCATTGAGGCCGACTGATAAGATTGATAAGCTTCCTTGCTGATATCATTAAATTCCTGAAATGGCAAAGCGGTATCTTTTATTTGCCGCCTGCTGGCGTTCAGGCTATCCATTAATTCATTGGTTAGCCGAACCACTGCATCTTTCTGATAAGGCTCAGGCTCCAGATTCAACTGGTAGGCAATGCCCATTCGGCTGTAATTGAGTCCCCATATTAAATTAAAAACAATAAAAATCCATAAAACCTTTCTTGCAAAAGATAGCAAACCGGCTCCGATATAGTGGAGGGTAAACTCCGTTTCAACGCCATGCCATACCCACCGAGAAAGCCTGACTATCAATGATATAACAAAGAGCAACCCCAAAATGTCGCCGATGCTGAACGGCAGGTTTCGGGTGATGATCCTAAGCGTATTGGCAATGGCGGGGTACCATTCTAAGGAGTAATATTCCTCTACTTGCATAGAAAAAAGAGAGAATATGAAGATCAGTATAGCGGGTATCAGTAAGAAACCCAGCGAAATCAATCCATTTACGGTTATCTTTGTTTCGGTTTTCATGGGTGTAAAGTTTGCATTTTATATTGTAATCCAGAACTGTTAATAAGTGAAAAGCGTTTTGAGGCGATTTTCCTTTGGCAGTTCCGTGTAATTGGACTACCTTTGCGAGCCCTTAAAAAAAGGATATGAGTCATCGGCGGGAATTTGAAATAGCATTTGTGGGTTTGAAACCGGGGGTTCATGTATTCGAATATCGAATAGACGACAAGTTCTTTGTGCAATATGGTGAGCAGGATTTTAGTAATTGCGAAGCCAATATCAAACTGAGTCTGGAAAAAAATTCCGGATTTATGCAATTGAAATTTGATATCGACGGAGCCACTAATGTAAACTGCGACCGCTGTGGAAACACACTGCCCATGCAGCTTTGGGACGAATTCAACATCATTGTAAAATTGGTGGAGGATCCCGACAAGATGAATGAAGTGGAGGAAGACCCTGATATTTATTATATCAGCCGCAGCGAAAGTCATTTGTATTTGGCAGATTGGATTTTTGAGTTCATCAATCTGAGTTTGCCATTGCAAAAAATGTGTAAGGAATCGGAATTAGGGGGACCAAAGTGTAATAAAGAAGTGCTGGAAAAATTGAGGAAGATGGAAGAGGAAGCAGGGAAAGAACCTAGTACTGTTTGGAAAGGATTAGACCAATTTAAAAATTTAGATTAATTTTTTTGATATTATAAATTTCGAGTTATGCCAAATCCTAAACGCAGACATTCTCAACAGCGTAGTGCAAAGAGAAGAACACATTACAAAGCACAGGAAGTAACCTTGAGCAAGGATACTACTACAGGCGAATTGCATGTACGCCATCGTGCGCATGTGAGCGAAGGCAAATTGTTCTATAAAGGAAAATTAGTAGCTGAAAAAGCTCCTCTGAAAGCGTAACCTTTTTAGTTCAAATTACTTAGCTTACCGCACATGAATATTGGCTTAGACATGATGGGTGGAGATTTTGCACCGCTTGAGGCGGTGAAAGGCTTGAAGCAGTTCTTGTCTGTCAATACCAATGCCGCTAATATATATTGCATAGGTGATGAAGCCTTGGTGAAACCTCTTTTGGAGGAATATCAGGTTGCATCACCTATTCTGCATTTTGTTCATGCACCCGAGGTAATCGGCTATCATGAACATCCTACCAAAGCTTTAAAAGAAAAACAAAAGTCTTCTATTGCCATCGGATTTCATTTGTTGGCAACCGGAAAGATTGATGCATTTATTAGTGCCGGCAATACCGGAGCCATGCTCGTGGGTGCTATGTTTGTGATTAAGCCCATCGAAGGATTACTTCGCCCCTGCGTTTCGGGGGTAGTTCCAAAATCGAACGGCGAAACCGGTTTGATTCTGGATGTTGGATTAAATGCCGATTGCAAACCCGAACAACTCAACCAATTTGCCGTTCTTGGCAGTTTATACGCCCAATCTATCCTGCACGTGGCCAATCCAAAAGTTGGTTTATTAAATGTGGGTGAAGAAGAAGGCAAGGGCAATTTATTAGCCCAAGCTACTTTCCCACTTCTTAAAGAAAATAACCAGATCAACTTTGTGGGCAATATGGAGGGAAGAGATATTTTCGGGCCAAAAGCAGATGTTATTGTCTGCGACGGATTTACCGGCAATATTATTCTCAAAATGGCTGAAAGTGTTTACGACCTGGCAGAATTGAGAAATTTCAGTTCCGACGAATACTTTAACCGATTCCACTACGAAATCTACGGTGGATCGCCGGTTCTGGGTGTAGCCAAACCCGTTATTGTGGGTCATGGCATTAGTAGCGCCAAAGCTTTCAATAATATGCTGGAGCTTGCCGTGCAGATGGTTGAAACCGATGTCTGCAGTAAAATGGCCGAAAGCTTTAAGGAAGCATAACCCAACCCCATCTTTATAGTAGCTCATAATGTCTACTTCTTAATCTACTATCTACCACAAAAAGTATAAAAATTTCTTAATATAAAGTTAATAGTGAATATTATTTCAATCACTATCTACTTGCTAAATTTAACTATCCCCTCGCTACTGCTCCACTGCTTTTTTAATATTGAAGAAATACTGACCTAAAACTTATTTTATGCGTCAAATTGAAGTTATTGTACTGTTAACGTTTTTAATGATTCTTTACTCATGCCATGACAAACAAATATCCGGCTATGATCCATGCGCATATGCGAAACCATTTTCAGGAGGTTTTTCAATTTTACAAGAAGTTGGAGACACACTTATAGAAGCAGATACAGTGTTCTTAAATAGTTATATCCACTTGATCCCATTGGGAAAAGATATTGACTCGATGAAATGGCAATTAGGTTACTATAATGCTCCATTTGTAAGAAACTCGGAAGTGCGACAGTTTATTTCTGGCAACCTCGACCAATTTATAAATGTTAATTTAATGGTTTTCAGGCATCCAAATCTGCAATGTTTCCCTAATGATTCGGCCATTAATATTTATGGAAAAAGATTTTACATAACTGATATAGGTAATTCTTTATTAAAAGGAGTTTATAAGGGCGCTTTAATTGATAACCTGAAAGACAGTTTTTCAATTTCAATAAAATATCTGAGTTCACCTCTACCCTATTATTTTTTAGCTAACCTTCCAAAGGGATGCACTAGAAGTGTTTCTATGGCAGGATACCCTTCAGATATTGGATACCCAATTTCCGTTGGTTACAGATCGTTCCATATTGATGGAGGCTCTTGTTTGCCAAATATTTTCGGGAATGGAATTCTTGCTAAAAACGATTCACTGAAAATAACTTATTGGTATCATGATAGTACAAACGTTAATCTTAAAATTTATAAAACCTTTATCGGCAAAAAGATTTCCTAAAATAAACTCTTAACCAAAACCATAAACTATGAAAAGTTTTAAACCAATTTTTTTGGTCAGGGCATTTTATTGCCTCTCTCTAATCATAATATTTGAAAATAGTACAAGAAGTCAATCCCGTGAAAACAATATCAGGTAATTCAAGCGGATACATTTCAAGATTATTTAATGTTTCAGACTTAATTCCAGGTTTCTATTTCATAGAACTAAATGTTCAAGGTATCAGACAAGTTAGAAAAGTAATTATCCAAAAAAATTAGCACAGCTCAATAAACCGTAATGAGAAATATTAAAAAAAAATATATATGAAAAGTAAAAAAATATTTTTTCTTGCACTTTTATTGTCGCTAACATATTGTTCATTTGGGCAACATACAATTGAACGATATTGTGAAATATCGACAAATCAATTGTTAAAGACTACGGTTAATTTCGGTAGCATTGAATTCTTTGATTTAAAAGATACCGCACTATTAGCTAAACAAAAAACAGTAGAAAGATTTACTAATCCCGTAGACATTTTAAATTATATGAACAAAACCGGCTGGACACTTATTAATATCACAATCGTGAATACAGGTAAATTTTTCTATTTTAAAAAAATATTTAATTCATCCGAATTAAAGTAAGACTTAAAACTTGGCTACATTTTTTTCTACCAATTAAATGAAAAAACTATCAAGTCAATTATAAGTATTCAAATTCAACATTAAGCCAGTATGCAGATTTTTTTGCATGCTGGTTATATGTTGGGCATATCATGAAGCTCGTAAACATCTAATTGTATTACCTTCCAATAGTTTATTATATATAAATCCAGTTTTTCTCCGGCTTATCACGGGTTTTAACCACTCATCACAAAGGGATTTTTAAAATTTCATGAACCGAATTCGCTGAAATGCCTGTATTTACTGTATTTCAAAGCATTACTCATTATTTTGCTTAAGCAATTACTGTCTTTTAACCAGTATTATGTATTGCATAGTTCTAAAATTGTCTCTATCTTTGTTTTATCAAAGTAACAATCAAAACCAAACACATGAAAAAGTTCATCTTCTCCGCACAGGTTATTGCCATTATCGCTTTTGTTCCAGCAATCATTTTTGCTTATTTACACAACGATAGTCGCAAAGAAACCACCACAAACACCGTAGAAAACAAAAACGATATGTCGGGTCAGCAGCACCAGACAACCGGAGTTATTCGCTTCGTAAAAAGTTTATAAGGTTGCTATCCGGTTTGCTACGAATAAAATAAACCGGCAGGATGTTTTTACCCAGCCAAACGATATCTTTGCGCCAAACAAGTGTTAGTTTATGTGGCTGAATAATATCCTGGAAACAATTGGAAATACGCCGTTGATTCAAATCAACAAAATCACAAAAGGGCTCCCCGCAACCGTACTGGCTAAAGTTGAATATTTTAATCCTGGCAACAGCATTAAAGACCGTATGGCTTTAAAAATGCTGGAAGTGGCTGAGCAGGAAGGAAAAATAAAACCCGGAGGCACCATTATTGAAGGTACCAGTGGAAATACCGGAATGGGTTTGGCCCTGGCAGCCGTAGTAAAAGGCTACAAATGTATTTTTACTACTACCGATAAGCAATCGAAAGAAAAAGCCGATATACTAAAAGCCGTAGGAGCTGAAGTAATAGTTTGCCCCACAAACGTGGAACCTTCAGACCCCCGCTCCTACTATTCTGTTTCAAAAAGACTGGCAACCGAAGTGCCCAATTCATGGTACGTAAACCAATACGATAACCTTGCAAATCGTCTTGCCCATTATGAGCAAACCGGACCCGAGATCTGGGAACAAACCGAAGGAAAAATTACACACCTTGTAGTGGCAACCGGAACAGGTGGTACCATTGTGGGTACTGCACGTTTTCTCAAAGAAAAAAATCCGAATATTCAGATCTGGGCAATTGATAGTTATGGTTCGTTGTTAAAGAAATTTTTCGAAACAGGCGAAGAAGATCAAAAAGAAGTTTATCCCTATATCAGCGAAGGATTCGGTGAAGATTTTGTTCCTGCCAATTACGATATGAGTGTGATTGATCGCTTCGAAAAAGTAACCGATAAAGATGGCGCCGTGATGGCACGCAGGATTGCAAAAGAAGAAGGCATGTTCTGTGGATATAGCGCAGGTAGCTGCTTACAGGGTGTGATGCAATTAAAAGAGCATTTGAAAAAAGAAGATGTGGTAGTCTGCATTTTTCATGACCATGGAAGCAGGTATGTGGGCAAAATATACAACGATGAATGGATGATGGAAAGAGGTTTTCTGGATGTAAAAACTTTTAAAGACATCGTTAGTGGAAGAACCACAAAAAGATTAGTAACCATCAACACTACCGACACAGTAGCTACTGCAGTAGAACTGATGAAGAAATACGATATTGAACATATTCCGGTAATGCAAAACGGTGAAATGATTGGAGCCCTAAGCGAAACCGGATTATTCATGAAGGTTTTCGGAAATCCTGAAATCAAAAACGAAACCGTTTCGAGTGTAATGGAAGCAGCTTATCCTGTTGTTGCATTTGATACGCCGGTGGAGCGTTTGGGTAGTTTAATTACAAAAGAAAACGGTGCTGTTTTAGCAAAAGATGAGAAGGGCGATTTTCACATTGTAACCAAATACGATGTGATACAAAGTCTGGCAAAGTAAATCATACCAGCTTCTATTTATCGATCTATTTTGCGATACAAATCAATGCTGTGAATTGCAGCATCATTCAATCGCTGCACACTTAAAAGCTAACAACTGTTTGGGCTAACTGATGTATATTGCAAACCTAAAATTAGCTTGACATCATCATTTAAAAAAATAAGAAGTTATTATGAAAAAGTACAGAGCCGGGGTATTGTTCGGTGACGAATTAGAAGCCCTTTATAACGATGCAAAAGATAATCAGTTTGCATTACCTGCCGTGAATACCATTGGACATAGTACCATTAACGCAGTACTGGAAACAGCAGCAAAAGTTAATTCACCTGTTATCATACAATTCTCAAACGGTGGTGCACAATTTATTGCCGGAAAAGGAATGCCTAACGATCAGTTACAAGCAAATATTCAGGGTGCTATTTCAGGAGCATTACATATACACACGGTTGCAAAATATTATGGTGTTCCGGTTGTATTGCATACCGACCACGCTGCAAAAAAATGGTTGCCATGGATCAGTGGATTAATTGATGCTGGTGAGCAATTCAAAAAAGAAAAAGGTCAGCCCCTATTTAGTTCTCATATGTTGGATCTTTCTGAAGAACCCCTAGAGTACAATATCCAAACTTCTGTTGAATTCTACAAGAGAATGGCGCCACTGGGAATGAGTATTGAAATTGAATTAGGCGTTACAGGTGGAGAAGAAGACGGTGTTGATAACAGCGATGTTGAAAACGATAAACTGTACACACAACCACAGCACGTTGCTTACTCTTATACTGAATTAAGCAAAGTAGGTAAACTGTTTACAGTTGCTGCAGCTTTTGGTAATGTACACGGTGTTTATAGTCCGGGTAATGTGCAATTGCGCCCCGAGATTTTGAAAAATAGTCAGGACTATATCCAAAAACAATTGGGTACCAAAGAAAAGCCTGTATACTTTGTATTCCATGGCGGTAGCGGTTCTCCACAAAATCAGATTCGCGAAGCCATTAGCTATGGTGCTATTAAAATGAATATTGATACCGATATGCAATGGGCATTCTGGGAAGGTGTTCAGCAGTATTATGTAAAAAATGAAGCGTATTTACAGAGCCAATTAGGTAATCCTGAAGGCGCTGAAAAACCCAATAAGAAATATTACGACCCACGCGTTTGGTTGCGTAAAGGTGAAGAATCCTTTATCAAACGTCTGGAAGTTGCTTTCGGTGATCTTAACTGTATCAATAGAAACGCATAATCATGTAAAAGAAAGCACCGTCCCGAATTGGTTTTGGGACGGTTTTTTTATGCCCATGGTTAAAAAAATATTATCTTTCCGCCCCAATTGTATCTAGCTTTTATGAAAAAAGAACGTGAAGAAGATTTAGAATTGAATTTAACAGGAGACGAGCCGCAGGGTGGCGATGCTAATAAACCGCGTTGGTTTAAACGTATCAGAAAAGGGATTCTAACTTCCACTGCCGATAAAAAAGAAACTCCGGAAGGTTTATGGAACAAATGCCCGGAATGTAATTTCATCTGCACAACAACCGAACTGAAAGAGAATTTATACGTTTGCCCGAAATGTAATTACCACCACCGCATTGGAAGCGAAGAGTATTACGACGTGCTTTTCGACAATAAAGAATACACCGAACTTTTCGCGAATATCAAAAGTAAGGATGCACTTGGTTTTACTGATTTGAAACCCTACCAAAAAAGGCTCGACGACATTCATGCAAAAACAGATCTAAAAGATTCGATGCGCGTGGCAACAGGCACTGTGAACGGAGAAGGAATTGTGATTGCCTGTATGGATTTTGAATTCATTGGTGGTTCTTTGGGAAGTGTGATGGGCGAAAAATTTAGTCGCGCTGTCGACTACTGCATCGAACACCGATTACCTTATCTGGTGATTAGTAAAAGTGGTGGGGCTCGTATGATGGAGAGTGCATTTAGTTTGATGCAATTGGCAAAGACCAGCGGAAAACTCTCGCAACTAAGCGACGCTAAACTACCTTTTATATCTCTGTTAACCGATCCCACATTTGGTGGCATCTCTGCCAGCTTTGGTATGCTTGGCGATATGAATATCGCTGAACCCGGCGCCCTGATTGGTTTTGCGGGACCACGTGTTATTAAAGAAACCATTAAGCGCGACCTTCCTGAAGGTTTTCAGCGTAGTGAGTTTTTATTGGACCATGGCTTTCTGGATTTTATTGTGGACAGAAAAAAACTGAAAGACAAACTGGCCCAGGTAGTAAGTTTATTAAGAAAATAAATTCACTGCTAAATATTTCTGCCCCGTTGAAGCAACCGGTATGACTAAAGAAATGAATAACAGGCAGGCTTATTTCAATTACGCTATTGAAGAGAAATTCATAGCCGGTATTGTATTGATGGGCACTGAAGTAAAATCTATTCGCGAAGGGAAAGTAAGTTTTAATGATTCTTTCTGCTTATTCGACAAAGGCGAATTATGGGTACGTGCATTATTCATTGCCTCCTATTCGCATGGCAGCGATAACAACCATATTGAAGTGCATGATCGCAAATTGTTGTTGAATAAAAGAGAATTGAAAAAAATACAAAACCGAATGAAAGACAAGGGTTATACCATTGTTCCTTTAAAGGTTTTCTTTACCGATAAAAATTTGGTAAAAGTAGAAATTGGAATTGGCCGTGGTAAAAAGAATTACGACAAAAGAGAAACCATTAAAGGCCGTGATGTAGAAAAAGAGATCAAGCGTTTACTGAAACGTTAATCATATTTTGGTTTGTCGGGAGCTTCGTATTCCATTTGCTCTTTCAATGCTTCGGGTGTAGGATTTTTTGTAATTGCAACGGCCGCCTGAAAACTCACAAACAAAAAAACTACCGACCCAATCAACTCACCCCATCCAATCCAATAGCCCCAGAACGCATATACAGCGCCTTTTTCGGGGTGTTCTGTTTCATAAATCACTTCCAGTTGATCACCCGATTTCAAGCTTCGCAAATAATAATCGGCTTTTACTTGAATGGTTTTATAGCCATTCGAAAAGCGGGCAACATGCATCATTTTTCCAGTAGCACTATCTAAAATATAAGCAATAGTTGCAGGCGCTTTTTCGCCGTCGAAATAATCGGGCTGACGCGTAAAAAGAATATAGCATCCAAAGCAAATCAGGTAAAGAAAAAATATGCCTTTGTACAAACTACTGGTTTTATAAAAAACGACTTATCGAGTTGCCTCAATAAGTCGTTCAATTAAATTGTTTATTTTAATTCTGAGTAGCCAGACTTCTAAAGTCAACCGGAACAAGTTTACTTACTCCGGGCTCCTGCATGGTTACACCATAAATTACATCTACACAACTCATGGTTTGTTTATTATGTGTTACAATGATGAACTGAGAGTTATCGCTGAACTTCTTGATCATCTGTGTAAACTTACCCACGTTGGCATCATCCAAAGGAGCATCCACTTCATCCAGAATACAGAATGGAGCAGGCTTAATTAAATAAATTGCAAATAACAATGCCGTTGCAGTAAGTGTTTTTTCTCCCCCACTCAACTGTGTAATAGATGAAGGGCGCTTGCCTTTTGGCTTAGCTACAATATCAATTCCGGTTTCGGCCAAATTGGTTGGATCCACCAAAATCATATCGGCAGTATCTTCTTCAGTAAATAAGGCTTTGAACACTTTTTGGAAATTTTCACGAACCTTATTGAAAGTATCGAGGAACTGTTGATTGGCTGTTGCTTCTACTTCCTGAATGGTTTGCAACAAACTTTCTTTCGCACTTACCAGATCGTTCTTCTGCTCCAAAATAAACTCATACCTTTTTTTCATTTCGGTATACGCTTCTATCGCAGTAGGATTTACTTCACCAATATTTTCCAAACGCTTGCGCATCCTGTCGGAACTGTTCTGTAAATCTTCCACACTGGTTTCGGTAGCTCTAGGCTGGTCTAAGATATCATCTAATTCAACACGGAACTCCACACTCAGTCTTTCCTTCATTCCGGCGAGTTGCAATTTCAGTTCGTTCAACTTGTCTTTGATTTCTGTAACAAGATGATCGATCATTTCCTTGCTCTTCACTTTCAAGCGCAACTGACTTTCCTTTTCATTCAAAATATTTCGAAGGTTATAATATGCCTGATCTGCTTCGCTCAATATTTTCTCTTCTGTTTCTTTGTTTCTGAGCAGTTCAACCAACTCCTGCTCTGCAGCCAATTTTGCATTTTCACTTTCCAAAATATTATCAGTAGCTTCTGATAGTTGTTTGGTATTGGCTTCGATCTGATAATGCAGATCGTTCAACTGATTTTCTTTGAATGTCAATTCCTGTTTTAATCCGTTGATCTTACTCTGCTGACGGGTTAATTGTAAATTGATTTCATTGAATTGAACGGAAGCAAAATTGTATTCTTGTTCAGACAATTGATAATCCTGCTCCACCATTTTCAATTCTTCGGTAGTAGCATTCAGTTGCTCGTTCAATGCAATTAATGCTTCTCTTGTTTCTGCAATGGCTTCCTGCTCATCTTGCAACCTTTGCTCAATATCTTCTAAACGTTGCTGTCCGGTAGTTTGAGCGAGTTGCAGGTTTTCGAATTTATTGCGTGCAGCAAACAACTGGTTGGTGAGTTGATTAATCTCATTCTCAGTTTGCTTAATCGCGTTATCCTTTAATCTTTCGTTATAAAGAATTACATCGTTGTGTTTGATTTTGATCTCGGCTTTCAACGCATTTACCACGGCATCCTGCAAAATAATTTCGTCCTGAAGCTTCTCCAGATTCTTTGCACGACCAATTTTTTTACCTTCAAATAAACCAACACTTCCACCAGTAAGTGTGTATTTTCCTTTTACGTATTTGCCATTCTTTTCCAACACAACAGCACCATTACTGTTGATGATAGCGTCTTCGTTTTCGGCGATATAAACATTACCCAAAAGGTATTCGGCTAATTTTTGATACTGCGGATCTACTTCAATTACATCCAGTGCTTTGATGGTATTTGCCGGCTGATGGGTCTCTACTTTGATATCATTGAATTTCTCCAGAAGGAAGAAATTGGCTTTCCCTTTTTTATTGTCATCCAGCAAATGAACGGCCTGCAATCCTTCCTGAAGATCGTTTACAACATAGTAGTTCAAATAAGGCTCCAACACATTTTCAACCGCTGTGCGATAAGCTTCTGTTACATAAATAATATCGGATAAGATCGGCGCCGAATGATTCCAATTTGGATTTTTATGCAGAAACTTGATGCTCTCTGGATAACCTTCCATGGAGTCGATCAAACTTTTTAATAAGGCAAATTCGTTGCGCTTGGCATCGAGCTTACGACTTTCCTCGGCCAACTCGTTGCGCAAAGCTTCCATCTGCGACTGCGTTTCGAAGATCAGTTCTTTTGTTTTCTCCTGCTCTTCGAGTAATGCCTGCAGATCGTTGCGCTTAGCTTCAAGGCTCGCTTCTTTTTCTTCCAACTCTACCGTTAACTGCTGAACCTGATAAGTTCTATTCTGCTTTTCGTCTACCTGCTGCGCCTGCGCTCTCTGCAAATTCTGAATACCGGTATCGGCAACAGCCACTTTCTTTTCTGCATCAAACTGACTACGTTGAATCTGCTGATAACCTGCTCTCAATGCATCAACCCCTGTTCTCCGTTCGTCGAAAAGGCGACGTTTTTCTTCCAGATCCATTTTATAGGTTTCTGCACGATCCTGCAGATCCAATAAACCAGCCTCCTCTTCGCCAACCTGTAACTGAGTATACTCAATCGAATCGCCAATGGTCTTTAACTGACCCGTAGCTTTATCCAGAAATTCTTTTAATCCGGTTTCCTTCTCTTTCAGATAATGCAATTTCTGAGAAGCCAAATTTTTATCATTCTCTTTTCCACGCAAATTCTGCAGCAGGTCGTTAAAAGCATGCTGCATTGCCTGAAGCGATTTCTCTTTTTCAATAAAGCCCAATTTTTCCTGCTCGATTGCTGCTTCTTCAGTAGCAATCTCGGCTTCTAACTGAACCCTTTTATTTATTTCCAGATCCTGTTGCTCGTTCAGATTATGGTAAGTGATATTAAAACCTTCCAACGAAGCTTTGGCTAATTCAATAGAAAGTTCTTTGTAATCTTTCTTGATTTCAAAATATTTTTCAGCCTTTTTTGCTTGATTTTCAAGTGTTTTGAGCTGATTATTGATCTCAAATAGCAAGTCTTCGATACGTGCCAGATCCTGTTCGGTAGCATCCAGTTTTGCTTTAGCTTCCTTCTTCCGGGTTTTGTAGATCGTAATTCCTGCAGCTTGTTCCAGCATGCGGCGGCGACTATTTTCCTTGTCTTTGATGATGTCGTCTACCATTCCCAATTCGATAATCGCATAGCTGTCGGTGCTTACACCGGTATCCAAAAACAAGTTATGAATGTCTTTTAAGCGACAAGTCACGTCATTCAACCTGTATTCGCTCTCCCCATTTTTATAGAAACGGCGAGTAACCGTAACCGTACTAAATTCGGTTGGCAGAAGGTTTTTGGTGTTTTCGAAAGTCAAACTCACTTCAGCCAGACCACTGGCACTTCTGGTTTTGCTGCCGTTAAATACCAGAGCTTCCAGATTTTCGCTACGCAGGGCCGATATCTTTTGTTCGCCAATTACCCAGCGGATACTATCGATGATATTGCTTTTACCGCAACCATTTGGTCCGATAATTCCGGTGATCCCCTCATCAAAACTAACCACAGTCTTATCGGCAAAGCTTTTGAATCCTTTTATTTCAAGCGATTTTAATCTCACAGTTTTCCTATTTATTACCCGCGAACATACAAGAAAAGGGGAAGAAAAACGATTTCTTAATATTGGTTGTGCATAATAGGTGGAGAAAAAGACTTGAAATAAATATTTAATTAATTAAAATAATTATAATTATTTGATTAATAATGTATTACAAACTTTATTGAAAATTAAACACAGCGTTAAAACACGAATTTATTTTGAATAAGGAGAGCCTATATTTGCTTCAAATTAAGTGAATCTATTTTGCCCCAACTTGTATTTACAGTAACCAACGAGTTAAGTTTCGACCAAAGGATGCAACGCATCTGCTATTCGCTTTCGAAATCGGGCTTCGATGTTTGTTTGGTGGGAAGGAAAATGAAGGACTGCCCACCCTTAAAAGATCGGGGGTTTAAGCAGGTGCGACTGAATTGCTTTTTTGAAAAGGGTTTTTTATTCTATCTGGAATACAACTTCCGTCTCTTTATTTTTCTGCTTTTAAATAAGGCTGACTGCATTTGCGCTATTGATCTGGATACCATCATTCCCTGCTATCTTGCCAGTAGTTTAAAGGGCTGTAAACGCGTTTATGATGCACATGAATTCTTTACCGAACAAAAGGAAATAGTAAGTAGGCCCCTGATTTACAGGTTCTGGCTTGCGATCGAGAGATGGATTGTACCGGCATTTCAGAAAGGGTATACCGTAAACAACTGGATTGCTGAAGCTTTGCAGAAAAGATATGGCGTACAATATGCCATCGTTCGAAATATGCCCTTTTATTATCCGCTCAATAAGGCCGATAAAACCGAAAAGTTTATTATTTATCAGGGTGCGGTAAACGAAGGAAGGTGCTTTGAAACCCTGATTCCCGCGTTTTCAGAACTGGATTGCAGTTTGCGGATTTATGGAAAAGGAAATTATCTAAATCAAACGAAATCAATTATTTATAATAATCATCTTCAACATAAAATTGAAGTATATCCTCCCCTCGACCCCATCCAATTAAGACCCATTACGGCTCAGGCCTTGGTTGGCATTACACTTTTCGATAACCAAGCATTGAACCAGGTGCATTCGCTGGCCAATCGTTTCTTTGATTATATCATGGCGGGTATTCCACAGATTTGTGTTGATTATCCCGAATACAGGGCTTTGAACGAAACTTACCATGTGGCCCTTTTAATCAAAGACACTGATTCTAAAACAATTGCAAATGCACTGAACAAATTATTGAATGATCCTGTTCTGTATCAAGAGCTTAGTTTGAATTGCCTGATTGCTCGTAAGTATTTAAACTGGGAGCAGGAAGAGCAGGAGTTGATTCGGTTTTATAATACCCTCTTTCAATAAACTATTGGAAAAAAAGCTACATATCATCTCATTTAATGTTCCGTACCCTGCAGATTATGGAGGCGTGTATGATGTGTTTTATAAGTTGGTGGCATTGCACCAAGAAGCTGTGAAGATTCATTTACACTGTTTTGATTATGGTCGTGCCGAGCAGCCAGAGTTGAGCCGCTATTGCGAGTCGGTTACTTATTATCACAGGGAGATGGGACACAAAGCTATTTCCTGTTCTTTGCCTTATATTGTTGCCAGCCGTAGGAACGATGCACTCATTCAAAACCTTTTGAAAGACGACCATCCGATATTCATGGAAGGCATTCATTGTACCTACCCCTTATTGGACTCGCGGTTTAAAAACCGGAATTGCTTTGTACGACTTCATAATGTGGAATACCAATATTATAGGGATTTGTTTAAAAGCTGTAATTCTCCCATCAAAAAATTATACTACTGGAACGAAAGTCGCTTATTGAGGTGTTACGAAGCAGCACTTGCGAAATCTGTCCGTTTTTTGGGAATTACCGAAAAAGACGAAGCGATATATCGTAATGAATTTGGATGTAAAAATATTGACCACTTGCCATTATTTATTCCCAATTGGGAAATAAGCTGTGAAGAGGGAATGGGAAATTATTGTTTGTATCATGGCGATCTGAGCGTGCCTGCAAACGAAAAAGCGGCTTTTTGGTTGTTAGAGAAAGTATTTCATCAAATAAAATTACCCTTGGTTATTGCTGGTAAAAATCCATCTGAAAAGTTAATCGAATTATCGCATCAGCAAAGATGTACCTGCATTGTGGCCAACCCTTCCGAAAAAGAAATGCAGGACATGATTTCAAAAGCGCATATCAATGTATTGCCTTCTTTTACTAGCACAGGAATTAAAGTAAAATTGGTTAATGCACTTTTTCATGGGCGACATTGTGTGGTAAATGATGCCACCATTGAAGGGTCGGGTTTAGGGGCGGCCTGTTATTGCGGAACTACGGCGCAATCGTTTCAACGACTTATCTCTCAGCTTTATCATCAGCCTTTTACAAAAGAAGAAATTCTTGGAAGGAAAAAATTATTGCAGGATATTTTCAATAATACTGTCAATGCTAAGAAGCTGATAGAAATGATTTGGGGCTCATGATTTTATACTCCTACCATTTTGATTTTTGAATTTCGCCTTTGCTTTCAGTAGGCTGTTTTTATGGCACGCAGATGACGCTGATGAAACTGATTTGCGCAGATTTATATTTAATTAAGTTTGTTAGTTTCCCCTCAGTTCAAGTTTTTTCCCACCCCGGCCATCGCTAAATCGCTTGGCCACCCCTCCCAAACATGTTTGGTAGGGGAAATTATTGTTCAACTATTTTTTACTTTTACCTTTTACTTTTTATTCTTCTTCACTTTTGACTTTTGACTTTTGAATTTTGAATTTTGAATTTTGAATTTTGAATTTTGAATTTTTCTATCCCGCCGCACTATCAACAACCTTACCTGCTTCAGTCTTGAGCATTCTGGAAGGATATCGGTTGATTACAATAAAATCGTGTGTAGCCATGATGACGGCAGTACCATAATCTTTTGCAATTTGAATGAGTAATTGCATGATCTCGTCGCTGGTTTCGGGGTCGAGGTTTCCGGTAGGCTCATCAGCCAGAATTAGTTTGGGTGAATTCAGCAAAGCACGGGCGATATCAACTCTTTGTTGTTCTCCACCACTCATTTCAAAAGGCATTTTAAAGCCTTTACTTTTCAGTCCTACTTTATCTAAAACATCATTGATCTTTTCTTCAATCAGCACTTCATCTTTCCAGCCTGTTGCTTTCAAAACAAATTTCAAATTCTCATGAACATTGCGGTCGGTGAGCAAATGAAAATCCTGAAAGATCACACCGAGTGTTCTGCGCAGAAAAGGAACTTTCTTCCAATCCATAGTAGGAAGGTCAAAGCCAACAACCGTTCCGGTACCTTCTTTCAAACTAAGTTCACCATAAAGGGTTTTGAGTAAACTACTTTTACCGGTTCCGGTTTTACCTACGAGATACACGAACTCGCCTTTGTGTACATCAAAGCTTACGTTTTCTAAAATAAGATTATCGCCCTGATAGATATTGGCATTTTTGATAGTTACGATCGGCTCAGACATGTTGGAAAATTAAAAAGTCAAAAATCAAAATTCAAAAGTCAAAATTAACGTTTGAAGTTAGTAAGTATATATAAGTTCGTTGGAGGTAGTTTTTATCAGCAACTCTTTTTTATCGGAAGCTTCTACCTTGCCAATGATTCTGGAATCGATTCCTAAATCGGCGGCATCCTGAATCATTTTTTGAGCTGTAATGGCATCTGTAAAAATTTCGAGTCGATGACCCATATTAAACACCTGATACATTTCGCGATCGTCGGCTCCCGAATTATCCTGAATTAGTTTAAAAATGGGTGGTGCCTCAAAAAGATTGTCCTTGATTATTTTCAGTGTCGTAGGCAAATACTTCATGCATTTAGTTTGTCCACCCCCACTGCAATGAATCACTCCATCAACGGCATCAAAATATTTATCCAACAATCGTTTCATCAAAGGCGCATAAGTGCGGGTTGGCGACAAAAGCAATTTGCCAATGCTGATTTCATGACCATCAATATTCACGATATCTTTCATTCCATTTTTGCCGAGATATACTACCGAGTTATTCAGCGAGGGTTCAAAGGTTTCGGGATAGGTAGTTCCGTAGCGTTTGGTAAGCACATCGTGTCGAGCACTGGTTAAGCCATTGCTTCCCAATCCACTATTGTATTCCGATTCATAATTTGCTTTCCCGAAGCTTGCAAAACCAACAATCACATTACCTGCTTTGATTTTTTCGTTGGTGATGAGCTTGTTTTTAGGCCAGCGAGCCGTCATTGTTCCGTTTACAGCAATGGTTCTAACCACATCGCCCACATCGGCAGTTTCGCCTCCCAGATAATGAATATTCACATCAAACAAACGCAGTTGATCAAAGAAAGACTGTGTTCCGTTGATGATTTGCTCCAGCACTTCGCCGGGGATCAATAATTTATTTCTATCGATGGTTGATGAAAACAGAATATTGTTGGTAATGCCCACACATAATAAATCGTCCAGGTTCATTGCAACGGCATCCTGGGCAATTCCTTTCCATACAGAAGCGTCGCCGGTTTCTTTCCAGTATAAATAGGCCAGAATACTTTTGGTACCTGCCCCATCGGCGTGCATAATATTCACCCAGTCCGCGTCGCCGCAAAGAAAATCAGGATAAATCTTACAAAATGCGTCGGGATAGAGTCCCTGATCCAATTTTTGAATCGCTGCATGAACTTCTTCTTTTTGAGCCGAAACACCGCGTTGAGCGTATAGAGACATGATGGAATATTGAGTTTTTAATATACTGGAACGCTGCAAATGTACAATATCGCCTTAGATTTGCACCCAATTATGCAGGTACATTATCAGGAATTGGGAGAGCTTCCGAAATTCAGGAAGGCCGTAGTGACCATCGGAACCTTTGATGGTGTTCATTTGGGGCATCGTCAGATTATAGAGCAGTTGATCAGTGAAGCAAAATCAATTGGAGGAGAAACTGTGATCATTAGTTTTTATCCCCACCCCAGATCCGTGATTTCAAAGCAAGCATCTGAGGTTAAATTATTAAGCATCCCTGCAGAAAAAATTGTTTTGCTCGCCGATGCAGGAGTAGATCATCTGGTAATCGTTCCATTCAATCAGGATTTTGCCAATCAGTTGGCCGACAGTTATATTACAGATTTTTTGATAGCACATTTTAATCCGCATACCATTATCATCGGATACGATCATCGGTTTGGTAAGAACCGGTCGGGGGATTATCATTTGTTGGTTGCATATGGAAAGAAGCTTGGGTTTCAGGTAAAAGAAATTCCGGAGCATTTATTAAATGAAGTGGTGATTAGTTCTACCAAAATCCGTCATGCCTTATTAAATGCAGAAATCGAAACGGCAAATAAATATTTGGGCTATGCTTATTTTTTTGAAGGCTTGATCATCAAAGGAAATCAACTGGGAAGAACCCTTGGATTTCCCACGGCCAACCTCTTCATAGAAAACCCCGAAAAGCTAATTCCCGGCAACGGCGTTTATGCAGTAACAGCAATGGTTCTGGGCGAAACTGAAATAAAGCAAGTACTCTTAAAAGGTATGATGAATATTGGTGTAAGGCCTACAATTGATGGCGTACAGAGAGTGATTGAAGTAAATCTTTTTAATTTTGATAAAGATATTTACGGCAAACGACTAAAAGTTTTTGTACACTATCACTTAAGAAATGAACAAAAATTTTCGGGGCTCGAAGCTTTAAAAACGCAATTGGGAAGAGATCAGGAGATGGCAAAACAGGCTTTAACTGCTTTATAAAAGTTTCTTGCTATTGCATCATTTTCACAACCATTTCTTTCAACAAACCTGCATCAGAGCTGCCTCCATCGTTTACCCCTAAGCTGCGTAAATTGTAGTGATGTAAAAGCAATAATATTTTCTCAACACCAGCATAATCGTATTTACGTGCAGCCACGAAATAGTCTTTCCCGAAAAATGGATTCACCCCTATTGCAGCCGCAATAGATTTTTCATCGGCATTAGGCATTGCATAAATCATAAAAACTTTGCTGAAGAAATTATAAAGTGCAGGTAAGATAAGTTGTATGGGGGCCGCTTTGGGATTGGCTTCGAAATAGCGAATAATGCGAATTGCTTTAGAAAGATCCTTTTTTCCAAGAGCATCCTGTAATTCAAAAACATTAAACTCTTTACTGATGCCGATATAGTTTTCAATATCATCTTCTGTAATTCCTTTGCGAGCGCCCAGATTTACAGCCAGTTTTTCAATTTCGTTTTCAATCCTGCTTAAATCATTTCCAATATGATCTACTAATAAGTTTAATGCCTTGGGACTAATGGTTAGTCCGTGCTGTTGAATCATTTGGGTGGTCCATTCAGGCAGTTGATTCTCATACATTTTTTTAGTACTCAACACAACACCCTTGGTCTTGAGTAGTTTGGCCAGTTTAGAACGCCCGTCTACTTTTTTTTCTTTATAGCTTACAACAAAAATGGTGCTGGAGAGCGGATTATCTACATAGCTTTCCAGCTTGTCAATATCCTTCATATGTTGCGCTTCTTTGAGCAATACCACTTGTCGTTCTGCAAACATGGGGTAACGCATACAGGCATTTACAACAGCAGCCCAATCGGCGTCTCTGCCATAAAAAACCGAGAGGTTAAATCCGGCTTCTGCTTCTGAAAGAATCTTGTGTTCAGCATAATCAACTACTCTGTCAATAAAATAGGGTTCATCGCCTTCCAACCAATATACCGGTTTAAAAGAACCTTTTTTCCACTCCGAAATGATCTTTTCTGCTGACATGGCTGCAAAGATGGGATTTGCCATTCAAAATCCCAATCATTTACAGAATAAGTTAATCCCTATTTATCCCATTTAAATATTTATCCATATTGCTCTTTGCTGCGTTGATTTGAAAATTGGCACGGTTTTAGAGATTGTTAGCACAGCAACTGATTGATTTATTCAATTGCTGTTGAGATTAGTTTTCAACTATAAATTTATTTACTGACATTTATCGAAATTTAAAATTTGTTTTATGAGTTACACAGCAGATTCAACCGGTTCCACCCCACAAGGGAATGATAATCGCAAACTGATTTACGGTATTTTGATTACCGCACTGATTGCTACCTGGGGATATATTTTTTATGATAAGAGTAAAACCAAGGAAACTGTTACACAGCTTGAAACAAAAATCAGCAATGTAGATAGTGCCCGCAGTGCTATTCAGGCTGAGTACACACTGGTTTCAGCAAAAGCCGATTCTTTAACACAGAACAATCTTCAACTGAATGGTGCGCTGGCCGAAAAAAGCACAGAGATCCAAAAATTAAAAAGCAATATCGGAAGCATCCTGCAAAAGAAAAATGCAACAGCAGCAGAGTTAGCCGATGCAAAAAATATGATCAGCGAGTTGAATGGCAAAATCAATGGTTTATTTGTTGAAATCGAAAAGCTAAAAGGCGAAAACCAACAATTAACTACTTCTAACCAACAACTGAATACAGAAAAAACGCAACTTACTAGCGACAAACAAAATCTGGAACAGAACCTGAACAAAACCACTACCGAAAAGCAACAACTTGCCGATAAAGTGGATGTGGCATCTACTATGCATGCTTCTAATATTGGCATTCTTGCAATCAAATTAAAAAGCAGTGGCAAAGAAAGAGAAACCACTACCGCAAAGAGAGCAGATTTTATGCGTGTGGCTTTCAATGTGGAAGCCAGCAGGGTTACACCAAGCGGCTCGAAAGATTTTTATGTAGTGATTACCGGACCCGATGGTAAGATTTTTAATGAGGGTGGAACTTTTACAACCCGTGAAGAAGGCGAAAAAGGCTTCACCAACAAAGTGGCTGTAAGTTATGAGCAAGGAAAACCAATTCCTCCTGTTAGTTTTAACTGGAAGAAAGCCGATAAATATGCAGAAGGAGATTACAAAATTGAAATCTATAACAATGGTTTCAAAATTGGCGAAGGCGTAAAGACCTTGAAAAAAGGCGGCTTATTTAGCTAGTCGTAAAAAATAGAATGTTGGGCCGTCTTCGCAGACGGCCTTTTTTTTGTATTAATTTTACAACTATGCCTTTGCATCTTTTTCGTCAAAGCTTTTCAATTCCTTATTTACTTCTTCCAACAATTGTTTTTCGGATGGCAAGTATAATTTATACTGACTTGCAACAATATTTTTATTGTCTTGTGGTAATGTAAATTTTACAACAGCATCATTTTTATTTGCACAAAGTAAAATACCGATGGTTGGATTTTCGTGCTCTAGTTTTTCTATACGGTCGTAATAATTTACATACATCTGTAATTGGCCGATATCCTGATGCGTTAGTTTTTGTGTTTTAATTTCAATTACTACAAAGCATTGCAATAGCCGATTATAAAAAACTAAGTCCACAAAAAATTCATCATCATCGATATGAATTCTTTTTTGCCGTGCAACAAAAGAAAAGCCATTACCTATTTCTAATAAAAAATCCTGCAGGTGCGTAATAATGGCTTGCTCTAAATCTCTCTCATAATAAGATGCTTCGCGTTTTAAACCTAAAAACTCCAAATACATTGGATCTTTAATAATCTCTTTTGCATTGGAAGGGAGTTTTTCGTTTTTGGCAACAGCAAGAACAGATTCTTTATCGTTGCTCATTAAAAGTCTTTCATATAAACTGCTATAAATCTGTCGTTCAAGTTGACGAACATTCCAATTATTTTTTACTGCTTCAGCTATGTAGAATGCTCTTATATCTTCATTATCAAGCCGAATAAGTAGTTTATACTGGCTCCAACTCAATTGCGAATACAGTGTATTCGCAATTGGAAAGATTCGGTAAAACTGACGGAATAATTCTATTTGGCGTTTTGAAAAGCCAGTTCCAAATTCCGGCATTAATTGTTCTGAGATATATTTTGTTAAGTATTCGCCATAACCAGCTCGTTCTTTTCCTTGTTGTTCTTCTTCAAAAATACGCTTGCCAATTTGCCAATGCATGATGGTTCTTTCATTGTCAACCGCACGAATTGCTTTATCACGAGCAGTTGTAATAATTAATTTAATATCCGGGATTATAGATTGATTAATAAGCATAAGACAACCAAAAATGTGTTGTTGTAAGAGTTGATAAAGCTATGAAAGAAATAATATATGGGGGTTTAAAAATGCAGGATAAGCAAATTGCTGTACTTTAGATTTATGATTGGATCCTGGATGAACTGGAAGAGTTTAATGGTTATCACAGCCGTTTTAATTGTAAGCGGCACCATTGTTTATTCGCAATATCTGGCCGGGAAAATCGCTAAGGAGGAACGCAAAAATGTGGCCGCCTGGGTAGAAGCACAAAGAACCATTTTGTTTTCTTCGGATACGGTTAGTATTAATCTGGCTACAAAAATCATTACCGAAAATGATCAGATTCCGATCATTGAAACCACCGAGAAAGAAATTATCACCGGCAATTTTTTAAATCTCGATTCTAATGAAGTAAAGTCGAATCCGAATTATCTCACCGATAAATTAAAACAGTTTAAACGATTTAATAGAACCCCGGTGGTGAGCATCCTTTCCGAAAATCCATATTTAGCCAACAAATATTATTATGGAGAAAGCAGGCTACTAAAAGAAACCAAGCTCTATCCCATTATACAACTATTTGTGGTAGCGCTATTTATTATCGTCGCCATTTTGATGCTTCAAACAAATTATAAAAGCAGTCAAAATCAGTTGTGGGCATCCCTTGCAAAAGAAACGGCACATCAGTTAGGAACGCCTGTAAGTAGTTTAGAGGGTTGGTTAGAAATTCTGAAAGAAAATCAGGGAAACGAGAAGATCGTTCCTGAAATAGCTAAAGATGTAAAACGTTTACAATTAATTACTGATCGCTTTGGGAAGATCGGCAGTCAGCCAAAACTCGAAAAGGCTAATCTCTCAGAACAAATCAATCATATACTCAATTACATGAAAAAGCGGGCCGGAGGTTCCGTAAATTTTGAATCCGACACTAAAGAATTAGAAGATATTTCTGTCATGATCTCTCCCCCCCTTTTTGATTGGGTAATGGAAAATCTGATTAGAAATGCATTGGATGCTATTGATGGAAAAGGACTCATTAGCATTCACGCGCAACTATCGGGGAATGAAGTAAAAGTTGATGTAACGGATAATGGGAAAGGCATTTCAGCCACCAATGTGAAGAAGGTATTCAAGCCTGGTTTTACAACCAAGAAAAGAGGATGGGGACTCGGGCTTTCGCTCAGCAAGCGGATTGTTGAGCAGTACCACAAAGGAAAGCTCTTTGTGCGTTGGAGTGAGCCCGGTAAAGGAACAAGTTTCAGAATTATTCTACCTCTTCCACCAAAGCAGATGTCTGCATAATGGTTTTACCAAAACAACTCATCGCTGCCTGCCACTGGTGTACCGACTGTGGCGTTGTGGTTTCGGTGTAGAGATTGGCTTCTCCAAAGAGCTTAAATAATTCATCTTCAATTCCATCGGAAGCAATTCCAGAATTCTGATTGCCCAATTGGCGCAAACAATGATTCATTCTGAAAAGCTTTTCATCCGATAAATGATCAAAAACGTGTTGCTGCATTAGTTGCCCGGTAGCATTCACCAACAATTGATAAGACTTTGTTTTCATACTGTGGGTATTAAGGGTTATGAATGGAACACAGTAAAAAGACAACTATTCTACGAATTATGCTGGTTAGCAAATTGTTAACCACTTATGAAGGTGGATAATTTGGGGATATTGTATTTGGATTCCAAAATTATCTGTACTATTTTAAAACGATTGCACCCAAGGCAGGCAAGTGTACTTTCAGTAAATAGCATTCCGAAGCCTTGTCTACCAATGTGGAACTAACAGAAGGATTATATACATCGCCTGTTCCCCAGAACTCGGTGTTATTTGAATTAAATATTTCCTGCCATTTTGCTTTTCCATGCACATACAGTTCCCAGTCGCGACGCACAACAGGGGTTACATTTAGGATGATGAGCAAATTATCTTTTGCTTTTTTACCCTTGCGCATATACACCAGAACCGATTCGTGACGATGGTTCAGGTCCACCCATTCAAATCCACCCGGTTCAAATTGATTTTCATAAAGTGCCGGAAGTGAACGATATAATTCATTTAATTTTTGAACACAATATTTTAATCCACTGTGACTGGCATGTTGCAACAAATCCCATTGTAATTCGCTTTTATAATTCCATTCGCTGGTAGCGCCAAACTCATTTCCCATGAATAATAATTTGGCTCCGGGATGCGTAAACATATAGGTATATAGAATTCTCAAATTGGCAAATTTTTGCCAATCATCGCCCGGCATTTTATACAACATCGGGCTTTTACCATGCACTACTTCGTCGTGCGAAAGGGGCAGCATAAAATTCTCATCGTAGAAATACATCATACTGAATGAAAATTTGTCCTGCTGAAACTGGCGATAAACGGGGTCGAGATTAAAATAATCCAGTGTGTCGTGCATCCATCCCATCATCCACTTCATTCCAAAACCAAGTCCGCCTTCAAATGTTGGCTTACTAACTTTCGGCCAGTCTGTTGCTTCTTCAGCAATCGTTTGGATATCTGGGAAATCGCGGTAGAGTGTTTCGTTCAAATCGGTAATGAAAGCAATGGCTTCAATATTTCCATTTCCCCCATATTCATTGGGTTCCCACTGTCCTGCATTACGGCTATAATCCAAGCGCAGCATAGAACTCACAGCATCTACACGAATTCCATCGGTATGAAATTTATCGCACCAGAAACGGGCACTACTAATTAAAAAAGATTTTACTTCTCCCCTTTTATAATTAAAAATATAGGAGTTCCAGTCGGGGTGAAATCCTTTTCGCATATCGGCATATTCATAAGTATGTGTTCCGTCGAACATAAATAAACCGTGTGCATCATAAGGAAAATGCGAAGGTACCCAGTCGAGAATTACACCAATGCCAGCCTGATGAAAAGCATCCACCATGGCTGCATATTCCTGTGGTGTGCCGAAGCGGGATGTGGGTGCAAAGTATCCGGTTCCCTGATAGCCCCAACTGCCATCAAAAGGGTGTTCCATCACAGGCATAAATTCCACATGCGTGAAGCCCATTTCTTTTACATAAGGCACTAGCCTTTCTGTAATCTGTTGATAGTTATTATAAATTTCTTCATCGTTTTTATCAGGGCGCATCCAGCTTGCCAAATGCACTTCGTACACCGAATAGGGGGCATTTAATGCATTGTGTTTCTTTCTGTATTTCATCCAATCAGCATCCTTCCAATCATAATCGGTTTGCCAGGTAACCGAAGCAGTGTTGGGGCGCTTCTCCCAAAAATTGGCAAATGGATCGCCTTTGTCCAAACGAATACCTTTAAATCCGTGAATATGATATTTATACGCTTCCCCCGCCTGCAGATGCGGAATAAAACCTTCCCAGATACCCGAACTATCCAAACGAACTTTTAAAGGATGACTCTCTTTATTCCATCCGTTGAAGTGACCTGTTACAGAAAGAAAGCTGGCATTGGGAGCCCATACTGCAAAATAAGTTCCTGCAATATCATTTACAGTTATCTGCTTGTTTCCAAACAAATTATATAAGCTATAATGGGTTCCTTGCTGAAAGTTTCGAATGTCCTCTTCGGTAAATAAAGAATAATTCCAAACGGGCTGATTGGTATCCACAAAATGTATCTCCTCGTACTTTTTCATAGGCAGTTTTGCAACCTTTTTTGTTTTATTGGCTCTTGTCTCTGAAGAAGCTTCTGTTAACTGATCAATGTAACTGGTCTCTGATTTTTTATTGGCTGGCATAAATCGCTAAAACTTAAATAATAAAATTCTTTAACATAATATTATAACTAATTATTTAGTTTATCATACACAATTTATGGATTTTACAGCCAATTGCATCCAATACCTCAACTATCGCTCCATGAAAAAAATTATACTGCTTTTTTTAATGGCTTTTACCTGTTATCAAACGATTTCTGCTCAGGAACCAACCATTAAAGGGTTCGTCGACGACACACTCAACAAACAGCACTTGCCCAATGCAGTGATTTCGTTACTCAAGCCCAAAGATTCTGTTTTAGTAAAATTTGTGCGTACCGATGCGAAAGGAAATTTTGAAATTAAAAACCCTTTAGCAGGGAAATACATTCTGATTGCTTCATACCCCGGATACGCTGAATATGTTGACAATATTGAGTTTGATGGGCAGGGCGAAAAAATGTTGGGGAAGATTCCCTTAATTACCAAAGCCAATTTATTACAGGAAGTGATCGTGAAGCAGCGCGTTGCAGCAATCAGGGTTAAGGGCGATACCACAGAATATCGTGCAGATAGTTTTCATGTAACTGCGAATGCAGACGTGCAGGAACTACTCAGAAAAATGCCCGGCATTCAAGTAAACAGTAAGGGTGAAATTACTACTCAAGGAGAGAAAGTAAATAAGGTGTTGGTAGATGGGGAAGAGTTTTTTAGCGATGACCCCGCAGTAGTTACCAAAAATTTAAGAGCCGATGCGGTTGATAAAGTTCAGGTATTTGATAAGAAAAGTGATCAGGCCGTTTTTACAGGAATTGATGATGGCATCAAACAAAAGACCATCAATCTGCAATTAAAAGAGGATAAGAAAAAGGGGTATTTCGGGAAAGCAGAAGCGGGCACTGATTTTGATCAGTACAATTATGGAAAATTGTTGCTCAATGCCTTCAAAGGGAAGCGAAAAATTGCAGGATATATTACACACGATAATACTAAATTCGAAACTTTAAATTGGGATGAGAACCGCAATTATGCCGGAGACCCCAATACCACCACTACTGTGAATGACGATGGTGGTATTAATATTAATTGGAATGGCGATGAGTTTAGTTGGGGGCAAGGTCTTCCTATCTCAACAACGGGGGGATTACACTTTAGCAATAAATGGAATGGCGATAAGAATAATACCAATAATACCTACCAATTTAACAAACTAAATGTTACCGGTAAAACCACATCTATCACACAAAATATTTTACCGGATACCAGTTTTACCAATACAACTGAACAAACGCAGGCAAACGAAAGAACCAGACATAAAATCTCCAGTATGTATGACTGGGAAATAGATTCATCCAGTTCACTGAAAGTTATCGTAAAAGCCTCTGATACCAAGAGTGCCAGCAATTTAAACTATCTGGGAAAGTCGATCAGTTCAGACAATAGACTGATTAATGAAACTGACAGAACTACTACCAATAACGACGACAATAAAAACTTTAATACCACCCTATTCTGGCGTAAAAAATTTGCAAAAAAAGGGAGAACCATTTCTGTAAATACCGACATGGCTTTCACAGATAAAAAAGAAAATGGTTTTTTATTGGCAAAGAATCAGTATTTCAATAAAGGCGGCACACTTATTCGACTCGATAATATAGATCAACGCAAAGAAAATGTGCAAACCGGGTCGAGCATCAACTCCAATATTACGTATACAGAACCTCTTTGGAAAAATACTTTTCTGGTATTAACGTATCGGCTTAACCTAAATCGAAACGATGCAGAAAGAAATACCTATAACAAAGACGGCAACGAAAAATACAATCTTCTAAGCGATAGTTTGAGCAATCATTTCATTTTTAATACGACAGGGAATACAGGGGGATTAAATATTCGCTACAATGTAAAAAAATTCAATTTTGCAGTTGGCTCAGGACTTGGAACGGTAACCTATCATTTGAATGATATCAGGAAGAACACTCAAAGAGAAGTAAATTATACCAATTTCACTCCTGCTATAACTTTCAAATTTACTCCCAAGCAACAGCGAAGAATTGAATTTGTTTATAATGGAACAACAGAGAACCCCACTTTAAATCAGATTCAACCATTGATCGACAATATTGATCCATTAAATATTGCTGTTGGGAATCCCAATCTCAAACAGGCATTCAGGCACAATATCGATTTCAGAGCATTTGATTATAAAGTATTAAAGAGTCGCGATATTGGGTTTAACATGAATTACAGTTCCACCGACAATGCTATATCCAATAATTCTTTTGTAGATAGTTTGGGCAGAAGACTTAATCAGTCGATTAATGTAACAGGCAATTATAATTTTAGAGCCAATGTCTATTACGGTTTCGAAATTATCCCTTCTTTGCGAATAGGTTTTGAAATCGGTCCAAGAATTAATCGGTACGTAAATTATGTAAACGGCATACGCAATGAAACAAAAACAACTGCTTCCAATTTTTCTTTTAATGCAGGCTATTGGAAAGACAAATGGATTAATTTCTGGATAAACTTTGATGCCAACTATAACAAGTCTATTTCCTCTATCAGGCCCGATATTGCAACAAATTATTGGTCTTACACAGCTTGGAACAATCTTCAGTTTAAATTCAAAAAAAAGAAATTATTTATTGATTTTAATGGCGAGTTCAGTTTTTATCAGAAGACCGAAGCTTTTGCCAATCAGAGAAATGCATATATCGTGAATGGGGCAATTAGAAAAGTTATTTCCAAAGATGATAAATGGGAAACAAAGTTTTATGTAAACGATATTTTCAACCAGAATCTTGGGATCAACCGAAATATCAGCAGCAATTTTATTTCAGAAACTACTTCCCAGAATGTAAAGCGCTATTTCATGCTTTCACTGATTTACAATTTCAATAAAAATGGGAAGCCCTCCAACATGGGCTTTTAAAATAACCAAAATCAATAAAAAAGACATGAAAACATTTTTTTTATTCCTCTTCAGCATACTATTCTTAAGCGCCCAATCTCAAACGCAGTTTATTACAAAGGGAAAAATTATTTACGAGAAAAAAACAAATCAACACAAACCTTTGGAAGAAGATGAAGATAACAAAGCCTGGTATGAGGAGATTATCAAGCAGATTCCAAAAATGGTTACTGATATTTATGAAATAAAATTCGACGACAAGAAGTCGGTATATAAATTAACCAAGGAGAATACAGACAACAAATACTGGTTTTTTAAACCGAATGAATCGGATATGGTTGTTACTGATTTTACGACGAATACCCTCAGCATTCAAAAAGATATATTCGAAAATACTTATCTCGTCAAAGACAGTACACGAAACCTTGTTTGGCGAATTACCGATGAACATAGAGAGATTGCCGGTTTCGACTGCAAGAAAGCGCTTACAAAAATTTGTGATTCAGTAGTGGTGGTGGCATTTTATACAGACCAGATACCTGTGAGTGCAGGTCCCGAAAGTTTTGGTGGGTTACCCGGCATGATCATGGGGTTGGCGATACCAAGGATGTATGCAACCTGGTTTGCCACTAAATTAGAATTAATTGAGCCCACGATTCCCCAATTAAACCCAAATCAAAAAGGCAAAAAAGTAAATTTTCAGCAGCTCAATGTCGAATTAAAAAAGGGCATGAAGGATTGGGGGAAAAATGGTCATCGAATTTTATGGTATGCCTCCCTCTAAATTCTTAGCGTTCCTTTGAGCGCTTTTTTTTTGCGTCTTTGATTTTCATGTAAAAATCCTCCGTAACTTTTGCCCTCAAATTTTTTACATGAAATGAGCATAACAAAAATTTGTCACCAACTGAAATGTTTGTTAGCGAATTACATGTAGCCAAAATCAATAAAAAACACATGAAATGAGCATAACACAAATTTGACACCAACTGAAATGTTTGTTAGCGAATTACATGTAACCAAAATCAATAAAAAACACATGAAAAAAACGATGCTGCCAATTATTCTGGTACTGGGTTTTTCGGCTGCCCAGGCACAATCACAGCCCACTCCTTCCATTATACCCGTTCCTGCTTCGTTGGTTAAAAATAGTGGTAGTTTTATTTTAAAAAATAATTCAAGCATCAGCGTTACTGATAATAAAGAAGTTGATGCACTGGGATTAACACTGGCAAAAAAACTGCACAATGTAACCGGCTACAATTTAAGAGTAGACCATATTTTAAAGGGCAAGGGCATTAAGTTGCTCTTATTAAAAACGGCGAATGCATCATTGGGAAACGAGGGTTATCAATTAAATGTAACCGATAGCGTTGTTACTATTTCTGCCAATAAAGCAGCCGGATTATTTTATGGAACCCAAACCCTGCTTCAATTGTTTCCAAAAGAAATCGAAAGCAAATCACAAGTCAATCATGTATCATGGACCCTCCCATGCGTTACAATCGACGATCAGCCAAGATTCGGATGGAGAGGTTTAATGCTGGATGTGAGCCGACATTTTTTTACCAAAGCCGAAGTAAAACAGTTTATGGATGATATGGTGAAATTTAAATTCAATTTATTACACCTTCATCTTACCGATGATGAAGGATGGAGAATTGAAATTAAAAGTTTACCCAAGCTTACTGCTGTTGGAGCTTGGAGGGTTGAACGCAATGGCAGATGGTCTAATTCGCCTAACGCTCCGGATGCGTCAGAACCAAAAACTTATGGAGGCTTTTATACACAGGAAGATATTAAAGAACTGGTTCAGTATGCTAAAGAACGATATCTTACGATCCTTCCAGAAATAGATGTGCCTGGTCACAGTATGGCCGCCCTTGCTGCTTATCCCGAATTATCCTGTACAGGAGGAGAGCACAAAATGTATCAGGGCCAATCATTCATGAACTGGTTCCCCGGTGGAAGATTTGAAGCTATTGTTGAAAACGGCCTCTGCCCCGCCAACGAAAAAGTGTACGAGTTTCTTGATAAAGTATTTACAGAAGTAGCCGCATTGTTTCCGTTTGAATATATTCATATGGGAGGCGATGAATGCGCTAAAAATTTCTGGGAAAAAAGTCCTGCAGTACAAGAGTTGATGAAAAAAGAAGGACTCAAAACAATGCCCGAAGTAGAAAGCTATTTTGTTCGTCGCGTAGAAAAAATTGTAAACTCAAAAGGAAAAAAATTAATGGGTTGGGATGAAATTCTGGAAGGCGGCATTTCGCCAACTGCAAATGTAATGAGTTGGAGGGGCGTTAAAGGTGGTATTGAAGCTGCCGCATCGAAACACAATGTGGTGATGTCGCCTACTACTTTTACTTATCTCGATTATGTGCAAGGAGAGCCTTTACTGGAGCCCCCAGTTTACGCCACTCTTCGCTTAAACAAAGCCTATACATTCGATCCGGTACAACCGGGTATGGATCCAAAATATGTTTTGGGCGGACAGGGAAATCAATGGACCGAACAACTGGGTAATTATCGCAGTTTGCAATACATGACATGGCCCAGAGCCCTGGCTGTAGCTGAATCTGTATGGTCTCCAAAAGATAAAAAGGATTGGAACAGTTTTGCGTCCAGAGTAGAAAATCAGTTTGACAGATGGGATATATCAGATGCTAAATATTCGAAAGCGATCTACGACGCCATTGTATCTGCATCAAAAGATGATAAAGGAAATTTATATGCAAACCTTAGCACGGAGTTGAGTGGTATGTCGATCTATTATTCATTCGACGAATCCAACCCGGATAATTATTATCCCGAGTACACTAAACCCGTTTTAGTTCCTCAGGATGCAGTAACCATGAAAATTGTTACCTATCGAAATGGCAAACAAATTGGTAAGCAAATTAATATGCCTGTTACTGAATTGAGCAAGAGAGTGGAGAAAAAATAAAACTTAGGGAAGAATAAGAGCTACTCTTAGAATCAGCCACCCCCCCGAGTTCTCAGGGCTAAACCGCTCGGCCACCCCTCCAAACCATAGTTTGGAGGGGAAATGCTTATTTTATTATTATTCTTCAATTTTGACTTTTGAATTTTGATTTTATTGCATCCACCCATTGTTCCGCATCCAATTGCGGCAGCTCTCCATCCAAAGATCCTTTGTTGTTTTATTTTTCAGGCCATATCCATGGCCACCGTTTTGATAGATATGTAATTCTGCCTTTACAGCATGTTCGATCAATGCCTGATAAAATAATACGCTATTCATTACTTTCACCACATTGTCGTCTGTAGCATGAAATAGAAAACAAGGGGCAGTATTTTTTGTGATTTGCAATTCGTTGGAATAAAAATCTTTTTTGGCTTTAGAAGGATCTTTACCTATCAAATTATCTCTTGATCCCATATGCGTTAAACTATCCTGAAAACTAATAACCGGATAACCAAGTATCATAAAATCCGGTCTCAGACTAGTTTTCAAGGGATTTGGAATAAATGCCTCAGCAAAATGTGTTCCTGCAGAAGCAGCAAGGTGGCCGCCTGCAGAAAATCCCATAATGCCAATTTTATTTGGATCGATATTCCATTTTGCAGCATTCTCTCTGACCGTTAAAATTGCTTGCTGCGCATCTTGTAAAGGACCGATTTCTTTGTTGATCATTGTTCTTTCGCTCGGGATTCTGTATTTAACAACAATGGCTGTTATGCCCACTTCGTTAAATGATTTTGCGATATCAGACCCTTCATGACTTGAAGCTGTAATAGAGTATCCTCCACCTGGAATAATAATTACTGCAGCCCTTTTTGGGTCTTGCACTTTGGGCTGATATACGGTATAGGTAGGGATGCTGATATCACTAATGATCAAGATGCCATCGTAATAAGCTTGCTTCTCTTTGTTTTCTGCAGGTTTGCTATTAGGTATAAGATCCTTATACAATGGCAACTCTGTTTGCGCACTTATTTTCATAGCAGATACTAAAAAAAAGAAAAGGATTAAACTACATTTTTTCATTATTGGTTGTATTGGTTTTTGTAACTCATTTTATAAGATTCATAGCATCCACTTTTTCAAGATAAGATTTTAATAGAGATTCAAAATTAAATGATAAAAAAAACTAAATGAATTTATTATCTTACTAAGCAGAAGTCCTCATGCTATATCAATTTACTTACTCAAATAAATATTTATGGGAAAAGTTACCACCAAAGATGTTTTCCACCAATTAAAAGCTGATTTGATCGGTAAAGATTCTTACCGCGGAGTTACTTTGTCGTACTCCTGGCTGGCCAATCAGTTCGGACATTTTTCACTCGCGTTTATTCCTACCATTCCGCTATATTTTTTACTGAAAGATTATTGCGGCTTGAGCATGCCTGGACTTTTTGCTTCCGCAATTATTACAGGGATATGGGTAGTATTTGAAACCTATAATTTTCTAGGCCCCTTGCTTTCTAATCGCGTATCGCATTCCAAATTATTATTTGTATCTGGGCCCAAATACCAGTTTCAGCCAGCTTGGCTCAATATTGCTTTCGACACTTTTACGGATCTTTGTTTTTTTAGTCTCGGAGCTTTCAGTTCCGGAAGAATGATGGGGTATTATAATCACGGCAACATCACTATTTTATCGATCTTCACTGTTTTCATCTGTCTGGTGGTAGCTTATCCTGCCCATTATTGGTATCTCACAAAAATATATCAGCAGAATGCCGATTATCCTTTTCAATTTAGATTAAGTCAGTTTGATTTGCCCATCAGTGAAGAAAATAAAACCACCGTAAAATCTTATTTGCAAAATAATCAACCTGGAAAGCATTTATTGATATTCGGAGAAAGAGATAAAGGGAAAACCAGTTTAAGTGTTGGGCTTGCCAACGAAAAATCGATACAAAATAAATCCTGCGTGTATTTAACTGCGATGAAGTTGAGCAGCATGTTTTTTGAACCCGAAGATATTGCGGATACTATTAAATATTTATGGACCTGGCGAAATACAGATTATTTAGTAATCGATGATATTGATCCGGGCGATCCAATTAAAGAAAATATCATTTCTTCAGATCAGTTTCTGGAATATATCGACAAATACACCGGGCATGACGAGGCAAACAGAAAAATCATCCAAAACACAAGTGTGATATGGGTTTTAGGAAATGATGCAAATGGAATTATGAGGCAAAAATGGACGGAAATGCTACAGCAACTTGGTGTTTCGATAGAAAATATTTCCTGTGTGGAATTATAAAATAATAGCTGAACAAACTGTATTGTTCAGCTATTAAAGCAATACTAATATTAAAAATTTTATCGGCTTAATTCCAACACCCACATTCTTTTGGCGGGCACACTAAACTTATTTGTAACTGTTGCTCCTGTTACAATATTCTTACCGCCGGTAAAGCCTTTTGTTCTTTCTATATAATTGGAGAAATCAATTTCTTTTTCTTTATTACTCGTATTCATTACACACATCAGGGTTTGTTTTGCATCGTAACGGAAATAAACATAGAGGCCATCATCCGGAACATATTGCATCAATGCACCTTTTGTAATGGCGCTGCTATTCTTTCTAAAATTGGCAAAGGTTGTTACATAATGTAGCATGTCTTTTTCTTCATCAGTCATTCCTTCACCGGTGAATGCATTTTTAGCATCCCCCTTCCATCCACCTGGGAAATCCAAACGCACATTTCCATCATCCGGATTTTTTTCGCCCTTCATTAATATTTCGGTTCCATAATAAATTTCAGGAATTCCTCTTGTTGTGAGCAACCAAGCAATGCCCACTTTTACTTTTTCAACATCTCCCCCAACATCCGAAAAAATACGTGTAAGATCGTGGTTGTCTAAGAAAATGCAATTACGATTTGCATCTTTATACAAAAAATCGTTGCTCAGTGTGGTGTATAATTTATTTACGCCTTCTGTCCATCCAAAATCCTGTTTCAAAGCAGGTTGAATGCCATACATCAAAGTCTGAAAATCGGTTGCACCCTGTAAATTGCTCTTAAATGGAACATCCAGTTTATTCTCAACAAAGTATGCCTGAGCGGCAGTTCCGTGTACCCATGTTTCGCCAAACATAGTGATAGCAGGGTATTCGTCAGTCAATGCTTTATTGCATCGATTCATAAAAGGCAAATCATTGTAGATATAAGTATCAATACGCCATCCGTCGACTCCAAATTTTTCAACGCTCCAGATGGCATGTTGAATCAGATAGTTGGCTACGTATGGATTCGATTGATTCAGATCAGGCATTTCTCTGGTAAACCATCCGTCGGAAGTTCTTTTGGCATCAGATTTTGATGCATAGGGGTCGAATAAAGTCTGGTCTTTATAAGATGTGCCTGTATAAGTTGGCCATTGATGGTACCAGTCTTTTGTGGGCTGATCCAGAAAAGTAATATGTTTACTGCCCACATGATTGTATACGGCATCCTGAATTAATTTCATTCCGCGTTTGTGCAGTGCATCGCTCAATTCAATATATTTTTCAGCTCCTCCAATTCTGGGCTCAATAGAATAATGGTCAGTAAATGCATAACCGTGTTCTGTACGATTGGGTTGATCATTTTCTATAACAGGCGTCATCCATAAAGTTGTTACACCAAGTTTTTTTAAATAATCTAAATGATTGATCACACCTTGCAAATCGCCACCATGACGATCATAAATTTTTGATCTGTTCAAGCTTTGATCGCGCATACCTTCCACTCGATCGTTCGTTGAATCACCATTGCTAAACCGATCGGGCATCAATAAATAAATCAGATCGGAAGAGTTCACACCCTGCGCATAAGTTTTACCGAGGCCCGTTCTTCTTTTTTCTAAGGGCCACAAAACACTATGCGCCTTATCGTTATTTATTAATTCAATTTCAACATTGCCCGGTTTGGTTGTGGGAGCAACTTCTATATCCAACACTATATAATGTTCGTTTTCAAGAGGGGTAACTTTTAGCAGTTTCACACCCGGATAATCTATTATTTTTACTGTTTCTTTATTGAAGCCATTATAGTCACCATATACCAATACCTGCACTTTATTCCACTTCATTCCAACCCACCAGTTGGAAGGATATAATTTTGCATACCAGGCAAAGGAATAACATGTCATGCCCAAAAAGGCAATCACCAATAAACTGAATTTACTTTTCATTTTGAACTAAATTTTAGAAACGCTTTACAAGAACTTTACTCATTCTTTTGATTTAATGAACAGTTTCGCGCAGATGCCAGCCATGATCATGGATGCACCTGCCAATCCGATTACATTGATGGCTTTTTCTCCAACTAATGTTAGCGCAACGCCTCCCAATAATCCTGCAGTAATCTGAGGAATTGTAATAGTAGCATTAAAAATACCCATATAAACACCTGTTTGTCGCGCAGGCAATGATGAAGAAAGAATTGCATAAGGCAATGCGAGAATTGCGGCCCATGCAATACCTACGCCGATCATCGGAATAAATAATAAATTTTTATCGGTAATAAACATCATCGACACCAATCCGATACCTCCTGCAATTAAAGAAAGCATATAGGTATTTTTTCTGCCGAATTTATCAGCCAGAGGAGTCATCACCAAAGAATAGAGTGCCGCAAATAAACTATAAGCCGCAAAGATTACACCTGTCCAGTCGCCAGCATCATTAAAGGATTTAGAATGAGGATCGCTGGTTTGCCAAATACTTTGTGCAATTCCCTGAGTGGTATAAACCCACATCAGAAATAATGAAAACCAGGAAAAGAATTGAGTGATTGATAACTGCCACATGGTAGCCGGAATATTTTTTAGCAAGGAGAGAAAAGAAACTTTTTCTTCCGTTACATTTTCCAGATTATTATACTTAGCATATTCATCCGGTGGATATTCTTTGGTTCTGAAAGAAGTCCATAAAACACTTAACAACAATGCGCCTCCTCCAAAATAGAAAGCCCAGATTACAGTTGGTGCAACTTTATCGCCTGCTCCGGGTTGATTGGCCACGCTAAAAATATTCGTTAACACATAGGGAAGCATCGAGCCGATGAATGCACCCGTATTGATTAAAAAACTCTGTACTGCATAGCCCTTGTTACGCTGGCTTTCGGGAACCATATCGCTCACAAGTGCTCTGAATGGTTGCATGGTTACATTAAAAGAAGTATCCATCAACAATAACATGGTAGCTCCGAAAATCAATGGTGGTAATAGTTGTGCAAAATGTTCGGAGTTAGGCATAAAGAACATCGCCAGTGCAGAAACAATTGATCCTCCAAGTATAAAAGGAATTCTTCGTCCCAATCGGGTCCAGGTTTTATCGCTTGATAGTCCTACAATAGGCTGTACGATTAGTCCGGCCAATGGTGCGGCCAACCAAAAAAGACTTAGGTGATGGGGATCTGCTCCAATAGCAGAAAGTATCCTGCTGGTATTTGCATTTTGTAAAGAGTAACCAATCTGAACACCCAGAAATCCGAAACTGATATTCCAGATTTTCCAGAAATTCAAAACAGGTTTTGAGCTGTTCGATAAATTAGTTGAAGAACTATTTGTTATGGCCATAGCAATCGTTTAAGCAAGTAATGTGTAATAAATACATGAACATAAAAGTAAATAAAAAAACATCCCGTATTGAGATGTTTTTTATGATTTATATCACGAATCCATCCGGTAAAACGGCAGTCTTTTTAACCACCACGATACCATCTTTTATGGAATACAAAGGATGATCTGTATTTGCAAGGTGTTTGCCACCAACGATTCTTACATCATTTCCGATGCGACAATTTTTGTCGATGATTGCATCCTTAATATAGCAACGCTCACCAATACCTATTTTCGGAAGACCCTTTGCCTGATTCGCTTCCATCTCACTCAGTGTTTCATAGAAATCGTTTCCCATAATATATGTGCTCACCACGGTAGAACCCAGACCAATCCTGGAACGGATACCAACTACACTCTGTTCGATCCTGCTGGCATTGATAATGGAGCCCTCTGCAATAATGGTTCTTTCTAAAGTGGTTCCACTAATTTTTGCAGGAGGTAACATTCTTGCGCGGCTATAAACAGTTTTGTTGTTGTCGAAAAGATTGAACGGAGGAATATCCTCTGTTAAGGCAAGGTTGGCTTCATAAAAAGAATAGATGTTTCCAATATCGGTCCAATATCCGTCGTATTGGTAGCTGATTACTTTATGATTGTCGATTGATTCCGGAATAATTTCTTTTCCAAAGTCGGTTGCCTTGGGATTTTTCTCATACAGCAGATGATCTAAAATCCGCTTATTGAAAATATAAATACCCATCGATGCCAGATAATTTCTTCCCTGCTTTTGCATTTCTGCGCCGGTATCACTGGTCCACTCGGGTAATAAATCCTTACTCGGTTTTTCGATGAATGAAGTGATAAAATGTTCTTCGTTGGTTTTAAGAATACCGAATTCAGGGGCTTCCCTATCACCAACAGGAATGGTAGCGATCGTGATATCTGCACCCTGGGCCTGATGATTGGTAATCATTTCACTGAAATCCATCTGATACAACTGATCACCGCTCAATATCAAAATATATTCATACTCAAAGTTTCCGATATGTCGCAGAGATTGTTTTACGGCATCTGCTGTACCCTGAAACCATCCCGGATTATCCGGAGTTTGTTCTGCAGCGAGTATATCTACAAATCCCGAACTAAAAGCACTGAAGTGGTACGTATTTTTAATATGCTTGTTCAGCGATGCAGAATTGAACTGTGTTAACACAAACATTCTGTTGATGTTACTATTGATACAGTTACTGATCGGAATATCTACCAAACGATATTTACCCGCAATGGGTACGGCAGGTTTAGATCTTGTGGCTGTTAAGGGATACAATCTGCTCCCGGCGCCACCACCCAGAATGACCGCTACTACTGAACTGGAATAATTAATCATACGAATAGGTTATAGGGTTTATATGATACTTTGATATAGGTTGATATATTTTTGAACTGTTGCCTCCCAACTATTATCGATCCGCATCATAGTCTTGCGCATTTTCTCCATTTGTGCTTTATCCTGATACACCGAAACGCCTCTGCCGATTGAATATACTAAATCATCCACAGAAGCATGATTAAATCGAATACCGTAGCCATCTGGGTCGCCCATATCTACTACCGTATCTTTTAATCCACCTGTACTTCTAACAACAGGCACGGTTCCATAACGCATGGCATACATTTGATTCAGTCCGCATGGCTCAACCCTACTCGGCATGAGTAAAAAATCAGCGCCGGCATAAATCAAATGACTTAGCGCTTCGTTGTATCCGATGTATGCGTTATAAATTCCTTTATGATGATGCGCTAATTGTTGTAACGACCATTCAACATCTGTTTGACCGCTACCCAAAATAAAAAAAGCGGCTTCACCATTGGTATGATAGATTGCTGAACTAATAGCGTCGGCCAGAATATCGGCAGCTTTTTCCCCAACCAATCTTCCGATAAAAACAAATAGTGGTTTCGAAATATCCAGATTAAACTGGGTACAAAGTAGCTCCTTATTTTTTTGCTTCCCTTCGGTAACGGTTTTAATTGTAAAATGACTTTGTAAATAAGTATCCGTTTCCGGATTCCAGATCTCGTTGTCGATTCCGTTTAAGATGCCGCTGCATTTGCCCCGCTCATATTCAAATAATGCTTCCAAACCATTGGCGTCCCAAAACAATTCCTCCATATAGCTCTGACTAACAGTTGTTATTTTCTCAGCGCATTTAATGGCAGCAGCCATCGGATTAATTCTTCCATTCCATTCCAGTAAGCCCGTCTTCCACTCGTCCCATGCTGGAATTAAATTACTCTGACTCCAATTCATCCAACCCTGATATTGTCCGTTATGAATTGTAAAGACGGTAGAGATCCTGCTTAAGTGTCGGTAATTGAAACAATGTTTCATCATGAAAGGCACGAGGGCTGCCTGATGATCGTGACAGTGAACGATATCCGGTCGGTGCTCCCAGCTTGCAAGCCAGTTCACAACAGCTATCTGAAATGCTGTAAAGCGCTCTGTATCGTCGTCGTATCCGTAAATTTTTTCACGATCTAATAAGCCGTTGATATCCACAAGATATAAATCAAATCCTAATGAATTTTTTTTTTCGCGAATGATCGTATACTCAAAAAACCAATCACCCAGATTCGCATTTGCTTTAAAATCAACTACCCATTCATGATTATATAAAAACTTAGTCCGATACATTGGCATCACTACTTTCGCAGTATGACCGGCCAGACATTGGTACTTTGGTAAAGCACCAACCACATCACCCAATCCCCCCGCTTTTGCAACGGGATAGCATTCGGCACTTATATGAACAATTTCCATCAGTTGATTTTTGGATCCTCGATTTGCATTCAATTTAGGAATGAATTACCAGTGCACAAAAAACATTTAAAGTTTTCTGCTTGCCAAAATATATTTATTTTACAGCCTATTCAATTAACCAACTTCATAACGCCTGCCATGAATCAAAAAACAAACTGGTCGCAATTCGGCACCCTGATTACTGTATTTTTTTTCTGGGGTTTTGTTGCTGCCAGCAACGACATCCTGATCCCCGTATTTAAAAAAGCATTCACGCTAACACAACTTCAAAGCCAGCTTGTGGCAGTTGCATTCTATGTTGCTTATACCGTTGGTTCACTGATTTATGTTGGTGTATCTTCTGCAATCGGCGGCGATTTGTTAAACAAAATTGGATACAAAAATGGTATTGCACTGGGTTTAATCATTTCAGCTTTGGGAACACTTTTATTTTTCCCTGCTGCAAATAATGCTTCCTTTAATTTAATGATCACTGCATTATTTATTGTGGCATTAGGTTTTAGCTTACAACAAATTGCGGCCAATCCACTGGCTGTAGTTATCGGCGACCCTAAAACTGGATCGCAAAGATTGAGTATGGCTGGGGGTATCAATAATTTTGGTACTACTATCGGACCATTATTAGTAAGCTTTGCAATCTTCGGAAGTGTAAGTGCAGGTGGCACCGAAGCTAGCATTGAAAGTGTAAAAACACCTTATCTGATTCTGGGAGTTGCGTTTGTATTAGTTGCACTTTTTTTCAAGTTCTCTTCCATCCCTAATAAAATTGATCTGGATCATGTAGCTGATGAAGAAGCAGAAACAACTACAAAAGTATTACACAAAACTTCTGCTTTGCAATACCCTCAGTTGGTATTGGGTATGATCGGCATCTTTGTTTATGTGGGAGTTGAAGTAGCTACAGCAAGTAATTTGCCGGAATATATGCGTCAACACGCAGGTATTACTACCGATAAAATTGCGCCTTATATTTCTTTGTATTGGGCTAGTTTAATGATTGGAAGATGGACCAATTCTGTAGGCGCATTTGGTGTTAGCCAAAGCAAAGAAAAGATATTGGCCTTTGTAATGCCTTATTTAGCATTTGCGGTTTTCTTAATTGTAAATGCCATTGCACAACACGATATGAGCAACTTCTATATTTATGCATTTGTAATTGTGGCCATGATTATCGGAAATATTACAAGTAAGGGAAATCCTGCCAGAATGCTTTTAATATTCTCTTCTTTGGGAATTATCGCATTGATTATTGGTATGCTTACTACCGGTATGCTGAGTGTATTTGCGTTCATTAGTGTTGGATTATTCTGTAGTACTTTATGGCCTTGTATTTTTACATTGGCTGTTGCCGGTTTGGGTAAACATACCAATCAGGGAAGTAGCTTACTGATTATGATGATTATGGGTGGTGGTGTAATTGCAGCACTGCAGGGATGGGTTGCTGATGACAAAGTTTTGGGTATCCATTACAGTTATATTGTAGGTGCAATTTGTTTTGCATACCTGGCTTTTTATGCAGTTCAGGTAAAAGCAATTCTGAAATCGCAGGGAATTGACTATGATGTCAAAACCAGCGCTGGGGCTCACTAATTTTCAATTTAATTTCACTAATTATGGCAACTGCAATTTCAGGAATGGAACAACTCGCAATAGGCATTGATATTGGAGGTACAGGTACAAAATTTGGTATCGTTGACAGAGAAGGAAATGTGCTTTTCTCGAGTGAGATGTCAACCAGAGGATACAAGGAGATTAATGATTTTATTATTGACCTGCACAAAAACCTTCAACCACTGATTGATAATATTGGTGGTATTGGCAGAATAAAAGGCATTGGCGTTGGTGCTCCAAACGGAAACTTTTATACCGGCACCATTGAATATGCGCCGAACCTTCCTTGGAAAGGCGTGATTCCGCTCGCTAAAATTATTCAGGATGAATTTAAACTTCCCGTTGTTTTAACCAATGATGCAAATGCTGCAGCTTTGGGTGAAATGAAATATGGTGCGGCTAAAGACATGAAGGATTTTATTATGATTACACTGGGAACAGGTGTAGGAAGTGGTATTGTTGCAAATGGTTCTTTAATTTACGGGCACGATGGTTTTGCCGGTGAGCTGGGACACGTTATCGTAATTCCCGATGGTCGTTATCATGAAGGTACCGGTAAGAAGGGCTCTCTGGAAAGCTATGCTTCTGCCACAGGAGTTCGTTTAACCACTATTGAATTTCTGGAAAATTCAGAAACGCCCAGCTTATTACGTGCAGTTCCGAGGGACCAGCTCGACTCTAAAAAAGTGTACGATGCGGCCATGGCTGGCGATCAGTTAGCAAAGGAAATATTTGAGTTTACCGGTAAAATACTTGGTTTGGCATTGGCGAATTTTGTTATGTTCTCTAGCCCTTCTGCCATCGTATTATTTGGCGGCTTAACCAAGGCAGGAGATTTAATTTTAAAACCCACCAGAGAGAGTATGGAGGCCAACCTGATACAAGTATTCCAAAACAAGGTGAAGATTCTTGTAAGCCATTTAAAAGAAGCAGACGCGGCTATTTTAGGTGCTTCCGCGTTGGCATGGGACATACAATAAGTCAAAAATCAAAAGTAAAAAGTAAAAAAGTAGGATAAATGAAGCGGGTTGTCTTTATCAGACAACCCGCTTTATATTTTGAATTTTGATTTTTGAATTTTGATTTTTGACTTTTGACTTTCTCCTAGGCTTCCGAAATCTTCGGCTCTTCTTCCTTGGGTTGAAAAATGAATTTTATTTTCCCATTTTCCTTATCCAGATCTGCCACAAGAATATCGCCGGCTTTTACATTTAAGTTCAGTATTTCCTCGGCCAAAGGATCTTCCAGATATTTCTGTAATGCCCTGTGCAAAGGCCTTGCACCAAACTGAGAATCATATCCCTTGTCGGCAATAAACTCTTTTGCTTCGAGCGTCAACTCCATCGAGAACCCAAGATTCTGCAATCTTTTTGTTACACCCTTCATCAGTATATCGATGATGTTGAAAATATTTTCTTTGCTCAGCGAGTTGAAAATAACCACATCATCAATCCTGTTTAAAAACTCAGGAGAAAAAGTACGTTTCAGCGCTTTTTCTATAACCGCTTTATTATTGTCTTCTGCATTCTGAACCCTGGTAGCCGTAGCAAAACCTACACCATCACCAAATTCTTTCAACTGGCGTACCCCGATATTTGATGTCATGATGATCAGTGTATTTTTGAAATCGATCTTGCGGCCTAACCCATCGGTCAACTGACCATCATCCAATACCTGCAATAAAATATTGTAAATATCAGGGTGTGCTTTTTCGATCTCATCCAACAAAATCACACAGTAAGGTTTTCGTCTTACTTTTTCGGTAAGCTGCCCACCTTCTTCATAACCAACATATCCGGGAGGAGCTCCGATTAATCTGCTCACAGTAAACTTTTCCATGTATTCGCTCATGTCGATGCGAATCAAAGCATCTTCCGAATCGAACATATAACGCGCCAGAGATCGCGCTAGTTCTGTTTTACCAACACCCGTAGGTCCTAAGAAAATAAAAGTGCCAATCGGTTTCTTAGGATCTTTTAGGCCAACCCGATTACGTTGTATGGCTTTTACCACTTTCAGAATCGCTTCGTCTTGCCCTACCACCATCGCACGCATATCTTCGCTCATCCTGCGCAGTTTCTCTGTTTCTGCCTGCACCATTCGCTTTACCGGAATACCAGTCATCATACTCACCACTTCGGCAATATGTTCTTCCACAATTGGATATCTTCTGTGTTTACTATCCTCTTCCCAAATAGCTTTTGCTTTCTCAAGTTCTTCGCCCAGTCTTTTTTCGGTATCGCGTAAAGCAGCAGCTTCTTCAAAGCGCTGGCTTTTGACCACTTTATTTTTTTCGTTCTTTACATCCTCAATTTTCTTTTCTAACTCCACAATCTCTTCCGGTACATTAATGTTTTTTAAGTGTACCCTTGCCCCTACTTCATCCAACACATCAATTGCTTTATCGGGCAATAAACGGTCGGTCATATAACGATCGCTCAACTTCACACAAGCTTCAATAGCTTCGTCGTTATAAGTAACGTTGTGAAAGTCTTCGTATTTAGACTTGATATTATTAAGGATCATGATAGTCTCGTCCACACTTGGCGGCTCGATCAACACTTTTTGGAAACGACGATCCAATGCACCATCTTTTTCGATATGCATACGATATTCGTCGAGTGTAGAAGCTCCGATACATTGCAGTTCGCCTCTTGCCAGAGCCGGCTTAAAGATATTGGAAGCGTCTAAAGAACCACTTGCTCCACCTGCACCAACAATGGTGTGGATTTCGTCGATAAACAAAATCACATCTCGATTTTTTTCCAGTTCATTCATAATGGCTTTCATGCGCTCTTCGAACTGGCCACGGTATTTGGTTCCTGCTACTAATGCAGCTAGATCAAGACTGATGACTCTTTTGTCGAATAAAACCCGGCTCACTTTGCGCTGAACAATTCTCAATGCGAGGCCTTCAACGATTGCAGTTTTACCCACTCCGGGCTCTCCTATCAAAATTGGGTTATTCTTTTTACGGCGGCTCAGTATCTGGCTCACACGCTCAATTTCGGCCTCTCTGCCAACAATAGGATCGAGTGTACCACTTTCGGCCAGTTTGGTGATATCTCTTCCAAAATTATCCAGTACAGGCGTTTTGCTCTTGGCTCCCGGCGCTGCTTTTCCGCCTCTTTGTTGCTGGTATCCTGCACTTCTTTTTTCTTCATCAAATTCTTCTTCACTCTCATCCGAAAACTCGCTGCGAGGATTTGGATTGGTAGAACCTACCATTCCCAACTCATTGCGGAACAGATCATAGTCCACATCAAATTGGTTTAAGATCTGAGTTGCAATATTTTCCTTGTTTTTCAGAATACTCAACATTAAATGTTCTGTTTCTACCAACGGACTTTTTAAAGCTTTTGCTTCCAAAACCGTTACCCTGATTACTTTCTCTGCCTGTTTGGTCAAAGGCAGGCTATTAATATTGGCAATATTCTTCCCTGTCTTGTCTTTCACAGCCAGTTCCACTTCCTTACGCAGTTCATACAAATCAATATTGAGTTGCTTGAGTACTTTGATAGCGGTATTATCGCCATCGCGTATCAATCCCAACAAGAGATGCTCTGTCCCTATAAAGTCGTTCCCCAACCGCAATGCCTCTTCCCTGCTGAAGGAAATGATCTCTTTTACCTGTGCTGAAAAATTATTATCCATAATCAAAATTGGATTTATACAATTATAACGAATATTTTTGAGTGAAGTTGCGTGCCATTTATACACAGTTTGTTAATGAATTCTATTATATGGAAATCAAAATTGATACCAAGGAGAAATTTACTGTTGTAACCCCATTATTGCCGGATTTGACTGTCAATATAGCAGCGGGGCTTGTAAAAAGCTGCCTCATCTGCTTGAAAGCTACAGTAAAAAACGTAGTACTTCAACTTTCGAGTGTAAAAACGATTGAAGAAGCTGCGGCAATTCAAGTGGCCGAATTACAGCAGCATTTTTATGAAAACGGCGCTTCGTTTGTAATCTGTAATTTATCTGAAGCAGTAGAGAACAGTTTTGAAAAACTCGAACTTCTGGATTTTTTAAACACTACCCCTACCGAAAGTGAGGCATGGGATATTGTTCAGATGGAAGAAATTGAAAGAGAATTATTAGGCGACGATCATCATGATCTCTAATCCAGTTCTTATTCAACAATTTTTTCAACCCTCGCTAATTTTCCATTTGCGTTTACCCCCTCTAATATAATGCGATACCTGTTGCTGATATCGTTATTGTAGAATTCTATCTTTACCGTTTTATTTTTTTTATCTGTTAGAACATAGGGATTCCAATAAATGGTAGAACGGGTGTCGGCATATTTTGTTTGCTGTACACTGTAGTCGGGATGATAAAATTCTCTGCAATTGCTGTAGCCGGTTAACAATACATGATTCAGTCCTTTTATATTATCGGTTCTGATATCCGATCCCTTCTTTGTGTACACAACAATTGCTCCCGATGCACCTGAACCTGAAGCTGCCATGAAAGGAGGGCGGAAAGCTTTGATATAAGCCACTTCGCTCATCGACAAATCCATTAAAGTTCCAGCATCGGCTGGTAATTCATTAATAAAAAGATCCGGAGTACCATCCCTCCAACTCAAACCCGGAACATTACTACTATTTGCATCGCCTGCTCCGTTAGCACCCATGATGGGGATCGACATGGATAAGCCGGGTATCATATCCTGTAAATAATGGAAGATATCAATCGAAGCGTGTGCACGGGTATCGTTTAATACATCAAATGAATATCCGTTTCTACTGGCGAATAACCCTGTGGTATATTTTTCATCCAGAATTTCGATGGAAGATTTGATCTTACTATTAACGATCACTTCTTTTAGAATAACGGTAGAATCAAGACTTTTTTTCTTATTCGCAATACTTGCAAAAAAAGATCTGCTTTCCTGCAATGCTATACTATCGATCCTTCTAAAATTAGAAACCTTCATGGATCTTGCAAATGTGGCTTGAGGCAAACTATATTGAAAGTTGACACTTGCATATTCATTTAATCTTTTATCTCCATTCAACTGATAAAATACTTTTGAAGAATCGAAAAAGATTACACCTCTTTGTCTGAAACTGCCATCGGGTTTAACAGGCACGTAGAAGTATTGTTTACTGCTATCTTTGGCCTGCATGATGAGTGTGATGGATTGATTGGGCTTAAAGTTTACCATTTGCGAATTGAGTGTAACATTTCCCTTGATCTGTAAATAATCACTATCTATCGGATAAGTAATCAGAGGCAACTGCCTCTTGGCAATTTCATCCCACTTATATTTTCTCCAGCCATGGGTTAACATCACTAGGTCCAATTGTTCATCGATGGTTTCATTGTCGTTCGAAAAATAATAAGCAGGTTGATGTATATAGCCTTTTAGATCGCTTGATAATAAAAACTGAGAAAATATATTTGTACTGCTGTCTCTGAACAGACCCGCATCCGTAATTGCTATCGATAAATTGCTAAGTACCGAATCCGACACATTTATCTCGAGTGTATTCTTTGCTCTTCTGGAAAGTTTTTTTGAAACGATTCGAACATCAGGAAAAAATTCATACTCAGGACTCTTAATAAACAGAACCCTTTCTGCAATAGGAATCCAGTTTGCATCAAACAAAGTAATTTGTAATATACCTGACTGAATACTATCTATTGCGATTTCTCCGGTAACAATTCTTTTTGTTGCAAGGTTAGCAGCGGCATTAAATATAAACTGTTGATTGATGGTTGCAACTATATGAACCGATTTCAGTTGCTCAGTTATTTCAGGACTACGCTTTATTACAAAAACAGCTTTGTGTTTTTTTAACTGGCATTCAAGTGCTACACCTGTTGGTTTAATATTGGGTAAGGGAGAAATATGATCAATGCCATACTCATCCATCCACTTTGCATAATAAGTTTCTTTCGAAGAAGCTTCAAGCGAAAATTTTCCCATGCCGTTATGTACCGAAACAAAAGAGTCGATTAGTTGATTGGAATTATTAAAGATTGCTCCTCTGATTTCTACTGGTTTTTCAGCCTGGTTAGCAGCCAGAAATGCCACAGTTGAGTTTACTCCATTTATCAGCTCTCCTCCCTCAGGAAAAAATTGAATGGTTGCTGCAGGAATAAAAGGTTTTGTTTTAACCGTGCTATCGGTCTGAATAATCTGAATATCTTTTCTGTACACAAACGAAGAATCAAAATTCAACATCCATTGTGTGTACGCTTTTAAGTGTATCATTTCTCCGCGATAATTTGCAGGAATATCAAACTGTCCTCTTGCCGATGATTCAAAAACAGGCTGCACCGTGTGAACAATTAATTGGCCATTATCATCGTACCAGTCCACATAAAAATTTCTGCTAAAGTCCGATAAACTATCTCCTGCTAAAATGTACGATTTATACCAAATGGTTTCTCCCTTATTGTACACACTCTTATCAAAATGCAAGTGTAGTTTTTCGGGTTTATAGTGTTCCAAATATTCCGGTAAAAAATTTACGATTTGCTGTGCTCTGGTTTCAGAGATCCCCATAAAAATTGCAAATACTAAAACAGTTGTAATTTTTTGCATCTCATAAAAATTAAATGTTGTTAGAGGGGGGTACAAAAGTACCAAAAAGCGGTATCACAAACACATCTCATAAAAAAAGGAAGCGCATTTAACGCTTCCTTAAAACCGAGGGTTTACAAAGTATAGTTCTTACTGATTTTTATCTAATGTCAATGCAACAAAAGGTAATTTCGTTCCGGTAAACCCTGCATATCCCATACTGAAAATGGTCATTACTCTTTGACTCTGCAAGCCGTTGGTACTTGTATATGTAGCTGTAGCTGCAGATGTTGAAGACGCCCCCACTGGTCGAACTGCCCATGCAGTTGTTGCTGATGGATTAAAACCCGGAGCAAACATATCGGTTCTTACTGTAAATGTATCTGTGGCCGCCATGAAAGGAATATTCGATTTCATTTTTACGCCATTTAAATACAAATCCACTCCTGTAAGATTGGGTATCATATTTACAAACCTGAATCTGCAGAAGTTTACATCCACATCGGCAATCTCGTTCTTTACCAATAGCGATTTGGTATTATTCAAACTAGAGTTCACCATGGTATCTGCAATGTGCAAAGTATAAGCATTGTTATCGGGAATGGTAACAGTAGTGGTGTAGAGCACAACGGAGTCAGTATTTGTACCAAAATTCGGAATCACTAACGAAACTTTATTATCTCCCTTATTTACACCAATATATAGTGCAAAACTGCTTCCATTGGTATTAAATCCGCCGCCGGGAAAAGGAGTTCTGGTAGTTAGCAAATTACTCACTACCTGATCGTTGATCTTAATCAACATGCTATAGTTTTTGGTATAAGCAAAGCCCAGATTAATTTTCAGTTGTCCCTGATTAGCGCCCACACCATATACAGAATAAGCCTGATTGGTTACTCCACTTTGCTTACCACATGAATAAAGCATCAACACCATTATTGCAGGAAGCAAATATTTTAAAGTATTTTTTTTCATTTCTTACTTTTTAAATAATGAAGATTATGGTTGACTGAACCAATGTTCTTTAGTATGATAATCTGAAGCTAGTGCCCCAATTTTTTGAAGTGCCGGAATATTATACAGGTACTCAGAATTATATCTTGGTCTGCATCGATATACTGGCTTGCTATTATTATAAATAGTCATAGTTGCAGGCAAAGCAAAATCGGCATACACTTGGTTTCCAGTTGCAGGATCCGGGTCGATATAATGGAAGCGGCGCATGTCGGTCCAAGTTTCATTAAAGCCATAGCCATACAAAGCGATATACTTCTGCAGCATAATCATGCTCAGTGTTAATGAGCTGGAAGAAGCAGGTATTACAGCCGTATTGGCAAGATATGCAGCTTTTGAAGCGTCGGTCATTCGCAAAGCAAGCGGCACTCTTGATTCGTAATTGGAAGTAAGCAAATCCAGAGAAAGATTAATACCGTTTTTGTAAGCAGTTAATGCCAGATCCTTGTTGCCTTTTCTGAATGCAGCTTCGGCTTTCATAAATTGAATATCACTTGCTGTAATAACAGGGAAGGGTGCAAGGTTATTGAATATATACCTTCCTGAATCTGCAGTTGCAGTTGTGGTAGCATAAGCTGCTCTCCAAAAATTCTTTGGCAAATCTGCTGCCGCTAACCCTGTTGAGCCCTGATTGGGAGTAACTCCTTTATA